>NZ_SLXE01000005.1 GCF_004341385.1 Uruburuella suis
GATAAGTATGTTTTGTTTGGCGACAAAAATTTTAACTTATCTGCCTTTCTTTTATCTGATTATTTTTATGACAAGTAATTGTCAGGACGCCCTAGTGCGCCCAGCCGGATAATGCGGCCTGCGGCAAGCGCCGGTTGGCGGCATGCATGTGTTGTCTGAAAGGGTTTAGAGTAAAAAGTTCAATTTAAATCTACCCGGCCGGCATCGGGTGGGGTGCGAAAACCGGCTTTTCCGGCTCAAGCCGGGCGCAGCAGGCGGTTGAATTCGGCGGTCGCCTCGATATTGGCGATGTGCGCGCTGGGTAACACGGCCAGCGAGGCGCGGGGCAGGTTTTGCGCCAGCCATTGCGCATCGGCCACGGTGGTGACGGCATCGTGTTTGCCGCCGATCACTTGCACATCGACATCGGCTTGATGCACCAGCGCGCGCACATCGGCGGTGGCGAGCACGTCGCAGCATTTGGCATAGCCCTCGGCGTGGCTGTGGCGCAGGGTGTCGGTGAGGCGCGCCACGATGCTGGGGCGGCGCTCGCAAAAGGCGGGGGTAAACCAGCGCGAGGCGGCGGAATCGGCAATGCTGCCCATGCCTTCGCTGCGCACGATTTCTGCGCGCACTTGCCAAGCGGCGGCATTGCCGATTTTGGCGGCGGTGTTGCTCACGGTGAGGCGGCTGAAGCGTTCGGCGCGATGAATGGCCAGCCACAAGCCGGTGAGCCCGCCCATGGAAATGCCGCAAAATTGTGCGCTTTCGATGCCGAAGCCGTCGAGCACGCTGATCACGTCTTTGCCCAAATCGGCCAGCGTCCAGCCGCTGCCCTCGGCGCTTGAGCGGCCGTGCCCGCGCGTGTCGTAGGCAATCATGCGGTAATCGGCGGCCAAGGCATCGATTTGTGGCTGCCACATGGTGTGGTCGGTGCCCAGCGAATTGCAGAAAATCAGGGCAGGTGCTTGCTCATCGCCGAATGATTGGGCATAGAGGCGGTTTTTATCGTGGGTGTTGATCCACATGGTGTGTTCCTTTTTTTGGGTTTTGCGGCCGTCTGAACGCTTTCAGTTTCAGACGGCCTGTTTGTATTCAATATCAAGACACGCGCTCGATAATCAGCGCAATGCCTTGCCCCACGCCTATGCACATGCTGCATAAGGCATAGCGCCCGCCGCTGCGCTGCAATTGGTAGAGCGCGGTGGCGGCCAGGCGCGCGCCCGATGCGCCCAGCGGGTGGCCCAGTGCAATCGCGCCGCCGTTGGGGTTGACGTGGGCGGCATCGTCGGGCAAGCCCAGCGCGCGCATTACCGCCAGCGCTTGGGCGGCGAAGGCTTCGTTTAATTCGATCACATCCATTTGCGCCAGCGTGAGGCCGGTTTGCGCGAGCACTTTTTGCACCGCCGCCACGGGGCCGTAGCCCATAATGCGCGGTGCCAGCCCGGCCACAGCCATGCCGACAATGCGGGCTTTGGGGGCAAGGCTGTGTTGCTGCACGGCGGTTTCGGAAGCGATCAGCAAGGCGCAAGCGCCATCGTTGATGCCCGAGGCGTTGCCGGCGGTGATGCTGCCATCGGCGCGGGTAACGGGCTTGAGTTTGGCGAGCGCTTCGAGCGTGGTGTGCGGGCGCAGATGCTCATCGGCACTCACCAGCAAGGCATCGCCTTTGCGTTGGGGAACAGACACGGGCACGATTTCTTCGGCAAATATGCCTGCCGCTTGCGCGCGCGCGGCTTTTTGTTGGCTGGCGAGCGCAAATTGATCTTGGTCGGCGCGGCTGATGTTGCATTCGGTGGCCACGTTTTCGGCGGTTTGCGGCATGCTTTCCACGCCGTAGGCGGCCTGCATTTTGGGGTTGACGAAGCGCCAGCCCATGGTGGTGTCTTCAAGGATTTGGCTGCGCGAAAAAGCGCTGTCGGCCTTGCCCATCACGAAAGGCGCGCGGCTCATGCTCTCCACGCCGCCGGCAATCAGCAAATGCTGCTCGCCCGCTTTGATGGCACGCGCGGCAGTGCCCACGGCATCGAGGCCGGAGCCGCACAAGCGGTTGAGCGTGACACCGCCCACGCTCTCGGGCAGGCCGGCCAAAAGCGCGGCCATGCGCGCCACGTTGCGGTTGTCTTCACCGGCTTGGTTGGCGCAGCCGTATAGCACATCATCGAGCGCGGCGGGATTGAGATGGGGGTGGCGCGCCATCAGGGCGGCCATCGGCACGGCGGCCAAATCGTCGGCACGCACGCCGGCGAGGCTGCCGCCGTAGCGGCCGAAAGGAGTGCGCACGGCATCGATAATATAGGCTTGGCTCATGGGTTTTTCCTTGGTGTCGGTAGGCCGTCTGAATAGGTTTTCAGACGGCATGGTGTTTGTTTTGTGTTTCAGACAGGCTTCGCGTGCACTCGCAAAACCCGTAGGTACGGTTAGGCCGCAGGCCGTAACCGTACGCATGTAATCCGGCCGGAATGCGCTCTATCCCGACAAGCCCGGAGCGCGTTCGCATCCATGCGTACGATTACGCTGCGCTAATCGTACCTACGCACTGCAAACTGAAAAGCGTTCAGACGGCCTCAAGGCATCAGCGGCCGTCTTGCAACTTGGCTTCAGTATGGTTTTGCAACTCGGCTAAATCTAATCCTTCCACCATTTCGCGCACGAGCAAGCCCTGCGGCGTGATGTCGATCACGGCCAAATCGGTGTAGATGCGGTTGACGCAGGCCATGCCGGTGAGCGGGTAGCGGCAGGTTTCCACGATTTTGGGTGCGCCGGTTTTGGTGGTGTGCTCCATGGTTACATACACTTCTTTGGCGCCCACGGCCAAATCCATTGCGCCGCCCACGGCGGGGATGGCATCGGCTGCGCCGGTGTGCCAGTTGGCCAAATCGCCGTTGGCCGCCACTTGGAAAGCGCCGAGCACGCACAAATCGATGTGGCCGCCGCGCATCATGGCAAATGAGTCGCCGTGGTGGAAAAAGCTGCCGCCTTTAATCAGGGTAACGTATTCTTTGCCGGCATTAATCAGCTCGCTGTCGCGCTCGCGCTCGCTCGGGGCGGGGCCCATGCCGAGCAGGCCGTTTTCGCTGTGTAGGAAGATTTCCGCATCGGCAGGCAGATAATCGGCGATTTTGGTGGGCAGGCCGATGCCGAGGTTGACATACATGCCTTCGCGGATATCTTGCGCCACGCGGCGGGCGATTTCGGCGCGGCTTCTGGCTTGGTAATTCATGGCAAGGCTCCTTTCAGACGGCCGCAACGTGTTGCACGAAAATGCCGGGGGTGATGATGTGCTCGGGGTTTAAATCGCCCAAGGCCACGATTTCTTTCACTTGCGCGATGGTGGTTTGGGCGGCGGCGGCCATAATGGGGCCGAAATTGCGCGCGGTTTTGCGGTAAACCAGGTTGCCCCAGCGGTCGCCCTGATAGGCTTTAATCAGGGCGAAATCGGCATGAATCGGGTATTCGAGCACATATTGGCGGCCGTTAATTTCGCGCGTTTCTTTGCCCTCGGCCAAAAGCGTGCCGTAGCCGGTGGGGGTGAACACCGCGCCCAGCCCCGCGCCTGCGGCCTGGATGCGGCAGGCCAGATTGCCTTGCGGCACCAATTCCAGCGCCACTTTGCCGGCGCGGTAAAGTTCGTCAAACACATAAGAATCGCTCTGGCGTGGAAACGAGCAAATCATTTTTTCCACTTGGCCGGCTTTGAGCAAAGCGGCTAGGCCGATGTCGCCGTTGCCGGCATTGTTGTTGACAATGGTCAGCCCTTTGGCGCCGTGCTCAATCAGTGCGTCTATCAGCTCGGCCGGCTGGCCGGCGGTGCCGAAGCCGCCGATCATCACGGTGGCGCCGTCGTGGATTTGCGCCACCGCTTCATGCAGGGATAAGGCGGTTTTGTCTATCATGGTTTGCTCCTTTATTTTTGATGTGTGTGGCCGTCTGAAAGCGTGGGTTGTGTTTTGGGCTTGAGCAGCCATGCCCCCAAAAGCCCGATCACCACGCCCCAAAAAGCCGCGCCCAAGCCCCAAAGTGTCATGCCGGAGGCGGTGGCGAGAAAAGTGATCACCGCCGCTTCGCGGTGATTTGTGTCTTCCATCGCTGCGGCCAGATTGCTGCCGATGGCTCCGATCAGCGCGAGCCCGGCCAAAATGGCAATCAAGGCTTTGGGCAGCACGGTGAACAAGGTCACGATCGCGCCGGCAAAAAGGCCGCCGATAAGGTAAAACACGCCGTTGCTGATGCCGGCGATATAGCGTTTGGCCGGATCGGCATGGGCATCTTTGCCGGTGCACAGCGAAGCGGTGATGGCCGCCAACACAATGCTGATGCCGCCGAAGCAGGCCACCGCCAGCGAAGCAATGCCGGTAATGGTCATAATCGGCTTGGCCGGCGTGGTGTAGCCCGCCAGCCGCAACACCGCCATGCCGGGCAGAAATTGGCCGGTGAGGCTCACCATAATCAGCGGCAGCGCGAGGCTTAAGGTGGAAGAGAGCGTCCATTCCGGCGCAATCCACACCGGGCGGGTGATGCTCAGCGCCACGCGGCTGAAATCCAAGTGGCCGCCCAGCGCCGTGAGCAGCAGGCCGATGGCAAACACCAGCACCACGGTGTAGCGCGGCAGCCATTTTTTGGCGGTGAGATAAGCCAAAAGCATGGCAAACAGCAAAAAAGGCATCTCGGCTACTGCGCCAAATGCATGTGTGCCAAACTGAAACAAAATGCCCGCCATCATGCCGGCGGCCACGCCTTTTGGAATAAAGGCCATCAGTTTATCGAAATAGCCCAGCCAGCCGATGGCAAGCATCACCGCGGCGGCGGTGAGATAAGCGCCGGCCATTTCGCCCAGGCTCAGCGCGGGAAAAAGCGTGATCAGCAGCGCGCTGCCCGGCGCCGACCAAGCGGTGATCACCGGCACTTTCAAAAGCGTGCTGAGCACAATGCCCGACACCGCCGCGCCGATGGAAACCGCCCACACCCAAGTGATCATCATCTCGGTGGAAATCTGCGCCGCCGAGGCTGCCTGAAACATCAACACCATCGGCCCGGCATAGGAAATCAGCACCGCCAGAAAACCGGCGGTAAGGGCGGAAAGGGAAAAGTCTTTCAGCATGGCAGCTTCCTTGTGCTGGGTTGCAAAGTGGGTTAAATCGTGGGCATTTAGCATGAAATCATCCGCATGAATCATGCTCTTTAAACCTTCAGACGGCCTTTCGCATGCGTACGATTACGCTGCGCTAATCGTCCCTACGCATTAAGCAGAAATCGTTCAGACGGCCTTATCCCATGCCCACATCGCCGCCGCCCACGGGCAGCACGGTGCCGGTGATGTAGCTCGCTTCATCCGATGCCAGAAACAAAATCGCCCGCACTTGCTCTTCGATGCTGCCATAGCGCTTCATCAGGCTGGATTCGACGGTTTGGTCAATAATCGCCTGATACCAAGCCTGCTCTTGCGCGCTCAAGGGTTGGGGGTTGCGCGGCACTTTGCGCGGCGGTGCCTCGGTGCCGCCGGTGGCCACGGCATTGACGCGGATGCCGTCTGAAGCGTGCTCCATCGCCAAGCTCATGCTCATGGCGTTTACCCCGCCTTTGGCGGCGGCGTAGGGAATGCGATGGATGCTGCGGGTGGCAATCGAAGAAATATTCACAATGCTGCCGCTTTGTTGGGCAATCATCGTCGGCAGCACGGCGCGGCAGCTCCACAGCGTGGGAAAGAGCGAGCGGCGCACTTCGGCTTCGATTTCGGCTTCGGCGTATTCCTGATAAGGCTTGGCCCAGATGGTGCCGCCCACATTGTGCACGGCCACATCCACGCGTCCGAACTCGGCCACCGCTGCATCCACCACGCTTTGCGCACCGGCAAAGGTTTCTAGATCGGCCATCACGGTGAGGCATTTGCCGCCGGCGCTGCGGATGGCCTCGGCGGTGTGGTGCACAAATTCGCTGCGGTCGGCCAGCACCACGGTGCCGCCTTCTGCCGCCAGCGCCAGCGCCACACCTTGGCCGATGCCTTGTGCTGCGCCGGTGACAATGCAGATTTTGTTGTTAAAACGCGGATTCATAAGGGCTCCTATTTCTGCTCGCTGGCGGAAAATTTTTCAAAATGAAAGCTTTTCGGCGCAATGCCCGATTGCTCGAGCCAGCCGCGCACGGCTTCCACCATTGCCACCGGCCCGCAGAGATAAACATCCACATCGCCATCGTTGAGCCACTCGGGCTCGATATGCTGGGTAACATAGCCTTTTTTCGGGTGCGCGCTCGCCTCGCTCACCACACAGGTGGTGTAGTGAAACCACGGGTGGTGCGCCTGTATTTCATCGAGCTTTTCCAGCGCCACCAAATCGAAATCGTTGGTGACGCCAAACACCAGGTTCACCGGATAATGGCAGCCCGACACGGCCAGGCTGTCGAGCATGGAAAGAAAAGGCGCGATGCCGGTGCCGCCGGCCAGAAACAGGGCGGGGCGGATCACGGGGCGCAGGTAAAAGCTGCCGTAAGGGCCGGCAAACTGCATTTTGTCGCCCACTTTGGCCGCGCTGCTCAAATGGCTGCTCATTTTGCCGCCGGGCACGTTGCGCACCACAAAGCGGGCAATGTCGGCCATCGGCGGCGAGCTGAACGAATAAGAGCGGGTTTCTTCCGTGCTCGGCAGGCTTACGTTGACATATTGGCCGGGCAGAAACACCAATTCTTCCGGCGCGGATGTTTTGATGCCGAAGGCGATGGTGGATTCGGAAAGCTGCGCCAATTCCACCAATTCGCCCTCATACACGGCCACGCCGGTTTTGGCCGCTTCCGATGAAGAAGCGATGCGCAGCACGCAATCGGAAGTGGGCTTCATCTGGCAGGTGAGCACAAAACCTTCGGCAGCTTCTTCGGGCGTGAGCGCGTCTTCGATGTAGCCGCTCTCGGGCATATCGAAGCTGCCCGATTCACAAAAGCTGCGGCAGGTGCCGCAAGCGCCGTCGCGGCAGTCGAGCGGGATATTGAATTTTTGGCGGTAGGCCGCATCGGCCACGGTTTCTCCGCTGCGGCAGCCGATAAAGCGGGTAACGCCGTCTTCGAATTGCAGGGCGATGGTGTGTTCCATTGGGCTTCTCCTTTGTTTTTGTGTTTCAGACGGCTTTGTGATGCTTGTCTGCAAGGTTTTTGTTGTGTTGTTGCGGTGGCTCGCAAGCCGTGAGGTTTGCTTTTTTCAGTGGCCGGTATGAAATTATTCGCAAAACATTCAGACGGCCTTTTGCATGCGTACGATTACGCTGTGTTAATCGTATCTACGCACCCTTTCAGACGGCCTTTTGCATGCGTGCGATTATGCTGTGCTAATCGAACCTACGCATCCTTTCAGACGGCCTTTTGCATGCGTACGATTACGCTGCGCTAATCGTACCTACGCATCTCTTTCAGACGGCCTCAAACGTGATACACATCAATCGGTTGGTTGATGTAATCGTTTTTCAGCACCACATATTTGCGCGTAATCAGCGGCTCGTTGCCCGACACATCCAAATCGTATTCCGAGCAGCCGTAATAGGTGTGCGTGGTGTGGTAGCGGAAGCTGAAGGTGAGCCAGTTGAAACGCACGGTGAGCTTCGCGCCTTCTTCGGCCAGAATCTCGACATTGCTGATGTTGTGCGAGGTGCGGGTGTCGGGAATGGTGGCGCTGGAGCGTTCGGTTTCGATGCGGAACACACGATCTTCCAAGCCTTGGCGGTCGGGATAATAAATCAGTGAAATTTCGCGCTGCGGGTCGGTGACGAGCGAACCATCGTCGTCCCAGCTCGGCATCCAGAAAGAGGCTTGCGGGTGGTAGCAGGCCAGCCATTTTTCCCATTGTTTGTCGTCGAGATAGCGGGCTTCGCGGTAGAGGAACTGGCTGATTTGTTCGATGCGGCTCATTTTTCTGCTCCTTGGTCGGCCACGGCTTTTTTCATTTCTTGCAGCCAGTAGCGGTGTTGCACGGTGTAGAGGCCTTCGTCTTCGGTTTTCACGCCCGAGAGCAGCGGCTTGAGGCCGATGTCGGCGGCGGCTTGGTCGGCACCTTCGATCCAGTGGGTGGCGCCGCGGCACATATCGTTCCATTCCAGCGCGATGCCGTTGTAGCCTTCTTGGCAGGAGCGGAATTCTTCCAAATCATCGGGCGTGGCCATGCCGCTCACGTTGAAGAAATCTTCGTATTGGCGGATGCGGTGGGCGCGTGCTTCGTCGGATTCGCCTTTGGGGGCGATGCAGTAAATCGTCACTTCGGTTTTGTCTACCGAGAGCGGGCGCAGCAGGCGGATTTGCGAGCCGAATTGATCCATCAGATACACATTCGGATAAAGGCATAAATTGCGCGAGCGCTGCACCATCCAATCGGCGGTGGCTTGGCCGAATTGCTCGGCATAGGCTTCGCGTTTGTCCCAATTGGGACGGTCTTCGGGGTTGGCCCAGTTGGTCCACAACAGCATGTGGCCGTTTTCAAACGAATAAAATCCGCCGCCTTGTTTGGCCCAGCTGCCGGCGCTCATGGCGCGGATGTTGTCGGCGGCCTGCACTTCTTTGCGGTGCTGCGTGGTGGCGGCGTAATTCCAGTGCACGGCGGAAACGTGGTAGCCGTCGGCGCCGTTTTCGGCTTGCAGCTTCCAGTTGCCGTTGAAGGTATAAGTGGAGGAGCCGCGCAACACTTCCAGCCCGTCGGCGGATTGGTCCACAATCATGTCGATGATTTTGGCCGCTTCGCCTAAGAATTCGCTCAAAGGCGCCACATCGGGGTTGATGCTGCCGAAGAGAAAGCCGCGGTAGTTTTCAAAGCGCGCCACTTTTTTCAAATCGTGCGAGCCTTCTTTGTTGAAGCATTCGGGGTAGCCGGCTTCGTCGGGGTCTTTCACTTTCAAAAGTTTGCCGCTGTTGTTGAAGGTCCAGCCGTGAAACGGGCAGGTGTAGGTGGCTTTGTTGCCTTTTTTGAAGCGGCACAATTGCGCGCCGCGGTGGGTGCAGGCGTTGATAAACGCGTTCAGCTCACCCTGACGGTTGCGGGCAATCACAATCGGCTGGCGGCCGATGTGGGTGGTGTAGTAATCGTTGATGTTGGGAATCTGGCTTTCGTGCGCCAGATAAATCCAGTTGCCCTCGAAAATGTGTTTCATTTCCAGCTCAAACAATTCTTCATCGGTGAAGGCGCTGCGGTGCAGGCGGTAATCGCCGGTTTCGTGGTTTTCGATTAAAAAGTCGTCGAGGCGCTTTTTTTCAGTGTGGATGGGAATCATGGTGTGCTCCTTAAAAGGGGTTTCAGACGGCCTGGATTGATTGGTGAGGCCGTCTGAATGCTTCGGGCTGCGCTCAGGCGGCGGCCGCGCGGCGGCGCTCGTTTTCGGCTTCAAACACGCCCTCGGTTTCGGGCAGCAGGTGGATGTCGAACACGATGTGCGCATAAGGTTTATCCAAACCTTGCGCGGCAATCGCGGCTTCGTCGTTTACTTCCTGCACCGGCGGCACCAGGCCTTCACGGCTGGCGAAAGCGAAGTCGTCCCACAGATATTCGTCGCCGTCGATATTGATTTGGGTGGTGAGCTTGCGCTGGCCCGGCGCGGTAACGAAATAATGCACGTGTGCGGGGCGGCGGCCGTGGCGGCCGAGCAGGTTCAGCAAGGCTTGGGTGTAGCCCTCGGGCGGGCAGCCGTAGCCGTTGGGCACGATGGATTGGGCTTTGTAGCGGCCTTTTTCATCGGTGATGATGGTGCGGTGGTGGTTGAAATCGCTCTGGCTTTTGTCGAAAAACGAATAATTGCCCAAGGTGTTGGCGTGCCACACTTCCACTTTGGCATGGGGCACGGGGCGGCCTTCGGCATCGTAAACCGTGCCTTCCAGAATCATCGGCTTGGCGTGTGCCGATTCGGCGCCGTCGTCCATGCGGGCAAAGCCGGTGCTTTCGGGCGCACCGTAAACATACAGCGGGCCTTCGATGGTGCGCGGCGTGCCGCCTGAGAGGCCGGCTTTTTCTTCGGCTTCGTCGGCGCGGATGTCGACAAAGCGCTCAAGGCCGAGCCCGGCGGCAAAGAGGCCGATTTCGTTGGCTTTGGCCGCGTCAATCAGAAATTCCATACCTTTCCACACTTCGTGCGGGCTCATGTCGAGATCTTCGATGGCTTTGAAAAGATCGGCCACCAGGCGTACGGTGATTTCCTGCACGCGCGGGTTGACTTGGCCTTTGGCGGTGTCGATGTTGAAGGTTTTAACCAATTGGTCGATTTGCTGGTGGTTCATGGTGTTTCTCCTGGGCGGTTTGTAGATTTTTAGGGTGTGGCAAAGCTGTGCAGCGCAAACGCAGCACGGGTTTTCACATGCCTGAGCGTGTGTTCAGGCCGTCTGAAAGGGTGGGGAAAGGTTTAACGATCATCCGCATGCAGCGATGAAGGGTGGCGGCAAAGCGCCATCACTTCGATGTGCATGTAGGGAAAGAGCGGCAGCGACATCAAAAGCTGATGCAATTCTTCGTTGCTTTCCACATCGAAAATACTGATGTTGGAATATTGGCCGGCCACGCGCCAGATGTGCCGCCATTTGCCGCTTTGCTGCAAGCTTTGGAAATAGGCTTTTTCATCGGCCTTGATGCGCTCGGCGGTTTCAGACGGAATGTCTTTGGGAATGTGTACATCCATTCTTACGTGAAATAACATGATGTGTTCCTTGGCAGAATAATGTTGTGGTGGCGGCTCAGGTTTTGCTCAAGCGGTAAACTTTTTCTTTATCCACTTCAATGCCCAAGCCCGGTTTTTGCGGCAGATGCAGCATGAAATTGCGATAGGGCAGAGGCTCGGCCATAATCTCTTCGGTGAGCAGCAAGGGGCCGAACAATTCGGTGCCGAATGCGAGCTCGGGATAAGTGCTGAACACATGCGCCGAAGCCAGCGTGCCGATGGCGCCTTCGAGCATGGTGCCGCCGTATAAACCGATGCCGGCCAGCGCGGCCATTTGCCCCACCAATGCGGCATTGCGCAAGCCGCCGGCCTGATTGATTTTCACGGCAAACACATCGGCATAATGGCCGGCGGCCAGCTCAAAGGCGTTTTGCGGCCCCAGCACGGCTTCATCCGCCATCAGCGCCACGCTGAAATAATCGCTCAGGCGCTTGAGCGCGTTGCGGTTGTGTGCGGCCACAGGCTGCTCGATTAAGTCGATACCGCCCTCTTGCAGCAGGGCAATGCCGCGCATGGCTTCAAGCTCCGTCCACGCTTGGTTCACATCCACCCGCACGCTGATGCTGCCGCCCAAAGCCTTTTTAATCGCCAGCACATGGCGCACATCTTCTTCCACGCCGCACAAGCCGATTTTCAGCTTGAAAATACGGTGGCGGCCGGCTTCTATCATGTGCACGGCCTCGGCAATATCGCGCTCGGTGTTGCCGCTGGCCAAAGTCCAGGCCACCGGCAGCGCTTGGTGCAGCGCGCCGCCGAGCAGCGCGCTCAGCGGCACGCCCAGGCGCTTGGCTTCGCCATCGAGCAGCGCCGTTTCCACCGCGCTTTTGGCAAAGCGGTTGCCCTTGATGTGTGTTTCCAAAAGCTGCATCGCCTGCGCTGCGTTTTCCGGCTGCTTTTGCAGCAGCAGCGGTGCGATATAGGTGTCCATATTGGTTTTAATCGCCGCCGGGCTTTCTTCGGCATAATTCAGCCCGCCGATGGTGGTGGCCTCGCCCCAGCCCTCAATGCCGTCTGAAAAAGTGATGTGCACCAACACCAAAGTTTGCGTGTGCATGGTGGTGACAGACAATTTGTGCGGCCTGATGGTGGGCAATTCCAGTAGCAGGGTTTTAATAGAATGAATCATAGCTATTGGGTATATTTAAGAAGTGATTACACCTTACTACAGCTGATATAGGCTGTCTAAAACCGATTTGGTATAAATTTAATACTTAAAAGGTATAAAGATTGAGGGCGGAAGCAGATGCGGTTTGGCGTGTCGGATGAGTGCGGGAAAGCTGAAGTTTGCTGTGCTGTGCTGTGCTTTGCTGGGCGGGCTTGCTTGTGTAAAGATAAAATGGGTGAACAAAGGCCGTCTGAAAAGTTTCAGACGGCCTCTGTTTATGCAAAGATGATTTATTAATCGGAATGGCTGTCCGCGATTTTAATCACCGGCTTTAAGGTAATGCCTTTTTGGCTGTCGATGGCGGCTTGATTGATGTCTTTGAAATCATAAAATTTAATCAGCTTGTCGAAAGGAAACTTGCCCTGCATAAACAAATCCACCAGCTCGGGAATAAACACTTTGGGCACGCTGCTGCCTTCTACCACGCCCACAATGGTTTTGCCGCCCAATAATAAATCGTTTACATCAAATTGGGCGGTGGTGCCCAAGGCCGGTGCGCCCACCACGGCGATTTTGCCCAATGTGCCCAAGGCATCCACACCGTGTTTCAACACTTCCGGCCGGCCCGTGGATTCCAGCGCAAAATCCACGCCGCCGTGGGTGATGGCCTTCACCGCCGCCACCGCATCTTCATTTTTGCTGTTAACGGTGTGGGTGGCGCCCAAATCCCGCGCCAGCGCCAAGCGCGATTCATCGATATCCACGGCGATAAGGGTGGCGGCGCCGCAAAATTTGGCGGCCAACAAAGCGCTCAAGCCCACCGCTCCGGCGCCCCAAGTGGCAAAGCTGGCAGCCGGCGGCACTTTCAGCACATTCATCACCGAACCTGCGCCGGTTTGAATGCCGCAGCCCAAAGGCCCCAGATATTCAAGCGGCGCACCGGCATCCACTTTCACGGCATTGCTTTCGCGGCTGATGGCATAGCTGGCAAAAGAAGATTGGGCAAAAAAGTGATCGTGCATATCGGAATGATCATGGCTGCACACGGCATGGCCGCCTTGCTCATCGGCGCCGCTGAAATTGCGTCCGAAAAATTCGGCGCAATAAGCCGGCCTGCCCGATACACATTGCTTGCAGATGCCGCAATGCCCGTAGCTGAGCACCACATGGTCGCCCGCCTGCAAAGCCCGCACTTCGGGGCCCACGGCTTCCACAATGCCGGCACCTTCGTGCCCCAGTACGGAAGGCAGGGGCACGGGGTAATATTGGTCGCGCACAATCAAATCGGTGTGACACATGCCGGTGGCCACGATTTTCACCAACACTTCGTCCCGTTGCGGCCGGCGGATTTTAAGGGGCGTCAACACAAAATCTGCGCCTTTGCCCGGGGTGACGGCGGCGGTGATGTTTTGAAGCGGTGTTGTTTGGCTCATTTTTTCTCTCCTGGGTTTGGCATTTGCCGCCCCTTATCAGGCGGCAAATGAAAGGTGGGCAGGGCGCTCAAAGCGGGTAATGAGGCGCTTGGGGCTGGATGGTCATCCATTGCCATTGGGTGAATTCATCGGCATTGGCAGGCCCGCCGATGCGGGTGGCGTTGCCTGAAGCGCCGAAGCCGCCAAAGGGGTTGACCACTTCATCGTTTACCGTTTGGTCGTTGATGTGCAACAGGCCGACATTGAGCTGCTGCCCCAGCTGCATGCCCCTGCCCACATTGCCCGTGATGATGCCGGCGGACAAGCCGTAATCGCCGTCGTTGGCCAATTCCACGGCCTCTGCATCGTCGGCAAAAGGAATCAGCACAGCCACCGGGCCGAAGATTTCTTCGTGAAACACAGGATTGTTTTTCGACACGCCCGAGAGCACCGCCGGCCGGAAAAACACCCCTTGGGCATCGCCGCCGGTTTCCAGCCGCGCACCGTGCGTCACCGCAGCCTGTACCAAGTCGGCCACCCGCCGGCATTGTTTTTCATCAATCAAGGGGCCGATGGTGACATTTTCTTGTGCGGGGTTGCCCACCACCAATTGGCGGGTTTTTTCGGTAACGCGCGCTTTGAGGCGCTCATAAATGGCTTCTTGCACCAAAATCTTGCCTGAAGTCATGCAGATTTGACCCGAATGCAAAAACGCGCCCCATACAATGTTTTCCGCCGCCCGCTCGATATCGGCGTCGTCCAAAATAATCAGCGAATTTTTGCCGCCCAGCTCCAACGACACTTTTTTCAAGGTTTTGCCGGCATTGGCGCCCACCATGCGGCCCACTTGCGTGGAGCCGGTAAATTGAATGCTGGCAATATTTTCATCCAGCGTGAGCGCTTCGCCCGCTTCAGCACCACCCGGCAATACATGCAGCAAGCCCGCGGGCAGGCCAGCCAGCTCGAAAATGCGGGCGATCACATAGCCGCTGCACACCGCCGTGCGCTCATCGGGCTTGAGCACCACCGCATTGCCCAGCGCCAAGGCCGGCGCCACGCTGCGCAAAGCCAGATATAAAGGAAAATTAAACGGTGAAATCACGCCCACCACGCCCAAAGGCAAGCGCCTGGCCATGCTTAATTTGCCGTTTTGCGTGGGCAGCAACACCCCTTGATCACTCGCCGGCAGGCCGATGCAGTGTTTCAT
Source organism: Uruburuella suis (assembly GCF_004341385.1). Lineage (GTDB taxonomy): Bacteria > Pseudomonadota > Gammaproteobacteria > Burkholderiales > Neisseriaceae > Neisseria > Neisseria suis. The sequence continues at coordinate 14,374 of NZ_SLXE01000005.1, forward strand.
CACCTGATGCGACACGCGCCATTCAAAGCCCGCTTTCAGCGGCAGCGAGCCGCTTTCTTTCACCAGCCAGTCGATGATTTCCGCCTGATGCTGCACCATCATATCCGCCGCACGCTCCATCACCGCCTGCCGCTCTTGATAAGGCCGCCGCCACCAATCGCGCTGGGCGGCTTTGGCGGCTTGAGCTGATGCGGCAATATCGCGGCCATCGGCATAGCCGATAGCGCCCAACACTTGACCGGTGGCCACTTCCACCGCTTCTCTGCTTTGCGAAGCGGCTTGCCATTGCCCGTTGAAAAACTTGCCCTGCCAAAGGGCTTGATCATTTAATAACGACATATCCTTTATCCTTTATCTCTTTAAAATGCCTGCGCATCACGATAACCGAAAAATCAAAGGGCGGCATGCTTTTTTACCGCCACTTGTGTGGGGGTGCGCGTAGAAAAGCGGTGCAAGGTTTTGATAGACTTAATCATAGCCATTGGGTATATTCACAAGCTGATTACACCATACAACAGCCGATATAGCCTGTCTAAAACCGATTCGGTATCAACTCAATACTTAAAAGGTATCATATGGAGCTTCGACATCTGCGCTATTTTGTGGCCGTGGCCGAGCAGCAGAGCTTTACCCGCGCCGCTGAAAAGCTGTTTATCGCCCAGCCGCCTTTAAGCCGCCAGATTCAGCAGCTTGAAGAAGAATTGGGCGTGCAATTGTTTGAGCGTGGCGCGCGTCCGCTCAAGCTCACCGAAGCGGGGCAGTTTTTCTACGGCCACGCCCAGCAATTATTGGCCAAAGCCGCCGATTTGAAATCGATGACGCAGCGCATCAGCCACATCGAGCACAATTTGGCCGTGGGCTATGTGGCTTCCACGCTCTACGGCATGCTGCCGCGTATCATTTACCGCTGGCGGCAGCAATATCCCGACACCCCCATCACGCTGCACGAAATGGGCACCGGTGAGCAAATTAGCGCGCTCAAAGAGGGCAAAATCGATGTGGGCTTCGGCCGCTTGCGCATAGAAGATTCACTGGTGCGGCGCATTATTTTGCGCCATGAAAAGCTGGTGGTGGCGCTGCCGCAGGGCCACCCGCTTGCCGAGCGCGGTGGCGCGCTGAATTTGATTGATTTGGCAGAAGAGCCGCTGATTATATTTCCGCAAACCCCGCGCCCGAGCTTCGCCGATCAGGTGTTGAGCATCTTTGCCGACCGCTCGCTCAAGCCTGAGCGCATTATCGAAGTGCGCGAATTGCAAATTGCGCTGGGGCTGGTGGCGGCGGGTGAGGGCGTGAGCATCGTGCCCAAAAGCCTTTACGGCATGTTGCGCAACGACATTCATTTTATGCCGATCTACGATGCCAATGCCGTTTCACCCGTGATTATGAGCATGCGCCAGCACGACCATTCCGAAAACTTGGGCAAACTGCTTGATATTATCTACATCCTTTACGACCAAGCGGGGGTGGCTTACACCCGTGAGCAGATTTAATTGCGGGTAAACAACAGCGCATCATCGGGCATATCAAAGGCCGTCTGAAACGTTTCAGACGGCCTTTGATATGGGCTTGATAAACCTTATGTGATTGATTTTCTTTCAGACGGCCTCTTTACGCCCCGCCGTCAGCATAATCGCGATCACCGCCAGCGCGCCGGGCACCACAAAGGCCAAAAAGTTCATTTGGTGCGAAAGCTGCATGGCCAAGAGCGCGCCGCCCAGCACCGGCCCCAAAATCGCGCCGATGCGCCCCACGCCGGAAGACCAGCCCAAAGCGGTAGAACGAATCGCCGTGGGGTAAAACTGCGCCACATAAGCATAAAGCAGAATTTGCGAGCCGATGGTGGTGGCACCGGCCACGGTGACCAGAAAATAAAGCACCGCCACATGGCTTTTAAAACCGAGCAGCGCCAGCGACACCGCTGCCAGCGTGAAAAACAGCATCAGCACCGGGCGCGGGTGGAAGCGGTCGGAAAGCCAGCCGCCGCCAATCGCGCCGATGATGCCGCCGATATTCAAAAACAGCAAAAACATCAAGCTGGAGCCGAAGCCGTAGCCCGCCATGGTCATCAGCTTGGGCAGCCACGAGCCCAAACCATACACCATCAGCAGGCACATAAAAAACGCCTGAAAAAACATCAAGGTGCTCAAAGCGCGGTTGTTGCTGAACAAAGCCGCGAGCGACTGCTCGGTTTTCTGCGGCTGGTGCACCGCCAATTCGGCATCATCGGGCAAGGGCTTGCCAGTGAGCGCGGCCAGCACTTTGCGCGCCTCGGCTATTTTGCCCTGGCGCACCAAAAAAGCCACCGAATCGGGCAATTGCGTCCAAATCAGCGGCAGCAGCAAGAGCGGAATCACCGCCAGATAAAACATCACCTGCCAGCCGAATTGCGGCACAATCCAAATGCCCAACACCGCCGAGAGCATGCCGCCGATAGCATAACCGCTAAACATCACCGCCACCAGCGTGCTGCGGATGCGGCGGGGCGAATATTCGCTCATCAGCGCCACCACATTGGGCATCACCCCGCCTATGCCCAGCCCGGCAATAAAGCGCATCACACCGAATTGCAGCGGCGTTTGCGCAAAGCCGTTGAGCGCGGTAAAGCCGCTGAAGAGCACAATGCACAACACAATCATTTTCTTGCGCCCGAAGCGGTCGGAAAGCGTGCCCAGCAGCATCGCGCCTATCATCATGCCGAATAAGGCCGTGCTGCCCAGCGCCCCGGCCGTGACCGGATCGAGCTGCCATTGCTGCATCAGAATCGGCAGCACCACGCCGTAAATCACCAAATCGTAGCCGTCGAAAATAATAATCAGCGTACACCAAAACAAAATGCGCCAATGAAACGGCGAAATCTTTGCTTTATCAATCACTTCTTCCACCAAAATGCGGCTCATGCGGTTGCTCCTTTGCGTGTTGTTATCTAATGTGTTTTTGTGGAAACACACGATATATGCGCGCAAAGGTATTGTCTAAGACCGATTGAGTCGGTTTTTATACGCAAAAAGTATTGAGTTGAAATCGAGAGGCCGTCTGAAAAAAGTTTCAGACGGCCTTTGGATGCTTGCAAGAAAATATATTTTGTTTATATAGTGAAATGCGGGAAAAAGTGACGCAACGGGTAGGTTGGGTTGAAAACCCAACAATCCCACAGGCCGTCTGAAACGTTGGGTTTGGCAACCCAACCTACCTGTTATAGTGCGTAGTTTTGTGTCACTTTTTCTTGCATTCCACTATAGATATTTGCGCATCAATTCGCAGGCCACGGTGACTTCGCGGTTGAGCGGCAGCACGGCGGCGCCGAGGGAATCGTAGCCGTTGAGCTGGTAGAAGGTTACGGAATTGAGCGAGGCATAGAGCTTGATGAAGCTCAAGCCGGCTTCGGCGGCGAGCTCTTCGGCGCGTTGCAGCAGCGCGGTGCCCAGGCCTTGGTTGTGCACAAAGGGGTGCACATAAAGCGCATCGAGCTGGGCTTCTTTGAAATCAAGCTGGAAAAAGCCCTGAATATGATTTTTGTATTCCACCACCCACAGCGCTTTTTGCGCATCGGCAATGGTGTCGAGATAGCTCTCGGGGCTGAGCAGGCTGCGCCAGGCGGCGAGAATGCGGTCGTTATAGCTGCGCGCGCAAGTGTATTGCACGGAATAAACGTGGGCGTTGTAGATATGCTCGCAATCGTGCGGGGTGGCCGCGCGCAAAATGGTGATCAGGCTCATGGTGTGTGCTCGGGCAGCGGGGTTGGTTTTCAGACGGCCTTTGTTCTGCACAGGCCGTCTGAAACAGGCTTGAAGCATTATATCGGCTTGCTGCGGCAGAAGCCATTCATTCTGCTGCAAAAAGTGCGGTTTGCCTCAAAGAGTGCGGTGCAGGGCTTGGGCGGCGGCAAAGGCGCTGTCGGCATTGTCGGCGAGCACGGTGAAATGGCCCATTTTGCGGCCGGCTCGCGCGTTTTGTTTGCCGTATTGGTGCAGGTGGGCGCGCGTGTCGGCCATCAGCGGCAGCCAATCGGGCGCGCCGCCTTGCTCCGGCCACACATCGCCGAGAATATTGGCCATGCAGGCGGGGGCGAGCAGGCGGGTGTCGGCCGGCGGCAGGCCGCACATGATGCGCACTTGCTGCTGGAATTGGTCGGCGGCGCAGGCATCAAGCGTGTGGTGGCCGGAATTGTGCGGCCGCGGGGCGATTTCGTTCACCACCAGCGTTTGCTCATCGCCCACCACGAATAATTCCACCGCCAACACGCCCACATAATCGAGCGCATCGGCCAGCTGCTGCGCCATTTGCCGCGCCTGCCCGAGCACGGTTTGCGGCAGCCGCGCAGGCACGATGGAATAGGCGAGAATGCCGTTTTCGTGGATGTTTTCAGCCGGGTCGAAGGTGTGCGATTCTTCATTGCCGAGGCGGCACACAATCACAGAAATTTCGCTGCGCAAATCCACCATTTTTTCGAGCACGCAGGCCACCTTGCCGTGGGCGACAAAGGCTTCGTGCAGCTGGGCGAGAGAATGCACGCGGATTTGCCCTTTGCCGTCGTAGCCCAGCGTGGCGGTTTTTAAAATACCGGGCAGAAATCCGGCGCTCGCTTGGCTGATGTCGGCCGCGCTTTGCACCACTTGATAGGGCGCGGTTTGCAGGCCGGCTTTGCGTATCCACGCTTTTTCTTCGATGCGGTTTTGGGCGATGGCCACGCAATCGCCGCTGGGCGACACGGTGGTGTGTTTGGCCAAAAAGCGCATGGCATCGGCGCTGACGTTTTCAAATTCGGTGGTAACGGCGGCGCATTGTGCAAGCTCGGCCAGCGCTGCGGCATCGTCAAACGGGGCGCACAAATGGCGCTCGGCAAAAGCGGCGGCGGGCGCGTGCGGGTCGGGATCGAGCACGGTAACGCGGTAGCCCATGGTTTGGGCGGCCACGGTAAACATGCGGCCGAGCTGGCCGCCGCCGAGTATGCCGAGCATGGCGGGTGGAAGAATGGCGCGGGGTGTTGTGTTCATGATGTTTGGAGAAAGGAAAAAGGCCGTCTGAAAACAGCGGGATAAAGCGGCTCATTGTAGCAGAAAGCGTGATGCTCATCCAAAAAAACAAGCTTATTGTGTTGGCTCTTCGCTTTGTAGGCTGACTTTGTCGAATAGGTATGATCAACAAAACAGGCCGTCTGAAAAGTTTTCAGACGGCCTGTGAGTAAAATACGCTTGGCTTAGCGGCGGCGGACCAATTGCCAAGCCCGGCCTAAGTAGCTCACGCTGGCAAAGCCGCTCCACACATGCACCAGGCGGGTGAAGGGGAAAATCACAAACAAGCCCATGCCCATCAGCATATGCAGTTTAAACAGCGGCGACACATCGGCGATGTAGCTGGCGGCATCGCCACGGAAGGTGACAATGTGCTGCGCCCAAGTCATCAGTTTTACCATTTCGTGGCCGTCGCGGTGGCCGAGGCTCACAAAAATGGTGAGCAAGCCCAAGGCCAAGGTGGCAATCAGCCAAATCAGCACCAATTTGTCGCGCCAGGTGGCGTTGGCGGCCAAGCGGTCGGATTTCAAACGGCGGTTGAGCAAAATCAGCAAGCCGGCCATGGCCATCAGGCCGAATACGCCGCCCAGCACGATGGCAATCATTTGCTTGGCGCTGTGGCTGATGCCGATGGCGTCCCAAAACCACACCGGGGTGAGCAGGCCGAACAGATGGCCGAAAAACACCATCAAAATGCCGACGTGAAACAAGATATTGCCCAAGCGCAGCTGGCCGCGGTAGAGCAGCTGGCTGGAATCGCTTTTCCACGAATACTGCTCGCGGTCAAAGCGAAACAGGCTGCCGAAAAAGAAAATACTCAAGGCAATATAGGGGAAAATGCCGAAGAAAAATTGATTGAAGGTATTCATGATTTATACTCCTTGTGCTGCCCGATAGGCATCTTTGGGGTAAAACTTTACGGTATCCACGGCGGGCTTGAGCAAGGGCTCGGTGCCGGACACATCGGGGCCGAAGGTTTCCATGGCTTCGTCCATATCGCGCACGGGCGGCTCGATTAAGGGCTGCGGCGCCACCGGGCTCATGGCGGTGATGCCCCTCATCAGCGCGGCATAGGGCGAGCCGTTGGCTTCGAGCTTGTTGCCGATGTGGGCAATCACGTGCACGGCATCGCCCAGCAGGCGGCGGGCTTTTTCCGCATCGATTTGAGCGAAAAATTCCAGCAGCACCGGCAGATAATCGGGCAATTCGTTGCTGTTGAGCGAGAAGCCTTCGCTTTTGTATTCTTCGAGCAAATCCACCATCGCCATGCCTCTGCCGCGATCTTCGCCGTAAACGTGCTCGAAGATATACATGGCGTGGCTGCGGTTGCGGTCGAAGGTGTTGACATAAGTTTGCTGCAACTCAATCAGGCTGCGGCTGCCCAGATAATCGAGAAAGCTTTGCAGCGTCGCTTTTTGTGCGGCCGGCAGCGGCCATTGCCCTAAGGCCGTCTGAAATTCAGGCAGCGCTTCGAGCAATTCGGCCTCGGGGTAGCACAGAAGCGCGGAAAACCATTGGTATTCGCGGTTCATCAATGTGCTCCTTTATCCCGGTTTTCTTCGATATCGCGGCGGCGCTCGTGGAAAATAATCGGCGTGCCTTTGCGCTTACCAAACAGGCTCTCTTCGCTGCTGCCGCCGGAGCAGCCGTTGCCGAAGGTGAAGCCGCAGCTGGCTTTATCATCAAAGCTGTTTTCCACCAATTCTTTATGCGAAGAGGGAATCACAAAGCGGTCTTCATAATTGGCAATAGCCATGATTTGATACATGTCTTCCACCATGGCCGGGGTGAGGCCGGTGCCCGAGAGCGTGGCTTCCAGCGTTTCGCCGTGCACGGTTTGGCCGCGTTTGAAGCGGCGCATGGCAATCATGCGCTCGAGCGCGGCTTTAATCGGCTCGATTTTGCCGGCGGTGAGCAGGTTGGCTAAGTAGCGCAGCGGAATGCGCATTTCGTCTACGCTGGGGATGATGCCGTTTTCGCCCACCAAGCCGTTTTCGATGGCGGATTGAATCGGCGACAAGGGCGGGATATACCACACCATCGGCAGCGTGCGGTATTCGGGGTGCAGCGGGAAGGCCACTTTCCATTCCATCGCCATTTTATACACCGGCGAGCGTTTGGCCGCATCAAGCCATTGTTGGCTGATGCCTTGTTTGAGCGCTTCGCGTTGCACTTCGGGGTCGTGCGGGTTGAGGAACACGCCCAGTTGCTCTTCATACAAATCTTGCGGGTTTTCTACTGAAGCGGCCTGCTCGATTTTGTCGGCATCATAAAGCAGCACGCCCAAGTAGCGGATGCGGCCGACGCAGGTTTCCGAGCACACGGTGGGCTGGCCGCCTTCGATGCGCGGGTAGCAGAAGGTGCATTTTTCGGCTTTGCCGCTGGTCCAGTTGTAGTAGATTTTTTTGTAGGGGCAGCCGGACACGCACATGCGCCAGCCGCGGCATTTGTCTTGGTCGATGAGCACAATGCCGTCGTCTTCACGCTTGTAGATGCTGCCTGAAGGGCAGGAGGCCACGCAGGTGGGGTTTAAGCAATGTTCGCACAGGCGCGGCAGATACATCATAAAGGTTTGCTCAAACGCGGCGTGCATGTCTTTTTGAATGCCTTCAAACAGCACGTCTTTGGCGCGTTTTTCAAATTCGCCGGCCAAATCGTCTTCCCAGTTGGGACCCCATTCGATTTTGTCCATTTTCTTGCCGGTGAGCACAGAAACGGGGCGCGCGGTGGGCGGGGTGTTCATTTTGGGCGCGTTTTGCAGATGCTCGTAGTCGAAGGTAAACGGCTCGTAGTAATCGTCGATCTGCGGCATATTGGGGTTGGCAAAAATATTGGCCAGAATTTTCAGCTTGCCGCCTTGTTTGGGCACAAGCTTGCCATCAGGCTTGCGCACCCAGCCGCCCTGCCATTTTTCCTGGTCTTCCCAGTTTTTCGGAAAACCGATGCCGGGCTTGGTTTCCACGTTGTTGAACCAGGCGTATTCCACGCCGTCGCGGCTGGTCCACACGTTTTTGCAGGTAACGGAGCAGGTGTGGCAGCCGATGCATTTGTCCAGGTTCAGAACCATGCCTACTTGCGCTCTGATTTTCATGGTGTTGTCCTTTTGCTTGTTTCAGACGGCCTGTGAATGTAAACAGGATAGATAAGGCCGTCTGAAAGATTTGTTTTTCTTTTCAGACGGCCTGTTTGATGAAAAGGCCGTCTGAAAGTATGGATTGCCGGCAGGTGCTTTAACGCGCTGGTTCGTCCATCCAGTCGACACGGTTCATTTTGCGCACCACCACGTATTCGTCGCGGTTGGAGCCGACGGTGCCGTAGTAGTTGAAGCCGTAGGCCAGTTGGGCGTAGCCGCCGATCATGTGGGTGGGCTTCAGAATGGCGCGCGTTACCGAGTTGTGGATGCCGCCGCGTTTGCCGGAGGTTTCCGCACCGGGCACATTCACGATTTTTTCTTGTGCGTGGTACATCAAAATCATGGTTTCCGGAATCCGCTGGCTCACCACGGCGCGGGCGGCGATGGTGCCGTTGGCGTTGAACACTTCCACCCAGTCGTTATCGACAATGCCGGCGCGTTTGGCATCAATTTCGCTAATCCACACATTGGGGCCGCCGCGAAACAGCGTGAGCATACGCAGGTTGTCGCTATAGGTGCTGTGGATGCCCCATTTTTGGTGCGGGGTGAGGAAATTGAGGGTGATCTCCGGGTTGCCGTTGTGGTGTTTGCCGAGCATTTTTTCGGTGGTTTTGAAGTTCACCGCCGGGCGGTACACGCACAGGCCTTCGCCAAACGAGCGCATCCACAGGTGATCTTGGTAAAACTGCTGGCGGCCGGTGAGGGTGCGCCACGGAATCAGCTCGTGCACATTGGTGTAGCCGGCGTTGTAGCTCACTTCTTCGCTCTCAATGCCCGACCAAATGGGCGAGGAGATAATCTTGCGCGGCTGCGCCACCACATCGCGGAAGCGGATTTGGGTGTGCTCAGACGATTCGGCCAAATGCTTGTGTTCGCGGCCGGTGGCTTTGCTCAGCGCTTCCCAGGCTTTCACGGCAACGTGGCCGTTGGTTTCGGGGGCGAGGGTGAGAATCATCTCGGCGGCATCAATGGCGGTGTCGAGCTTGGGCTGGCCTTTGCCGATGCCGTCGGCGCGCACGCCGTTGAGTTTGCGCAAGAGCTCAACCTCATGGCCGGTTTGCCATGCCAAGCCTTTGCCGTTGTTGTTGATTTTTTCCAGCAAGGGGCCGATGCTGGTGAATTTTTGGTAAATCAGGCCGTAATCGCGCTCCACCACGCTCATGGCGGGCATGGTTTTGCCCGGAATCGGCTCGCATTCGCCGTGTTTCCAGTCTTTCGGGTCGAAAGGCTGGCCCATTTCCTGCGGGCTGTCGTGCATCAACGGGGTGAGCACGATGTCTTTGCGCACGCCGATGTAATCAGCGGCAATTTCGCTGAATTTCTTGGCGATGCCTTTGTAGATTTCCCAGTCGGTTTTGCTTTCCCACAAGGGGTCTACCGCCGCGGTGAGCGGGTGGATAAACGGGTGCATGTCCGACGTGTTTAAGTCGTCTTTTTCATACCAAGTGGCGGTGGGCAGCACCACATCGCCATAAAGACAGGTGGTGGACATGCGGAAATCGAGCACGGTAAGCAAATCAAGCTTGCCTTCAGCCGCCGGGCGCACGGTAATTTCAGACGGCGTGATGCAGTCTTCTTCTTCGCTGAACACGGCGTTTTGGGTGCCGAGCAGGTATTTGAGGAAATATTCGTGGCCTTTGGCGGAAGAGCCGAGCAGGTTGGAGCGCCACACAAACAGGTTGCGCGGGAAGTTTTGCGGGTTGTCCGGGTCGTTACACGCCATATCGAGGCTGCCGGATTTGAGGCCGTTCACCACATAATCGGCCGGGCTCATGCCCGCGGCTTCGGCTTGATCCACCACATCGAGCGGGTTGGCGCTCAATTGCGGCGCGCTGGGCAGCCAGCCCATGCGTTCGGCTTTGGCGTTGTAATCAATCATGCTCAATTGCGCCATTTCGCCGTGGGCATTGGGGGCGAGAATTTCTTCGGCCGCCACTTTTTCATGCCGCCATTGGCTGGTGTGGGCATAAAAGAATGAAGTGCCGTTCATTTGGCGCGGAGGGCGGTGCCAGTCGAGCGCGAAGGTGAGCGGCGCCCAACCGCTTTGCGGGCGCAGTTTTTCCTGGCCTACATAGTGGCACCAGCCGCCGCCGGATTTGCCGATGCTGCCGCACAACATCAGCATATTGATGATGCCGCGGTAGGCCATGTCCATGTGATACCAGTGATTCAGCCCTGCGCCCACAATCACCATGCTGCGGCCTTCGGTGTCGTGTGCGTTTTGGGCGAATTCGCGTGCCACTTGAATTACTTGCGCCGGGTTTACGCCGGTGTGGGCTTGCTGCCAGGCGGGGGTGTAGGGTTTGTCGTCATCATAAGAAGTGGCGCAGTTTTCATCGTTGAAGCCGCGCTCGATGCCGTAGTTGGCGGCCATCAAGTCAAACACGGTGGCCACAAGCGTGGTGCTGCCGTCGGCCAAGGTGATGCGTTTGGCCGGCACTTTGCGGTACACCAATTCGTCTTTTTCGGCGGCAAAATAAGAGAAGGCCACTTGCACCACTTCATCGTGTGCGTCTTTCAGGCTGAGCGCAGCTTCGGTGTGTTCGCCTTGGGCGCGGGTTTCCAAGTTCCATTTTTGGCTGCCGTCCCAGCGGAAGCCCACCGAGCCGTTGGGCACGGCGAGGCCGTCTGAAAGCGTGTTCCACACCAAGGTTTTCCATTCGGTGTTGTCGGTTTCGCCCAGGCCGTCTTTGATGTCGGAGGCGCGCAGGAAGTATTTGGGCTCGAAGCCTGCGCCGTCTTCATGCAGGCGCACCAGCATGGGCATATCGGTGTAGCGGCGGATGTAGTCGGTGAAGTAAGGCGAAGGATTATCGAGGTGGAATTCCTTCATAATCACATGGCCCATGGCCATGGCCAGCGCGGCATCGGTGCCTTGCTTGGGCGCGAGCCAAATATCGCCGAATTTGGCCATTTCGCCAAAGTCGCTCGATACGGCCACGGTTTTGGTGCCTTTGTAGCGCACTTCGGTGTAGAAGTGGGCGTCGGGCGTGCGCGTCATCGGCACGTTGGAGCCCCACACCATCAAATAATTGCTGTTGTACCAGTCGGCACTTTCGGCCACGTCGGTTTGCTCCCCCCAGATTTGCGGGCTAGCGGGCGGCAAGTCGCAATACCAGTCGTAAAACGACAGCGGCACGCCGCCGATCAAGCCCAAATAGCGGGCACCGGAAGCGTAGCTCACCATCGACATCGCCGGAATCGGCGAGAAGCCGATCACGCGGTCGGGGCCGTAGTTTTTCACCGTGTAGGCATTGGCCGCGGCGATGATTTCGTTGGCTTCATCCCAGTTGGCACGCACAAAGCCGCCCAAGCCGCGCTGGGTTTTGTAGGATTTGGCGCGGGCTTCGTCTTCCACGATATAGGCCCAAGCTTCGGTGGGCGACATGGTTTTGCGTGCTTCGCGCCACATTTCGGCCAGCACGCCGCGCATCATCGGGTATTTCACGCGCTGGGCGGAATACACATACCAGCTATAAGAAGCGCCACGCGGGCAGCCGCGCGGCTCGTGGTTGGGCAGATCGGGGCGGGTGCGCGGATAATCGGTGGCCTGGATTTCCCAGGTAATCAAGCCGTTTTTCACATAAATTTTCCAGCTGCAAGAGCCGGTGCAGTTCACGCCGTGGGTGGAGCGCACTTCTTTATCGTGCTGCCAGCGGTTGCGGTAGGCGTTTTCCCACTGGCGGTCTTCCAGCGTTACCGCGCCGTGGCCGCCGGCAAAGGTTTCGTGTGCCTTGCCGAGGAATTTCAGTCTGTCTAAAAAGTGGCTCATGGAGTGTCCCTCACTTTATTTATGGGCTTTTTTCGCCGGCCGGTTGCAAGGCCGTCTGAAAAGCCGTGTTCAATCAAAACTTCACATCAAAACCGATTTCTATAGCGTGTAATATAAAGTAGCGCTGATGTAAAAAACATGCGCCAAAAGGGGCTTTTGATGCGGCATCGGCATAGGCAGGCTTTGGCCGTAAAGCTTATGGCGGCTAGTTATTTGGGATTAGGGCGGTGGAAGAGTGCTGAAAACGGTTAAGATTTGCTTTTGTTTTGCTGTATATTCGATGCTGGCAAAAGCTGCTATATGAGATGATTTTGAATGTGAACGAAGGAGAAATAAGATTATGAAAACCAGTGCACGCAATCAATTTTCAGGCACGGTGCTTGCCGTGAAAACCGGCGCGGTAAACAGTGAAATCAGCATCGGCCTGCCCGGCGGGCAAACGCTCACGGCCACGGTAACGAATGAGAGCTGCGAAGAATTGGCCTTGGCGCAGGGCAGGGCGGTGATTGCGCTGGTGAAATCCAGCCATATCATTGTGGCCACCGATTTGGCGCACATCCGCCTTTCCGCGCGCAACCAGATTGAGGGCATTATCGAGCACATCGAGCGCGGCGCGGTGAATGCGTTGGTGAGCATCAACGCAGGCGAGGGCGTGTGCCTCACGGCCGGCATCACCATTCAAAGCGCGGAAAGCTTGGATTTGCACCCCGGCCAGCGCGCCACCGCGATATTCAAAGCGGGCAGCGTGATTTTGGGCGTGTTGGTGTGATAAACGGATAAAGCAGAATCATTCTGTTTTACTGATATTTTTTCGATAAAGCCGTCTGAAATAGATTGTGTTTCAGACGGCCTTACTGTATTCTGTGTAAAAATATATAAAATTTGTTAGATTTGATTTACGAAACGGGCTGGAAACACCGCTTGCCGCTAGCTATATTGAAGAACGCATCATCCGATTGATTCGTTACGCTAAAATATTGTCCGCTTGCTGCCGGACAAAAAGGCATTGAGGAGAAAACCATGACGCCGCTGTTTCTCGGGCAATCGCTGCTGTCGCATTTGTTGGTCACCACGCTGGTGGTGTCGGCGCTCGCGCTGCTGGCGTGGCTGCTTTCGTGGCTGGTTGCTTATCGGCGCAAAAGTGATGACGAATCGGGTGAAAACGATATCTGATGCCAAATCTGAAAGCAGCTTAACGGCGCTGCCTCACTTAGCCGGGCTATCCTCAGCTGCCTGCGGTTTGCCGCCTGATTGTCTGTGTTTCAGGTTTGACATAAATGCTTTCATGCAATAAAAAATCAGCCCAATCAATAGACTGGGCTGATTTTTTATTGGTGCCGGCACCAAGAGTCGAACTCGGGACCTTCTGATTACAAGTCAGCTGCTCTACCAACTGAGCTATACCGGCAAAGAAGCGCGTATTATGCCGAGGATTACTTTATTTGGCAATACAGCTTGGGCAGCTTTTCCGCTAAATCCACCTATTTTTTTGTTTTTTATTTGGATTTTTTTCAGACGGCCTGTTGAATCCGCAAGGCCGGCGGGGCGCTAAACCGCAAATTCCTCATCTTGGCAGCGAAATTGTATTAAAATAACGCCTTTCTCACGCTGCATTGAAACATCATATCCCGACATGGCTCAACACCCTTACCGCCGCCTGCGCCCGCAGCGCTTCGAGCTGCCCGAAGTGGGCATTTCCGAAGAAGGCAACATCCGCTCGCTGCATTTGGGCAGCGCCACTATTCAAAGCTCGATGAATCTCGACCACCCGGCCGATTTGGTGCTCTCTTACAGCCGCGCCATGATGGGCTGGCTGCTGTTTGCCGAGCAGGCGCCGGCGCACATCACCCAAATCGGCCTGGGCGGTGGCTCGTTTGCGCGTTGGATAGACGCTTATCTGCCCGACACCCGCCAAACCGCCATCGACATCAACCCGCAAGTAATCAGCGTGGCGCGCAGCTTATTTGAGCTGCCTTTTGAAGACGCGCATTTTGAAATTGTTGAAGCCGATGGCGCGGAATACATCAAAACCGTGCGCGGCGGCACCGATGTGATTTTGGTTGACGGCTTTGATGGCGAGCAGATTATCGACGCTTTGGTGGGCGAGGCCTTTTTCCGCGATTGCCGCCGCGCGCTCTCGCCTGACGGCGTGTTTGTAACCAATTGGTGGAGCGGCGACAAGCGCTATGGCCGTTTTGTCGAAAGCCTGTTGGATGTGTTTGAAGGCCGTGTGCTCGAATTGCCGGCCGAGAGCTACGGCAATATGGCGGTGTTCGGCTTTCAAAGTGTGCCCAAAGAGCAGCATTTCGACAAGCTCAAAAAACGCGCCGATAAATTGGGCGGCCAATACGGCCTCGATTTTCCGCGCATGCTCGCTGCCATCAAAAGCCATAATCAAAACAACGGCAAAAGCCTTTATTTGTAAAGGCTGCCACGAGCGCATACAATAAACCCCACACACTTTCGGCCGTCTGAAACGTTCAGACGGCCACGATTCAGGAAGCCTGATTATGAGCTATTTCGAACGTCATCTCTTTATCTGCACCAACGCGCGCCACAACGATTGCAAACAAAGCTGCAACGACAACGGCGAGGGCGATGCGGCGGTGGATTTTTTAAAAGGCCACGCCAAAAAGCGCGATTTAATCGGGCCGGGCAAACTGCGCATCAGCAGCACCGGCTGCCTGGGTCGCTGTGAATCGGGTCCGGCGATGGTGATTTATCCCGAAGCGCGTTGGTACACCTATGTGGATGAAGAAGATCTGCAAGAAATTTTAGACCAAGATTTGGCCAAAGGCGAAGCCGTTGCCCGCTTGCTGATTGATGCGCCCGACAGCTGAAACACCTAAAGAGGCTCTGAATAACTCATCATGACGGCAAAATCCATAAGTCAGCGTTTTTCAAAGCCTCCTAAACTTCAATATCAAAAGGCCGTCTGAAAGCCTTTTCAGACGGCCTCTACCCAAAGAAACCACCATGCTCACATTGGAAAATGCGCTCGATATCGCCGGCCCCGCCGGCAAACTCGCCACGCTTTATTTACCTGCCCAAGGCCGCGAACGCGGCGTGGCCGTGATCAACCACCCCAATCCGCGCCAAGGCGGCACCAACACCAATAAGGTTATCCAAACCGCGGCCAAAGCCTTAAACCAGCTCGGCTTTCACTGCTATCTGCCCAATTTGCGCGGCGTGGGCAGCAGCGGGGGCGAACACGATTACGGGCGCGGTGAAACCGACGACTGCATCGCCGTGATTGATTATGCGCGTGCACAACACCCCGGCGCGGCGCAATTTGTGTTGGGCGGTTTTTCATTCGGCGGCTATGTGTCGCTTTTTGCCGCCCAAGCGCGCCGCCCCGATTTGCTGCTGCTGATTGCACCGGCCGTGGGCATGTATGAACGCGCCGAGCCTGCCGCCGCCGATGCCGCCCGCACCTTGCTGATACACGGTGAAATCGACGATGTGGTGCCGCTGGGCAATGCCTTTAGCTGGGCGGCGCCGCAAGATTTGCCGGTGGTGGTGTTGCCGGAATCGTCGCACTTTTTTCACGGCAAGCTGATGCCGCTGCGCCACACCATTTTGCGCTTGGCACCGTCTTTTTTAGCGATGGAAGCAGCGGCCGGAAAATAAGCGTTCTGTAATCGTACCAATCCAAAAAAATAACCTTACAAAATAAAAGCAGTTCGGCAGCATCATCTGCGTACGTCGGATTCTTGAATCCGACGTTTGGACAACGGCCAAAGCAATGTGCATGCCTTGTTCTGAGAACAAGTGTCGGATTCGAGAATCCGACCTACAGGCTGCCTGTTTGTATATTATTTTTTTGAATGGGTATCATTTGCCGATGCCGCATCTGCACCGAATACGGCTTTTGTTTGACAGAACCAATAAGGCCGTCTGAAACGTTTATTTCAGACGGCCTTTGTTTTTTATGGCTGTAAACTTTGGCATTGCCTTTGAAACCGTCGGGCGCGGGTCGGATATGTGTATCTATCTAACATTTGCGGCAGGCCGTCTGAAAGGGTTTCAGACGGCCTGCCGCAAATGGTGGCTCAAGCGGGGGAGGCATTTGTTCAGTTAAACAGTTGCCGTTCGGGTAATGGTATCCGATATTTTCGGCAACTCAGAAAATCTTGTTCTGCGAATAAGCGTCGGATTGGAGAATCCGACCGACACACTTAAGCCAAAAGCCAACTTCAGCAAATTGAAATTGATCGGCAAGCCGCTGCGCGTTGCTTAAGGAGGCTCTGAATAACTCATGGCGGTGCCTTTTATCGTCCTTTTTACGCTATGCTGCGTTGGTTTTTTGAGGAAATAGAACCACTATTCCCTCAAAAAAACGCCTTGCCTAGCATAAAAACGCCGGCAAAATTCACTTGCCAGAGTTATTTAGAGCCTCCTTTATTATTTCAGTGAACGGATGCCCACCGCATCACGCACTTTTGCCAGCAACAGGCGTGCTTCTGCACGGGCTTTTTCTGCACCCGCCTGCAAAATGGCTTCGATTTGCGCCGGATCGGCCATAAGTGCGTGGTAGCGTTCGCGCTTGTCGGCCAGCTCCTCGTTGAGCTTGGCGGCCAGCATTTTTTTGGCTTCGCCCCAAGCCAGGCCGTCGGCCAATGCTTGGGTGAAAGCGGCGGTGTCGGCAGGCGTGGCAAAGGCTTTGTAGATTTCAAACAGCGGGCTCTCGTCGGTGTCTTTGGGCTCGCCCGGCGCTTTCAGATTGGTCACGATTTTGTTGACGGCTTTTTGCAGCTTTTTCTCGTCTTCAAACAAAGGAATGGTGTTGCCGTAGCTTTTGCTCATTTTACGCCCGTCCAAGCCCACCAAGGTTTCCACTTCTTCATCGATTTTCGCTTGCGGCAGCGTAAACAGATCTTGATATAAATGATTGAAGCGGGCGGCAATATCGCGTGCCATTTCCACATGTTGGATTTGGTCGCGCCCCACCGGCACATCGTTGGCGCGGAACATCAAAATATCGGCGCTCATCAGCATCGGGTAGCAAAACAAGCCCATGTCCACCGCCGCATCGGCATCGTTGCCCGCTTCTTCATTGGCTTGCACCGCGGCTTTATAAGCATGTGCTCGGTTCATCAGGCCTTTGGCGGTAACGCAGGTGAGTATCCAGTTTAATTCCATGATTTCGGAAATATCGCTCTGGCGGTAAAACGTGGTGCGTTCGGGGTCGAGGCCGCAGGCGAGCCAAGTGGCGGCCACGGCGCGGGTGGATTCGTGAATCAATTGCGGGTCGCGGCATTTGATCAGGCCGTGGTAATCGGCCAAAAAAAGAAACGATTCGGTGTTTTCGTCGCGGCTGGCGCGGATGGCGGGACGGATGGCGCCCACATAATTGCCCAAATGGGGAGTGCCGGTGGTGGTCACGCCGGTGAGTACGCGTTTTTTATTCATGGAATGCTTTCACAATCAAACAGGCCGTCTGAAACGGCCGTGCTCATTATTTATTAAGAAATCAAGAAAAACAGATAAACGCGATTATACCGCATCGCACCGCCGCCACAAGCCGCCGCAGCCGCTGCATCGGGCAGGGGCTGCAACACGGCTATTTTCCGCCGCCCAAGCGCCGATAAAATACGCGGCGGCTTTGGCATTTTGCCGCCGGAAATGATTTATACCCATTCAAAAAAGTAAGCTAACAAGGCGGAAGCCTGCGACACTACAACCAGTACGGCAAGGCGAGCCAACGCAGTTATTGATTCGGCAATTAAATATTGAACATTTTCAGATGCCGGCAAACAAGCCTTTGGTTTGTTGCCCTCTCCCTAGCCCTCTCCCACGGGAGAGGGAACAGGTTTCTGCTGCAGGTAAGAGGATGTGAATATTCAATAATTAATTGCCGCATCTATAGGTTATTTTTGGGATGGGTATTATGCGCTTGCCTGCGCAAGCGTTCAGACGGCCTCTGCACCCGCAAAATAGGCAAATAATGTTAACATACGTGCTTGTTCCCGCTCAAAGCCCACACCATGAATCCGCTGCTCAACCAATTGCAACCTTATCCTTTTGCCCGCCTGCGCGAAGCCATGCAAGGCATTGACGCGCCGGCCGGCGTGAAGCCGGTGCCGCTGCACATCGGCGAGCCGAAGCACGCCACGCCCAAAGTGATCACCGATGCGCTCACCGCTTCTTTAAACGAATTATCAAGCTATCCGCTCTCGGCCGGCCTGCTCGAATTGCGTCAAGCCTGCGCCGATTGGGCAGCGCGCCGCTACGACGGCCTCACGCTCAACCCCGACACCGAGATCCTGCCCGTACTCGGCAGCCGTGAAGCGCTGTTTGCCTTTGCGCAAGTGGTGCTCGACCCGAGTGCCGCCGAAAAAAACATCATTATCAGCCCCAATCCTTTCTATCAAATTTATGAAGGCGCGGCTTATTTGGGCGGCGGCGACATTTATTTTGCCAATTGCCGTGCGCCCGATTTTATGCCGGCCTGGCAGGAAGTGCCCGAACAGATTTGGCAGCGCACCAAGCTTGTGTTTGTCTGCTCGCCCAACAATCCTTGCGGCAGCGTGATGCAGCGCGATGATTGGGCGGCTTTGTTTGCCCTGCAAGACCGTTATGGCTTTGTGGTGGCTTCTGATGAATGTTATTCCGAAATCTATTTTGATGGCGCCAAACCCATAGGCTGCTTGCAAGCGGCTGCACAATTGGGGCGCAGCAATAAAGGCTTGGTGATGTTTACCAGCCTTTCCAAGCGCTCCAACGTGCCCGGCCTGCGCTCGGGCTTTGTGGCGGGCGATGCCGCTTTGCTCAAGGCTTTTTCGCTCTACCGCACTTATCACGGCAGCGCCATGAGCGTGCCGGTGCAGCGCGCCAGCATTGCCGCTTGGCAAGATGAAGCCCATGTGGCCGAAAACCGCCGCCTGTATCAGGAAAAATTCAGCAAAGTGGTGCCGATTTTGCGGCAGGCGTTTGATGTGCAGATGCCCGATGCTTCGTTTTATCTGTGGCTTAAAGTGCCCGGCGGCGATGATTTGGCTTTTGCGCAAAAACTGTGGCGCGAAGCGGCGATTCAGGTGTTGCCCGGCCGCTTTTTGGGGCGCGACACCCCGGAAGGCAATGCCGGCGAAGGCTATGTGCGCATTGCGCTGGTGGCCGGTGTGGCCGAATGCGTGGCGGCGGCTGAAACGATGGTGGCGCTGTTTCGCTGATGGCGAAAAGGCGCTAAAAGCTTTCAGACGGCCTTTGCCTGCTTTTTTGATCAGATTGATGTATTTGAAATAGCGTGAAACTTTATCCCAAATAAAACCCATTTTGTTTATCTTGATTTCGAGCCGGGCATGAAAAGCCCTGATGCGCAATCGCGCCCGAAGCGGCGGCGGTTTTGTGGCATAATGGCACACCTTTACCCGTTTGCGCCGGCAGCAACACCATGCTGCCGGCGGCTGATTGTTTGATGAATTGCATGCAGACGGCCGCTTGAACATGCCGGCAGGCCGTCTGAAAGAAAAAGAAAGAATATCATTATGAACCCGTTTGCATCTTTGGGCTTGGGCAGCGAAATCGTGTCTGCGCTCACCGAGCAGGGCTACGAAACGCCCACGCCGATTCAGGCCGCCGCCATTCCCAAGGCCTTGGCCGGCCACGATTTGCTTGCCGCCGCCCAAACCGGCACCGGCAAAACCGCCGCCTTTATGCTGCCCAGCCTCGAGCGCCTCAAGCGCTATGCCACGCCCAGCACCTCGCCCGCCATGCATCCGGTGCGCATGTTGGTGCTCACGCCCACGCGCGAATTGGCCGACCAAATCGATCAAAACGTGCAAGCCTATATCAAAAACCTGCCGCTGCGCCACGCCGTGCTGTTTGGCGGGGTGAACATGGATGCGCAAACCCGTGCCCTGCGCGCCGGCTGCGAAATCGTGGTGGCCACGGTCGGCCGCCTGCTCGATCATGTGAAGCAGAAAAACATCAACCTGAGCAAAGTGGAAATCGTGGTGCTCGATGAGGCCGACCGCATGCTCGACATGGGCTTTATCGACGACATCCGCAGCATCATGCAGATGCTGCCTAAGCAGCGCCAAACCCTGCTTTTTTCCGCCACATTCGCTCCGCCGATCCGCAAGCTCGCGCAAGACTTTATGAAAAACCCCGAGCAAGTGGAAGTGGCCGCGCAAAACACCGCCAATGCCAATGTGGAGCAGCATGTGATTGCGGTGGACACCGCCCGCAAACGCAGCCTGCTTGAGCGGTTGATTGTGGATTTGAACATGAATCAGGTGATCGTGTTTTGCAAAACCAAGCAAAGCGTGGACCAGGTCAACCGCGATTTGCAGCGGCGCAATATCGCTGCCCAAGCGATTCACGGCGACAAATCTCAGCAAACCCGCCTCGAAACCTTGGCGGCGTTTAAAGAAGGGCGGTTGCGCGTGCTGGTGGCCACCGATGTGGCCGCGCGCGGGCTCGATATTGCCGAATTACCGTTTGTGATCAACTATGAATTGCCCACCCAGCCCGAAGATTATGTGCACCGCATCGGCCGAACCGGCCGCGCCGGCGCCGACGGCGTGGCGATTTCGCTGATGGATGAAGCCGAGCAAAAAATGTTTGAATCCATCAAAGCACTCACCGGCAGCGAAATCGCCGTGGAGCGCATCGAAGGCTTCGAGCCGCGCTGGTGGCGCAATGGCGACGAGCCGGCCGCCGAAGTGGCTGTCACAACCGAAGCGCGTGCGCGCAGCAGCAGCCGCAATGAGCGCCCTGCGCGTGAGGCCGGCCGCAGCGAGCGCACCGATAAACGCAGCGAAAGCCGCACCGCCGAGCGCAACGATGCCGGCAGCGCTTGCGGCAAAATCGCCGGCCGCAGCCGCCGCAGCCGCCGCGAGCGCCCCAAATGCGCGCTTTTGCAAGCCGGCTACGGCGCACAATAAAGCGTATGCAAAATAAACACAGGCCGTCTGAAAGCTTTCAGACGGCCTGTGTGTTTTATGCAGCCCGTTGTGTCACTTTTTTATGCATTCCACTATATAAAATAAACACACATGCCGTCTGAAAGCTTTCAGACGGCCTGTATGTTTTATGCAGGCTTGCGACAAGATTACGCCGCAAAAGCGTGGCGCGCACACCACGGGCAACAAGCGCAGGTATGATTGACTTTGTCAAAACAAAGCGTCATCGTGCGCATGGCACGCAAATGCCGTCTGAAAATTTTTTTCAGACGGCATTTGCGTTTTATACAGACAGCAGGTTTTCATGCATACGATTAGGCCGCAAAAGCGCGGCGCGCGTAGTGGCGGCGGCCTGCATTATCCGGCCCATTGCCAGCGGTTGCGCCAAGCGCCGATTACGGCGTTGGGGTATTTATTGCTGCCGAGGCTGCCGTTGAAACGCGCCAGCGCGCGGGTGAGATTGCCGCGTTCGACATTATTGTAGTGGCGCAAAATGGTGCAGCCGTAGCGCAGGTTGGTGCGGATATCAAACAGATTGTGCTCGGCGCGACCGATGTGGTTTTTCCAAAATGGCATCACCTGCATTAAGCCGCGCGCGCCCACGCCGCTGATGGCGTATTGGCGGAAAGCGCTTTCCACTTCGATCAGCCCCAACACCATTTGCGTGTCGAGCCCGGCGCGGGTGGATTCATATTGGATATGGGTGAGCAGGCGGCGGCGCTCGGCTTCATCGGGCACAAAACGCGCCAGCCGCGCCGACATATCGCGCAGCCAGCGCGCGCCGTCGGCCGGCTTGGCAAACACCAACCGCGCCGGGTTGGCATTGTTTACCGAATTGCGCATTACCGATGCCACATCGTCGGATAAGGTTTCTTCGCGTTGCGCACCGGCGCGCGCCAGCACGGGCGAGAGCAGCAAAGCGCCGCCGACCAGCAGTAGGCGGCGGCGCTCGATGAGGGGAGAGGTTTGAGAGAGGGCGTTGTTTTCCATGATGTGCAGATTTGTTTTTTATCATTTGATTAATAGCAGGCCGTCTGAAACCTTTCAGACGGCCTATGATTATAAAACATTATTTTTGCAGCATAAAGCCTGCACGATTAATCTGCGTAGCGCACACGCCAACCCACGCTCTCGCCGCCGCGCATCGGCACCAAGACTTCATCTTCGCCAAAAGGCACTTTCGGCGGCACCAATTGGGTTTCTTTCACCAGCGTAAGCGTGTGCGGGTTTTCGGGCAGGCCGTAAAAGTGGGCGCCGTTTTGCGCGGCAAAGGCTTCGAGCTTGTCGAGCGCGTCGGCCGCTTCAAACACTTCGGCATAAAGTTCAATCGCAGTGGCGGCGCTGAACATGCCCGCGCAACCGCAGGCGTTTTCTTTGGCCGATTGCGCGTGCGGCGCGCTGTCGGTGCCCAAAAAGAATTTATGTGCTTTTTCGCCGGTGATGGCGGCCACCAGCGCTTTGCGGTGGCTTTCGCGCTTGAGCACGGGCAGGCAATAATGATGCGGGCGCACGCCGCCCACCAGTAAATCGTTGCGGTTGAGCAGCAAATGTTGGGGCGTCACGCTGGCGGCCACATTCTCACCCGCTTCCATCACTAAGCGTGCGGCATCGGCGGTGGTGATGTGTTCAAACACCACTTTGAGCGCCGGCACTTTTTCCAGCACCGGCTTCATCACGCGCTCGATAAACACGGCTTCGCGGTCGAAAATATCGATTTCGGGGTCGGTTACTTCGCCGTGCACCAAAAACAAGATGCCTTCTTGTGCCATGGTTTGCAGCACCGGAATCAGCTTGAATAAATCGGTTACGCCCGAATCGGAATTGGTGGTGGCGCCGGCGGGATAAAGCTTGAAGGCCACAATGCCGGCAGCTTTGGCTTCGCGCACGGTGTCGGGCGTGGTGTTGTCGGTGAGGTAAAGCGTCATCAGCGGCTCAAACGTGCTGCCTTCGGGCAGCGCAGCCTCAATGCGCGCGCGATAGGCAAGCGCATCGGCCACGCTTGCCACCGGCGGCTTGAGGTTGGGCATAATCACTGCGCGCCCCATTTGGCGGGCAGTGAAAGGCAGCACGGCTTTGAGCGCCTCGCCGTCGCGCAGGTGCAAATGCATATCGTCGGGCTGGATAATGGTGAGGGTTTGCATGGCATTCCTTTGCCGGTTGGGTTTAATCGAGAATACAGCGTCAATTGCTGATGGCGCGGGTGATTTCACGCGGCACCACATACATATTCAAAGCCGCCTGCATCGGGGCTTCTGAGGCTGAAGAGGTAGTGGCGGTGAGCATCCATTCGTTTGCGCTGCCTTCGCTGTTCCACGCATAAGCCAGCTGGCTGAGCGAAAAAGGCGCATCGGTGTGCAAATCGCCGCGCGGCTCGGCGCGCAAACCGCCGCCGCCAGCTTCGGCCAGCCGCATAAATTCGCGGCGCACGATTGCTTCATCGGCCACACGAGCTTTCACGCTGCAATATTGTCCGCCGGCAGCCAGCAAAAAGCGGCCGCCGTTGGGGCTGTGGCCGCCCCAAGCCTTACGCACGCCCGGCTCGAAACCCCATTTTTGGATTTCATCTGCGCTGAGCGCCTGCATTTTGGCTTCTTGCGCCCAAGCCGTGATTTTGGTTTCATCCGCACCGTTGGCCACGCAGCCGTTGAAATAAAGCTGCACCGCCTGCTGCGCGTAGCTTTGGGCATTTTTCTGCGCCTGCTCTTCTTCGGCGCGGCAGGCGGCCAAGAGCGGCAACAAACCGAGCAATAATAAAATTCGCATGTTTCAGACGGCCTTATTTGTGTTGCACCACCAAGGTGAAGATTTCCCCAGCCTGTGTGGATTCGAGCAACACATGGCCGGTTTGGCGGCAAAAAGCGGCAAAATCATCGGGTGCGCCGGCATCGGTTGCCAGCACAGTAATCACTTCACCGGCCTGCATCTGCGCCAGCGCTTTTTTGGTTTTCAAAATCGGCAGCGGGCATTTAAGGCCGGTGAGGTCTAAGGTTTGTGTGTTCATGTTCAGATTCGGTAAAACTGGCTTAATGCTTATTATAACCTGTTTGCCGCCTGATTGCGCCGGGGCTTTTAAGCCCCTACAATAGCGGCTGATATTGAAATGGAGACGCCCATGCGCCGCTTATGCCTGCTGGCCCTGATTGTGGCCGGCACTTCGCTTGCCGCCACCCCGCGCAACGATAAAAACACCACCACCAACACCCGCTATGTGGAAAGCGCCGCCGAGCGGGCCTCAGGCGAATTCAAAGAAGCCGATGTGGCGCTGCCGCCCGTGCCCGATGCCGGCGGCGAGGGCTGGTTTGACCTTTATGTCGGCAACGGCTTCGACAAACAGCCGCGCATCCTGCTCGACAGCATTGCGCTGGCACCCGACGGCAGCGTGCGCTATGTGCTCAATATCCGCTCGGCCAAAGGCTATGATAATTTAAGCACCGAAGGCTTTTTGTGCTCAGACACTTCTTTGTCGCTCAACGAAGCCAAACGCTCCGCCTATAAAATTTTCGGCTATGCCGACACGGTAAACCGACGCTGGATCAGCGCGCGCAACAGCGAATGGAAGCCCATCGGCTCGATTTTGAATACCGCCGACCCGGTGCGCACAGTGCTCTATCGCGCCTTTTGTGTAGACGGTCGCCCCGACAGCAATGCCGCCTTGCAGCAGCGCGTGCGCGAGCGCAGCGGCCGCTATGCCAAGAGCTTGGGCAATCCGGGCAAATAGCGTTTGCTTAAAATCGATCAATAAACCCAAAAGGCCGTCTGAACATTCAGACGGCCTTTTGGGTAATCATTATTGTTAACAATTTTCTGCCAAACAGATACTTTGCGTGTATGATAGCCGCTTGCTGTTTAACTGATTCACCTCATCATGGATGCCCATCTTATTTTTCTGCTCACGCTTGGCTTTCTCGCCGGGCTGATGGATGCCGCCGTGGGCGGCGGCGGCCTGCTGCAAATTCCCGGCCTGTTTAACTTTCTGCCGCGCAATATGCCGGTGGCCACGGTGATGGGCATCAACAAATTCGCTTCGTTTTGCGGCACGCTCACCGCCACCGGCCAATTTGTGCGCCGCATCGCCGTGCCTTGGAAAATGCTGCTGCCCGCCGCCGCGCTGGCCTTTCTTGCCTCTTACAGCGGCGCACGGCTGGTGTCTTACATTCCCGTGCAATATATGAAGCCCGCCATGCTGGCGATTATGGCGGTGATGTTTGTTTACACTTTTTGCAAAAAAGACCTCGGCCAAGCCGTGCGCACCACCGCGCTCAGCCGCAAAGAAACCGCTTGGGGCTTGTTTTTCGGCGCGCTTATCGGCTTTTACGACGGCGTGTTCGGCCCGGGCACCGGCAGCCTGCTGGCCTTTATTTTCGTGCGCTTTTTCGCTTATGATTTCCTCACCGCCACCGCTTCGGCCAAAGTCATCAACCTCACCACCAACCTGGCCGCGCTGAGTTTTTTCGTGCCCAACGGCCATATTGTGTGGGCGTGGGCGCTGCCTTTGGCGCTGGCCAACCTCAGCGGCGGCTTGGTGGGCGCACATTTGGCCATGAGGGGCGGCAGCAAATTTCTGCGCTACGGTTTTATGGCGCTTTTGTGCATCATGATCGGCAAATTCGGCTGGGATTTATTGCATTAGGGTCTGCTCACAATCCATCACGCGGCAATCTTTGGGTCCAAAAACGCGCCTGCTGCGTTGAAAATGCTCGCAAGGTGTCCAACCTTGCTGCGCTTTTCGCCTTGCAAGCGCGCTTTTGCGCTCAAAATCTTACGCACGGATGAAATGTGAACAGACCCTAAGCCCTTGCAAATTCATGTTTTGCCTATATTGCTGAAGCATTAATCTTTCAGACGGCCTTTATTATGAACATCAGTGAAACTGCACGCCTCAGCGGCCTTTCCAGCAAAATGATACGCGATTACGAGCGGCTGGGCTTGATTCCGCCGGCAGGGCGCAGCGAAGCGGGCTACCGCCAATACAGCGCCCGCGACCTTGACACGCTGCACTTTATCAAACACGCGCGCGAGGTGGATTTTTCGCTCGCCCAAATTCAAACTCTGCTCGAATTGAAACACAACCCGCACCGCGCCAGCGCCGATGTGAAGCAATTGGTGGGCGAACACATCAGCGCCTTGCAGCATAAAATCAACCGTCTGCAAAGTATGGCCGACACGCTGCAGGGCTGGTACGACTGCTGCAAGGGCAACCAAGAGCCTGATTGCGCGATTATCGAGCAACTCTCTGAAAATAAAGGCACACCATGATGAAAAATATTGTATTCGGCGTTTTGCTGTTTGGCTGCATCTATGCCATTGTGTTGTTTGTAGGTAAGCGCCGCCAAGCCCGTAATGATGGTAGGCGTGATTAGCCGCGTTTTTGCGGTGCAATCGTAGGTATGAACGATGATATCGGCTTTAAGTTGATTGAAAGTTTTCAGGTTGTCTGAAGCTTTGCTGCTTGCTTGAATGGTTTGAATGCAAGTTTCATGCGTATGGTTAGGCTTTGTTTTGACAAAGCTGACCGTAGTTATAGTGGAATGCAAGAAAAGTGACGCAACGGGTAGATTGGGTTGAAAATCCAACAAGCCCGCAGGCCGTCTGAAACGTTGGGTTTAGCAACCCAACCTACACCGTTATAGAGCGTAGTTGTATCTTTTTTTCTTGCATTCCACTATATGCAGCAAAGGCCGTCTGAAAAGTCTTTCAGACGGCCTTTGGCGTTTTATTTCAAGCGTTTATTCTTCCGGCGTTTCACCGTCGGTGTCGTCGATTTTGCCTTCGGTGATGTCGATGTCCACGCCCACGGCGGCGCGGATTTGGGCGTCGATTTCGGTGGCGATGGCGGGGTTTTCTTTCAGCCACAGGCGCACGTTGTCTTTGCCTTGGCCGATTTTGGCGCCGTTGTAGCTATACCAGGCGCCGGATTTGTCGACGATATTGTGCTTCACGCCGATGTCGATCAATTCGCCTTCCCAGCTCACGCCCTCGCCGTAGAGAATGTCGAATTCGGCCTGGCGGAAGGGCGGGGCGACTTTGTTTTTAATCACTTTCACGCGGGTTTCGTTGCCGATTACATCGTCGCCTTTTTTAATCTGGCCGGTGCGGCGGATATCGAGGCGCACGGAGGCATAGAATTTGAGCGCGTTGCCGCCGGTGGTGGTTTCGGGGCTGCCGAACATTACACCGATTTTCATGCGGATTTGGTTGATAAACACCACCAGCGTGTTGGTTTTTTTGATGTGGCCGGTGAGCTTGCGCAAAGCCTGGCTCATCAGGCGGGCTTGCAGGCCGACGTGGCTGTCGCCCATTTCGCCTTCGATTTCGGCTTTCGGCACGAGCGCGGCCACGGAATCGACCACCACCATGTCTACGCCGCCGGAGCGCACCAGCATATCGCAGATTTCGAGCGCCTGCTCGCCGGTGTCGGGCTGAGACACCATTAAGTCTTCCACTTTCACGCCGAGCTTGCGTGCATAAATGGGGTCGAACGCGTTTTCGGCATCGATAAAGGCGCACACGCCGCCGTTTTTCTGGCATTGGGCGATGGTTTCGAGGCAGAGGGTGGTTTTGCCGGAAGATTCGGGGCCGAAGATTTCCACCACGCGCCCGCGCGGCAGGCCGCCGACGCCGAGGGCTAAATCGAGGCCGAGTGAACCTGTGGAGATAACTTCGAGGTTTTCGTCTTTATGGCTGCCGTCCATTTTCATGATGGAGCCTTTGCCGAATTGTTTTTCAATTTGGGCTAGGGCGGCGGCCAAGGCTTTGCTTTTTTCGTCTGACATAAGGGCTCTCGTGTGTAAACTAAGAATTATCTTAGCTATTGTCTCATAAAATAAGAAAAAGTATAGTTTTATTTTAATTTTGTTGTTTTTGGTGAGCCGAATTCACTTTGTAAGCGAAATAAGGGCTTTTAAAACAGGCTGATAATGCCCAGCACGGCCAGCGTTAAAATAATGGTGAGTGCGCAGCCCACTTTGGCAATCACGCCCATGATAAAGCCGATAAACGTGCCCACGCCCACTTTGCCGGCCGACCATAAATCTTTGCGCGCCCAAAATTCGCCGATGCCGGCGCCGAGCAAGGGGCCGAGCAACAGGCCGGGCAGCGAGAAAAAAGCGCCGGCGATGCCGCCGATTAAAGCGCCCCAAAGCGCGGTTTTGCTGGCACCGGTGAATTTGGCGCCGAGCATGCCGGCGATATAATCCATGGCGGTGCCCACGGCGGCCACCACGCCGAGAAACACCAGCGTGCCAGTGCCGATAATTTGATAATCGCCGGCATAGGCCAGCAGCCATGCGCCGGCAAACATCAGGCCGAGGCCGGGAATGGCGGGGTAAACGGTGCCGAGCAGGCCGATCAAGAGCGCCATCAGGCCGAGAATGATGAGAATGATGAGCATGTTTGTCCTTGTGTTTGCATATTAAAACAGAGGCCGTCTGAAAGGTTTCAGACGGCCTTTTACATGCGGGGAAAAGCGCTAAATTCAATGCCGGCGCGGATGTTTATATTTGTTTATTTGAAGATGCGTATGATTTTAGGTTTGTTGTGATGACAGGCCAATAGATTATATCTGCAAAGAAGTGCATACAAATGGCCGTCTGAAAGGTTTCAGACGGCTATTTGTATTTAAATGGGCGCAAACGCTCTGCTTTAGGGTTTAGGCTTTCGGCCTGCTGGCCAAAATATTGATCACTTTTTGCGGTGCAGCCGCTTCTATTTTAATGCTGTTTTCAGCGCTGTCATTAAGGCCGTCTGAAGCGGTGGCAAATTGCGGTGGCATGCTTTCGCGGTCAAACGCCAAATCGCCACCGTGCTTGAGCGCTTGGCCTTTTGCGAGTGATTTGAAGTCGAATAAATCGGGGTCGGCCAGGTGCGAGGGCACCACGTTTTGCAGCGCTGAAAACATGCTCTCGATGCGGCCGGGAAAGCGTTTGTCCCAATCGTTGAGCATTTCTTTAATCACCTGCCGTTGCAGATTGGGCTGCGAACCGCACAGGTTGCACGGGATAATCGGAAATTGTTTCAGCTCGGCATAGCGGGCCAAATCTTTTTCTTTCACATAGGCCAAGGGGCGGATAACGATGTGTTCGCCATTGTCGCTCACGAGCTTGGGCGGCATGGCTTTGAGCTTGCCGCCGTAAAACATATTTAAAAACAGCGTTTGCAAAATATCGTCGCGGTGGTGGCCGAGCGCGATTTTGCTGCAACCCAATTCTTTTGCCACGCGGTAAAGCACGCCGCGGCGCAGGCGGCTGCACAGCGAGCAGGTGGTTTTGCCCTCTTCAATCACCCGCTTCACCACGGAATAAGTGTCTTCTTCGATGATGTGGTAGGGCACGCCGATGCTTTGCAGATATTCGGGCAGAACATGCTCGGGAAAGCCCGGCTGCTTTTGGTCGAGGTTGACGGCCATCAGCTCGAAATCAATCGGCGCGCTGGCTTGAAGCTGGCGCAAAATATCCAAAAGCGCATAGCTGTCTTTGCCGCCCGAGAGACACACCATGATTTTGTCGCCGGCTTCAATCATGTTGAAATCATTAACAGCATCGCCCACGGCATGGCGCAGGCGCTTGTTTAATTTGTTGTTTTCCAGCTCGTGTTTCGGTTTTTTAGACATGGTTTTGTGCAGGGTGAAAATTCAAGCGGCAATTATACGCTATCGTGAAACAGGCGCAAAACGGCTGTTGTTTATCAGGCCGTCTGAAAAAAGTTTCAGACGGCCTGATACCAATCCAAAAAAATAACCTAACTTCGTTGTCTCGCCTTGCCGTACGTGTGTACTGTCTGCGGCTCGCCGCCTTGTTAGCTTACTTTTTTGAATGGGTATGATAAATGAAAAGAGATAATCAAATAATGAAATATCGCTTCGTATCATAAACGCTGTTCAAGCGGTTTATTAACATTACTGCGTGTAAGCGAAAGGCCGTCTGAAAACTTTCAGACGGCCTGATAAATGCTTATATAAAAAAGTATATTTTTTTGTTTGCGCTGGACTCAGCCGGCGATAAGGGCGCGCCAGCGCGCCACTTGCCGGCGCACTTGCTCGGGCGCGGTGCCGCCCAAGTGGTTGCGGGCATTAAGGCTGCCCTCGGGCGTGAGCACGTTGTAAACATCTTCGTTGATTAAATCGGAAAAGCTTTGCAGATCTTCGAGCGGCAGCTCGCTCAAATCTACGCCGGCGCGGTCGGCATGGCGCACGGCCAGCGCCACCACTTCGTGGCTGTCGCGAAAAGGCATGCCTTTTTTCACCAGATAATCGGCCAAATCGGTGGCGGTGGCAAAGCCCTGCATCACGGCCGCGCGCATGTTTTCGGGCTTCACGGTAACGCCGCGCATCATGTCGGCATAAATGCGCAAGGTGTCGATTAGCGTGTCTACCGTGTCAAACAGCGGCTCTTTGTCTTCCTGATTGTCTTTATTGTAGGCCAAGGGCTGCGATTTCATCAGCATCATCAGGCCGGTGAGGTGCCCGATCACGCGGCCGGATTTGCCGCGCACCAATTCGGGCACATCGGGGTTTTTCTTTTGCGGCATGATGCTGGAGCCGGTGCAGAAGCGGTCGGCAATGTCGATAAAGCCGAAGCGCGGGCTCATCCATAAAATCAGCTCTTCGGAAAGGCGGCTCAAATGAATCATCACCAGGCTGGCTGCGGCGGTGAATTCGATGGCAAAATCGCGATCCGACACGGCATCGAGCGAATTTTGGCAGATTTGCTCAAAGCCCAGCAATTGGGCGGTGGTTTCGCGGCGGATGGGATAAGTGGTGCCGGCCAGCGCGGCGGCGCCCAGCGGCATGCGGTTGACGCGGCGGCGGCAATCGGCCATGCGCTCGTGGTCGCGGCCGAGCATTTCCACATAAGCGAGCATGTGGTGGCCGAAGCTCACCGGCTGGGCCACTTGCAAGTGGGTGAAGCCGGGCATCACCACTTCGGCGTTTTGCTCGGCCAAATCGAGCAGGGCAGCCTGAAGGCTTTGCAGCAGCGCCTGAATTTCGGTGATTTCATCGCGCAGCCACAGGCGGATATCTGTGGCCACTTGATCGTTGCGGCTGCGGCCGGTGTGCAGGCGTTTGCCAGCATCGCCGATTTTATCGGTGAGGCGCCGCTCGATATTCATGTGCACGTCTTCCAAATCCAGCAACCAAGGCATTTTGCCGACTTCGATTTCTGCTATAATTTCGGCCATGCCTTGCTCGATGGCGGCCAAATCTTCTGCGCTCAACACACCGGCTTGCTGCAGCATTTGCGCATGCGCCAGCGAGCCTTGTATGTCCCATTTGGCCAAACGTTTGTCGAAATCAATCGAGCCGGTGTATTTTTTCACCAGCTCGGCAACAGGCTCGTTGAAGCGGCCCGACCATGTTTTATTATCCGTCATGCTTAATTATCCACTGCGTTGTTGGTTTTTAGAAGTTAAGGTTTGTTGCTTATGCCCATTATACGTCAAATAAGGTCTTTGTTTGCGGTTCCGGATATGCGTAATTTCGGCTCGATTCAAAGATTGATGCTGTTTGCTTTTGCCTGCGTGTTGCTTTTCCCCTTGCTGGTTGCATCGTTAGCCGATTATGGCAAGGTGGTTTATGTGACGGCGGCTTGGGCGGGGCCGACTTTGCTTTTGCTGGTGGTGGCAGGCTATCTTTCCGGCGATTTTTTGGCGGGCAGCCGCTTTGCCGTGCCGATTGCCTATGGGGCGGGCGTGGGCTTTTTCGTGCTGGTAGATCATTTGCTGCTGGGCGAGCTGCTTTATTTTTGGCAGCATTTTTGGCAATTCAACAGCTTTTTGCTGATGTTTATGTATAGCGAAGGGGTGCGCCGGCGCACGCTCACGCCGGCGCTCTCTGAGGCGCGCCTCACAGCACTCACCGCCCGCATCCGCCCGCATTTTTTGTTTAACAGCCTCAATGCCGCCATCAGCCTGATCCGCCTGCGCCCTTATGATGCGGAAACCTTGCTGGAAAACTTAGCCAATCTTTTTCGGGCGCAGCTCAAAGATGGCAGCCAAAACAGCACTTTGAGGCAGGAAATCGAATGGGCGCAGGAATATGTGGCCATCGAGCAAATCCGCATGGGCCCCACACGGGTGCAGGTGATGTGGCAGCACGATGCGCCTGATGATGCGGAAACGCCGCACCTGCTGCTTCAGCCTTTGCTTGAAAATGCAGTGTTTCACGGCATTGAATCCACTCACCGTCCGGGCATGATTTCGGTGAAAACCACCCGCCAAAATCATTGGATTTATATCCGCATCGAAAACCCTTATGTGCCCTCAGAGAGCGAAGACAACGTGAAGCCGCACAAAGGCAATTCGATGGCTTTGCGCAATCTGCAAGAGCGGCTCACGCTGATGTATGACAACGATGCGCAAATCAAAAGCCGCCAGCTCGATGGGGTTTTCCGGGTGGATATCCGCCTGCCTTACCGCAAAGAATCATCTGATATCAACCGCTTGTTTGGTTAGGGTCTGTTCACAATTCATCACGGCAATGTTGGTTCAAAATCCGGCTTGCGGATGAAATGTGAATAATGGGCCTAAAAAGGTGTAAATACCTGAGGCCGTCTGAAAAAAATGCAAGCCGTATATCTTGGCAACGCGCCGCCAACCAGCCCCTGTTTTGTGCTAAAATCGACACACATTTATCTGCTGAAATCGAAATATCCATTATGACCGACGCCACCGTACGCAACGACCACCACTTCGCCAAAGAAACCATTCCCATCAGCCTTGAAGACGAAATGCGCCGCAGCTATCTCGATTACGCCATGAGCGTGATTGTAGGCCGTGCGCTGCCTGATGTGCGCGATGGTTTGAAGCCCGTGCACCGCCGCGTGCTCTACGCGATGCACGAGCTGAAAAACAACTGGAACAGCGCCTATAAAAAATCCGCCCGTATCGTGGGCGACGTGATCGGTAAATACCACCCCCACGGCGACATCGCCGTGTATGACACCATTGTGCGCATGGCGCAGGATTTTTCATTGCGCTATGTGTTGATCGACGGGCAGGGCAACTTCGGCTCGGTAGACGGCGATGGCGCAGCGGCCATGCGTTATACCGAAATCCGCATGGCGAAAATCGCCCACGAAATGCTGGCTGACATTGAAGAAGAAACCGTAAATTTCGGCCCCAACTATGATGGCAGCGAGCACGAGCCGCTGGTGTTGCCCACCCGCTTTCCCGCTTTGCTGGTAAACGGTTCATCCGGCATTGCCGTGGGCATGGCCACCAATATTCCGCCGCATAATCTGAGCGAAACCATCAATGCCTGCGTGGCGTTGCTGCACAACGGCGAAATGAGCATCGAAGAATTGATTCAACTGATGCCGGCGCCCGATTTTCCCACCGGCGCCACCATTTACGGCTTGAGCGGCGTGCGCGAAGGCTATAAAACCGGCCGCGGCCGCGTGGTGATGCGCGGCAAAACCCATATCGAGCCCATCGGCAAACACGGCGAGCGCGAAGCCATTATCATTGATGAAATTCCCTATCAGGTAAACAAAGCCCGATTGGTGGAAAAAATCGGCGAATTGGTGCGCGAGAAAACGCTGGAAGGCGTGTCCGATTTGCGCGACGAATCGGATAAATCGGGTATGCGCGTGGTGATCGAGCTCAAGCGCAACGAAAATGCCGAAGTGGTGTTAAACCAGCTCTATAAGCTCACCCAGCTGCAAGACAGCTTTGGCATCAATATGGTGGCCTTGGTCGACGGCCAGCCGCGCCTGCTCAACCTCAAGCAGATTTTGAGCGAATTTTTGCGCCACCGCCGCGAAGTGGTAACGCGCCGCACCTTATTCCGTCTGAAAAAAGCCCGTCACGAAGGCCATATCGCCGAGGGCAAAGCCGTGGCTTTGTCGAATATCGACGAAATGATCGAGCTGATTAAAACTTCCGCCGATGCGCCCGAAGCCAAAGTGCGCCTGCTGGCACGCGCTTGGCGCTCATCGCTGGTGGAAGAGATGCTCGGCCGCACCGATCTCGATTTGAGCATGGCGCGCCCAGAAGGCCTGCCTGCCAATCTGGGCTTGCAGGACGAAGGTTATTATTTGAGCGAGCTGCAAGCCGATGCCATTTTGCGCATGAGCCTGCGTAACCTTACCGGCCTCGATCAAGACAGCATTATCGGCGATTATAAAAACATTATGGCGCAGATTATTGATTTTCTGGATATTTTGGCCAAGCCCGAGCGCATCACCCAAATCATCAATGATGAGCTGGAAGAAATCAAAGCCCAATTCGGCGATGAGCGCCGCAGTGAAATCAACCCGTTTGGCGGCGATATTGCCGATGAAGACCTGATTCCGCCGCGCGAAATGGTGGTAACGCTCACCCACGGCGGCTACATCAAAACCCAGCCCACCACCGATTATCAGGCGCAGCGCCGCGGCGGGCGCGGCAAACAGGCCGCAGCCACCAAAGACGAAGACTTTATCGAAACCCTGTTTGTGGCCAACACCCACGATTATCTAATGTGTTTCACCAACTTGGGCAAATGCCATTGGATTAAAGTTTACAAGCTGCCCGAAGGCGGCCGCAACAGCCGCGGGCGCCCGATCAATAATGTGATTCAGCTTGATGAAGGCGAAAAAGTAAGCGCCATTTTGGCGGTGCGCGATTTCCCCGAAGATGAATATGTGTTTTTCGCCACCGCACAAGGCATGGTGAAAAAAGTGCAGCTGTGCGCCTTTAAAAACGTGCGCACCCAAGGTATTAAAGCGATTGCGCTCAAAGAAGGCGATTCGCTGGTGGGCGTGGCGAAAACCGGCGGCTGCCACGATATCATGCTGTTTTCCAATTTGGGCAAAGCCATCCGCTTTAACGAATATTGGGAAGGCAGCAGCGAAGCCGAAGAAAGCGAAGACGATCAAGAAATCGATGCAGATAGCGGCGAAGAGGGCGATGCCGCCGAGAGCAGTGCGCCCAAAGCCAACAAAGGCGTGCGCCCCTCCGGCCGCGGTAGCGGCGGCTTGCGCGGCATGCGCCTGCCTGATGACGGCCGCATTGTGAGCCTGATTACTTTTGCACCCGAATGTGAAGCGCAAGAAGGGCTGCAAGTGCTCACCGCCACGGAAAACGGCTACGGCAAACGCACCCCGATTGGCGACTACAGCCGCAAAGGCAAAGGCGGGCAGGGCAATATCGCCATCAACACCGGCGAGCGCAACGGCGATTTGGTGGCGGCAACCCTGGTGGCTGAAAGCGATGATTTGATGTTGATCACCAGCGGCGGCGTGCTCATCCGCACCAAGGTCGAGCAAATCCGCGAAACCGGCCGCGCCGCAGCGGGCGTGCGCCTGATTAATCTGGACGAAGGCGAAACCTTGGTAAGCCTGGAGCGCGTGGCCGAGCCGGAAGAAACAATACCGGAATCAGAAGAAGAGACTGAAATTTCCACTCAAATCGAGGCCTTGATGCCGGAAAATGAAGATGAATTATGAGATTTGAGTATTTAATTTAAAGGGTCGTGTAAACTATTTGCTGATTTCCGCACTCTAAACTCACTTGAACAAATGAAGTAAAGAGAGAGTGTCTGTGAAAAAGAAGATTTACTTGAGGTTGTTGAGAATGATCGGTTCTATGCTTCCCCCTTCTTACGAAAAGCCGTTTGGCCCGGTGGCGAAAAAAGTCCGCTATTTTTTCGCCTGCCGGATTTCCGATAATATCGCGAAAAATGTGAATATCGAAAAAGGCGCTTATGTGCTGGCAGATACGGTGGTTGGTGAAAATTCGAGCATAGGTGTGAACAGCGAGATTTGCAAAGGTCTTACGCTTGGCAAAAATGTGTTTATGGGCCCCGAATGCTTGTTTTATTCCTATCAACATAAATTCGACCCAGTAACCAAGCAATACGATGGCTACACCGATGTTCGGCCGATTGTTATCGAAGATAATGTTTGGTTGGGTCGCCGCGCTATCATCATGGGCGGTGTAACCATTGGCGAAGGCTCTACCATCGGTGCTGCTTCAGTGGTAACGAAAGATGTGCCGCCTTACAGCGTGGCGGCGGGTAATCCGGCGGTAATCAGGAAAAACCTGCTGGATTGAACGTTGTGAACGAGCGCAGTTGGGTTGCCAAGCCCTGCAGTTAAAACAGGCCGTCTGAAATGTCAGTATTTCAGACGGCCTTTTTGTTTTATGCAGCGGTGGATGTTCATGCCTACGATTACGCCGCGCAAAACCCGGTGTGCGCACCTACGCTGCTTTTAAAAAAATGGCATAAGGGGCTAAAAATCGCTGAAAGGCGGGCAATTGGTATTGTGTTTGCTTTGCGGCAATCCGCAGCTGTCTGATACCAATCCAAAAAAACCTAACTTCGTTGTCTCGCCTTGCCGTACTATAGTGTGGAATGCAAGAAAAAGTGACACAACGGGTAGGTTGGGTTGATAAACCCAACATTTCAGACGGCCTGTGTGCTTGTTGGGTTTATCAACCTAACCTACCCGTTGTGTCACTTTTTTTATGCATTCCACTATATTATGTTTGTACGGCATGCGAGGCCGTCTGAAAGCCTTGGCCGCTGCTTATTCCGGTGAAAAATGCCACACCTTGCAAACGGTGTGCTGAGGCTGCGCCAGAGTGCCGAAATATTGCCAGCGCATCTGCGGGCTTGCCCAATCCGGCCACACGCAGGCCAGCGCCCAGCCGCCGCACAAGCCGGCAAAGCCTTGCCAGCCGCTTTGGCCGCCGATGTGCAATTTTGCGTGCCCGCCTTGCCGGCACACACCCGCATGCGGCAAGTCTGCCGGAAAATCCAGCCCGGCGGCCTTAATTAAGGCTTCTTTGGTGCACCACAAGCGGTAATAATCTGCCGCACGCCAGCCGCGCGCCGCCAGCCATTGCCGCTCTTCGGCGCTGCACGATAAATCCGCCAGCGCCGAAAAATCGCGCGGCCGCAGCCATTCGATGTCCACGCCCAGCGGCAGCGGATAAGCCCCGGCCGCCAAAAGCGCTGCACCGTGGCTGTGCGAGAGCGACAGCACGGGCGCTTTTGTTTGTTGTTTTAAAAAGCGGCTCACCTGCCAATCGGTGCGCATCGCCAGCGCCGGTGCGGCACTCACGCGGGCGCGGTCGGCTTGGTCAAGCAGGGCGGCTTGATAATCCGGTGCACAAACGGCATCGGCTATAAGCAAATCAATATGCAAATCGGACATAAGCGGCAAAAGCGGGCAGAAAAAAACGATTATAGAAGTAAGTGGCCGGCTCGTGTAAAATGCCGCATCTTGTTATCAATGTTGTGAAACGCGCCATTATGAAGCCGTCTATTCTGGAAAAATTGCAGCAACTGGCCGAGCGCCTTGAAGAAGTGACCCATTTGCTCGGCTCGCCCGAGGCCACCGCCGATATGGATAATTATCGCAAGCTCACGCGCGAGCATGCGGAAATCACGCCGGTGGTGGAAGCTTTTCAGCGCTACCGGCAGGCGCAAAGCGATTTGGCCGAGGCGCAGGAAATGCTGGCAGATCCGGAAATGAAAGACTTTGCCGCTGAAGAAATCGAAGCGGCGCAGGCGAAAATCGAAGCGCTGGGCAACGAATTGCAAACCTTGCTTCTGCCTAAAGATGCCGATGACGATAAAAACATCTTTATCGAAGTGCGCGCCGGCACCGGCGGCGACGAAGCGGCCTTGTTTGCCGGTGATTTGCTGCGCATGTATGGCCGCTTTGCCGAGCGCAACCGTTGGCAGATGGAAATCGTGTCGGCCAACGAAAGCGATTTGGGCGGCTATAAAGAAGTGATTGCCCGCATTATCGGGCTGGGCGCCTACAGCAAGCTCAAATTCGAATCGGGCGGCCACCGCGTGCAGCGCGTGCCGGCCACCGAAAGCCAGGGCCGCATCCACACTTCGGCCTGCACCGTGGCGGTGATGCCCGAAGCCGATGAATTGGAAGAAATCGAGCTGAACCCTGCCGATTTGCGCATCGACACGTTTCGCGCCAGCGGCGCCGGCGGGCAGCATATCAACAAAACCGATTCTGCCGTGCGCATCACCCACTTGCCCAGCGGCATGGTGGTGGAATGCCAAGACGGCCGCTCGCAGCACGCCAACAAAGCGCAGGCCATGAAAGTGCTGGCCGCGCGCCTCAACGATATGCAAAAGCGCGAAGCGCAAGCCAAAGAAGCGGCCGAGCGCAAAAGCCTGATCGGCAGCGGCGACCGCAGCGAGCGCATCCGCACCTACAACTACCCGCAAGGCCGCGTGACCGACCACCGCATCAACCTCACTTTGCATAAACTTGATTTTGTTATGGACGGCGATTTGGACGAGCTCACCGGCGCGCTGAGCGCCGAGCATCAGGCGGAATTGCTGGCGCGCATGGCGGAATAAGCGTTTTTGAATAAAACATTTCCAAACCGAAAAACTGTTTCAGACGGCATTTGTGTGCTATGCGTATGATTATGCTTTGTTTGGGCAAAGCTAATCATACCTACGGCTTGCTACTTTTCATTTGCGCGCAATGCCCG
Source organism: Uruburuella suis (assembly GCF_004341385.1). GTDB lineage: Bacteria > Pseudomonadota > Gammaproteobacteria > Burkholderiales > Neisseriaceae > Neisseria > Neisseria suis. The sequence continues at coordinate 52,645 of NZ_SLXE01000005.1, forward strand.
GTCCAAAAATAAGCTTCCTGCGTTGGCTTGCTTTGAATGCGGAACACAGATGCCGTCTGAAAAAAGGTTTCAGACGGCATCTGTGTGTCATGTCTACGATTACGCTTTGTGTTGACAAAGCTGATCGTCGCTGCGGCTTGCTTAAATGTATCAAACCAAGCGATGCCGTCTGAAAAAAAATTGCAGACGGCATAGTGCTTCATGCCTACGATTACGCATTGTTTTGACAAAGCTAATCGTACCTTGCTATCGGTTTTGCGCCGGTCTGGCCGCAATCACATCAATTTCTACCAGCCAACCGGGGTTGGCAAACCCCTGCGTTTGCAATAAAGAACGTGCAGGCAGTTTCACGCCCGCCTTTGCATCAAAAAAACGCAAGTAGCTTTGGGAAAAGCCGCGAAAATCCATGTCGTTCTGCCCTTGTGGTGCTTTTAAAAAAACCTGCATTTTCACCACATCGCTCATGCCCAAGCCCAAGCTTTTCAGGCGTTTTTCAATTTCGGCCAACACGTTGGCCGTTTGCTGCGCCGTGTTGCCGTAAGCCGCTTCACTGCGCGGATCCGCTTTATTGTCGATAATGCCCGGCACCACGCCGTTCAAATAAATCGTGCTGGCTCCGGCCGGCACTTCCACTGCCAGCGAGGTGGGGAAATTCGGCAGGGGGTGGCGGGTGATTTCGTCAGCCCAAGCGGCGTTGCTGATAGCTAAACACACGCCGGCAAGCAATAATTTTGACAAGTTATTCATTTATGCATTCCTTTGCCGTTACATTCGATAGCCCGTCGTAGGTGCGCACGCCGCGTTTTTGCGGCGTAATCGTATGCATGAAACCCACGGCCGATATAAAACATAGAGGCCGTCTGAAAGCCGCGTTGCCTGTCAAAAAATTGTCCGACATGTCGATATGACACGGTTTGTTGCAACAATCTTTGATAAGTCAGCTGTTTGCTTTTCAGACGGCCTCTGGGGCTACCTATTCATCACAATCCATCATCAAGCTCAATGATTGTGCCCGCAGGGTTTTTTCATATCCAGCACCATGCGGCCTTGGATTTTGCCGGCGTGCATTTCTTCAAAAATATCGCCCACTTCATCCAGCGCACGGGTTTGCACCACCGGCACCACGATGCCGCGCGCGCCGAAATCGAAGGCTTCGGCCAAATCTTGGCGCGTGCCCACCAGCGAGCCGACCACTTCGATGCCGTCGAGCACGGTGCGGGGGATAGACAAATCCATGGTTTCCACCGGCAGGCCCACGGCCACCACGCGGCCGCCGGCGCGCACGCAATCGATGGCGCTGTTGAATGCGGCTTTAGACACGGCGGTCACCATGGCGGCGTGTGCGCCGATGCCGGTGATTTCTTTAATGCGCTCGGCCGCATCTTCTTTGGCGGCATTCACGGTGAATTCCGCGCCCACTTTTTTGGCCAAATCCAGCTTGTCGTCGTTGATATCGACAGCAATCACGCGCGCGTTGAACACTTTGGCGGCGTATTGCACGGCGAGGTTGCCCAAGCCGCCGGCGCCGTAAATGGCAATCCACTGGCCTGCGCGCACACCGGCCACTTTGGTGGCTTTATAAGTGGTAACGCCGGCGCAGGTGATGGAGCTGGCTTGTGCCGGGTCGAGGCCTTCGGGCACTTTTACGGCATAATCGGCGCTCACCACGCAATATTCGGCCATGCCGCCATCTACGGTGTAGCCCGAATTTTTCACGGTGCGGCACAAGGTTTCGCGGCCGCTGTTGCAATATTCGCAATGGCCGCAGCTTTCAAACAGCCAAGCAATGCTCACGCGGTCGCCCACTTTCAGGTTGGTCACATCGGGCGCCACTTCTTTCACAATGCCGATGCCCTCGTGGCCGAGCGTGCGGCCGGGTTGTTTGCCGTAATCGCCGGCGGCCACGTGCAAATCGGTGTGGCACACGCCGCAATATTCCACTTCCACCAGCGCTTCGCCCGCGCCGATTTTGGGCAGGTCTTTTTCAATCACTTCAACGCCTGTACAGGCTTGGTTAACCACTGCTGCTTTCATAGTAGATACTCCTTGGTTGGTGATATCGAATCAATGGAAATGCGCGCAAAGTGTGCAACCTTGCCGTGCTTTCCGCCTTGCAAACATGCTTTTTTGCTCAAAACCTGACTCGCGGCTGAAATGTGGGCAAACCCTTGCGGGAGCGGGTTGGAAATTTCCGCGTCTGAGGCTGCCATAAATATTGATATTTTAATGAAGCCAAACCGCCCAGTAATCAATGTGTGTGTTTACAGTATAACCAAATCGGGGCAGGGCGCGATTGATAATCATCAAGGGGTTTGCCCGATTGAAAGCCTGCGTAAATGTTATGCTATATCATTGTTGACAAACAGGCCGTCTGAAAGCTTTCAGACGGCCTCTCGGCTGGATTGCACTTTTCACGCGCCAATATTCGATATTAATGTAAACCGAGCCTAAACCGATTTAACCCGAATTGCGGTACAATGCCCGCTTTGTTGATTGTTAAGGACGGCCTGTATATATGGCTTCTTTGGAAACCTGGATCGGCCTGCGCTATTTGCGGGCCAAAAAACGCAATGGTTTAATGTCGTTTATCACCATGATTTCGATTGCCGGCATCGCGCTGGGCGTCACCGCGCTGATTGTGGTGCTCTCGGTGATGAACGGCTTTCAAAAAGAGATTCGCGGCCAGCTTTTGAATGTGGCGCCGCATGCGGAAATCGGCTATTACGACACGGGCAATGGCGAAGGCTGGCAGAGCCTGCGCCAATATGCGGCGGGCAGAAAAGAGGTGTTGGCCACCGCGCCTTATGTGGCCGATCAGGCGTTGTTGGCCAATGCGGGCGAGGTGCGCGGCGTGCAGCTGCGCGGGATTTTGCCTGAAGAAGAAAACAAAGTGGTGGATTACGGTAAAAATATGCCGCAGGGCAGCTTTGCCGATTTGAAGCCGGGTGAGTTTGATATTGTGTTGGGCGAAGGGCTGGCGCAGGCTTTGGGCGCGGAAGTGGGCGGCAAGGTAACGGTGATCACGCCTGAGGGCAATGTCACCCCCGCCGGCGTGGTGCCGCGCTTGAAGCAGTTTAATGTGGTGGGCGTGGTGAAAACCAGCGTGTATGAGGTGGATAATTCGCTTGCGCTCACGCATTTGCAGGATGCGCAAGTGCTCTACCGCTTGGGCGACGGCGTGGGCGGCTTGCGCTTGAAGCTGGCCGACCCGCAAAATGCGCCCGCCTTTATCGCCAATCTGATTCCGGCGGCTGCGCAAGACAAAGTGTGGGTGCGCGACTGGACGTTTCAAAACCGCAGCTATTTTGAGGCGGTGGAATTGGAAAAGCGCATGATGTTTATCATTCTCACGCTGATTATTGCGGTGGCGGCGTTTAATTTGGTGTCGTCGTTGGTGATGGCGGTTACCGAGAAGCAGGCCGATATTGCCATTTTGCGCACTTTGGGGCTGCCGCCGGGCGGGGTGATGAAGATTTTTATGGTGCAGGGCGCGTTTGCCGGCTTTTTCGGCACCTTGATCGGCGTGATTTGCGGCGTGTTGCTGGGCTGGAATGTGGGCAAAATCGTGGCGTTTTTTGAAAAGCTTTTCGGGGTGCACCTGATTAATTCGCAAATTTATTTTATCGATTATCTGCCCAGCGATGTGAACATGGGCGATGTGGCTTTTATCGCCTGCATTTCGCTGGTGCTGGCATTTTTGGCCACGCTCTATCCGAGCTGGCGTGCGGCGAAAACCCAACCGGCGGAGGCTTTGCGTTATGAATAATACGGTGTTGGCTTGCCGCTCGGTGAGCAAAAACTATCGCGACGGCGAATTGCATGTGGATGTGCTCGACAGCCTGAATTTCGATGTGGCCGAAGGCCAGAGCGTGAGCATTATCGGCGCTTCGGGCAGCGGCAAATCCACGCTCTTGCATATTTTGGGCGGGCTGGACATGCCCACTTCGGGCAGCGTGAATCTGATGGGCAACGACTTGGGCAAGATGAGCCAAAAGCAGCTGGGCGATTTGCGCAACCGCTATCTGGGCTTTGTGTATCAATTCCATCATCTGCTGCCCGAATTTTCGGCGTTGGAAAATGTGATGATGCCGCTTTTAATCGGCAAAAAGCCCAAAGCCGAGGCGGAAGCGGCGGCGGCGGCGATGCTGGAAAAAGTGGGTTTGCACCAACGCGCCTTGCACCGGCCGAGCGAATTGTCGGGCGGCGAGCGCCAACGCGCCGCCATTGCCCGCGCATTGGTGACGCAGCCCAAATGCCTGCTGGCCGACGAGCCCACCGGCAATCTCGACCGCAAAAATGCGCAAAATATTCTCGATATGATGCTGGATTTGAAAAACGAAATGGGCACAGCGCTGGTGGTGGTCACCCACGATGATGAGTTGGCCGTGCGCTTTGATCGCGTGATGATGATGAGCGATGGGCGCTTGAGCGATAAAGCCTGACGCCGGTGCGTTGATTTGAGCTGCTGTTGCCCGATTGTATTCGTGCTGCTGGGTTTTAAGTTGTTTTTAAATTGAATCAAGGCCGTCTGAAAAAAGTTTCAGACGGCCTTGATTCATATTGCCGCCATTTTTCTGTTTTATAATCAGCACCAATGTTTGCGGCGCTTGCTGTTGAGGCCGTCTGAATTTGGGAGCAAACCATGAAAGTGTATACCGCTGCGCAGATGCGTGCGCACGAGCAAATGGCTGTGGATGCGGGCACGAGCTTTGAGCAATTGATGGAAAATGCCGGCGGCGCAGCGGCGGCCGATTTGTTGCGCCGCCACCCTGAGCCGGCCCGCGCGCTGGTGGTGTGCGGCAAGGGCAATAATGGCGGCGATGGTTTGGTGATGGCGCGGCTGTTGCAGGCCGAGGGCTGGCGCTGCGATGTGGTGTTTGTGTTGGGCAGCGAATTGTCGCCGCTGGCCGAAACCAACCGCCGCCGTCTGCTCAATCTGGCGGGCATAAGCTTTATCGGCGCTCAAGCGCTGCCGGGGCAATTGGCGCAGCAGCGCTACGATGTGCTTATCGAGGGCATATTCGGCACCGGTTTTGCCGGCAGGCTGCCTGCTGCGGTGGCCGATTGCTGCCGCTTGCTTAATGCTTCAGACGGCCTGAAAGTGGCGCTGGATATGCCCACCGGCCTCAATGGCGACACGGGCGATGTGGATGCCGATGTGTTTCGCGCCGAGCTTACCTACACATTCGGCGCCTACAAGCCGGCGCACATTATGGATGCGGGCAGGGCGGTGTGCGGCGAGATTGTGTGTTTGGACATAGGCATTCAATAATTCCATCAACAAAGGCCGTCTGAACACAATGTTTCAGACGGCCTTCTTATAATGTAGTGGAATGAAAGATAATATAGTGGAATGAAAGAAAAACTTATACAGGCGCATGTAGCAAGCCATATGCAGAAGCCGTTTAAACCGCGTGCGTGGCTGCGCCACACACCCTACACATGATGCTAAATTTCTTATTTTTGTATAAGTTTTTCATTCATTCCACTATAACGATTTGTATAGGTGATCAATAATGAATCACGCTGCGGATGGATTTGCCCTCGTGCATCAAATCAAAGGCGGTGTTGATTTCTTCCAGCGGCATGGTGTGGGTGATGAAATCGCTGAGGGCGAATTCGCCTTTCATGTATTGGCTGATGATGCCGGGCAATTCGCTGCGGCCTTTCACGCCGCCAAATGCGGAGCCGCGCCACACGCGGCCGGTAACCAATTGAAACGGGCGGGTTTTGATTTCTGCGCCGGCAGGTGCCACGCCGATAATCACGCTCTCGCCCCAGCCTTTGTGGCAGCATTCGAGCGCGGCGCGCATCACGTCGACATTGCCGATGCATTCAAACGAATAATCCACGCCGCCGTCGGTGATTTCGATCACCACATCCTGAATCGGCTTGTCGAAATCTTTCGGGTTGATGCATTCGGTGGCACCCAGTTTTTGCGCCAGCGCGAATTTCGAGGGGTTGGTGTCGATGCCGATAATGCGCGAAGCGCCGCTCATACGCGCGCCGATCACGGCGGCCAGGCCGATGCCGCCGAGGCCGAAAATGGCCACGGTTTCGCCGCGCTTCACTTTGGCGGTGTTCATCACCGCGCCCATGCCGGTGGTGACGCCGCAGCCGAGCAGGCACACTTCTTCCAGCGGCGCTTCTTTCTGGATTTTCGCCAAGCTCACATCGGCCACCACGGTGTATTCCGAGAAAGTGGAGCAGCCCATATAGTGGTAAATCGGCTGGCCGTCTTTGAAAAAACGCACCGTGCCGTCGGGCATCAAGCCCTTGCCCTGCGTGGCGCGCACCGATGAGCAGAGGTTGGTTTTGCCGGACAAACAGAATTTGCATTTGCCGCATTCGGCGGTGTAGAGCGGAATCACATGGTCGCCCACTTCAAAATCGGTGACGCCCTCGCCGACGGCTTCCACAATGCCCGCGCCTTCATGGCCGAGCACGCAGGGAAACACACCTTCGCTGTCTTGGCCGCTTAAAGTATAGGCATCGGTGTGGCACACACCGGTGGCAACAATGCGCACCAGCACTTCGCCTTTTTGCGGCGGCATTAAATCCAGCTCTTCGATTTTCAAAGGCTCGTTGGGTGCCCAAGCCACGGCGGCGCGGGTTTTGATGAATTCCATAATGATTCTCCGGTTGGTGGGTTTGCAAAGGGGCAGATACTCCGCCCACTATCTGCTATTTGATATACGATTTAACCAGGCTCACCGCTTCATCAAGCTTTTGCTGCAAGGCTTGATGCTGCGGATTATCACAGCTTTCATGGCTGAATGAGTCGCGCAAATGGCTTTCCATCACATCGCGCATCAAGCCGTTTACCGCGCCGCGCATGGCGGCAATCTGTTGCAGCACGGCGGCACAGTCTTGGCCGTCGGTAATGGCGCGCTCCAAAGCTTCCGCCTGGCCGCGGATGCGGCGCAGGCGGTTGACGGCGCGTTTTTTGTCTTGCGGGTGATGGGGCATGGCTTTTTCCTGAATACTGGGGGCAGTATAAAAAAGATAGGGCGCATTGGCAAGCGCTGCACAGGAAAGGCGCAAGGCCGTCTGAATATGTTTATAATCGGGCAGCGCCGATAATCCTGTCGGCGTGTTTTGTGAAGGGTATGCCAACCGATGCGCCGACTTTCCCGCCCCGAAAATCCGCTCGAGCGCTTGATGCGCCCTTACCGCCGCCGCCTTTATCTGCCGCTTTTGCTGGCTTTGGCGGCGGTGGTGCTGTTTATCTGGCAAAGCGCGCTGCTGGCGGCTTTGTTTGCCGGTTGGCTCAATGCGGCCTCAGCCGGGCAGAAACCGCTTTCAGACGGCCTGCGGACTATTTTACTGTTAATTATGATGTATTTGCTTCTACGGCCTTTGCTTTCTTTATTGAAAGAGCGTGTGCTGCAAAAGCTGAGCCTGCATGTGCGCCATGGTGTGCGCCGCCGCCTGCTGCATGCGCTGGCGGCGTTGGGGCCGGCGCGCAGCCATTTCGGCAGCGATGGGGCGCTGAGCACGCAAATTTTGGAGCAGGTGGATGCGCTCGATGGCTATATCAGCCGCTTTTATGTGCAGCGCACGGTGGCGGTGGCCACGCCTTTGCTGATTGCGGCGGCGGTGTTTTATCACAGCAAGCTGGCGGCGGCGCTGCTGCTGCTCACCGCGCCTTTGGTGCCTTTGTTTATGATATTGGTGGGCACGGCGGCGGCCAAAAAAAGCCGCCAACAATTAGACACGCTCTCGCAATTGGGCGGGCGCTTTCTCGATTTGGTGCGCGGCATGCCCACTTTACGCCGCTTGAATGCGGTGGCGCAGGCGGAAAAGCAGGTGTCGGCTTCGGCGCTGGTTTATCAAAAGCGCACCATGAGCGTGCTGGCGCTGGCGTTTTTATCCGGCGCGGTGCTGGAATTGTTTGCTTCGCTGGCGATTGCGCTGGTGGCGGTTTATTTGGGTTTGGGCTTGATCGGCGTGTTGCCGTGGGCAAAAGGCGTGGTGCCGGTGCCTTATGAGGGCGCTTTGTTTATTTTGCTGCTTGCGCCTGAGTTTTACGCGCCGCTGCGCCAGCTCGGCAACGATTATCACGCCAAGGCGCAGGCGCAGGCGGCGGCGGAAGCTTTGCAGCCCTTACTTGATGCGGCAGAGGGGCAAAGGCCGTCTGAAAGCGGCATCAAAATGGATTTAAACGCTGCGCCTTCGCTGCAATTGACCGGCGTGCGCATTATGGGCGCAGAAGGGCGCGAGCGGCTGGCGCCCACTTCTTTTGCTGTGAAAGCCGGTGCGCGCATCGGCATCGGCGGCGTGAGCGGCATCGGCAAATCGAGCTTGTTGCAAGCTTTGCTCGGTTTTAGCGCGTATGAAGGGCGGATTGTGCTCAACGGCGAAGATTTTGCCGCGCTGGACAAAAAATACCTGCAAGGGCAAAGCGCTTATCTGGCGCAAACCGCCACGCTTCTGCCCGGCAGCATCGCCGATAATCTGCGCTTGGCCAAAGCCGGTGCGGATGAGGCGCAAATGCAAAAAGTTTTAAGTGAAGTCGGCTTGTGGGATTTGATTCAACGCCTGCCCGATGGCTTAAACACACCATTGGGCGAGCGCGGGTTGGGGCTCTCGGGCGGCCAGCAGCAGCGCTTGTCGTTGGCACAATTATTGTTACGGGATGCCCATTTTTGGCTACTCGATGAGCCTGCCGCGCATTTGGATGAGGAAACGGCGGCTGAGCTATACCGCGTGTTGGGGCAAATCAGCTGCGGCAAAACCGTGTTGCTGGTGAGCCACGATTTGGCGGCGGTGCCGTGGCTGGATGATGTGGTGGTGCTGGAGGGCGCGAAATGAGCCGTCAAGATATCCGTTTGCGCGATTTGTGGCAGAGCCGGCGCGGCATGTGGTCGGTGGCGTGGCTGCTCGGTGCCGTAACTTTATTGGCCACGGTGGCTTTGCTGGCGGTGTCGGGCTGGTTTATCAGCGCGGCGGCGGCGGCCGGGGTGGTGGCGCTGGCCACGGCTTATATGTTTGACTATTTCCGCCCCGGCGCGATTATCCGTGCGCTGGCGATTGTGCGCACGGCGGGTCGCTACGGCGAGCGGCTGGCTTCGCACAATGCCGTGCTGGCTTTGCTGCGCGATTTGCGTGTGCGCTTTTTCGGCCGCCTGGCCGCCGCAGCGGGCAGCGCTGATGTGGTTTCCGCCGGCAGCATGCACCGGCTCACCAGCGATATCGATTTGCTCGACCAATGGCCGCTGCGTTTTTTGATGCCGTGGCTGTGGGCGCTGCTGCTTCAGACGGCCTTTGTGTTGTGGCTGCTGCTGGCCGCACCGGCTTTGCTGCTTTATGTGCTGCCGCCTTTGCTGCTGGCCGGTGTGGTGTTGCCCGCGCTGGCGGCTTGGCGCGGCATGGTGCCGGCGCGGCAAGACACGCAGGCGGCCGAAGAGCGTCGCCGGCGCTTGCTGATGCCGCTGAGCCTCATCACTTCGTTATTGTTGTGGCGGCGTTGGGCAGATTGCGAAACCTCGTTTCTTGAAGCCGATGCCGAATATGGGTGCCTGCAATTGCGCCAGCAGCAATGGGCGAGCGTGTATGTGTGGTTGCAGCAATGTGCACTGGCGCTGCTGGTGGCTTTGCTTTTGTGGCAGGGGTGGCCGCTGTTGGAGAGCGGGGCGTTGGGTGTGCCGGTGTTGTTGGCGATGGTGTTGGCGGTGTTTGGTTTGAATGAAGTGCTCACGCCGCTGGCTGCGCAATTTATGGCGCTGGGCTTCAGCAGCGCCGCGCGTGACCGCTTGAATGCGTTGGGCAGCGCGAAGCCTGCCGCCGAAAAAGCAGCGGCCGGCTGGCCGCAGGGCAGCCTGATATTCAGCGCGGAAAACATCAGCGCCAAAAGGGCGGGCGCGTTAAACGGCGCGGAGCATGTGAACTTTGTGCTGGAAAGCGGCCAAGCCTTACTGATTGCGGGGCCATCGGGCGTGGGCAAATCCACTTTGCTCGATGTGCTCGCCGGTGAGCTTGCGCCCCTGCAAGGCCGTCTGAAACTCAACGGGCAGGATTTTGCCGATTTTCTGCCCGGCGATGAAGTGGGCTATCTGGCGCAGCAAGTGGATATTTTCGACCTCACGTTGGCCGAAAACCTGCGCCTGGGCAAGGCCGGTGCCGATGATGATGCATTGTGGCAAGTGCTGGAAAAAGTGCGGCTGGCCGATTGGGCGCGGGCGCAGCCGCAAGGTTTGCAAACCCGCTTGGGCGAATACGGCGCGGCGGTGTCGGGCGGGCAGGCGCGGCGCATTGCGCTGGCGCGGCTTTTGCTCAAGCCGCGCGCTTTGCTGCTGCTCGATGAGCCTTTTGCCGGCCTGGATGCGGCCACGCGCGAAGCGGTGAGCGCCATGCTGCTGCAAGAGCGGGCGCAAGGCTTGCTGATTGTGGTGAGCCATCAGCCGCCTGCGCAAGCCGATTTTCAGGTTTTGCGTTTGCAGGAAAAGGCATGAGCCTGCGGGCGTGGCATCGTTGACAAAAACAGCGGCTTGGCGTTTAATTGCACAATACAAACTATATATTGTATTAATACAAAAAAAGAAAAGCCTTGAGGCCGTCTGAAAAGGCCGTCTGAAAGCGGTGCAGATTGTTTTTTTGAATTCAATCTGCTTTATATCGAATGCGGAAATTTGAGCGGCACATGATGCTTTCGGCCGCTGTTTGCGGCTTTTATCGGGGCGCTGCCTGTGTGCATATTGTGATGCGGGCGGCGCAAACTGCGTGCGGGGAAGCGCTCAGGCTAGGGCATATCAAACGTAAACGTGCTTTTATTTGTGCATCGCGTGGCGTTAGAATGTAGCTTAGTTTCAATTTCAACCATTTCAACCACACCGAAAAAAGCACCGTAGCGCGAGCCATCTTGCGGCGCGGCGCAATGGCCGGTGTGGGCGAAACGGCGTTTAACCACACAGGAGCATCATTATGGACTTGGTCGAATTATCGCGGCTGCAGTTTGCGATTACCGTTATGTACCATTTCTTGTTTGTGCCGCTCACTTTGGGCTTGGCGTGGATTTTGGTCATCATGGAAGCTGTATATGTGATGACCGGCAAGGAAATCTACCGCGACATGACCCAATTTTGGGGCAAACTTTTCGGCATCAACTTTGCCTTAGGCGTCACCACAGGCATCACGATGGAATTTCAGTTCGGCACCAACTGGTCGTATTACTCGCATTATGTCGGCGATATTTTCGGCGCACCGCTGGCGCTGGAAGGGCTGATGGCCTTTTTCCTCGAAGCCACGCTGGTGGGACTTTTCTTTTTCGGCTGGGAAAGAATGTCGCGCCGCCAGCATTTGATGGTAACCATTTTTATGGCTTTGGGCACCAATCTTTCGGCCTTGTGGATTTTGGTGGCCAACGGCTGGATGCAAAATCCGGTGGGCGCGGTGTTTAATTTCGAAACCATGCGCATGGAAATGACCAGCTTTCTCGAAGTGGTGCTCAACCCCGATGCGCAAAATAAATTTGTGCACACCGTGTCGGCAGGTTATGTGGCCGGCTCCATGTTTGTGTTGTCGATTTCCAGCTGGTATATCCTGCGCAAGCAAGATGTAGAATTTGCCAAAAAAAGCTTCCGCATCGCTGCCGCATTCGGCATGGCGGCGATTTTGTCGGTGCTGGTGTTGGGCGACGAATCGGGCTACAGCATCGGCAAGGCGCAGAAAACCAAAATGGCGGCGCTGGAGGCGATGTGGGAAACCGAGCCTGCGCCGGCTTCGTTTAATTTGTTTGCCATTCCGAATGAAAAAGAAATGCGCAACGAATATGCCATTCATATTCCTTATGTAATGGGCATCATCGGCACACGCTCGCTCGACACGCCGATACCGGGCATTAAAGAAATCATCGCGGAAAACGAGCAGCGCATCGAGTCGGGCCGCCATGCGGTGGTGGCGCTGGAAGCTTTGCGCAAAAACCATAAAGACACCGAAGCGCAAGCTCTTTTCCGAGCGCATCAGGAAGATTTGGGTTTCGGCCTTTTGCTGAAGCAGCATATTGAAGACGTGAGCCAGGCCACGCCGGAAATGGTGGCCGCGGCCGCGCGCGATTCGGTGCCCACCGTGTGGCCGATGTTTCTCACCTTCCGCATTATGGTGGCTTGCGGCTTTGCCATGCTGCTGGTGTTTGGTTTGAGCTTTTGGTCTTCCCTCAAAGGCACGTTTGCCGATAAGCCGTGGCTTTTGCGCCTGGCGGTGATTTCGCTGCCCTTGCCGTGGCTGGCGATTGAAGCGGGCTGGTTTGTGGCTGAATACGGCCGCCAGCCGTGGACGATTTACGGCGTGCTGCCCACCAGCCTTTCGGCTTCTTCATTGTCGGTAAATTCGCTTTATGGCTCGCTGGCCGGCTTTATTGCGTTTTACGCCGTGTTGCTGATTATCGAAGTGTATTTGATGCAGAAATACATCCGCATAGGCCCGGGCTCGTTGGGCACCGGCAAATACGATAACGAACAGTCAGAGCATTAAGGAGCGAAATATGGATATCATCAATTTATTTGATTACGCCACATTGAAATGGATTTGGTGGCTGTTTATCGGTGCGCTTTTAATCGGCTTTGCGATTATGGACGGCCACGATATGGGCATCGGCACGCTGCTGCCTTTTGTGGCCAAAACCGATGAAGAGCGCCGCATTGTGATAAACAGCGTAGGCGTGCATTGGGAGGGCAACCAAACTTGGCTTATCACCGGCGCAGGCGCCATTTTTGCCGCTTGGCCTATGGTGTATGCCACGGCTTTTTCCGGCTTTTATTGGGCGATGTTGGCGGTGTTGTGGGCAATGTTTTTCCGACCGGTGGGCTTTAAATACCGCAGCATGATTCAAAATGAAACCTGGCGCAAAACTTGGGATTGGTGCCTTTTTATCGGCTCGTTTGTGCCCGCGCTTTTGTTCGGCGTGGCGCTGGGCAATGTGATTCAGGGCGTGCCTTTCCATTTCGACGACACCATGCGCTCGTTTTACACCGGCTCGTTTTGGGCGCTGCTCAACCCGTTTGCCTTATTGTGCGGCGCGGTATCGGTGGCGATGCTGGTGTTTCACGGCGGCGTTTATTTGATGCACCGCACCGAGGGCATTGTGTATGCGCGCACCCGCAAAACCCTGATTTACAGCGCGCTGATTACTTTGGCGCTGTTCAGCATTGGCGGCGTGTGGGTGGCCGGTATGGAAGGCTTTGTGGTGGTGGCCGGCACGCTGGATCCGGGCGGCCTGCCTAATCCGCTGGGCAAAGAAGTGGTACAGCAGGCCGGCGCTTGGCTGCTCAATTACCAACATTGGCCGCTCACCATGTTGGTGCCGGTGCTGGCCTATATCGGCATGTTGGCGGCTTTGGTGCTGGCGCGTGCGGGCAAAACGCTGCTGGCTTTTGTGTGCTCGGCCGTGAGTGTGGCGGCGGTGATCGGCACTTTTGCGGTGTCGATGTTCCCGTTTATCCTGCCCAGCAGCAGCGATTTTCGCTCGAGCCTGACGGTGTGGGATGCCACTTCGAGCCACCTCACGTTAACCGTGATGTTTTTCGCCATCATTCTGATTATGCCGGTGGTGGTGGCCTACACGGGCTGGGCATTTAATGTGATGCGCGGCAAGGTAACTGCCGAATATGTGCGTGAAAACGACCACAGCGCTTATTAACACCAAACGTTCAGACGGCCTTGCTTCACTAAATCAAGGCCGTCTGAAAGCCAAATAGAAAGGACAACGATATGTGGTATTTTGCTTGGGTATTGGGCTTGGGCTTTGCCGTGTTGCTGGCGGTGCTCAACGCCATGTGGGGCGAGTTTGAAGAAGAACGCGCACAGAGCCTGCCGAAAAACCGCGGCAATGCTTCCTGAAAAAAGCGGCGCGGGCAAGGCCGGGTAGATTCGTTTTTTGAATGAGCCGCGTGTTTGAAAAGCGGGCAATATGCTTGCTTTTGGGCTTTGCCGTGGATTGTGAAGCCAAAGATAAAAAGGCCGTCTGAAAATTTTCTTTCAGACGGCCTTTTGATGTTTGCTTGTAGGTCGGATACTTGTATTCGACATTTGCCGCACCTGATGCTTGTTCTGCGAACAAGTGTCGGATTCGAGAATCCGACCTACATACTGCTTGTGAAAGCAAAGATAATAAGGCCGTCTGAAAGCCGCGTTCAGACGGCCTTTTTCCGCCAATGTTAAAAGCTAATGTTAAAAAGCGTTGGCAAAATCAAAATTATGAGAAGTTATCTGCATCCTCAAAACGATTGAGCCAGGCTATGCTAAAATCCGCAGCTTGTTTAAATTGAGGCAATATTGTGCGCATTGTTATTCTGATTATCACGCTCTTGCTGATGCAGGTGTTTACATTCGGCTTGGGCCGCTCGGTGCAATGGCTGCTGGCGGGCTTTATCGGCACGCGCGGGCGCCGCTGGTTGATGGCGGGCGTGTTTGCGATTACCAATGCGCTGATTGCCGGCTTGCTGTTGCAGCTGGGGCATGCTGTGTTTCGCTTGATGGCGGTGTGGATGGTGGTGCTGCTGTTTGCCATGTATGCCGCTTTGGCCACTTTTGTGCTTTACCTTATTTTGTGCCGCGTGATGGCGCACAAGCCGGTGGCGCGCAGCCTGCGCATTTTTGCGCCGCTGTTTTTCATCGGGCTTACCGCTTATTCGGTGTATAACGCCTACACGCCGGTGGTGCGCCATTATGAAATCAGCATCAATAAAAAGCTCGAGCGCCCGCTGCGCATCGGCATGGCCAGCGATTTGCACACCGGCATTTTGGTGGGCGCGCGCCAGCTCGACAAGCTTGCCGATATTATGCAGCGCGAAAAAGTGGACATTATCCTGCTGCCCGGCGATTTGATGGACGATAATGTAGAAGCTTATCGCGCCGAAAACATGCAGCCGCACTTGGAGAAGCTGCGCGCACCTTTGGGCGTGTATGCCACTTTGGGCAACCACGATTTGTTCGGCCACGAGCGTGAAATCGCCGAAGAGCTCACCCGCGCAGGCATCAAGGTGTTGGCCAATGAAAGCCTGGTGGTCGACGGGCTGCTTTTGGTCGGCCGCAACGATGATTTAGACACCCAGCGCCCGAGCACGGCCGCGCTGTTGCAAGGGCAAAACACCGATTTGCCGGTGCTCCTGCTCGACCACCGCCCCAGCCAGATTGACGAGCATGCTAAATTACCGGTGGATATTCAGGTTTCAGGCCATGTGCACAACGGCCAGGTGGCACCGGCCAATCTGATTGTGCGCCAAATGAACCGGCTCGCTTACGGCTATGAGCAAATCGGCAACGGCCACTTTTTCGTTACCTCCGGCTTCGGCTTTTGGGGCGTGCCGTTTCGCTTGGGTTCGCAATCGGAAGTGGTGGTGATTGATGTAACCGGGCAATAAATGGATAGATGGAAAGGCCGTCTGAAAGAAAAGTTTCAGACGGCCTTTTTTCTTTTTCATCTACCCGATATTTTCCGCAGCGCTGAAATCTTGTTCTGCGAACAAGTGTCGGATTCGAGAATCCGACCTACGCGCTACAATTAAATTGCGCAAAGCAAACCGTAGGTTTGCCTGCACCCAAGCATCATCGCCATCCGATGCCGTTTGAAACCTTTCAGACGGCCTTTTTCATCATGTGTGCAAACCCCGAATCAACCGGCGCTGTTTTGCTTGCTTTCGAGCATTTCCCAGCGTTCGAGCTTTTCGAGCAGCTGCATTTCGATTTCTTCGGCTCGGGTTTGCAGCAGGGCGGCTTTTTCGTAATCTTTGAAAATGTCGGGGTTGGAAAGCTGCGTGTTCAAATCGGCTTGCTCGGCTTCGAGCGCGGCCAATTCGTCGGGCAGACTTTCGAGCTCGCGCTGCTCTTTATAGGAAAGCTTCACGGTGCGGTTGGCTTTGGGCTTGGCTTTTTCCGGCGCGGCGGTTTGGGGCTTGGGCGCGGCGGCGGTTTTTTCTTCGCGGCTTTTGGCATCGATATAGTCTTGGTAGCCGCCGATGTATTCTTTCAGACGGCCTTCGCCTTCAAACACAATGCTTTGAGTGATGACGTTGTCGAGAAACATACGGTCGTGGCTTACCAAAAATACGGTGCCCGGATAATCGCGCAATAATTCTTCCAGCAATTCTTGGGTGTCGATGTCCAAATCGTTGGTGGGCTCGTCGAGCACCAGAATATTGGCAGGGCGGGTGAAAAGCTTGGCCAGCAGTAAGCGGTTGCGCTCGCCGCCTGAAAGCGATGAAACGGGGCTTTGTGCGCGGGCGGGGTGGAAAAGGAAATCTTCCAAATAGCTCATCACATGTTTTTTCTTGCCGCCGATGTCGACATAATCGTTGCCTTGGCCCAGTGTGTAAAACACGGTGTCGTTTTCATTCAGCGCGCTGCGGAATTGGTCGAAATAGGCCACTTCCTGCTTGCTGCCGAGGCGGATTTTGCCGAAAGTGGGCTGCAATTCGCCCAAAATCAATTTTAAAAACGTGGTTTTGCCGATGCCGTTGGCACCAATCAGGCCGATTTTGTCGCCGCGCTGAATCACGGCGGTGAAGCGCTCCATGATTTTTTTGTCGGGATATTCAAATGAGGCGTCTTCCAGCTCGGCAATGATTTTGCCGCTTTTTTCGCCGGCGGCAAGCTTGAAATTGACTTGGCCTTGCACATTGCGGCGCTCGGCCCGCTGGCGGCGCAAATCTTCCAGCCGCTTCACACGGCCTTCGTTGCGGGTGCGGCGCGCTTCTATGCCTTTGCGTATCCAGGCTTCTTCTTGGGCGTGGAATTTGTCGAACAGGCGGTTATGCTCGGCTTCCACCGCCAATTCTTCGGCTTTTTTCTCGCTGTATTTGCTGAATGAGCCCGGATAGCTGCGCAAAATGCCGCGATCGAGCTCCACAATGCGGGTGGCGGTGTTGTCGAGAAAGCGGCGGTCGTGGGTGATCACCACCATGCTGCCGCTGAATTGTTTGAGCAGGTTTTCCAGCCAGATGATGGCGTCGATATCGAGGTGGTTGGTGGGCTCGTCGAGCAGCAGAATATCAGGCTTCTGCACCCAGGCTTGTGCCAGCGCCACGCGTTTTTTCTGGCCGCCGGAAAGGTTGCCGATCAAGGTGTGCTCGGGCAGGCCGAGCTCGCTGATGGTTTGGCTGATGGCGGCATCGAATTGCCAGCCTTCCTGTGTTTCGATTTGGCTTTGCAATTCGTTTAATTCTTTGAGCAGCGCGCCATCTTGGCTGCTTTCGAGCGCATGGCTGATTTGGTGATAGCGGCGCAACACATCGCGCAGGCCACCCAAGCCTTCCGACACGGCATCAAACACGCTGATGTTTGCATCAAACAGCGGCTCTTGCGGCACATACACGATTTTGAGGCCGTTTTGGATAATCACTTGGCCGTCGTCGAGCTTCTGCACGCCGGCGAGGATTTTTAAAAAGGTGGATTTGCCCGCGCCGTTGCGGCCGATCAGGCCGATTTTTTCGCCGCTGTCGAGCTGGAAAGCGGCGTGGTTAAGCAGGGCAACGTGGCCCACGGCGAATGAGGCGTTTTCTACTTGCAGGATATTCATGGGTGTGCGGTTCGGATAAAAAGCATAAGGCGGCTATTTTAACCGAAGCGGGCCGTCTGAAACGATATTTTTGTGCGCTGAGGCCGTCTGAAAAAGAGCGCCGCTCAGCAGCCTTTGTTGAGCCACACTTCCGACACGCATTGGCGCAATAATTGCAGCACCGGATCTTGTTCGTATTCGTCCAGGTAAATAAATTGCAGCGGCAGCGTTTGCTGGAATTGGTCGAGCATGGCAATCGGCTTGCCTGCGGCAATGGCGGCTTCGGCTTTGTGTATCGGCACCATGGCCATGCCCATGCCGTCGCCGACCAAATCGATAATGGTTTGCGGAAAATCGCAGATAATCTGGTGCTTGGGCGAGAGGCGGTGGCGGCGCCAGAATTGTTGGAGGTATTTGCGCCCGCCCGATAGACCCGACATTTCAATCCAGGTGTAGTTTTCCAAATCGGTGGGGTCGTCGGCCTGAATGTGGGCGGCGGCTTTGGCCGGGCAGATCAGGCAATAGCGGATGTCTTCGAGAAACAGGCTGCGGATGCCGCGATGGTTGGCTGCACCGAGATAAAAGCCGCCTTGCAGGGTTTTGTTTTGCACGCGCTCGAGAATTTCGCCGCTCATGCCGTATTGGATGTGCAGCTGCAAATCGGGATTGTGGTGGCGGATGCAGCGGGTGAGGGTGGTGACGCGGCTGGATAAAATCGGGTGCACGAGGCCGATTTCGGCGTGCTCCACATAATGCTCAGACAAGCTTTGTGCAAAACGCGCGAGCCGGTGGTGGTGCTGCAAAAGCTGCTCGGCTTCGGGCAGAAAGGCTTCGCCGGCGCGGGTGAGCGCCATGCCGCCGCTGGTGCGCTGAAACAACACAACGTTAAGATGTTTTTCAACCGCTTTGATCTGCGCCGACACGGCCGGCTGCGACAAGTGCAGGCTTTCGGCCGCTTGGGTGAGATTGCCGTGATGGGCAACGGTTACAAAGCTTTTGATTTGGTTGTAGTCCATATTTTTCTCGTGTAGCCCGCGGAAGGATATTTTGCCGCTTTCAGACGGCCTTGTTGTATTTATATTTGCTATTTTTAACATATTCAAGACTTTCTGAAAAGGTATTTTAATCGTGTAAAGATTTTGTAATTTAAGCATTTAACCTAAAGCGATAAGCATAACGGATTGTAGGCATTCAAAAATATAATTAGCCAAGCGGGTTGCGAAAGCATTTAAATCCCAACGTGCTGGATTTTCGGCATGGAAAACAAAGGAGAAGTTTATGAACAAGCAGACTGCAGCAAAAGTGCTGGCCAACCCGAAATTTGCGCAAATGGCCCGGCAAAAATCGTTGCTGGGCTGGTCTTTTTCAGCGGTGATGTTTGCCG
This sequence comes from Uruburuella suis, assembly GCF_004341385.1. Classification (GTDB taxonomy): domain Bacteria; phylum Pseudomonadota; class Gammaproteobacteria; order Burkholderiales; family Neisseriaceae; genus Neisseria; species Neisseria suis. The sequence goes on from NZ_SLXE01000005.1 coordinate 71,520, forward strand.
TGTATGTGGTTTATATTTTATTCATCGGCATTGATCCGCATTCGTTTGCCAAGCCGGTGTCGGAGGGCAGCATCATCACTTGGGGCATTTATGTGGGCCTGTTTGTGATTTTGTTTGCCATTGCGATTACCGGCATTTATGTTTATCTGGCCAATGGTAAGTTTGAAAAAATGACCCAAGAAGTGGTGAAAGATGTGATGGGAGTGGAAAAATGAGCAAATTATGGTTGGCATTGGCCGCAGCGGCGCTGTCGGGCAATGCGTGGGCCGATGCGATTGGCGGCGAAGTGCAAAAGCAGCCGCTGAACATTGCCGCGGTGGTGATGTTTTTGATTTTTGTGGGCGCTACGCTGTTTATCACCAAGTGGGCAGCCAAGCAGAATAAGTCTTCCAAAGATTTCTACACGGCCGGCGGCGGTATTTCCGGCTTTCAAAACGGCCTGGCGATTGCGGGCGATTATATGTCGGCAGCCTCTTTTTTGGGCATTTCGGCCATGGTGTTTATGCGCGGCTACGACGGCCTGATTTATTCCACCGGCTTTTTGGTGGGCTGGCCGATTGTGCTTTTCCTGGTGGCCGAGCGGCTGCGCAACCTTGGTAAATTCACCTTCACCGATGTGGTGGCTTATCGCTTGAAGCAAACGCCGGTGCGTGTGTTTGCCGCTTCGGGCTCGCTTTTGGTGGTGATTTTCTACCTGATTGCGCAAATTGTGGGCGCGGGCAAATTGATTCAGCTTTTGTTTGGCATGGATTATATTTGGGCGGTGTTTATCGTGGGCATTTTGATGGTGTGTTATGTGCTCTTCGGCGGCATGCTGGCCACTACTTGGGTGCAGATGATCAAAGCGGTGCTGCTGCTCAGCGGTGCAACGTTTATGGCCTTCATGATTTTGAAAGGCGCCGGCTTCAGCTTGGAAAATATGTTTACCAAAGCCACGCAAATTCATGAAAAAGGCATAGGCATTATGGAGCCCGGGGGCTTGGTGAAAGACCCGATTGATGCGCTCTCGCTGGGCTTGGCGCTGATGTTCGGCACGGCCGGCCTGCCGCATATTTTGATGCGTTTCTTTACCGTGCCCGATGCCAAAGAGGCGCGTAAATCGGTGTTTGTGGCCACCGGCTTGATTGGTTATTTCTACATTCTCACGTTTGTAATCGGCTTCGGTGCGATTATTTATGTAACGCAAGACAATCCGCATTTCTTCCAAACCATGGTGAAAGAAGGCAAAACCGTGGTGGAGATGATCGGCGGCACCAATATGGCGGCAATCCACCTTTCCGAAGCTTTGGGCGGCAATTTGTTCTTGGGCTTTATTTCGGCAGTGGCCTTTGCCACAATTTTGGCGGTGGTGGCCGGCCTGACCTTATCCGGCGCATCGGCGGTGAGCCATGATTTGTATGCTTCGGTAATCCGCAAAGGCGAGGCCACTTCGCAAGAAGAAATGCGTGTGTCGCGCATTACTGTGCTGGTGTTGGGCGTGTTGGCAATTGTGTTCGGCCTGATGTTTGAAAATCAAAACATCGCCTTTATGGTAGGCTTGGCTTTTGCCATTGCCGCTTCGGCCAACTTCCCAATCTTGATGCTGTCGATGTTTTGGAAAGGCCTCACCACCCGTGGTGCGGTGATTGGCGGCTTTTCGGGCTTGATGTTGGCGCTGGTGCTGATTATTCTGGGGCCCAGCGTGTGGGTGCAGGTGCTGCATCACGAAGCGCCGATTTTCCCTTATGGCAACCCGGCGATTTTCAGCATTCCGGCCGCATTCATTATGGCTTGGCTGGGCTCGATTACCGATAAATCGAAGCAGGCCGAGCTGGATAAAGCAGGCTTTGAAGCACAATATGTGCGCTCGATGACCGGCATCGGTGCGGAAGAAGCTTCCGATCACTAAACCGGCATGATGCAAGGCCGTCTGAATTTTTCAGACGGCCTTTTTTTATGGGCGATTTGGCCTTTTTTGTGGGCGGTTTATAGTAGAATGCCGTCTGAAAACAATATTTGCCCAAACAATATTTGCCCAAAAGGATAAGCCGATGTATTTCGTTGACCGCACCGCCGTGGTGGTGAAGCCCACCGCCAAATTTCTCGAATGGCTCAAAAGCCTGGATGACGACATGCCCGATCTCACGCTCGAGCAGCTGCGCACCAATTGCTCGGTGTATCTGATTCCCGAATGTGATGAGCCGGAAGAAGCGGTGGCTTATTTCGATGAGCGTTATCTGGAAATTTTCCAGGCCGAATTGGCTGCGTGGGACACCATGGAAGAAAATTGGCCGCAAGACATGAGCCTGATCGCTTTTTGGGAATACTTCACTATCGAAATCCACGATATGGTGCTCGATATGGAAGCGGGCGAGCTCAATGTGAGCCCGGTGTTTGACAATATGATGTAAAAGCCATGCAAGCTTTTCAGGCGGCCTTGAAACCTTCGCGTGCAGGCTGCATATTCACCGTGCTGCTGCATTTGGCGGCGGCTTTGTTTTGCCTGCTGTTTTTTTATGGCGCAGCCCGCTGGCTGGGTTTATCGCTGCTGGCTGCCAGCTTGGTTTGGGCGTGGCGCGTGCAAACCTTGCGCGGGCGCGGTGCCGTGCACAAAATCGCGGTAGACCGGCAGGGGCGCGCAGCGGTGTTTACCGGCGCGGAGCACACCGCGTTTGCCGCCACTTTAATGCCGAAAAGCCTGATTTCACGCCATGTTTTGTTTTTGCAGTGGGATATCGGCGGGCGCACTTTTTACCATTGCGTGCTGCCCGATATGACAGAGCGCGAAAGCTACCGCCGCTTGATGGTTTGGGCAAAATGGGGGCGGCCCAAAGATTGAGGCCGTCTGAAACGCAGATTATTTGAACCATAACCACGAAGGCCGTCTGAATGCTTTCAGACGGCCTTTATCTGAATGTTTAACAACACATGAAAACACTAAACGATTGGCTCGCGCACCTTGAAACCGCCCACAGCAGCGGCCTGATTGATATGGGGCTGGCGCGCACGGACGAAGTGAAGCAGCGCATGCAGCTTAATCCTGAATGCCCGGTGGTGGTGGTGGCGGGCACCAACGGCAAAGGCTCGGTGTGTGCCTTTCTCACCCAGATCTACAAGCAGGCCGGCTTTAAAGTGGGCACGCTCACGAGCCCACATTTGCTGCGCTTTAACGAGCGCATCGCCATTAACGGCGAGCCGGTGGATGATGAAGCCATTGTGGCTTCGTTTGAGCGCATCGAAGAAGCACGCGGCGAGATTTCGCTCACTTATTTCGAATTCAACACCTTGGCCGCGGTGGATATTTTCATGCGCGAAAATGTTGATGTGATGATATTGGAAGTGGGCTTGGGCGGCCGCTTGGATGCGGTGAATGTGTTTGACGCCGATTGCGCCGTGGTGACCAGCATCGATTTGGATCACCAGTCTTTTTTGGGTGACACAGTAGAGCAGGTGGGCTTTGAAAAAGCCGGCGTGTTCCGCAGCGGCAAACCCGCCATTTGCGGCCAAAACCCGCCGCCCGAATCGCTGCGCCGCCACGCCGAGGCCATAGGTGCCCAATTGTTGCTGGCCGGGCGCGATTTCGGTTTCAGCAGGCTCGAGCAGCAGCAATGGTCGTTTCACTTCCACCCGCAGGCGCCCGATTTTTCAGACGGCCTCATGCGCAACCGCAATGCCTTGCCGGTGCCCGCTTTGCGCGGCGCCTATCAATTGGGCAATGCCGCCTGCGCATTGGCGGTAATCGAATGCCTGAATGCCGAGCTGCCGATAGACATCGGCGCCATCAAGCGCGGCCTGCTTTTGGTGAGCAACCCCGGCCGCTTCCAAGTGCTGCCCGGCCGCCCGCTGGTGATACTCGATGTGGGTCACAATCCGCACGCCGCCCGAGCGCTGCGCCAAGGCTTGATGGCGCTGCCTTTTGCTGAAAAACGCATCGCGGTGTTCAGCATGCTGGCCGATAAAGATATGGATGCGGTGATTGAAATCGTGAAAGACCAATTCGACGAATGGTATCTCGCGCCGCTGGCGCTGCCGCGCGGCCAAAGCGCCCAAGTGCAGGCGCAAAAGCTCGAAGCGCACGGCATCGGCCATGTGCATTGTTTGAAAAATGTGGTCGCGGCTTATCATGCCGCTTTGGCGGGCGCATCGGAAAATGATAGAATCACCGTTTTCGGATCGTTTCACACCGTTGCCGAAGTGATGGCAGCGCAGCAGCAAGGTTAAATCAATGGCAAACCCACGCTTGAATTCGCTTGACGAATACGAACAACTCAAACGCAAAAACCGCCGCCGCCTCGTGGGCGCATCGGCCATGGTGGTGCTGGCCGGCATTTTGCTGGCCAAAGTGCTCAACCAAGGCGCGGGTGAAGAAGCCGCGCCTGCGGCCAGCGCACCGGAAATGGTTGCCGCTTCGGTTGAAGCGCCGCAAATCATGGTGAATAACGAAGCCGCATCTGCCGATGATGCTTCCGATTTGGCACCTTCTGCCGTGCTCGAGCCTGCGCCCGAAGCCGACACCGACACTGATGCCCACACCGGCACCAGCACCGAATTGGCTAATCCGCTAGCCGGGCGCGCTGCCCCAAGTGCAACAGAAACAAGCGCCCCTGAAGTGAGGCCGTCTGAAACCGCGAAACCTGCGGATGCCGCCAAACCGATTGAAACGGCCAAACCGGCAACGAGCAAACCTGTGGAAGCCGCCAAGCCGGCCGAAACCGCGCCGCCGCCGGTGGTGGTAATCGACAATCAGGCCGAGCGCAAGGCGGCTGCCGAGCGTGAAGCGGCGGCCAACGCGCGCCGGCAGGCCGAGCAAAAAGCACGTGAACAGGCCGCAGCCAAAGAAGCCGAACGCAAGCAGCAAGCCGAGCGTGCGGCTGCACAAAAGGCTGAAGCGCAAAAAGCCGAAGCTTTGAAAAAACAGCAGGCGGCCAAGGCGCAAACCGAGAAAAAAACCGCTGCCCAAGATGTGCTTAACAATAAAGCCGCCAAATCTGCCGCCAATCCGCAGGCGATTTTGGAAGGCAGCACCACCGGCAGTCGCGTGATTATCCAGGCAGGCGCCTACAGCAGCAGCGCCCAGGCCAATCAAGTGCTGCAAAAGCTGGCCGACGCCGGCGTGAGCGCGCATGTGAGTGAGAGTGAAACCAGCAAAGGCACGGTTTACCGCGTGCGCACCGGCAGCTATCCCAATCGCGCCGCCGCCAATCAGGCGCTGGCCAAAATCCGCCAGCAAGGGCTCGACGGCATGGTGATCGGCCAATAATCATGGCGATATTCGATATTGTGGCGCTGGGCATTATTGTGGTTTGCATTTTGATTTCGATGATGCGCGGCGTGATTGCCGAAGTGGCTTCGCTGGTGATTTGGGTGGTGGCTTTTTTGGTGGCGAAAATGTTTGCCGCGCCTTTTGCCGCTGTGGCCCTCACATCCGTGCAGCCGCCGCAATTTGCGGTGGCGGTGGGCTTTATTTTATTGTTTGTTGCTGCATGGCTGGTGCAGCATTTTTTACGTTCGCTGCTCACTTCGGCTGTGTCGGCCATCGGCCTGGGCGGTGTCAACCGCCTGCTCGGCGCGGTGTTTGGCGCGGCCAAGGGCGTGTTGATTATCACGCTGGCGGTGCTGGTGTGTTCGTTTACCGATTTGCCGCAAACGCCCGATTGGCGGAAATCGTTCAGCGCAGTATATTTCGAGGCATTGGCGCAATTGGCCGTGCCTTATCTGCCGCCGGTGGTGGCAGATCAAGTGCAGTATCCGACACTTTGATTTTGGAGAAGAATAATGTGTGGTGTTTTAGGATTAGTGGCGCACGAGCCGGTAAACCAATTGCTTTATGACGGCCTGCAGATGTTGCAGCACCGCGGCCAAGATGCGGCGGGCATCGTCACCGTTGAGGGCAATGTGTTTCATATGCACAAAGGCAAAGGCATGGTGCGCGATGTGTTCCGCACCCGCAATATGCGCGATTTGGCCGGCCGCGCCGGCATTGCGCATGTGCGCTATCCCACAGCCGGCAATGCCGGCAGCAGCGCCGAGGCGCAGCCTTTTTATGTGAGCTCGCCCTTCGGCATTGTGCTGGCACACAACGGCAACCTCACCAACACCGAAGAGCTGTATGAAAACGTGTGTTTCAAGCACTTGCGCCACATCAACACCCGCTCCGATTCGGAAGTGCTGCTCAATGTGTTTGCGCACGAATTGCGCCGCGAAGTGACCGGTTCGGGCACCACAGAGCTGAGCGTGAACCATGTGTTTAACGCCGTGAGCAGCCTGCACAAACGTGTGCGCGGCGCTTATGGCGTGGTGGCGCTGATCGCCGGCTACGGCATGGTGGCTTTCCGCGACCCGCTGGGCATCCGCCCGCTGGTGTTGGGCAAACACACCGATGAAGCCGGCAACACGGCTTATGCGGTGGCTTCGGAATCGGTGGTGTTTAACAGCATCGCTTTTGAGCGCGAGCGCGATATTGCGCCGGGCGAGGCGGTGTTTGTGGGCTTTGACGGCCAGATTTTTACGCGCCAATGCGCAAAAGCGCCCCGGCTCAACCCCTGTCTGTTTGAATATGTGTATTTCGCGCGCCCCGATTCGGTGATGGACGGCGTGTCGGTGTATCAAGCGCGTGTGAATATGGGGATAACGCTGGCGGAAAAAGTGGCGCGCGAATTGCCGCTCGACGATATCGACGTGGTGATGCCGATTCCCGACACCAGCCGCCCCAGCGCGATGGAATTGGCACACCGCCTGGGCAAGCCTTATCGCGAAGGCTTGATTAAAAACCGCTATATCGGCCGCACCTTTATCATGCCCGGCCAAGCCACGCGCAAAAAATCGGTGCGCCAAAAGCTCAGCCCGATGGAGAGCGAATTTGCCGGCAAGAGCGTGTTGCTGGTGGATGATTCCATCGTGCGCGGCACCACCAGCCGTGAGATTGTGGAAATGGCGCGCCAAGCCGGTGCGCGCAAAGTGTATTTCGCTTCGGCCGCGCCGGAAGTGCGCTTTCCCAATGTGTACGGCATCGATATGCCCACCCGCGAAGAGCTGATTGCCAACGGGCGCACCGCCGCCGAAATCGCGCGTGAAATCAGCGCCGACGGCTGCGTGTTTCAAGAATTGGGCGCGCTGGAAGACTTGGTGCGCGCGCTCAATCCGGCCATCGAAAATTTCGACACTTCATGCTTCAGCGGCTGCTACCCCACCGGCGACATCGACGAAGCCTATCTGCAACGCCTATCCGGCAGCAAATCATCTGCGGCCGCCGCGCAGCTCAATCCGAGCCTGATCGATCACAGCGTGCGCATCAGCGATGATGATGAAGAAGAATAAGATGAAGCAAAAAGCCGCGTGAAAAGATTGCGCGGCTTTTTTTCAGACGGCCTGTTATCACTTTTTGTTATATCGATAGCATCAGGCCGTCTGAAACAAAGCTTGAAAGCCTGCCTGAATAAGCGCAAAATGTTAACAATTATTTAAACGATTGAGCACCATGAGCCGAACACTCCACCCCGAAACCCTCGCCATACGCGGCTTTAAAGAGCAAACCGAATACAACGAACACAACCAGGCGCTGTTTCTCACCAGCAGCTTTATGTGGCCGAGCGCTGCCGATGCGGAAGCTTTATTCGCCGGCAAACAGGCGGGCTACACCTATAGCCGCACCGCCAACCCCACCACCGCCACCTTTGCCAAACGCGTGGCCATGCTGGAGGGCGCCGAGCAAGCCGTGGCCACCGGCACCGGCATGTCGGCGATTCAGGCGGCCTTGCTCACTTTTTTGAGCGCCGGCGATCATTTGGTGTGCAGCCGCAGCCTGTTCGGCACCACCATCAGCCTGATTGAAAACCACATCAAGCGCTTCGGCATCGAAGTGAGCTTTGTGTCGCAAACCGATTTGCAGGAATGGCGCGATGCGTTGCAGCCGAACACAAAAATGTTTTTCCTCGAAACCCCTTCCAACCCGCTCAATGAAGTGGCCGATTTAGAAGCCTTGGCGCAAATCGCGCACGATGCGGGCGCGCTTTTGGTGGTGGACAACACCTTTCTCACGCCTTTATTGCAGCAGCCTTTGCAATTGGGCGCCGATATTTCGCTGCATTCGGCCACCAAAGCCATCGACGGCCAAGGCCGCGTGCAGGGCGGTGTGGTGGTGGGGGATGCCGAAAAAATGAAGCAGGTGCAGATGTATATGAATGCGGCGGGCTTGTCGATGGCGCCTTTTCACGCTTGGGTGCTGATCGGCGGCTTGGAAACACTTGCTGTGCGCATCGAGCGCCAATGCGCCAATGCCGACAAAGTGGCCGCGTGGCTGCGCCATCAGCCGCAAGTGGTGAATGTGTATCACGCCGGCTTTGCCGATCACCCGCAAGCCGATTTGGTGAAAAAGCAGCAAAGCGGCGGCGGCATGGTGCTGGCGTTTGAAGTGGCCGGCGGCCAAGAGGCGGCTTGGAAAGTGATTGATGCAGTGCAGATTTTTTCGCGCACCGCCAACTTGGGCGACGCACGCTCCACCATCACCCACCCGTGGACAACCACCCACGGCAAAATGAGCGCCGAAGCCAAAGAAGCCGCCGGCATCCGCCCGGGCTTGATCCGCATTTCCGTCGGCCTTGAGCATGCGGATGATTTGATTGCCGATTTGCAGCAGGCTTTGGCATAATCATCAGCTTGGCTTTCAGACGGCCTCGAAGTGTTCAGGCCGTCTGAAACACCTTTCAAATAAGGAATATATTATGGATGAAGCCGTATTTTCCGAATGGGCATTAAAAATCTGCCTGACCATTTTGATTGTTTTTCTGGGTTTTATCGTTTGGCATTTGGGCAAAGAATCGAAAGCCGGCAAATTCGGCACCTTTATTTTGTTTTTGGTGCTGGGTTTGGGCGTGTTCGGTTTTATCTTTAAAAACGTATTGATCGAATTTTTTGTGCTGTCTAAATAAACGGTGTGGCTCAAAGGCCGTCTGAAAGCGTTTCAGACGGCCTTAATCTTTGCTATGATAACTCGTTTGATTTTAAAAAGGCCGCGCACATGTGGCGCTATATTTTCCAACGATTGCTGCTGCTGATTCCCACGCTGTTGGGCATTTTGGCGATTACGTTTGCCATTATCCAGTTTGTGCCCGGCGGCCCGGTGGAGCAGATGGTGCAGCAGCTCACCCAAAGCAGCGTGGGCGGCGAAACCGCTGCTGCGGCCACGGGCACGCTGATGCGCAGCGGCAGCCATTTGAGCGCCGACGATATGGCCGCGCTCAATGCGCTCTACGGCTTCGACAAGCCGCCGTTGGAGCGTTTCGGCGACATGGTTTCCCGCTTTGCCCGCTTCGATTTGGGCGAGAGCTTTTTCCACCACCAAACCGTGTTTGAGCTGGTGAAAGAAAAAATGCCGGTGTCGATGAGCCTGGGGTTGTGGACTTTTTTCCTTACTTATCTTATCTGCATTCCGCTGGGCATTATCAAAGCCGTGCGCGACGGCTCGCGTTTTGATGCCGCCACCGGCATGCTGATTCTGCTGGGCTACACCATTCCGCCGTTTGTGCTCGGCCTCGTGTTGCTGGTGCTGTTTGGTGGCGGCAGCTTTTTTGCCTGGTTTCCGCAAGGCGGCTTGGTGAGCGATGATTGGCAAAGCTTGAGCTGGCCGGCCAAAATTCAGGATTATCTCTGGCACATGGCGCTGCCGGTTGCCGCCTCGGTGGCGGGTAATCTGGCGGTAATGACGGTGCTCACCAAAAATGTGTTTCTCGAAGAAATCCGCCGCCAATATGTTTACACCGCCCGCGCCAAAGGCTTGCCCGAGCGGCAGATTTTGCTGCGCCATGTGTTTCGCAACGCCATGATTCCGCTGATCACGGGCTTTCCCGCTGCCTTTATCGGCGCTTTTTTCACCGGCAGCCTCTTGATAGAAACCCTGTTTTCGCTCGATGGTTTGGGGCTGCTCTCATACGAAGCGGTGATGAAGCGCGATTATCCGGTGGTGATGGGCACGCTTTATGTGTTCACACTGATGGGCTTGCTGGCAAAATTATTGTCGGACATTTCCTATTCGTGGGTGGACCCGCGCATCCATTTCGGCGGCCAGAAATAATGAGGCCGTCTGAAACATTAAAAGGCAGCCATATGAATATCCGCTGTGAAATCCCCGCTGATTACGCCGCCGTTTACCGGCTGGTGCAAACCGCATTTGCCGCGGCCGAGCATAGCGATGGCAAAGAGCAGGATTTGGTGGCTGCCTTGCGCCAAAGCCGCAGCTTTGTGCCGGCCTTGTCGCTGGTGGCCGAAATAGAAGGGCGGCTTGCCGGCTATATTTTGTTTACTGAAATCGGCATCGGGAGCGAAACCGCCTTGGCGTTGGCGCCGCTGGCGGTGCACCCCGATTTTCAGCGGCAGGGCGTGGGCGGCCGTTTGATTCAATGCGGCCACGAAGCGGCGCGTGCGCTGGGCTACGGCGCTTGCGTGGTGTTGGGCAGCGCTGCTTATTATTCGAAATTCGGCTATCAAGAAGCCGCGCCATTGGGCATTTTGCCGCCGTTTGAGGTGCCGTCTGAAAACTTTATGGCCGTTGCGCTGGCCAACAAAGCCTTGCCGCAAGGCGTGGTGGCCTATGATGCCGCTTTTTTTACGGTTTAGCCGATGAATTCACATTTTTCCGCCTGGCAGGCATTCAAACAACACAAACGCGGCTTTCGGGCTTTGCGCCTGCTCGCCGTGCTGTTTGCGCTGGCCTTGTTGGCGCCGCTTTGGAGCAACGACAAACCTTTGTTGGTGCATTATCAGGGCAGCTATTATTTTCCGATGGTGAAAAGCTATAACGAAACCGTGTTTGGCGGCGATTTCGACACGCCTGCCGATTATCTCGACCCGCTGGTGCGCCGCAATATCACCGCCGATGGCAATAATGCCGTGTATCCGCCCAACCCCTATGCCGCCAACACGCTCAACGATTTCGACACCGCGCCCGATCCCGCGCCGCCCTCGGCACAACACTGGCTCGGCACCGACGACCGCGGCCGTGATGTGCTGGCGCGCCTGGTTTACGGCTTTCGCGATTCGCTTTTGTTTGCGCTGGCGCTCACCGCCGTCACCACCGTCATCGGCGTGCTCGCCGGAGCCGTGCAGGGCTATTTCGGCGGCAAGGTGGATTTGGTGATGCAGCGCTTTCTTGAAATCTGGGGCGGCCTGCCCGAGCTTTATCTGCTGATTATCCTCTCTTCGTTTTTCAACCCCGGCCTACTGGTTTTGCTGGTGATTCTGGCGCTGTTCGGCTGGATGGGCTTGTCGGATTATGTGCGTGCCGAGTTTCTGAAAAACCGCCAGGCCGATTATGTGCTGGCGGCCAAAAGCATGGGCGTGGGCAACCGCACCATTATGTGGCGGCATATTCTGCCCAACAGCCTCACGCCGGTGCTGGCGTTTTTGCCGTTTCGCATTTCCGGCGCCGTGCTCGCGCTCACCAGCCTCGACTTTCTCGGCCTAGGCGTGCCCGCTGCGCAAGCGAGCTTGGGCGAATTGCTGGCGCAGGGCAAAGACAACCTCGATGCTTGGTGGATAGGCCTCTCTGCCGTGTGCGCGCTCACCATTATGCTGTTGCTGCTGGTGATGATAGGCGAGGGGCTGCGACAGGCTTTTGATGTGCGGGCGAGGAGCTGAGTATGAATATCCTCGAAATCGAAAACCTCAGCGCCGCTTTTCCCGGCAAACCGGTGCTGCACGACATCAATCTTAGCGTGCGCCGCGGCCGCAAACTGGCGATTGTGGGCGAGAGCGGCAGCGGCAAAACGGTGTTGGCGCAAGGCATTATGCAGCTTAATCCGGCGGTGTCGCTCACAGGCCGTCTGAATTTCAACGGCGAAAACCTGCTTGGAAAATCACCGCGCCAATTGCAGAAGCTGCGCGGTAAAAGCATAGGCATGGTGTTTCAAGAGCCGATGACGGCGCTCAATCCGGTGATGCCGGTGGGCAGGCAAATTGCCGAAGTGCTCACGCTGCATTTGGGTTTGCCGCCGAAACAGGCATGGGCAAAAGCGGTGGCTTTGCTGGCCGAAACCGGCATACACGAGCCTGAAACCAAGGCGCTGTCTTATCCGTTTCAGCTCTCCGGCGGCCAGCGCCAGCGGGCGATGATTGCGATGGTAGTGGCGGCCGAGCCGCAACTTTTGATTGCCGATGAGCCCACCACGGCGCTGGATGTGGCGGTGCAGGCGCAGATTCTCGATTTGCTCGCGCGCCTGCAGGCCGAGCATCAAATGACCATGCTCTACATCACCCACGATTTGAACTTGGTGCGCCGCTTTGCCGACGATGTGGCGGTGATGCAGGGTGGGCGCATTGTGGAACAGGGCAGCGTGGCCGATGTGTTTGCCCGCCCGCAACACGATTACACCAAAATGCTGCTGGGCATCGGTGCACGGCGCGAAGTGGGCGCTGTGCCTGCTGATGCGGCCACGGTGCTGGCGGCCGAGCAAATCAGCGTGGCGGTGAGCGAGCGCGTGGGCTGGTTTAAAAAGCGCGAAAAAATCCTGCTCGAGCCTTTATCGTTTGATTTGAAGGCGGGTGAAACGCTGGGCATTATCGGCGAGAGCGGCAGCGGCAAAACCACGCTGGCCAAAGCGCTGATGCGGTTGATGCCGGCCAAAGGCCGTCTGAACATCAACGGGCAGGCGTGGCGGCCCGAGCTTAGACGCGAAATGCAGATGGTGTTTCAAGACCCGTTTGGCGCATTCAACCCGCGCATGACGGTGCTGGAAATTGTGTCGGAAGCCTTGCGCGTGTATGAGCCGCAGCTGAATCAGGCCGCCATGCGTGCGCGGGTGGGTGAAGTGTTGCGGCAGGTGGGGCTGGATGACGATATTTTGAGCCGCTATCCGCATGCTTTTTCCGGCGGCCAGCGCCAGCGGCTGGCGATTGCGCGCGCCATTATCGTGCGCCCGCAGGTGTTGGTGCTCGATGAGCCCACCAGCGCGCTCGATGTGCAATGGCAGCAACAGATCTTGGCTTTGCTCGCCGATTTGCAGCGGCAGCACGGGCTGAGCCTGATCATCATCAGCCACGATTTGGCCGTGATCCGCGCACTTGCGCATCGGGTGATGGTGTTGAAAGACGGCTGTGTGATAGAAGCAGGCAAGGTGGAGACGGTGTTTGCCAAACCGAATGCAGACTATACAAAAAAACTATTGATGCACGCGGGCACTTGAAATTTTGCGCCGAAACCCCTATTCTAAGCGCATCAAACAACCAACCGAATGCAGGCGCATTCACTTCAAAAGGAAACCGACATGAGCAATTTAATCGTACACGCCTCCGACGCGAGCTTTGAGCAAGATGTTTTGAAATCAGATGTGCCGGTGTTGCTGGATTTTTGGGCACCGTGGTGCGGCCCCTGCAAAATGATTGCGCCGATTTTGGATGAAGTGGCCGCCGAATTCGAGGGCAAGCTCAAAGTGGTGAAAATCAATATCGACGACAACGACCAAACCCCGGCCAAATTCGGCGTGCGCGGCATTCCGACTTTGATGGTGTTTAAAGACGGTCAAAACGTGGCCACCAAAGTGGGTGCCTTGGCCAAAGGCCAATTGGTGGCGTTTGTAAACGCATCGATTTAAGCCGGATGATAAAAAAGCTGCTGCGGCAGCTTTTTTTATTTTTATCGGAATCAATAACAGAACAGGCCGTCTGAAACAGTTTTCAGACGGCCTGTTTATGGAATCAAACGGTTGGCCGTTTATCGGTTTATTGTTTGGCGGCTTCTATCTGAATGGTGAGCTTGACGTTTTTCGACATGCCGGCGGCCACCAGATAATTCATGCCCCATTTGCTGCGGTCGATCACGGTTTCAAAATCGCCGCCGCACACTTCGGTTTTCAGCATCGGGCTGTTGTAGCAGTTGAACTTGGTGGCTTTAAGCGTTACCGGATGGGTTTGGCCGAGCAGGGTGAGCGTGCCTTCAACGCTGCTCACTTTATTGCCCTTGAAATGCCATTTGCTGGATTGGAAGCGCATTTCGGGATATTGGGCGGCGTTAAACAAATCGGCGCTTTTCAGGTGCTCGTCGAAGCGGGCGTTGCCGGTGTTGAGCGAGCTGACGGGAATGCGCACATCCACCGAGCCGGTTTGTGCTTTCGGGTCGAATGCTACGGTGCCGGTGAGGTTGTAGAAGCCGCCGGTGTTGGTGGTGGCGCCGAAATGGTCGATGGCGAAGCGGGCATTGGCGTGGTGGCTGTCGATGGTGTAGGTGGCGGCGGAAGCAGCGCCGGCGGCCACGGCCAGTAAGCCGGCAAACAGGGTTTTTTTCATGAGGGCTCCTTGATTTTTTGAAAGTGAAAGTGTTTGCATCCTAACATGAAAAGCCGTCTGAAACATTTCAGACGGCTTGATGATATCTTTCCCATCAATTAAAGATGGGCGCTTTATGGCAGGATGCTTACTTTTTCAATCACCACCGGTTTCACCGGCACATTTTGATGATAAGCGCGGTTGGCGGTTTGCACTTTGGCGATTTTCTGCACCACATCCATGCCGCCGGTAACTTTACCAAACACGGCATAGCCGGCACCTTGGGGCGTGCGGTCTTTATAGTTTAGAAAATCATTGTCGGCCACGTTGATGAAAAATTGGCTGGTGGCGGAATTGGGGTTGGCGGTGCGTGCCATGGCGATGGTGCCGACGGTGTTTTTCAGGCCGTTTTCAGCTTCGTTGCTGATGGCTTTTTCGGTGGGTTTTTGCTCCATATCGGGGGTGAAGCCGCCGCCCTGAATCATAAAGCCGTCCATCACGCGGTGGAAAATAGTGCCGTTGTAGAAGCCTTTATTGGCATAGTTCACAAAATTGGCCACGGATTTGGGTGCTTTTTGCTCATCAAGTGAAAGGCGGATCTGCCCCATATTGGTGTCGATCACGGCGCGGGTTTCGGCTTGTGCGCCCAGCGCGGCAAAGCCGAGCAGGCCGCAGAGCAGGAATTTGGATAAAGTTTGCATAATGAGAAAACGGATATTAAATGGGTGCGTATTATCGCTGAATTTGCGGTTGTGGTTTGTAAAAAAGTGCAAAAGGCCGTCTGAAAGTTTTCAGACGGCCTTTATAAAACAATTACTTTGAATATTTATACATGCAGCCGGCGCACATATTCCACTTCTTCGCGGCTGCCCATCACCACGGCCACGCGCTGGTGCAGGCCTTCGGGCTGGATGTCGAGCATATCGGCGGCGGCATTGGTGGCCGCGCCGCCGGCCTGCTCGAGAATCAAGCTCAAGGGGTTGGCTTCATACATCAGGCGCAGCTTGCCGGGCTTGGCGGGGTCGCGTGCGTCTTGCGGATACATAAACACGCCGCCGCGCATCAGGGTGCGGTGGATTTCGGCCACCATCGAGGCCACCCAGCGCATATTATAATTTTTGGCGCGCGGCCCGGTGTCGCCGGCGAGCAATTCGGCGATGTATTGCTGCATCGGCGCATACCAGTGGCGCTGGTTCGACATATTGATGGCGAATTCTTTGGTTTGTGCGGGCACTTGCGGGTGGGCGCCGGTTTGCACGAATTGGCCGTTTTCATCAAGGGTAAACACAAACACGCCGTGCTTGAAGGTAAACACGAGCTGGGTTTGCGGGCCGTAGAGCACATAGCCGCTGGCGGCTTGGTCGCGGCCTTTTTGCAGAAACGATTCGGTAGCAAGCGCGCCTTGCGGCTTGGTGAGAATGGAGAAAATGGTGCCCACGGAAATATTCACATCGATATTGGACGAGCCGTCGAGCGGGTCAAACAGCACCAAATAGCGGCCTTCTTCATGGCAGGGCACGAATGTGTCTTCTTCTTCGCTGGCGAGCCCGGCCACATCGGCATTGGCTTTGAGCGCGGCAATCAGCACATCGTTGGCAATCACATCGAGTTTTTTCTGATCTTCGCCCTGCACATTGCCGCTGCCGGCTTCACCCAGCACGCCGGCCAGCGCACCCAGGCGCACTTGCCGGTTGATTTGCACGCAGGCATCGACCACGGATTGGAGCACGCCGCCCAGTTGGTCGGGCAGAGCGTGTTGTTGCAGGTGTTGGGGCAGGAATTCGGCCAGGGTAGTCATAAGTTTCTCGCTTTAGTGGGAATCGGTTGAGGGGGCGGAGGCGGGTTGATGCTGTTGAATCAAGGCTTCGATGCAGGGCTGGGCCGCGGTGTTGGCTTTGCTTTGCGTGGCTTCATCGATATTGCCGCTGATGGCGCGCGCGATGTCGGCCGGGGTGAGCACTTCCAGCGCTTTCTCGGCCGCGCATTGGCACACTTGCTGCTTTTGCTCGGACGAAATACGCGTGTTTTCCGGTATGCTTTCCACGCAGGCTTTGCTGAACGAACTGATAAATTCGCTGTTGAATTTTTCTTCGACGGCTGCTTTTTGCTCGCCGCAGGCTGCCAGCAATAAGAGGGCGGGCAATAAGGTGAGAATAGGGCGGGTGGTGCGCATAAAAAGCAGCTCTTTCGGTAAGCGGACAATGAGGATTGTAATGCAAAGCGCGGCTGCTTTCTATCTTTGCCGCATCATCGGGTGAATTCATCAAGGCCGTCTGAACGCATAGCGGTTTCAGACGGCCTGTGGTTTATTTGATTTGAAAATCCAGCACAAAGCGCGCGCCATCGTCTTGCGCTAGCAAGGCGGCCAGCGCGGGCAGGCTCTCTTGCAGCTGCTGCGCCAAAAGATAGGGCGGGTTGATGATAAACATGCCGCTGCCGTGCATGCCGAAGCCGTCGGAGCGCGGGCGCTGCACATGCAGCTCGGCTTGCAGGTAATTATCGGGTGCAATCTTTTGCAGCTGCGCGGGCAATTTGCGGCTCTCTTCGCGGCTCAGGCAGGGATACCACACCAAATAGCAGCCTTGGGCAAAGCGCTTTTGCGCCTCTTTCAGGGTGTGCACCACGCGTTCGTAATCCTGTTTTTCTTCATAAGGCGGGTCGATCAACACCACGGCGCGGCGGGTGGGCGGCGGCAATAAGGCAATCAAACCCTGATAGCCGTCGGCCTGCACCACTTGGCCGCGCCGCCCGAGCCGGGCTTGCTGCATATTGTGTTGCAGATGCTGGAAATCGGCCGGGTGCAGCTCAAACAAGCGCAGCTTGTCGGCCGGGCGCAGCATCGCCTGCGCGAGCCAGGGTGAGCCGCAATAAAGGTGCGGCTCGGGCAGAATCGCGTTCAGACGGCCTAAAAAGTCGTGCAAACCCGGCGGCAGCTTGGCGGCTTGCTGCAACAGGGCGATGCCTTGCTTGTATTCGCCCACTTTTTGCGCTTCGTTGCCGCGCAAATCGTAAAGCCCCGCGCCGCTGTGGGTGTCGATATACCAATAAGGTTTGTCTTTGCGGTTGAAATAATCGAGCGTGAGATAAAGCACGAAATGTTTGAGCATATCGGCATGGTTGCCGGCATGGAAAGCGTGGCGGTAGCTGAGCATGAAAGAGAGGCCGTCTGAAAGAATGGCGCTATTTTACGGGATTTATCCGCCCGCGAGTAGCGCCGCCGTTGCCAAAGCTGCTGCAAACGCGTTACATTTTGCCCAAACCACAACAAGGCACAATTATGGCGGAACACTATATTTTATCGCTCGACCAGGGCACCACTTCTTCGCGTGCGATGATTTTCAACCATGCAGGCCAAATCGTTGCCAAGGCGCAAAAAGCCTTTGCCCAACATTTTCCCGAGCCGGGGCTGGTGGAGCATGATGCGAAAGAAATTTGGAGCACGCAGGTGTCGGTGCTGGCCGAAGCGCTGGCGCAATCGGGCATTGCCGCCGATCAAATCGCCGCCCTGGGCATCACCAACCAGCGCGAAACCACGATAGTGTGGGATAGAGCCAGCGGCGAGCCGGTGCACCGCGCCATTGTGTGGCAAGACCGGCGCACCGCCAAATATTGCGACAGCATCCGCGCCGCGCACGGCGACACCATCCGCGCCAAAACCGGCCTCGTGCTCGATGCTTATTTTTCCGCCACCAAGGTGAAATGGATTTTAGACCATGTGCCCGGCGCCCGTGCGCGCGCCGAAAAAGGGGAATTGTGTTTCGGCACGGTAGACACATGGCTCGTGTGGAACCTCACCGAAGGGCGCACCTTCGTTACCGACCCCGGCAATGCAAGCCGCACCATGCTTTTCAACATCCACACGCTGCAATGGGACGAAGATTTGCTCGCCCTTTTCGATATTCCCCGCGCCATGCTGCCCGAAGTGAAATCCAGCAGCGAAATATACGGGCACACCGCGCCGCGCTTCACCAATCGGCCGATTGCCATTGCCGGCATCGCGGGCGACCAGCAAGCTGCCTTATTCGGCCAGCTCTGCCTGGATAAAGGCATGCTCAAAAACACCTACGGCACCGGCTGCTTTTTGTTGATGAACACCGGCGATAAACCTGTGGATTCACAACACAATCTGCTCGCCACCGTGGCCTGGAAAATCGGCGGCAAAACCACTTATGCGCTCGAAGGCGGCGTGTTTGTGGGCGGCGCGGCAATCCAATGGCTGCGCGACGGCGCGCGGCTGATACGCGAAGCCGATGAAATCAACACGCTGGCCGCTTCCGTGGCCGACAACGGCGGCGTGTATTTCGTGCCCGCGCTCTCAGGCATGGGCGCGCCTTATTGGGACCAATATGCGCGCGGCAGTTTTTTCGGCATCACCCGCTGCACGTCAAACGGCCACCTCGCCCGCGCCGTGCTTGAAGGCATTGCATTTCAGGTGTATGACATTGTAAAGGCGATGGAAGCCGATGCCGGCCAGGCCACCGCGCAATTGCGTGTGGATGGCGGCGCGAGCCAAAGCGATTATTTGATGCAGGTGCAGTCGGATTTGTTTGCCTTCGATATCGTGCGCCCACGCATCACCGAAACCACCGCCCTGGGCGCGGCTTATCTGGCCGGGCTGGCGGTGGGCTTTTGGCAGAGCACCGACGAATTGCGGGCGCAATGGCAGGCGGATAAAGTGTTTTCGCCGCAGCTGCCACCCGAGCGCGTGCAGAAAATGCTGCATTATTGGCATAAAGCGGTGAAGGCGGCGCAGCATTGGATTGATGATTGAGGATCAATCGAAAGCGGTTTTGAAGCTTTGTCGACATTGTTTTTACGGTATATTTGAATCAAAGCCTCAGGCCGTCTGAAATATTTTTCAGACGGCCTGAGGCTTTTGTAAAACACCCGTTTTGTAAGATTTCGGCCTGTTTTATATTGACATATCTATAAAACTAGATTTATTATAGCGTCCATGAAACCCACCGACACCTTCAAAGCCTTATCCAACGAATACCGCTATCAAATGCTGCTGTGGCTGAAAAGCCCGCAGCAGCATTTTGCCGCGCATGCGCATTGCGATGTGGTGCACGATTTTGAGGGCGGCGTGTGTGTGGGGCTGGTGGCCGAAAAAGCCGGGCTGGCCCAATCGGTGGTGTCGGGCTATCTCAACACCTTGAAAAAAGCCGGCCTGCTCGAATCGCGCCGTATCGGTAAATGGACGTATTACCGCTATCACCGCGCCGGCGTGGAAGCTTTATTGCAGCAATTGCGCGAGCAGATTTAAACGGGCAGGGCGCAAATCTGCCCGCCTCCCCGCAGCCGCGGGATTATGGTGAATTAAATTTGAACCGATACTGCGTTGGCTCGCCTTGCCGTACGTGTGTACTGTCTGCGGCTCGCCGCCTTGTCTTGATTCAAATTTAATCCACTATATTTTGATTTTATCCAATCTATATTTTTAGATATAAGAAATTATCGCTGAATTAAAACAGGCCGTCTGAAAGTAGGCTTGCCGTTGAAAGGAAAAATAATGACCACACCCGCCGTATCCGCACTCAACCTCGTGCCCGTGCGCGCCGGCCACACCACCGAGCAGGCTTTGGCAAGCATGGTGGTGCTGGCGCAGCACACCGAAGCCTTGGGCTATAGCCGCTATTGGATTGCCGAGCACCACAACACCACCTCGCTCGCCAGCTCCGCCACTTCGATTTTAATCAGCCACACGCTGCAACACACCCAGCGCATCCGTGTGGGCTCCGGCGGCGTGATGCTGCCCAACCACAGCCCGCTGATGGTGGCCGAGCAATACGGCACACTGGCCACGCTTTATCCCGAGCGCGTGGATTTGGGATTGGGGCGCGCCCCCGGCACCGACCGCCTCACCGCCCAAGCCTTGCGCCGCGCCGAGCGCGAAACCTCGCTTGATTTTCCCGAAGATGTGGCCGCTTTGCAGCGCTATTTGGGTGATGCGGCAGGGCAGGGCTATGTGAAAGCCTTTCCCGGCATTGGCACCCATGTGCCGCTTTATATCCTCGGCTCCAGCACCGAAAGCGCTTATTTGGCTGCTGAAAAAGGGCTGCCTTATGTGTTTGCCGCCCATTTCGCGCCGCGTATGCTTGAAGAGGCGCTGGCGATTTACCGCAGCCGCTTCAGGCCGTCTGAAACCTTGGCGCAGCCTTATGCCATTGTGGCGCTCAATGTGATTGGCGCCGACGATGATCAAGCCGCGCAATATCTGGCCACCAGCCAGCAGCAATTTTTTCTCAACGTGGTGCGCAACAGCCGCCAGCCGCTCTCGCCGCCAGTCGACAGCATGGCCGGGCGCTGGAACGAGATGGAGCAACACACGGTTAACAGCATGACCGCCTGCTCTTTAATCGGCGGCCCCGCCACCTTGGCGGCGCAATTTAGCGAGCTGCACACGCGCCTGCGTGCCGATGAATATATGGCGGTGAGCTATATTTATGACGAAGCCTTGCAGTTTGCGTCTTACCGTTTGTTTAAAGAGGCGGTAGAGGCCGTCTGAAACCGATTTACGATTGATATTTAACCAAGAAAGCAAAATATGAAACCGCAATTTGAAGCCTTGTTCCAACCCCTCACTTTCAACAACGGCGCAACTCTGCCCAACCGCTTGGTGCTCGCCCCGATGACGCATTGGGCCTCGCATGCAGACGGCACGGCCAGCGAAGCCGAAATCGATTTTGTGGCCAGCCGCAGCAAAGGCTTAGGCATGGTGATTACCGCCGCCACCACCGTGCACCCCACCGGCCGCGCCTTTGACGGCGAGCCCAACGCCATCCGCGCTGAAGATCTGCCCGGCCTGCGCCGCTTGGCGCAAAGCATACAGGCAAAAGGCGCCAAAGCCGTGTTGCAGATTCATCACGGCGGCTTTCGCGCACTGCCGCATTTGGTGCCGGCCAACGGCGTGGTGGCGCCCAGCGCGTTTACGCTGATTCCCCCGTCGTTTTCATTCGATATCGAAGCCGACAAACGCCTGCAAAGCGAAGCGCGCGTGCTCACCGATGCCGAAATCCGTGAAATAGTGGCTGCTTATGCCCAAGCCACGCAATATGCTGTAGACGCCGGTTTCGACGGCGTGGAAATCCACGGCGCCAACGGCTATCTGCTGCAACAGTTTTACTCCGCCGCCAGCAACCTGCGCGATGACGAATGGGGCGGCAGCCGCGAAAAACGCATGGCTTTCCCGCTGGCCGTTGCCCGCGCCGTGGCCGATACCGTGGCCGCATCCGGCCGCCAAGATTTTATCGTCGGCTATCGTTTTTCACCCGAAGAAGCGCCTGCAAACGGCATTAAAATGGCCGACACGCTGGCCTTGATTGATGAATTGGTGAAGCTGCCGCTGCAATACCTGCATGTGTCGCTGGGCGATTTTAACGAGCCGGCCGAAAACGCCGCCGCCCATCCCGAGTTGCCGCCGCAGCGCATTGCGCAAATCCACCGCCATCTGGCCGGCCGCCTGCCGCTTGTCGGCGTGGGCGGTTTGGTGAGTGCGCAAAGCATTGCCGATGCGGGCAACAGCGGCCACGCCGAGCTGATTGCCGTGGGGCGCGGCGCGATTATCAACCCCGATTTCGCGCTCAAAATCGCCGCCGGCCGCGAAAACGAGCTGGCCGACAGCCTCGACGGCCCGCTGGGCGCACAAGCGCAACATATTCCTGATGTATTGTGGGGCTTGTTGCTGAACATGCAGCCGTGGGTGCCGTTTCGCGGCTTGAAGTGATGGTTGTTTAAATCAATAAACCGTCATGGTTTGATACGGGATGCCGTCTGAAAATATTCAGACGGCATCTCGTATGCGCGTGTGCATGAAACGTGCACCCAACCGGAAAACAACCGTGCCGCCTGAGCATCAAAGCTTCAGCGCGTAGGTTGGGTTGCCAAACCCAACATTTCAGGCGGCTTGAGGGATTCGTTGGGTTTTCAGCCCAAGCTGCCCGCTGTGCAGGCTGCAACCCTATGCATGCAAGCGAGCAGCATGTGGTATGCATGGGCAAACGCTGAGGCCGTCTGAAAATCTTTCAGCAGCCTGTAGGTCCGATTCTCGAATCCGACACTTGTTCGCAGAACAAGGCACGCACATCGCTTTGGCCGTTGGCTAAATGTCGGATTCAAGAATCCGACCTACGCGGATGATGCTGCCGAACTGCTTTTATTTTGTAAGGTTATTTTTTAGAATTGGTATGACGTGCATGCCCACAACAAAAGCCTGAGGCCGTCTGAAAATCTTTCAGACGGCCTCAGGCTTTGTTTGCCAAACATCATCACCAAAAAACGTTATTTGCCCGCTTTAATGCTTTGCCATTGGCGCACCATAAATTTCAGGCTTTCCGGCTCGATGGGCACCATGATAAAGCTGTTGGCCATGTCTTCATCGGTGGGAAACACGGTGTTGTCGTCGCGGTATTCGGCGGCCATCAGCGCGCGGGCGGGCAGGCTGGAGGGCGCGTAGGTAACATAATCACCGTTTTGCGCGGCCACTTCGGGCTCGAGAATGTTGTCGATATAGCGGTGGGCGTTGAGCACGTTGGCGGCGTCTTTCGGAATGGCAAACGAATCAATCCAAATGCCCACGCCTTCTTTGGGCATCATCACTTGGATTTTTTCTTTGCCGCCGGCTTCTTCGGCGCGGCGCTTGGCGATATTCAGATCGCCGCCGAAGCCTATGGTCACGCAGGTGTCGCCGCGCGCCAAGTCATCAATAAAGCCCGATGAGGTGAAGCGCTTGATATTGGGGCGGTTTTGTTTGAGCAATTCGCTGGCGGCTTTGATGTCGTCGATATTGCTGCTGTTGGGGTTTTTGCCCATATAGTTGAGCACCATCGGGTAAACTTCGGCGGCGCTGTCCAGATAGCTGATGCCGCATTGCTTGAGCTTGGCGGTGTATTCGGGGTTGAACACCAAATCCCATTGATTGTCGGGCAGCTTGTCGGTGCCGAGCGCTTTTTTCACCCGCTCGGTGTTGATGGCAAATGTGTTGGTGCCCCAGAAAAAAGGCACGGCATAATCGTTGCCCGGATCCACTTCCTGCATCAGCGCCAAAAGCTTGGGATTGATGTTTTTATAATTGGGAATCAGGCTTTTATCAAGCTTTTGATAAGCGCCGGCTTTGATTTGGCGGCCGATAAAGGCATTGGAGGGGCCGGCTAAGTCGTAGCCGGATTTGCCGGTGAGCATTTTGCTCTCCAGCGTTTCATCGCTGTCGTAATAATCGTATTTCACGGCCACACCGTATTGCTTTTCAAAGGCGGCCACGGTGGCGGGGTCGACATAATCCGACCAGTTGTAGATTTTCAGGTTGGCGGTTTCGGGCAGGGTGCCGGAAGTGGAAGCGGTGGCAGAAGCTGCGGCGCTGTTGGGGGGCTTCTCGTTGGACTTGTCGCCGCAGGCGGCCAGCGCCAGCACCACAAGGCCGAATAAAGGCAATGATTTCATCATGATTCCTTATATTGGAGTGGAGGGGAAATGCAAACAGAGTATAGCAAAAGCAGTATGCCTCGGGTAGGCGCAAAGGCAAATCTGCGGTAAGATAGCCAAGATTTGATATTTGCTTTTCAGACGGCCTTTGCTGATGCATTAAGGCCGTCTGAAAATCGTTTAACCCACATAGAAAACATTATGAAAACCGCAGAACTCCGCCAAAAATTCTTAAAATTCTTTGAAACCAAAGGCCACCAGATTGTGGCTTCTTCCTCGCTGGTGCCGCACGACGACCCCACGCTTTTGTTTACCAACGCCGGTATGAACCAATTTAAAGACGTGTTTCTCGGCTTCGACAAACGCGCCTACAACCGCGCCACCACCGCGCAAAAATGCGTGCGCGCCGGCGGCAAGCACAACGATTTGGAAAACGTGGGCTACACCGCCCGCCACCACACCTTTTTTGAAATGATGGGCAATTTCAGCTTCGGCGATTATTTCAAACGCGATGCCATTCATTTTGCGTGGGAATTTCTTACTTCGCCCGAATGGCTGAACATTCCCAAAGAAAAACTGCTGGCCACTGTGTATGCCGAAGACGACGAAGCCTACAATATTTGGCTCAACGAAATCGGCATGCCGGCTGAAAAAATCATCCGCATCGGCGACAACAAAGGCGCCAAATATGCCTCGGATAATTTCTGGCAAATGGGCGACACCGGCCCCTGCGGCCCTTGCTCGGAAATTTTCTACGACCACGGCGACCATATCTGGGGCGGCCCGCCGGGCAGCGCCGAAGAAGACGGCGACCGCTTTATCGAAATCTGGAACTGCGTGTTTATGCAGTTTAACCGCGACGAAAGCGGCACCATGAACCCGCTGCCCAAGCCTTCGGTGGATACCGGCATGGGCTTGGAGCGCATGGCCGCCGTGATGCAGCATGTGCACGCCAACTATGAAATCGATCTTTTCCAAAACCTGCTCAAAGCCGCCGCGCGCGAAACCGGTGTGGCATTCAGCATGGACGAGCCGAGCCTGAAAGTGATTGCCGACCACATCCGCGCCTGCTCGTTTCTGATTGCCGACGGCGTGATGCCCAGCAACGAAGGCCGCGGCTATGTGTTGCGCCGCATCATCCGCCGCGCCGTGCGCCACGGCTACAAGCTCGGCCAAAAAGGCGCGTTTTTCTACAAACTCGTGCCCGATTTGGTGGCCGAAATGGGCGGCGCTTATCCCGAATTGAAAGAAAAGCAAACGCAAATCATGGAAGCCTTGCGCGGCGAAGAAACCCGCTTTGGTGAAACTTTGGAAAAAGGCATGGTGTTGTTCAGCCAGGTTTGGCGCGGCATGCAGTTTTTAAAGCTGGAAAGCCTGCTGCCGGCCGACGGCATCGGCGAGCCGCTGCTGCTGAGCACGGCCGACGGCGTGGAATTCTCAGTGGCTTCGCGCCACAATGCCGACCAAAAATTGGTGGTGGTGCGCAAGCATATCGAGGGCGCAATTAACGAGAGCCTCAATCTGAATATCGCCGACGTGATCGAGCAAAAAGCCGCCACCGAAGAAAACCGGCCGTTTGCCGAAGCCCTTGAGCGCTATTTAAACGACAACATTGCCAACAGCAAAATGATTATTTCGGGCGAGCATGTGTTTAAGCTCTACGACACCTACGGCTTTCCCTACGACCTCACCGCCGATATGGCGCGCGAATTGGGTATCGAGCTCGACAGCGAAGGCTTCGAGCGCGAAATGGAAGCCCAACGCGCCCGCGCCCGCGCCGCGCAAAACTTCAAAGCCGACACCCAATTGGCTTATGAAGGCGGCGACACCGAATTCAAAGGCTATAGCGAGCGCCAAACCGAAGCCAAAATTGTCGCCCTTTATAAAGACAGCGAACCGGTGGCAAGCTTGGCAGAAGGCGATAGCGGCGCAGTGGTGATTGATTTCACCCCGTTTTATGCCGAAAGCGGCGGCCAGGTGGGCGATGTGGGCTATATTTTTGCCGGCGAAAACCGCTTTGAAGTGCGCGACACCCAAAAAATCAAAGCCGCCGTTACCGGCCAATTCGGCGTGCTCGTGTCAGGCCGTCTGAACGTGGGCGATGCCGTGAGCGCTAAAATCGACAACGACATCCGCGCCGCCAATATGCGCAACCACAGCGCCACCCACTTGATGCACCGCGCCTTGCGCGAAGTGTTGGGCGAGCATGTGGAGCAGAAAGGCTCGCTTGTGAGCGCAGAGCTCACCCGCTTCGACATTTCCCACCCGCAAGCCGTGAGCGCCGAAGAAATCGCCGAAGTGGAGCGCCGCGTAAACGAAGCCATTTTGGCCAACGTGGCGGTGGAAGCCGATGTGATGAGCATGGAAGCCGCGCAACAAGCCGGCGCCATGATGCTGTTTGGCGAAAAATACGGCGACGAAGTGCGCGTGCTGAAAATGGGTGATTTTTCCACCGAATTGTGCGGCGGCACCCACGTGGCGCGCACCGGCGACATCGGCCTCTTCAAAATCATCAGCGAAGGCGGCATTGCCGCCGGCATCCGCCGCATCGAAGCCATCACCGGCCTAAACGCGCTGCAATGGGCGCAAAACCAAGAGCGCTTGGTGCGCGACATCATCGGCGAAGTGAAAGCACAAACCGAAAAAGACGTGCTCGCCAAAATCCAAGCCAATGCGGCTCAAACGAAAACGTTGGAAAAAGCCTTGTCGCAAGCCAAAAGCGAATTGGCCGTGCACGCCGCCGCCAAACTTTTCGACAACGCGCAAGATTTGGGCACAGCCAAACTGGTGGTTGCCCAAATCGACGCCGAAGCCGCCGCCCTGCGCGACATCGTCACCGACCTCACCGGCAAATCCGACCAAGCCGTGGTGCTGCTCGCCGCCGTGAACGAAGGCAAAGTATCCCTCTGCGCCGGCGTGTCCAAACCGCTCACCGGCAAAGTGAAAGCCGGCGACTTGGTGAAATTCGTGGCCGAACAAATCGGCGGCAAAGGCGGCGGCCGGCCGGACTTGGCGCAAGCCGGCGGCAGCGATGCGGAGAAATTGCCGGAAGTGTTGAACGGGGTGAAAGATTGGGTCGGCGGCAAGCTGGCTTGAATTTGAAGTGAGATAGGCCGTCTGAAAGGTTTCAGACGGCCTAAATTATCGAAATTTATAGATTTGGCAATTAAACATTGAAACTTAAATCATAAAAATTTAAAATTTTCAATTATTTAACTTTTAAGGTTCTCAATATTTAATTGCCGTATCAATAGCCCGCGTAGGTACGATTAGCCGCCGGCAGCGGCGTAATCGTACGCATGAAACAAGCAAGCCGTCTGAAGATTGATTTTCAGACGGCTTGCTTTGATAGAACTTTCAATTGTGTTTGCTGCGGCAGCTGCATTCGTACGATTACGGCTTGCAGCCTAATCGTACCTACGCAGCCGCGTAACGAGGGCTTTGCCCGTGAAACAGCCCGCGTAGGTACGATTAGCCGCCGGCAGCGGCGTAATCGTACGCATGAAACAAGCAAGCCGTCTGAAGATTGATTTTCAGACGGCTTGCTTTGATCGACTTCCAACTGTGTTCGCTGCGGCAGCTGCATTCGTACGATTACGGCTTACAGCCTAATCGTACCTACGGTGGGTTGCCGGTTGTGTGCTTCGCATCCGAATCCGCCGGCTTTTGCATGCTATGTCATGATGATTTATTTAAGCGGGCATGACTTCCGTTTTATATTTTGTGCAACACACTATAAAAACAGCCCTTTTAAACCGAAATCCCGGTTCAAAAGGGCTGTTTATCTTTTCAGACGGCTTGGCGCCATCTTCACACGAATTACATATTTTCAGTAAAGGTGCGGGTGATCACGTCGCGTTGTTGCTCGGGGGTGAGCGAGTTGAAGCGCACGGCGTAGCCGGACACGCGGATGGTGAGCTGCGGGTATTTTTCCGGGTTGGCGATGGCTTCTTCCAAGGTTTCGCGGGTCATCACGTTTACATTCAGGTGTTGGCCGCCTTCCACTTGCGGACGGTTGCTGAAATCAACCGGAATTTCGCGGTAAGACACTTCGCCCAGCTGCGGCAGCGGCAGCACGGTGTCGGCTTCGAAATCGTTGCTGTTGGCGCACAGGCAGCGCACTTCTTGGGCTTCGTCATCCAAGAGCCAGAATGAGTTGAGCAGGGCCGGGTTTTGCGATTGGGTGATTTGGATGCCTTTGATCATGTAACTTCCTTTCGTTTATGTGCGATTAAAAATAGATTATGTGAATTGTATACCCTGCACCTGAAAAGAAATTGACTTGAATCAAATTACAAAATCCTACACGCTGCTATAAAAGAGCGCTTTGGCTTTTGGCTAAGCTTTTGAATCTTTAAAAGCTCTTGTTAAGCAGGCCGTTTCCCGCCGCTGCTTTTGTGCAAAGCGGTTTGCTGTGTTTGATGCGGCGGTGCAGCATGCTGCGAAAGCACTATTTCGCAATGTATGAAATTATGTTACAAAGCATGCCTCTTAAAACGAATATAAATGCATTATATGGATACCTCTTTGATTTTGCAGATTATTGTGCTTTTGGGCGCAATTTTTCTCGGCGTGCGCTTGGGCGGCATGGCCATCGGCTACACCGGCGGCTTGGGCGTGGCGGTGTTGGCGCTGGGCTTGGGGCTGGCGCCCGGGCATATTCCGCACGATGTGATTTTGATCATTATGGCGGTGATTGCAGCGATTGCGGCTTTGCAGCTGGCCGGCGGCCTCGATTATCTGGTGCGCATGGCGGAAAATATTTTGCGCAGAAACCCGAAAAACATCAATTTCTTAGCGCCCACGGTTACTTATTTTCTCACCATTTTAGCGGGCACCGGCCACACGGCTTATTCGATGATGCCGGTGATTGTGGAGGTGGCCAAAAGTGAAAACATCAAGCCCAGCGCGCCTTTGAGCATTGCGGTGGTGGCTTCGCAAATCGCCATCACCGCCTCGCCCGTGAGCGCGGCGGTGGTGTTTATGAGCGGCATACTCGAGCCTTTGGGCGTGAGCTATCCTAGGCTTTTGCTGATTTGGTTGGCCACGACTTATGCGGCCTGCATGCTGGTGGCTTTGCTGATTAATCTTTTTTTCAAGCTGGATTTGTCGCAAGACCCGGTTTACCGGCAGCGCTTGGCTGCGGGCTTGGTGCTGCCACCTGAGCGCGGTGCGCGGGCGGCGCTGCCCAAGGGCGCGCGTTTGTCGGTGTGGATTTTCCTGCTCGGCGTGGTGGCGGTGGTGCTTTATGCCTGCGCGATTTCACCGGCCATCGGCTTGGTGGAAAACCCGGTGCTGCCGCGCGATGGTGCGATTGTGAGCTTTATGATGATTATTGCCACGCTGATTGTGATTTTTTGCAGGCTCGACACCGGCAAGCTTTTGGAAACCAGCACCTTCAAATCGGGCATGGCCGCCTGCGTGTGCGTGCTCGGCGTGGCGTGGCTGGGCGACACTTTTGTGAATGCGCATTTGGATGCGGTGAAAGAAACCGCCGCCGCGCTGGTGAGCAATTATCCGTGGCTTTTGGCGGTGGCGCTTTTCTTTGCCAGCATGCTGCTTTATTCGCAAGCGGCCACGGCCAAGGCGATTATGCCGGCGGTGGTGCTGGCGCTGGGCATCACGCCGGCGAATAATGGGCAGGTGTATATTTTGGTGGCGAGCTTTGCGGCGGTGTCGGCGCTGTTTGTGCTGCCCACTTATCCCACGCTGCTGGGCGCGGTGCAGATGGACGACACCGGCAGCACGCGCATCGGCCGCTTTGTGTTCAACCATTCGTTTTTGCTGCCGGGCGTGCTGGCAATTGTGTTTGCCGTGGCGTTGGGCTTTTTGGTGGCACCTTTGGTGTTGTGAACCATGATGCATCACAAACAGGCCGTCTGAAAGCCTTCAGACGGCCTGTTTGTTTGGTATAACTTGTTTACGCCGCTTTGCCGCGTTTGCCGAAATAGATAAAGCCGATAATGCCCAGCACCACCATCGGCAGGCTCAGCCATTGCCCCATCGACAAGCCCCAAGTGAGCAGGCCGAGGTAATCGTCGGGCTGGCGCGCAAATTCGGCGATAAAGCGGAAAAAGCCGTAGCCCGCCAAAAACACCATCGCCACTTGGCCGGTGGGGCGTGGTTTTTTCGAGAAAAGCCACACAATCACAAACAGCGCCACGCCCTCCAGTGCAAATTGGTAAAGCTGCGACGGGTGGCGCGGCAGCATGCCGTATTGGGTGAGCCAGGCCGCCCATTGCGGGTTGTGGGCGGCGGCGGTTAAATCTTCATAGCGCGCCTGCGGAAAGCCCATCGCCCAAAAAGCATTGATGTCGGTGACGCGGCCCCACAATTCGCCGTTGATAAAATTGCCGATGCGCCCTGAAGCCAGCCCCAAAGGCACGAGCGGTGCCACAAAGTCGGCTACTTTCCAAAAGCCGATGTGGTGCTTGCGGCCAAACAGCCACATCGCCACCAGCACGCCCAAAAAGCCGCCGTGAAACGACATGCCGCCTTCCCACACTTTGAGAATATCCAGCGGATGGGCGAGATAATCGGAAAATTTGTAAAACAACACATAGCCCAAGCGCCCGCCCAAAATCACGCCGATCACGCCCCAAGTGAGGAAATCGTCGAGCATTTCTTTGGTAAACACCGTGTTGCCTTCTGCAATGCGGCGCCGGCCGAGCCAGATAAACAGCACAAAGCCGATAATATAGCTGAGCGCATACCAGCGGATGGCCAAGGGGCCGATGCTGAGCAATATCGGGTCAAACTGCGGATGTATCATCATGATGCGTGGCCTTGAAATTTTTCAAGCGGCCATTATAGCCCAAAGCGCTGCTGTGGCGCGGCGCTTGAAAGGTAAGGAAAGGCTAAAGACACAATATCCCACAGGCCGTCTGAAACTTTTCAGACGGCCTGTGGGATAACTTTGTGCACATAATTGCGCGATTTCAACGCCAATCTGCTTTGCGGCGGCTGCAGCCATAGAACGGCCTATATTTTAAAGAGGCTCAGAGCAACTCATGCCGATAAAATTCACTCGCCGGAGCTATTCAGAGCCCCTTAAAAATCCCCACATCAAAAATAATTGAGCGGTGATTGCTTGCCGCAAACCAAAGCATAAGCCGTCTGAACGCGCATAAAGCATAATCAGACATTTTGTCGGCTTCTTAATCGTTAACAATTGGTATAAAATAGCCGCACAAGGTTTTATCCACATAAGGCCGTCTGAAACGCTTTCAGACGGCCTGCTGAAATTAAGTCAATCAGAACCAGAATCAAGGAAACCACCATGCCAGCCTACCGTTCCAAAACCTCCACCCACGGCCGCAATATGGCCGGCGCGCGCGCGCTGTGGCGCGCCACCGGCGTAACCGACGAAGATTTCGGCAAGCCGATTATCGCCATTGCCAACTCGTTTACCCAATTCGTGCCCGGCCATGTGCATCTGCACAATATGGGGCAGCTGGTGGCGCGCGAAATCGAAAAAGCCGGCGGCCTGGCCAAAGAATTCAACACCATCGCGGTGGACGACGGCATCGCCATGGGCCACGGCGGCATGCTTTATTCGCTGCCCAGCCGCGATTTGATTGCCGATTCGGTGGAATATATGGTCAACGCGCATTGCGCCGATGCGCTGGTGTGCATTTCCAATTGCGACAAAATCACCCCCGGCATGCTGATGGCCGCGCTGCGCCTGAATATCCCCACCGTGTTTGTATCCGGCGGGCCGATGGAAGCGGGCAAGGTAATCGGCGTGGCCAATATTGTGGACGGGCGCAAGCTCGATTTGGTGGATGCCATGGTGGATGCGGCCGACGACAGCATCAGCGATGAAGAAGTGGCTGCGGTGGAGCGCAGCGCCTGCCCCACTTGCGGCTCTTGCTCGGGCATGTTCACCGCCAATTCGATGAACTGCCTCACCGAAGCCTTGGGCTTGTCGCTGCCGGGCAACGGCTCGCTTTTGGCCACCCATGCAGGCCGCAAAGAATTGTTTCTCGAAGCCGGCCGCCTGATTGTGGATATCACCAAACGCTATTATGAAGAAGACGATGAGCGCGTGTTGCCGCGCAATATCGCCACCAAAGCCGCGTTTGAAAACGCCATGAGCCTCGATGTGGCCATGGGCGGCTCCACCAACACCGTGCTGCACCTTTTGGCCGCCGCCAACGAAGCCGAAGTGGATTTCAAAATGGCCGACATCGACCGCATCAGCCGCCGCGTGCCGTGTTTGTGCAAAGTGGCGCCGGCCACGCAGAAATACCATATGGAAGACGTGCACCGCGCCGGCGGCGTGATGAGCATTTTGGCCGAGCTTGCCCGCGCCGGCAAACTGCACACCGATGTGCCCACCGTGCACGAACATACTCTGCAAGCCGCGCTGGATAAATGGGACATCACCAACCCGGCCAATGAAGCGGCGCACACACGCTACAAAGCCGCGCCCGGCGGCGTGCGCACCACCGAAGCCTTTTCGCAAAACCGCCAATGGCCGAGCCTGGATCTCGACCGTGAAAACGGCTGCATCCGCAGCCAGGCGCACGCGTATTCGCAAGACGGCGGCCTGGCGGTGTTGTTCGGCAACATCGCCGAGCGCGGCTGCGTGGTGAAGACCGCCGGCGTGGACGACAGCATTCTCACCTTTAAAGGCCGAGCGCGCGTGTTTGAAAGCCAAGATGATGCCGTGGCGGCGATTCTCGACAATCAAATCGAGGCCGGCGATATTGTGATTATCCGCTACGAAGGCCCCAAAGGCGGCCCCGGCATGCAAGAAATGCTTTATCCCACGAGCTATTTAAAATCCAAAGGCTTGGGCAAAGCATGCGCCTTGCTCACCGACGGGCGCTTTTCCGGCGGCACATCGGGCTTGAGCATCGGCCACGTTTCGCCCGAAGCGGCCGAGGGCGGCGCAATCGGCTTGGTGGAAGAGGGCGATGCGGTAGAAATCGACATCCCCAAACGCAGCATCCACTTGGCCGTGCCGTTTGACGTGCTCGAACAGCGCCGCGAAGCAATGGAAGCGCGCGGTGCAGCCGCTTGGAAGCCGCAAAATCGCGAGCGCCAAGTGTCGGCCGCTTTGCGCGCCTATGCCGCCATGACCACCAGCGCCGACACCGGCGCCGTGCGCGATGTGTCGCAAGTTGAGCGCAAAAGCTGAGCCAGCCTGAATTTGCATTGATGGCTGTAAAAGTCTGAGGCCGTCTGAAAAAATTTCAGACGGCCTCAGGCTTTTACAAAATTCATTTTATTATTAAACAACTTATACCAATTCAAAAAAATAACCTTACAAAATAAAAGCAGTTCGGCAGCATCATCCGCGTAGGTCGGATTCTTGAATCCGACATTTGGCCAACGGCCAAAGCGATGTGCGTGCCTTGTTCTGCGAACAAGTGTCGGATTCGAGAATCCGACCTACAGGCTGAAATGTTTTCAGACGGCCTCAGGCTTTTGTGCAGTCCTTGTTTGAATGGCGGCAATAGGATGCAGAGCGCATGCTAAAATGGCGTGAAGCCGCGCCGATAGCAATCCCGCTGTTCAAGCACGGAAATTATACTCATTCAAAAAAGTAAGCTAACAAGGCGGAAGCCTGCGACAGTACAGATAGTACGGCAAGGCGAGACAACGAAGTTAGGTTATTTTTTTGGATTGGTATTATGCGCAAAAAAGGTGGCAATTGCCCCCATTTATGTTGGTGTGGGTGTGCAATAGATGTGGATAAGCCGCGTGATGTGTTGATTGCACAGACAAAAATAAATTTGCTTAAAATATAGGCAAAAGGCCGTCTGAAAATCTGAGCGGCAAGCCGGCGTTTATCCGCATTTGCACGGCAAAAAGCTGTGGGCGGCTTGTGGATAAGGCGGGCTGAGGATTGAAATAATTGCGAAAAATCGAGCTGCTTAAAATTTAATCAATTTAGCGCGGAAAATTCAAAGGGCTTGAGTTTCAAGCCTTGCCCACAGCTTTTGTTTGCTATCTTGTGCAAGATATGTGGATAAGCTGGGCAAGCCATTGTGATGATAACGAAAAATATTGTTGCCTAAAATTTAAGCAATAACCGAATCGGTATCTGCCGGAGAAGAATATGACGATTTTATCTGCCCAAGCGCGCACGGAAGCGGCGCGGCTGCGCTTGCGAAAAAGCCGCCGCTTGGCCACGGGGCTGCTCTTTTTGGCTGCGGTGCTGTTTGTGGTGGCGGCCATGAATGTGCGCCAATATCCGGCGCTGGGCTATGTGAAAGCCTTTGCCGAAGCGGCGATGGTGGGCGCGCTGGCCGATTGGTTTGCCGTTACCGCCTTGTTCCGCCGCCCTTTGGGCCTGCCGATTCCACATACCGCCATTTTGCCGCGCAACCAACACCGTATCGCCGATGAGTTGGGGCGCTTTATTGAAAACAATTTTTTGCAGGGCCGCCCGATTGCGTTGCGCGTGTATCAGGCTGCGCCGAGTGAAAAATTGTTGGCCTGGCTGGCCGCGCCGGCCAACCGCGCGCGTTGGCTGCCGTGGCTGGCCTCGCAGCTGCCGGCGCTTTTGAATGTGGCCAAGCCCGAGCAGGTGGCGCGTTTCGGCAGCATGATGCTGGCCGAGCAATACAGCGGCGACAAAATCGGCAAAACCCTGGCCGATGCGCTCGCGCTGCTGAAATCGCAAGGCTTGCACCAAACGCTCTTGCGCGCTTTGATGAAGCAAACGCGCCGCTGGCTGCGCGATCCGCAAACACGCGCTTTGTTGGAGCAAAATCTGCACGAATGGGCGGCGCGCATTGAAAGCGAAGCGCCCAGCGCCTGGGAAAAAATCAAAGCTTCGCTCAAAGGCTCGCTGGTAGACAGGGTGGATGGTTGGGTGGCCGCCAAAGCGCTCGATTGGGCCGATGATTATCTGGCCGCGGCCTTGGCAGACCCTGAGCACCGTTTGCGCAAAAATGTGGATGAACAAATCGACCGCATCAGCGAAGCCTTGCGCCATTCGCGCCTGTGGCACAAGCGGCTCGAAGCGGGCAAGCGCCAGCTTGCGCATTCCAGCGCGGTGCAGCAAAGCCTGGCGCGGATGTGGCAGAGCCTACAAACGTGGACGGCGGCCGATGTGCAGCAAGCGGATTCGCTCTGGCTCGTGCAGCTCAATAAGTTGTTGGATCATATGCTGGCGCAGGCGGCGCAATACCCGCAATTTATGCGCCGCGCGGATGTGCGTTTGTCGTTGATGGTGCGCGATGGCGTGATGCGCTATAAAGAGCAGGCGGCGCAATTTGTGTCCGATAAGGTGAAAGGCTGGGACAGCCGCGAAATGGTGGAAAAACTCGAATTGAGCGTGGGCCGCGATTTGCAGTTTATCCGCATCAACGGCACGCTGGTGGGCGGCTTGGTGGGGCTGGTGATTTACAGCGTGTCGCAATGGCTGTTTTGATTGCGCAAAAATAAACAAACCATCATTTAATAATACCCATTCAAAAAAGTAAGCTGACAAGGCGGCCCGAAGACAGTACACACATATGGCAAGGCGAGCCAACGCAGTGGGGTTATTTTTTGAATGGGTCTGGCAACTGAAGCTGCGCTTTAACTAGGCTCCTGCCTGCGCAGGAGCGACAGAACGGGCGTTTTGCAAAGGTTTCGGCATTTTTGTGTTATAGTGGAATGCAAGAAAAAGTGATACAAAACCACGCACTATCACGGAGTAGGTTGGGTTGATAAACCCAACGTTTCAGACGGCCCGTGGGCTTGTTGGGTTTTCAACCCAACCTACCCGTCGTGTCACTTTTTTATGCATTCCACTATATGCATACGATTACGCTTTGTTTTGACAAAGCTATAGATGCGGCAATTAATTATTGAATATTCACATCCTCTTACCCGCAGCAGAAACCTGTTCCCTCTCCCGTGGGAGAGGGCTAGGGAGAGGGC
>NZ_SLXE01000006.1 GCF_004341385.1 Uruburuella suis
CAGCCACGCACGCGGTTTAAACGGCTTCTGCATATGGCTTGCTACATGCGCCTGTATAAGTTTTTCTTTCATTCCACTATAGTACGGCAAGGCGAGGCAACGAAGTTAGGTTATTTTTTTGGATTGGTATGAAAGGCCAAAAGCTGCGCCACATTGGTTTCGGTCTGCATCGAGAGCGCCGCCACGCTGATGCCGCGCAAGCCGGCCACGGTTTCGGCGATGACGCGCACATTGGCGGGGGTGTTGATTTCGTTTTTGAGCATAAACGGGCTGTCGGTTTCGAGCACAATATGCTCAAGCGGCAGAGCAGCTGCGGCTTGGCGGGCTTTTTTGGCGGCGGGGTTGAGCAGCAGCGAGCCGATGCCGATTTTGAAACCGCAGCGGATAAAAGCCTGCGCCTCTTCAAGGCTGCCGGAAAATGCGTGCACAATGCCGCCTTGGCTGAAGCGGGTGGTGCGCACCGCGGCCACAATGGCAGCGGAGGCTTTGAGATTGTGGATAATCACCGGGCGGCGGTGTTGCTCGGCCAGCCGCAATTGCTGTTCAAACAGGCTGATTTGCCGCGCGCGCGCTTCGTTTGAAGGTCTTTCGTGCAGAAAATCGAGGCCGATTTCGCCCACCAAGGCTTGCGGGTGTTGTGTGAGCAGCTGCGAGAGTGCGGCCAAATCATCGGCACCGGCCTCAGCAGCAAACCACGGGTGGATGCCGATGGCGCTGTGGGTATTGGCCGCACCCAGAGCGAGCACCGCCGCCCAATCGGCGCGGCAGGTGGCGGGCACGATAAAGCGGCACACGTTTGCCGCGCGGGCGGCGGCCAGCACTTCGGGCAGCTGCGGCAGCAGGGCGGGGTCGGCCAGGTGGCAGTGGGTGTCGGTGAACATGGGCGGATTGTAGGGCAAATGCCGTCTGAACAACAGCAGTTTGCCGGCGCATAAAAAAGCGCACAGCCCAAAGCTGCGCGCTTTTTTTCACTAATGCATCACAAATTCTGCAAACGCGCCACGCCTGGGGCGTAGTAATACGCGCCGCTCACGGCTGTGGTTAAGTGGTGGAGCATCAAATCGGTTTGGCCGTCGCGCTCGCCGAACATGCTTTGCAATTGCGCTTCGATATTATACAAACGGGCGCAATAGGCGATAAACATTAAGCCGCGCTCGCCGCTGAGGGTGCCGTAGGGCAGGCTGCGGCGCACGATTTTCAGGCCGGCGCCGTTTTCTTTCAGGTCCACGCGGCCTAAGTGCGAATCGCTCAGGCGCATATCGCCTTCGAGCTCTTCATCGCGCTCTTTGGTGCGGCCGATGCAGGCTTCTTGCTTGGCGGTGTCGCATTGCCCCCACTTTTGCAGATCGTGGCGGTATTTTTGCAGCAACACATAGCTGCCGCCGGCATCGGCACCCTCGGCAATCACGGCCACTTCGGCGCGCTTTTCATCTTGCGGGTTTTCGGTGCCGTCCACAAAACCGTCAAAACCGCGCTCTTCCAGCAAGCGGTGGCTGTGGGTTTCGTCGGCCACGCTGATGCTGTTGCCGAATGCGGCCAACACTTTTTCGGCCAGCGCAATGCTCAAATCATGGCGCAGCGATTGAATGTGAATCAGCACATCGTGTTGGGTGGCCGGCGCAAGGCCGCCGCCGAGTGCTTTGAAAGGCTTGATTTCGCGGCCTTCTTCGTTGTGGCCGAAGCTTTGCCACAGGCGGCTGCCGAAAGCCAGGGTGAGGCCCAGCGAAGCATCGGGAAATTGTGTTTGCAAATCGGCCAGCGCATCAAGGCTTTGCACGCAGGCTTGTTTGATGGCGTCGGTGCTGCCTTGGGCATCGGCTTCGATAAAAATGCCCGATTTGCAGTGGTCGGGCACAATGGCGCTTTGCGCAGTGTTCATAGGGGCTCTTTTCGGGTGGCTGTGGGTGAAATGGATTGTGGATTTTAACATAAAGAAAAGGCCGTCTGAAAGCAAGGTTTCAGACGGCCTTTTACCGCTTTATTATTGATAACGGCTTATTTGTCGGCATTGCTTTCAGACGGCCTGAAAGCCGGTTTGAGGCGGATATACAAGGTGCGCGTGACCACGGCCACGGTTTCGCCTTTTTCATCGGTGAGCACCGATTTGATTTCGGGCAGGTATTTGTCGCCGCTCTCGGTGGCGGTGCGGATTTGCCGCAGCATGTCATCGCTGATGTCGCATTCCACAAATATTTTGCTGTGGCCGGGGCGGATGAAATCGATGTGAGCGGATTTGTCCCAAATATAATAGCGGCTGCCGAGCAGGCCCATCAGCATGAGCGAGTAAACCGGGTCGGTCATGGCAAAAAGGCTGCCGCCAAACTGGCTGCCGTTGGCATTGCGCGTGCCCGGCCAGTTTTTCAGCTCGACACGGCAATGGCGGTAATCGTCGGACAATTCGGTGATGCGGATGCCGCTGAACAAAAACGGCGGCCATAAATTGAGCACCCGCCGCACGCGGGAGGACTTTTGGAAAAACCAGGATTTCATGGGTGTGCCTTGTTGTGGTTATTGTGGCTGGATTTTTACCATATTTGCGGCCTGTGCGGGGCAGAGAATTAGGGCGAATGCTCGGTTGGGCGGGGTGAAAGTAGATTAAGCAGGCCGTCTGAAAGCGTTTCAGACGGCCTGCTTAAATATTGCTGCTTAT
The DNA here is from genome assembly GCF_004341385.1 of Uruburuella suis. GTDB lineage: Bacteria > Pseudomonadota > Gammaproteobacteria > Burkholderiales > Neisseriaceae > Neisseria > Neisseria suis. The sequence goes on from NZ_SLXE01000006.1 coordinate 2,651, forward strand.
TTATTCCGCATCAAAAAACACGCGCTGTAAGGCAAGTGCGTTGCCGTCGGCATCGGTGAGCGCGGCTTTGGCGGCGGCGAATTTAATCACCGCCAAGTTGATGCTGCCCTCGGGCGTGAGCGCGCTGTTGAGTATCACGCCGGCTTCTTCGCCGCTCTGCTGCACGGCAATGCCGGCGGCTTCGGGCGTGGCGGCGGTGAGCACGGCCAAGCCGCGTTTGACCTGGCCGCGGTATTGCGCGCGCGCGATGATTTCCTGGCCGGGGTAGCAGCCTTTTTTGAAGTGCACGCCGCCGATGATGTGTTGGTTGAGCATTTGCGCCACGGCGGTTTCGCTGGTGGCCGCGCAAATCCACGGGTAGCCGCTTTCGATTTCGTGGCGCACCCAAGCGTTTTCGGCGGCGGCATCGTAATCGGGCAAATCGGCGGCGGGGCCGATGTTCAGACGGCCTTGGTGCGGCAAGGTAATCTGCCACATTTGGCCGTGCGCTTGTGCGGCAAAAGCGAGCGCGGGTGCGGCGGCAGGGGCGGCGGCGATATTGTCGGGCAGCTCGGCGGCCACGGCAAAATCGGCCAGTGGCTCAAACACCACTTTGGCGCGCAACACAAACATGCGCAAACGCTTCACGAGCGGCTCGATTAAGTCGGCCGAGAGCGCAAGCAGCAAGTCATCGCCGCGATTGAGCACCAGCATATTGGCAATCACGCGGCCTTTGGGGGTGTTGTAGGTGGCGTAACAGGCTTGGCCGGGGGCGAGGTTTTGAATGTCGTTGGAGAGCTGGTTGTGCAAAAAAGCGGCGGCATCGTCGCCGCTGGCGCGCACAAGGCCGAAAAAGGGCAGGCGGGTTTGCATAAAAATCCTTGTTGGCTGAGTGTGTGTGGGTGATGATTTTACGCGCTCTGAAGGCCGCCTGAAAGCGGCTTTACTTTTGCCGCCGCTGCCGGAAAAAATCTTGCAGCAAAGCGCGGCATTCGGCGGCCAGAATGCCGCCTTTCACGGCGCTGTGCGGATTGAGGCGCGGCTCGGCAAAGAGATTCACCACGCTGCCGGCTGCGCCGCTTTTGGGCTCGGCCGCACCGTAAACCACCCGCCGCACCCGCGCCTGCATCAGCGCGCTGCTGCACATGCTGCACGGCTCGAGTGTGATATACACATCGCATTGGTCGAGGCGGTAGTTTTGCAGGGCCGCTCCGGCGGCGGCGAGCGCGCGGATTTCGGCGTGGTGGCTGATGTTGTGGTCGGCCACGCAGGTGTTGTGCGCGGCGGCAATGATGTTGCCGCGATGCACCACCACTGCACCCACGGGGATTTCGCCCATGGCCGCCGATTGTGCCGCTTGCGCCAGCGCCGCGCGCATAAAGTGTTCCATTTCTGCCTGTGGCGGAAACACGGCCACGGGCGGGTGGGTGCGCACGGCTTCGAGCAGGGCGGCTTTTTCGGCTTCGCCCAAAGCTTGAGGCGTGGTGTGTTGCTCGAGTGCGGCAAGCTGCCACAAGGTGCTGCGGGTGAGGGTGAGCCCGGCGGCTTTGAGCAGCAAAAAGCTTGCGGCCGCGCCTTGTGCACGCAAATCGGCCAGCGTGGCGATGCCGAGCTTTTGCAGGGTTTGCAAGGTGTTGGGGGCGAGAGGCGGGGTGGTGAGCTTCATGGGGTATGAATCAGGCCGTCTGAAAGATGTTTATTGTAACGGATATTGCAGGCATAGGCCGTCTGAAAGCTTTTGTTTCAGACGGCCTTTGTCTGCAATCAATTGCGCGGATGGTGCTCGGCCACGATGTTTTTCAGGCGCTCGTTGGCTACATGGGTGTAGATTTGGGTGGTGCTGATGTCGGCATGGCCCAGCAGCAGCTGCACTACGCGCAAATCGGCGCCGTGGTTGACCAAATGGGTGGCGAAGGCGTGGCGCAGGCCGTGGGGGCTGAGCCCGGCAATGCCTGCGGCTTCGGCATATTGTTTCACAATCATCCACGCGAGCTGGCGGCTGATGCCGGTGCGCTTTTGGCTGATAAACAATTCATCGATGATGCGGCCTTTGGCAAGCCGGGGGCGGGCGTGGGCAAGATAGTGTGCAATCCAGTGGGCGGCTTCCTGCCCCAGCGGCACGATGCGCTGCTTGTTGCCTTTGCCTATGGTGTTGATGAGGCCGCGCTCGAGGTTGATTTCGCCGATTTTGAGCTTCACCGCTTCGGTAACGCGCAGGCCGCTGGCGTAAATCAGCTCGAGCAGGGCTTTGTCGCGCAGGCCGTGGGCGGTGGTGGTGTCGGGGGCGGCGAGCAGGGCGTCGATTTGGGCTTCGGTAATCAGCTTAGGCAGATTTTGGGGCGGGTGCGATGCATGCAGCCGCTCGGTGGGATTATCGGCGCGCTGTTCGGTGTCGGAGAGCCAACCGTAAAGGCGTTTGCAGGCAGACAAGGCGCGGGCTTGCGAGCGCGGCTGCTCGTCGGGGTGGTAGATGGCGGCGGCCAAATCGGTGTTTTGGGCGCTGAGCCAGTCGAGATGGTTCAGCGCCAGGCGCGCGGCGATTTTTTCGAGGTCGTGCCGGTAGGCTTGGAGCGTGTTTTGGCTCAGTCGCGCTTGCAGCCATAAATGCTCGAGCAGGCGTTCGATCAAGGTGTTGTTCATGGCTGCTCAAGGTGGGCGAGCTTGGGGTTGCCGGATTTGGGCACCGGGCGCGGTGTGCCGCCGGCATCGATGGCCACATAGGTAAACACGGCTTCGGTAACGAGCCGGCGCTCTTCGGTGAGCTTGTCGTTCATCAGCGTTTTCACCCACACTTCGATTTTGATTTGCAGCGAGGTGTTGCCCACGCGCACGCATCGGCCATAGCAGCACACCACATTGCCCACTTTCACCGGGCGGATAAAATTCATCTGCTGCACAGCCACGGTAACGATGCGGCCTTGGGCGATTTCGGCGGCCAAAATGCCGCCGCCGATGTCCATTTGCGCCATAATCCAGCCGCCGAAAATATCTTGATTCGGATTGGTGTCGGCGGGCATGGCCAGCGTGCGCAGCAGCAGCTCGCCTTGGGGTTGGGTGGGAAGATTTTCGGTGCTGCTCATGGTTTTCTCGCGGGGAAAGTTAATTGTTTGGAAGGTTGTTTTTAGATGGGTGTGAGGCCGTCTGAAAGGTTTCAGACGGCCTTTCAAGCGGAATATAACGCGTTGGCAACATGCTGGAAAACGTTTAAATAGCCACGCCTTCATGATGCAGCAACCAGCGTTTGATGGCCAACGCGTTGTCTTCGCCGCTGGAAAAACCGCCGAGGCCGCCTTTGGCTACCACGCGGTGGCAGGGCACCACCAGTGCGAGTGGGTTTTTGCCGCAGGCACTGCCCACGGCGCGCGGGCCGCTGCCGATTTGGCGGGCGATATCCTGATAGCTCATCACTTGGCCGGCGGGGATTTCGCTAATTGCCTGCCACACTTTTTGCTGAAAAGGCGTGCCTTTGGATGAAATAGGATGGGCAAAGTTTTTCAGACGGCCTGCAAAATAATCATCCAGCTTTTGCTGCCACATTTCGGGCAGCGGATAGGGCGCGTGCGCCAAATCGCCGTGCAGATTCAGCTCGATCAATTCGCCGCCATCGAAAATCAAGGTGATGTTGCCGAACGGGGCTTGGTATATACAGGCTTGTTTCATGATAAAGGCCGTCTGAAAAAAGGGTGGCAACCGTTCAACTCAGAAAAATATTCAGCAAAACGGCAATGCCCGCACCAAGCAGTACGAGCAAGGCAGCCAATAAAATCGGTTTGAAATAGGTGTGCCATACTGAGTCGTTTTGCCGGATAAGACGCAAGTTCTGCTCGTTGAGTGCTTGAATGGCTTCAGAGACACAGTTGTTTGTAGTAGCAGATGTTTTTTCAGTAAATATCATTCATCCCCCTTGAAGAATAGGCTGAAGGCCGTCTGAAAGATTATTGGCTCAAAGTGTCGAGCACTTCCTGCGCGTGGCCGGCCACTTTCACCTTGCGCCATTCGTGTGCGATTTCGCCGTTTTTATCGAGCACAAACGTGCTGCGTTCGATGCCGAGCGATTCTTTGCCATAGAGTTTTTTCAGCTTGATCACGTCAAACAGTTTGCACACGGTTTCGTCTTTATCGCTCAGCAATTCAAATTGAAAGCCTTGCTTGGCGCAAAAATTTTGGTGCGATTTGACGCTGTCGCGCGAGATGCCGGCCACGGTGTAGCCCAGCGCTTCAAACTGCGCCAGGCGCGCGTTGAAATCGTGGCCTTCGGTGGTGCAGCCGGGGGTGTTGTCTTTGGGATAAAAATAAACAATCAGCGGCAAATGTTCGTCAGATACAAAATCTTGGCCGCCGGCAGTGGGCAGGGTGAAAGAATAAGCAGGCATAATAAAGCACCGGAAAGTTTCAGACGGCCTTATCTTACGGCATCTGCGCCGGCCGCGCCAAGGTAAAATCAAACAAGAAAAGTGAAATTCTTTTATAATCTCGGCAAGATTTGATTGTGCAGCTTAAAAAAAGGAAAACACGATGAACGTGTTAAACAGTTTGTTCGGCATGGTGGTGTTGATTGCCATTGCCGTGCTGCTTTCGAGCAACCGCCGTGCGATTAATGTGCGCACGGTAGCGGGCGCTTTTCTGATTCAGATAAGCTTGGGCGCGCTGGTGTTGTTTGTACCGTGGGGGCGAGAAGGGCTCTTGGCGGCATCGGAAGGGGTGAGCAAGGTAATTGCTTATGGCAACGATGGCGTGGGCTTTTTATTCGGCGGCTTGGTGTCGGACCAAATGTTTGAGCTGTTTGGCGGCGGCGGCTTTGTGTTTGCCTTGCGCGTGTTGCCGATGATTGTGTTTTTCTCATCGCTGATGGCGGTGCTTTATTACACCGGCGTGATGCAGATTATTATTAAGGTGATTGGCGGCTTTCTGCAAAAAGTGCTCGGCACGTCCAAAGCCGAGTCGATGTCGGCAGCGGCCAATATTTTTGTGGGGCAAACCGAAGCGCCCTTGGTGGTGCGCCCGTTTATCAAAAGCATGACGCGCTCGGAATTGTTTGCCGTGATGAGCGGCGGCTTGGCTTCGGTGGCAGGCTCGGTGCTGGCGGGCTATGCGCAAATGGGCGTGCCGCTGCCTTATCTGATTGCCGCTTCGTTTATGGCGGCGCCCGGCGGCCTTTTGTTTGCCAAGCTCTTGGTGCCGGAAACGGAAAAGCCGCGCACCGATGAAGAGCTGTCGGATGAGGGCGATAAGCCGGTGAACGTGATTGATGCGGCTGCCGGTGGCGCGGTAACCGGGGCGCATATTGCCATTGCGGTGGGCGCTTCGCTTTTGGCTTTTGTGGCGCTGATTTCGCTGGTAAACGGCATGATAGGCGGCGTGGGCGGCTGGTTTGGCTATGGCAGCCTCACCCTGCAAACGATTTTGGGCTGGCTCTTTTCGCCCTTGGCTTGGGCCATCGGCGTGCCTTGGAGCGAGGCGGGCATTGCCGGCTCGCTGATCGGCCAGAAAGTGGTGGTGAACGAATTTGTGGCTTATGCCGAATTTGTGAAATACCTTGCGCCCGAATCGGCGGTGCAGCTGAGCGACACCACCAAAGCGATTATTTCGTTTGCCTTGTGCGGCTTTGCCAACTTGGGCTCCATCGCGGTGCTGATGGGCGGCCTGAGTATTATCGCGCCGAGCCGACGCAAAGATGTGGCGCAACTGGGCTTTAAAGCCGTGGTGGCCGGCTCGCTCTCGAATTTGATGAGCGCGGTGATTGCAGGCTTGTTTATCGGGCTCTCCGGCGCGGCGATTGTGGGTTGAGCGTTGGATATCGTGGCACAATTTAAACCGATGCAGCGTTATTCTGATTTAAATTGTGTCACTATAAAAAAATAGGGATAAAGCAGGAAAAAATAGGGATAAAACAGGCCGTCTGAAAGGTTTCACGGCCTGTTTTGCTTGGCACCTTCGCCTGCTGCGGTTTGTATTGTCGGCTATAATGGCCGTCTGAAAACGTGATGAGGAAAAAATATGAACACGCAAACGGTGTTGCAGCTGCTGCAAAGTGTGCAGGAAAATATTTGCACCGCACTCGAGGCAGAAGAGGGTGAAGCGCGCTTTGTGGCCGATGAATGGCAGAGCAAGCTGGGCACGGGCAAGAGCCGGGTGTTGAAAAACGGGGCGGTATTCGAGCAGGCGGGGGTGAATTTTTCGCATGTGAAAGGCCGCGCCATGCCTGCTTCGGCCACGGCGCACCGCCCTGAATTGGCCGGCGCGCCGTTTGAAGCGATGGGCGTGTCGCTGGTGATTCATCCGCGCAATCCTTATGTGCCCACGAGCCATGCCAATGTGCGTTTTTTTATTGCTTATCCCGAGGGCACAGCGCCGGTGTGGTGGTTTGGCGGCGGCTTTGATTTAACGCCGTTTTATCCGTTTGACGAAGATATCGTGCATTGGCACCAAACCGCGCAAAAGCTGTGTACGCCGTTTGGTGCGGAAGTGTATGCCGAGTATAAAAAATGGTGCGACGATTATTTTTATCTGCCGCACCGGGGCGAAACCCGCGGCGTGGGCGGCCTTTTTTTCGACGATTTAAACTGCTGGGATTTTGCCACCTGCCTGCGTTTTATCGAGGCGGTGGGCGCGGGCTTTATCGCGGCTTATGCGCCGATTGTGGCGAAGCGGAAAAATACGCCTTATGCTGAGCGCGAGCGCGATTTCCAGCTTTACCGGCGCGGGCGCTATGTGGAATTCAATTTGGTGTGGGACCGGGGCACGCTCTTCGGCCTGCAAAGCGGCGGGCGCACCGAAAGTATATTGATGTCGATGCCGCCCTTGGTGCGCTTCGAATACCGCTATGAGCCGCAAGAAGGGTCGGCGGAAGCGCGGCTGGGCGATTATTTGCAGGCGCGCGATTGGCTTTCGGAATTTGCGTGAGCGCGTTGCGGTGTGTCTGTTTGGGTCTATCTGTTTTATGGAATGTCGGCACAGGCCGTCTGAAAAAAGGTTTCAGACGGCCTGTGTGTGTCATGCGTACGATTACGCTTTGTTTTGACAAAGCTAATCGTACCTACGTCTTGTGCAGGTGCGTGATTGGCTTTTGGCGTTGCGTGAGCGCGTTGCGGTTTGTCTGTTTGATGGAGTGTCGGCACAGGCCGTCTGAAAGAAGGTTTCAGACGGCCTTGCTGTATGGTTGAAAGCATGAAAAATGCCGTCTGAACATTTTCAGACGGCATGGGTTTGCATGAATCGGCGCTTTGCCTCAATCAGCCTTTATACGATGAGCGTGCGGGCTTGCTGAAGCCGCCTTGGCCGGCGGGCTTTTTCTTGCCTTTGAAGCCGCCTTCGTTGCGGGGTTTGCCGCCGAAGCCGCCCTCAGAGCGGGGCTTGCCGCCGAATTTTTTCTCGCCCGGCTTTTGGTCGCCGAATTTGCGCTCGCTGCCGTAGCCGCCTTTGCCGCCCCAGCTTTTGCCTTTGGGCTTGGCTGCGCCGCCTTTACCGCGTTTGCGGGTGGGCTCCATGCCTTCGATGGCCATTTCAGGCAGCTTGCGGTTGATGTAGCGCTCGATTTTGTGCACTTTCATGTATTCGTTTACTTCGGCAAAAGTAATCGCCAAGCCGGTGCGGCCGGCGCGGCCGGTGCGGCCGATGCGGTGCACATAATCTTCGGCCTGCTTGGGCAGGTCGTAGTTGATCACATGGGTGATGCTGGGCACGTCGATGCCGCGCGCGGCCACGTCGGTGGCCACGAGAATTTTGATGCGGCCTTTGCGCAAGTCCATCAGCGTGCGGTTGCGCCAGCCTTGCGGCATGTCGCCGTGCAGGCAGTTGGCGGAGAAGCCTTGCTCGTATAATTCATCGGCCAGCTGCTCGCTCATCACTTTGGTGGAGGTGAAAATCACGGCCTGATCGATGTTGGCATCGCGCAAAATATGGTTGAGCAAGCGATTTTTGTGGTTTTTGTCGTCGCAGTATAAAAGCTGCTCTTCGATTTTGCCTTGGTCGTCCACGCGCTCCACTTCCACCACTTCCGGGTTTTTGGTGAGCTTGCGGGCGAGCTTGCCCACGGCGCCGTCCCAAGTGGCGGAGAAAAGCAGGGTTTGGCGATCTGCGGGGGTGGCGGCCACGATGGTTTCGATGTCGTCGATAAAGCCCATGTCGAGCATGCGGTCGGCTTCATCGAGAATCAGCACTTCGAGGCGGTCGAAATCAATGCGGCCGCTGCGCATATGATCCATCAGGCGGCCGGGTGTGGCCACCACAATATCAACCGGGCGGCCGAGGGCGCGGATTTGCTGGCCGAAAGAAGAGCCGCCCACGAGGGTGACGGTGCGCAGCCATTTCATGTCGGCAGCGTAGGTGAGGGCGCTTTTTTCAACTTGGGCGGCCAATTCGCGGGTGGGGGTGAGCACCAGTGCGCGCGGGCCTTTGCCGGGCTTGTCGCTGCGGTGGCTGAGCTGCTGGAGTGTGGGCAGCAAAAAGGCGGCGGTTTTGCCTGAGCCGGTTTGTGCCGAGGCCATGATGTCGCGCTTGTTGAGCGCATGCGGAATGGCTTGTGCCTGAATCGGAGTGGGCGATTCGTAGCCGGCCGAAGTTAAGGCAGAAAGAATATTTTTATCGAGGTTTAAGTCGGCGAATTTAATAGACATGGTTTTCCTAAACGGGCAACAACGCATTCTGCCTGAAACACTCAGGCAGCCTGAAGCAATGGAGCGGGTAACGGATATTCGCAGCGGAAGAGGTTACGCAAGGTTGTCGCAAGCCTTGTGGCTTGGGGTAAACATCGGCGACAACCTGCAATGAAGAGAGCGCTCGGGGCGCAGCAAATCTTGTGATTCAGATTTGGTTGGCTGAAGACGATGGCTTCAATAAAAGATTAATCGGCGGATGATAGAGATAAAGTGGCGGCAGGTCAAGTGCAATCGGGTTAAGTCGGGTAAAGGCGAGGGGCAGAGCAAGGGCAGCGCTGCCGGCTGACCGTTGGTCGGCAAACACGATAAATGAAACAACGGGCGCTTATACTGCTGCGGCAAGCCATGCGGTTTTATCAAAGCAGAAAAGGAGAAAGCAAAATGACGCACGAACTGAACACAACAACAGACAAGGATGCATCTTTCAATGCCGGCCTTGGCGATGAATCGTTCGACCAATTGGTGGGAAAAATGCTGGCCGGCGCGCAAACCCTGCTGCAAGAGAATGGCCGCCGGCCGGGTGAGATCATCTTGAATGATTTTCTGCCGCCTAATGTGCAGGCCGATGTGCTGCTTGAGCGCCCGCAAATGGCTTCCCACAGCGCAGCGCTGCAACAAGCGGTGGATGAGCATGTGAAACCGGGCATGACGGTGCGGCTGTTTGGCAACTTTAAAATGAGCAAGCTGGCCGGCTACCGGCCGGATATTTACGGGCGCGACAACCAGCCGGTGCCGGGGCAGCCGCTGCTCACCCGCCACGGCGCGCAACCTTGCCTGATGCTGCGGGCGGATAACAATATTTATGATTTCAGCAATTGCGTGTTTACGGTGGATAAATTATTTCAAGACGGCGTGCACATAGCCGGCTATCAAGGCGATTGCCGCGCGGAGCATATGGGGCACTGGTTTACCGCCGCCATTTTGGCGGTGGATCAGAACAAACTTTCCGCGAGTAATTGGAAAGGCGCATTAGGCTCGAAAGGGCGCGGCAACGATTGGCTGGCACCGATAGGCAACAACACCGGTTTTGCTTTTAAAGGTAATACGACATGTGGATTTAACACGAGCGAATATGCTTATGATTTGGCACCCTTTCGCAACAACAGCCTCGATACAAGCCGATTATCAGCAGGCGGCTATGGCCGCGCTTTTCCGCAAGAAAACGGCCGTACCGCAGCCACTTGGGGCACATGGCGCGGCGGCTGGATAGGCAATGCCGGTTCGGCGCTGGTGATTTACCAATTGCCCTCCGTGCCGGAATCGGCGCGCACCATTGCACACTTCACCTGCGCCGGCATTTATGGGCGGGGCTTTGCCGGTGCCGTCATCGAAGTGGGCTTGCTCGGCAAACCCGACAGCACGCATTTGTCGCGCTGGGGCGCCGGCATCGAGCCTTATGTGCCACGCAATATCCGGCTGCACAACACGCTGGCCGAAGACAACTATACAGCAGGCATACAGCACAACCGCTATATCGATGTGTGGGAGCAGGGCTCGCACATCAGGCGCAGCGGGCATCCGGATTGGTCGTTGGAGCACACCAATCCGGCTAGGCCGGGTGCGAGCTCGGTGGATCCGGGCTACGGCTCGGCTTCGGGGCGCGCCAGCCCGCAAATCCGCCGCCGCATCAGCCAATGCACTTATGTGGATTGCGCGCGCAAAGGCATTGATGCGCATCACGGGGCAGACACGATTGTAGAGAAATGTTATGTGAAAGCCGGGGTGTGGGGTATGCAGGTGGCATTTGAGGAGCGGCAGGTGGATTTAGCCGAGGCTTCCAATTTGGGTTTGCAGCTGGCGCGTTATATCGTGCGTGATTGCGAGTTTCATTCCAGTCAGGAGGCGTTGAGTTTTCATAATGGCGCGTTTGGCTGGCGGCGAAATAAAACCGGCGACGGCCGCCAGGCGTGGGGCTTGCGGGTGGATGTGGCGGTGGAAAACACCTTGCTGGCTGCGCCTGTGGGCTGGATGGACAATTATGGCCGCGGCGGCTTCAAATTAAACAATGTAACGGCGGTGTTCGATGCGCCTTACGGCGTACGCACGGATATGAATACAGATAAATACCGTGCGTTTTGGCTGGGCAGCAGCAATCCGGCCGAGCGCGGCCTGCCGCTGGATTACACCTTGAATAATTGCCGCGCGATGAACAGCCCGGTGGGCAATTATGCATCGGCAATGTTGATTGAGTATATCAACGTGCTCAATATGTGGAATTTTATGGTTGACACCACGCCCTACACCACCGATTTGGCCGGCAACGGGTTACCGGCTTTTACCGCTGCCAAGCCGGTGATCCGAAGCGGCCGCAAAACCCACAATTTCCATTTAAGCCCCGGGCCTTTACATGCCGATATTAGCGGCTGTTATGCAGTAAGCATGCAAACCGACGAGGTGGTGCCGTTTGTGTTTCCCTCTGGCAACGCCGATACCGAAGTGGCCATTCCTGCCGAGGCGCAAGCCGAAATCGTTTTTGATTTTGCCGGCGCCACCGAATCACGAATAGCCGACACCCGCCGCAAAGTGCCGATGCAGCTGATGAAATCATCGCAAACCAAAGTGTTTGCCGACACATCGGCTCTTATCCACGCCGATGAGCGCCCGCGCAATATTGATGGCCGCCTGTTTAGCGAGGGCGACCCGGCCGGCGCTTATTATATCGTGCGCGGGGTGTATGCCGAGGGCGGCACCACGGTGGTGATGCCCGTGAAAATCGGTGCTTTCGGTGGTCGGCAGTCGGGCTGGATTTTGGTGGCCGCCAAGCCGGACAACAGCGCCGGCTCAGGCGGCCTGACTGCTTTGAGCGTAGCGGATGATGCCGGCAAATTCACCTTGTCGCGAAGCTCGGGCGTGCTGGTAAACGGGCAGCCGATTACCATGGAAACCCGCTTTAAACGCGATGAATGGCTGATTATTTCGTGGACGGCGCCGCTGGTCGGGCGCGATCTGGCTTTGCTCGGCCGCTACGACGGCAATGGTGTGACGCAAGGCAAAATCGGTGAGGGCTTGGCGATTTATCCCAATCGGGTGTTGGACAACAATGCCCTGCAAGCCAAGATTTTCGAGCTTAGGGCTTTGTATGATATTCAATAGTCATTAATTAATTCAATAGTCATTAATTAAATGCTGCAAAGGCCGTCTGAAAACCTTTCAGACGGCCTTTGCAAAGCCTCAGCCCGCCGCTTTTGTGCAGGCAGGCATTTGGTTTGATGCAAACCTAAACGATATTGATGATGTGTTGTGCGGTGTTTGTTTGATTAATTTGAATCGGCATCAATGTCGGAACAGGCCGTCTGAAAGCAGGCGGCTTTTTTTATTTGCCGGCGGAATTAGGGTCTGTTCACATTTCATCACGCGGCAATATTTTGGCTCAAAAACGCATCTGCTGCGTTAAAAAGCCTCGCAAAGTGTCCACCTTGCTGCGTTTTTTGCCTTGCATCTGCATTCTCAGAAACAAAATCCCCCTCATAAACGAAATGTCAGGACACCCAGGCAAACTATTGTAAAATACGCCTCTATTCACTACAGGCCGTCTGAAACATGAGCGACATCACCGCATTTGCCAACCGTTTGGGCAAAAACGCCAAGCATTATCTGAAATGGGCGCGCCGCCACAATATCGAAGCCTGGCGGCTGTATGACCGCGATATTCCGCAATTTCCGTTTGCCATTGATGTGTATGGCGGCCAAATCCACTTGCAGGAATACGACACCGGCTGGCTGATGCAGCCGGAAGAATATGAAGCCTGGCTCTCGGAAGTGCTCGAAGCGGTGGCTTTTATCACCGGCTTTGCGCCGGCCGACATCCATCTGAAACGGCGCGAACGCCAAAAAGGCACGCAGCAATACGAGAAAACCGGCAAAGCAGGCGCAGATTTTATCGTGCACGAACACGGCCGCCGCTTTTGGGTGAATTTGGAAAAATACCTCGACACCGGCCTTTTTCTCGACCACCGCAACACCCGGCAGCGTGTGGGCGAAATGGCGGCGGGCAAGCGTTTTTTAAACCTTTTTGCCTACACCGGCAGCTTCAGCGTGTATGCCGCCACCGGCGGTGCAGCGGCAAGCGAAACGGTGGATTTATCCAACACTTATCTCGATTGGGCGCGGCGCAATTTCGAATTGAACGGCATCGATGAAGCGCGCCACCAAATCGTGCGCGCCGATGTGTTTCAATATCTTCAAGCGGCTGCCCAAGCCGGCAAACCATTCGATTTAATCGTGATGGACCCGCCCAGTTTTTCCAACAGCAAGAAAATGCTCGACATTCTCGACATCCAGCGTGACCATCAAAAGCTGATCGATGGCGCAATGGCGCTGCTCGCTTCAGACGGCCTGCTGTTTTTCTCCAACAATCTGCGCAGCTTTGCGCTTGATGAAGCCGTGGCGCAGAAATATGCGGTGAAAGAGATTTCCAAACAATCGGTGCCGGAAGATTTCCGCAATAAAAAAATCCACCAATGTTGGGAAATCCGGCATCGCTAAGATAAAAGTTTCAGACGGCCTTGATGATTGAAGGCCGTCTGAAACGGAGCGCGCATGTATAAAACCATCATTTGCATCACCGCCTTGCTGCTGGGCGGCTGCATGTATGCCGACACACCTTACGGACGCGTGGCGGCCGTTGATTTGCCGGTGCATTCCAGCACCACGGTCAACAAAACCGTCACCATCAACGCGCCGCCGGGCACCACCGTGATTTACCAAGATGCCGAGCCGGTGGACTATCCGCGCCGGCGGCCTTATTACCGCTATTATTGAATCCATCTGCATCATATTTCAGACGGCCTTACATATTGAGATGAAGGCCGTCTGAACGCATTTTATACCAATCCAAAAAAATAACCTAACTGCGTTGGCTCGCCTAGCCGTACTATCTGTACTGTCTTCGGCTCGCCGCCTTGTTAGCTTACTTTTTTGAATGGGTATTAGAGAGCCACATCAATGAAAATCAGCAAAACCACCGCGCAAAATATCGTCAACCGCGCCATGAAGGTGATCGGCAAATCGGTGAATGTGATGGACGAGCACGGCATCATTATCGCCTCGGGCAATGCCGGCCGGCTGGGGCAGCGCCACCCCGGTGCGCTCTTGGCGCTGCGCGACAATAAAATCGTGGAAATCGACCGCGAGCTGGCCGAGCAATGGCGCTATGAAGCGCTGCCCGGCATCAATCTGCCCATCACTTATCTGGGCAAGCCCTTGGGTGTGGTGGGCATTTCGGGCGTGCCCGCCGAAGTGCGCCCTTATGCCGAGCTGGTGAAAATGACGGCAGAATTGATTATCGAGCAGGGCGCTTTGTTGGCGCAGGAGCATTGGAGCCGCCGCTATCAGGAAGAATTTCTGCTCGAAGCGATACGCGGCAGCGCCAAACCGGCCGATTTGAAGCGCCGCGCCGCCGCGCTGGGGCTGGATGTGTCGGGGCGCTTTGCGGCGGTGGTGATCAAATGCCGCCGCCCGGAAGAATTTTTGCTCACCCACCGGCTGGTGGCTTATCTGGAGCAGCCCAAATTCAAGCAATGGGTGGTGATGACGGCGCTTGATGAAATCACTGTGTTGAAAGCGCTTGCAGCCGCGCAAGAGGCCGATGAAAAATTATTGCAGGCCATGCTGCCGGAGGGCATGGCGGCACAGGATTTCCATATGGCCGCCGGCGCGGCCTTCAGCGGCGCCGATGCGTTGCACATGGCTTATCAAACCGCCGCCAGCACACTGGCTTATGCGCAAACGCGCGCGCCCGAGCAGGCACATTATTTTTACCGCCACTATCGGCTGCCCGCGCTTTTGGCCGAATTTTCCGGCTCGTGGCAGGCGCAGGAATTGCGCCGGCCGCTGGAAGCCTTGCGCGCGAAAGACAGCCGGCAGATATGGCTCAAAACGCTGCGGCATTATTTCGATGCCGAGGGCGATGTGCCGCGCGCGGCGCAAACTTTGTTTGTGCATCCCAATACCTTGCGCTACCGGCTCGCGCAGATTGAGCAGATCACAGGCTTATCGCTGCACAAAACCGATGAGCAAACCATGCTTTATCTGGGCATGCTGCTGCATGAAGATTGATGCCCAACCTGAAAAACAAGCTCACGGCGTTGCCCCGCCTTGCCGTGCTGCCTGTGCGGTTTGCGGCTTGCCGTTTTTTTAGAATCGGAATTGGATAATTTCACAAAATATACACATTTTCAGCATAATTTTTTGTGCAAAAATATAAAGACTTTTTTCACATCAAACGCCGATAATGGTGGCCGCAAACAAATATATTTACCGGATTTAACAAGGAGAAACACATGGTCAGCGTATCGGCTTTGGGCGCCATCACCGCTTTGGTGGTGGCCATCGGATTGATTTTAAAGAAAGTGCCGCCGGCCTACGGCATGATTGTGGGCGCCTTAGTGGGCGGCTTAGTGGGCGGCGCGGGTTTGAGCGAAACCGTGAGCCTGATGATAGGCGGCGCGCAAGGCATCACCACCGCCGTGATGCGCATTTTGGCCGCCGGTGTGCTGGCCGGTGTGTTGATTGAATCGGGCGCGGCCACGGTGATTGCCGAAACCATTGTGAAAAAGCTCGGCGAAACCCGCGCGCTGCTGGCGCTCACGCTCGCCACCATGATACTCACCACCGTGGGCGTGTTTGTGGATGTGGCGGTGATTACCGTAGCGCCGATTGCGCTGGCGCTGGCCAAGCGCGGCGGTTTGTCTAAAGCGGCGATTTTGCTGGCGATGGTGGGCGGCGGCAAGGCGGGCAATATTATGTCGCCCAACCCTAATGCCATTGCCGCGGCCGATGCTTTCGATATTCCGCTCACCTCGGTGATGGCTGCGGGCATTGTGCCGGCGCTGTTTGGCGTGGTGGTCACTTATTTTCTGGCTAAGCGCTTGGTGAAAAAAGGCAGCATGGTGCAGGATAGCGAAGTGGAAACCGAACACCACAGCAAGCTGCCGCATTTTGCCGCCGCCATTTCTGCGCCCTTGGTGGCGATTGTGCTGCTGGCGCTGCGCCCGATTGCCGGCATTGCGGTCGACCCGCTGGTGGCGCTTCCGGTCGGCGGCTTGGTGGGCGCGTTTTTGATGGGCAAATTCAAACACAGCAATCATTACGCCATCAGCGGCCTGAGCAAAATGGCGCCGGTGGCGATTATGCTGTTGGGCACCGGTGCGCTGGCGGGCATTATCGCCAATTCCGGCCTGAAAGATGTGCTGATCGACGGGCTCACCGCATCGGGGCTGCCTTCTTATCTGCTTGCGCCCATTTCCGGCGCGCTGATGTCGCTGGCCACGGCTTCGACCACGGCGGGCACGGTGGTGGCCTCTAATGTGTTCAGCAGCACCTTGCTCGAATTGGGCATCAGCGGCATTGCCGGCGCGGCGATGATTCATGCCGGTGCCACCGTGTTCGACCACATGCCGCACGGCTCGTTTTTCCACGCCACCGGTGGCAGCGTCAACATGGACATCAAAGAGCGCTTGAAGCTTATTCCTTATGAGAGCGCGGTGGGCTTAACGCTGGCGCTGGTGTCTACCTTGATTTTCGGCGTGTTTAAATTTTAAGGAGCAAGTGATGAAAATCGTGATCGCCCCCGATTCATTTAAAGAAAGCTTAACCGCGCTGGAAGTGGCCGAGGCCATTGAAGCCGGCTTGAAAAAAGTGCTGCCCGATGCCGAATATGTGAAAGTGCCGATGGCCGATGGCGGCGAGGGCACGGTGCAATCTTTGGTGGATGCCACCGAGGGCCGATTGATAAGCGCAGAAGTGTGCGCGCCTTTGGGCAACAAAGTGAAGGCTGAATTCGGCCTCTCGGGCGACGGGCGCACCGCCATTATCGAAATGGCCGCCGCATCGGGCCTGCATTTGGTGCCGCCCGAAGCGCGCAACCCTTTGCGCACCACAAGCTACGGCACCGGCGAATTGATTTTGGCCGCGCTGGCCGAGGGCGTGGAAAAAATCATTGTCGGCATCGGCGGCAGCGCCACCAACGACGGCGGTGCCGGCATGTTGCAGGCGCTGGGCGCTTTGCTGCTGGATGCGCAGCATCAGCCCATCGGTGCCGGCGGCGGCTGTTTGCAGGATTTGGCCGCCATCGACCTTAGCGGCCTGGATAAGCGCCTGGCCGGCGTGGAAATCGTGGTGGCCTGCGATGTGGATAACCCAATGTGCGGCGAAAAGGGCGCATCGGCCGTGTTTGGCCCGCAAAAAGGCGCCACGCCCGAAATGGTGCAGGCGTTGGATTCGGGCTTACAGCATTTTGCCGACATTGCCGCGCGCGATTTAGGCTTGGATATTCAAAGCCCGGCCGGTGCCGGCGCGGCCGGCGGCATGGGCGGCGGCGTGCTGCTGCTGCCCGATGCGCGCCTGCAAGCGGGCGTGCAAATTGTGATGGAAGCGGTGAAGCTGGCCGAGAAAGTGCAGGATGCCGATTTGGTGATCACCGGCGAGGGGCGCATGGATGCGCAAAGCGTGCACGGCAAAACGCCCATCGGCGTGGCGCACACAGCCAAAGCCTTCGGCAAGCCCGTGATTGCGATTGTGGGCTGCCTGCGTGAAGACTACGAAGTGGTGTATGCACAAGGCATTGATGCTGTGTTTCCGATTATCCGCCAGCTCGGCAGCCTGGAAGAAATTTTGCAGCACGGGCGTGATAATTTGGTGTCGGCCGCGCAAAATGTGGCCAGGATTTATCAGATGGGCATCAGCCGGAAATAAATTGATATAGTGGAATCAAAGAAAAATTGATGCAAAAATCAGAAATTCCAAATCGTGTGCAGGGTGTGTGGCGCAGCCACGCACGCGGTTTAAACGACTTCTTGTATCAGTTTTTCATTCCACTTATAGTAATTGCAAAGGCCGTCTGAAACGTTTCAGACGGCCTTTTGCCTATCAAAAAATCGCTTTTTAAAACGCGCAAGCAACAACGAAACCAGGCTGTTTGTATATATGTTTTCAGACGGCCTGCGATACAAAACAGGCCGTCTGAACCGATAGAAAGCGTATTGAAATGAGCGCCCGAGCAGCGCATAATAAGCCGCGACAACACACACCACCAAAGGAAGCGGCGCTATGCAGAATTATCTCACCCCCAATTTTTCGTTTGCCCCCATCATTCCCGATTATGCGCAAGGCAGCCGCGTGTGGGACACCGAAGGGCGCGAATACATCGACTTGGCGGGCGGCATTGCGGTAAACGCATTGGGGCATTGCCACCCGGCGTTGGTTGAGGCGCTCGAAAAGCAGGCGCACAAGCTGTGGCACATTTCCAATATCTACACCACCGAAGCGGCGCAAAAGCTGGCGCAAAAGCTGGTGGCCACCACATTTGCCGACAAGGCGTTTTTCTGCAACTCAGGCGCCGAAGCCAACGAAGCGGCGCTGAAGCTGGCGCGCAAATATGCGCGCGACCATTTCGGCGAGGGCAAAGGCGAAATCATCGCTTGTGTCAACGGCTTTCACGGCCGCACCCTGTTCACCGTGTCGGTGGGCGGCCAACCCAAATACAGCCAGGATTTCGCCCCGCTGCCGCCGGCCATCACCCATGTGCCGTATAACGATGCCGCCGCGCTCGAAGCCGCTGTCGGCCCGCAAACCTGCGCCGTGATGATCGAGCCGGTGCAAGGTGAGAGCGGCGTGCTGCCCGCGCAAAAAACCTTTCTCGAAGCCGCCCGCAGCGCCTGCGATGCGCATCAGGCGCTGCTGATATTCGATGAAGTGCAAACCGGCATGGGGCGCACCGGCAAATTGTTTGCCTACGAGCATTACGGCGTAGCGCCCGATATCCTCACCAGCGCCAAAGCGCTCGGCTGCGGCTTTCCCATCGGCGCGATGCTGTGCACCGACAAAACCGCCACGAGCTTCGGCCCCGGCACCCACGGCTCCACCTTCGGCGGCAACCCGCTGGCCTGCGCCGTGGGCAATGCCGCGTTTGACATTATCAACCGCGCCGACACGCTCGCGCACGCCGCCGCCCAAGGCGAAAAGCTTCAGACGGCCTTGCGGGTTTTAGGTGAAGAAACCGGCGTGTTTCAAAGCGTGCGCGGCATGGGCATGCTGATCGGCTGCGTGCTGGCCGATGAATATGCCGGCCGCGCGGGCGGATTGATGCAGGCGGCGCTCAAACACGGTCTGATGATTTTGGTGGCCGGCCCCGATGTGGTGCGTCTCGCCCCCGGCTTGTTGCTGAGCGATGAAGATTTAAACGAAGGCATCGAGCGCTTGGGCGCGGCTGTGGCCGAGTGGCAGCAAAGCGCGGTATAAAGCGGAAAGAAAAGCAGGCGCAGCCTGCTTTTTTGTTTCATACCCATTCAAAAAAGTAAGCTAACAAGGCGGCGAGCCGCAGACAGTACACACGTACGGCAAGGCGAGACAACGAAGTTATAGATGCGGCAACTAATTATTGAATATTCAGATCCTCTTGCCCGCAGCAGAAACCTGTTCCCTCTCCCGTGGGAGAGGGCTAGGGAGAGGGCAACAAGCCAAAGGCTTGTTTGCCGGCATCTGAAAATGTTCAATATTTAATTGCCGAATCAATAGGTTATTTTTTTGGATTGGTATCAGACGGCCTGATATAAACGAGGCCGTCTGAAAGCAGCCCGTAGGTCGGATGCTCGCATCCGACACTTGTTCGCAGAACAAAACACGCACATCGCTTTGGCCGATGGCCCAACTGCGCAGATGGTGCGCTCAAACTGCTTTTATTTTTCCAGCTTGTTTTTTTAGGATGGGTATCAGGCCGTCTGAAAGTGAAGGCCGTCTGAAAGTGAATAGAAGGAAAGAAATGGTATGAAAAAATGCATCATCCTCACCGGCGCGGGCATCAGCGCCGACAGCGGCTTAAACACTTTCCGCGATGCCGGCGGCTTATGGGAAGGGCAGCGCGTGCAAGATGTGGCCACGCCCGAGGCATGGGCGCGCAATCCGCAAATGGTGCTCGACTTCTACAACCAGCGCCGCCGCCAAGCCGCTGAGGCCGAGCCCAATGCCGCGCACAAAGCTTTGGTGCGGCTCGAGCCTTATTACCATGTGCAGATTATCACCCAAAATGTCGACAATCTGCACGAACGCGCCGGCAGCAGCCGGGTGCTGCATCTACACGGCGAATTAAACAAACTGCGCAGCAGCGCGGATGAGCACGAGATTATCGAGTGGACAGGCGATCAAACCCTTGCCGATGCCGACAGCCAAGGCCGGCCGCTGCGCCCGCATATTGTTTGGTTTGGCGAAGAAGTGCCGCTGTTTGGGCAGGCGCTGGCTGAAATGGAGGATGCCGATGTGGTGATGGTGGTGGGCACTTCGCTGCAAGTGTATCCCGCCGCTTCGCTGCTGCAATTTGCGCCGCACCAAGCCGCCGTTTATCTGATAGACCCGCAGCCGCAGCGCTTGCCGGGCGTGGAAGTGATGGCCGAAAAAGCCAAAGAAGGCGTGCCGAAGCTGGTGGACAATTTAATCCGCCAGGCCGTCTGAAAACAGCTTTGCAGACATAAGAAAAAAGCCCAAACAAAAGTTTGGGCTTTAAATTTGGCTCCCCGACCTGGGCTCGAACCAGGGACCTGCGGATTAACAGTCCGTCGCTCTACCGACTGAGCTATCAGGGAAGAAGCGTGCATTATAGCCGCGCGGCGGAAAGTGTCAATACTTGGCGGTAAAGTTTTTTGCGTAAACGCAGCAATAATTTGAATATTCGAATAATTTATTTTCAGACGGCCTTAGGGGCTGTTCACATTTCATCACGCGGCAATGTTTTGGCTCAAAAACGCGCCTGCTGCGTTGAAAATGCTCGCAAGGTGTTCAACCTTGCTGTGCTTTTCGCCTTGCATCCACGCTTTTGCCTCAAAGTCTTACTCGCGGATGAATTGTGAACAGATCCTAAAGGAGCGGCTTGCATTTTCTTCAGGCCGTCTGAAAATATTACAGCAAAAGCGCATCAGCCGGCTTGCTTCAGGCTTTTCATGTCGATGACAAAACGGTATTTCACATCGCTTTTGAGCAGGCGCTCGTAGGCTTGGTTGATGTGTTGGATATCAATCATTTCCACTTCGGGCACGATATTGTGCGCGCCGCAAAAATCGAGCATTTCCTGCGTTTCGGCGATGCCGCCGATCAGCGATCCGGCCACGCTGCGGCGGCCGAGAATCAGCGGCACGGTGCTGAGGGTGGATTCCAAATCGCCCACCAAGCCCACCAGCACCAATGCGCCATCCAGCGCTAAAGTGTTGATATACGGGTTTAAATCGTGGCTGTAGGGCACGGTGTCGATAATCACATCGAAATAATTGGCCACGGCCTGCATTTGCGCTTCATCGGTGGACAACACCACTTTATCCGCGCCCAGCGATAAGGCATCGGCTTCTTTGCCGGCCGAGCGGGTGAAGAGGGTGGTTTCCGCGCCCATGGCATGCGCCAATTTCAGCGCCATATGCCCCAGCCCGCCCAAGCCCACCACCGCCACTTTGCTGCCTTTTTGCACATTCCAATGTTTGAGCGGCGAATAAGTGGTGATGCCGGCACACAAAAGCGGCGCCACGGCTTGGGTGTCGAGGTTTTCCGGCACGCGCACCACAAATTTTTCCGTTACCACGATGGTGTCGCTGTAGCCGCCGTAAGTGGGCAGATTATCGCCGAAGCGGTCGGTGTCGTTATAGGTTTGCACGTTGCCGTTTTCGCAATATTGCTCCAAGCCCTGCTCGCACGGGTGGCAATGTTGGCAGGAATCGACCATGCAGCCCACGCCCACCAAATCGCCTGCTTTAAACTTGCTCACGCCCGCGCCCACGCGGCGCACACGCCCCACGATTTCGTGGCCGGGCACCATCGGATAATGGCTCCAGCCCCAGTCGTTTTTCGCTTGGTGCAAATCGGAATGGCACACGCCGCAATATTCGATGTCGATTTCCACATCGTTGCTGCGCACTTCGCGCCGCTCGAATTCAAACGGTGCCAAAGGGGAAGAGTCGGATTGGGCGGCATAGCCGCGCACTTTGATGCTCATGATGTTTCCTTTCGATGGTTGGTTGGATTTGGGATGAGGCCGTCTGAAAGGCTTTTTCCGCTTTTCAGACGGCCTGATTTTTGAGCAGGCTTGGCGGTGAGCAAATAGCTGTCATCAAGCAAATCTTGAATGCTTTGCGCACTTTGTCCGCCTTCAAGCGGCAGGCTGAGCCAATGCGCCTTATTCATGTGCCAAGCCGGAAAAATGCCCGGCATTTGCCGCAAAGCGCCCACCATTTCGGGGCGGGCTTTCACATTCAACACATCAATAACCGCCTGCCCGGGCAAACCGAGCTTGCCGGCAGGAATGGCCACCAGCACCGCAAACCACTTGCGCCCCGCACCGTGGCGGAACACCGCATAATCGGGCGTGGCCGCCCATAAATATTCGGGCGCTATGCCGTAGCGGTTTTTAATATGTTCAATCAGGCTTTGTCGCTTCATTCTACGCTCTTTTTATGGATGGTTTCAGACGGCCTTGTTGCACGCGCAGAGCTACTCTCGGCTTGTTGTCGGATATTTTGTGTTTTGAGTGGGATATTACACCCAGCGTTCCGCCCAAATGTGTGCAACCGTTGCTGGATATTGAACATTTAGTGCCGATTTTCGGCGCGGCGGCGGGTATGGTTTGCGTGTTTAGACATTATGCAGATTTACGTTCTTCTTGATTATAAACGTCATTTTTCATTATGGCGAAATCAAACGGCTTTATTGCGTGTTGATTACGGCAAAGTGTTTAGCATAGCCACAGTTGCCATTGAAAAAAACAAAATATCAGGTGCTTTGCCATCTGTGGGTTCACCGTAATAGAGCATGGCCGCCAGCAGTGGCTTGCATAATAAATAAGAAATAATTCCCATATGTTTAATGATTTGGATCTTCAGTGCAGTTTCAGACGGCATCTTCAAAAAGAGCATCTCAGCTTTAAAAATTGTTTTTGTATTTTTAAAATACTGAAAAAAATCTTTTTATAATTTATTGCCTTAATTACGAGGCGTAAACCCAAAAGGATTTTATGATGAAAAAATCACAACTCAATTCGCCGCTGTTTTCCGATTATTTCAATACTTGGGTGGCAACTTATAAAGAAGGCGCGATTCGTTTGGTCACGATGAAAAAATACCGCGCCACGCAGCATTGGATCAAAACGCTCGCCCCCACATTGCGTATTGGCGATATCACTCGGATTGCCTATCAGAAATTGCTCAATGATTATGCGCAAACGCACGAACGGCAAACCACGCTGGATTTTCACCATCAGCTCAAAGGCGCCATTCTCGATGCAGTGGATGACGGTTTGCTCGATAGCGATCCGAGTCGCAAAGCCATTATCAAAGGCAAAACACCGAGAGGCAAAAAAATCAAATACCTTAATCAGTTTGAGCTACAGGCTTTACTGAATAGCTTGAATTTATCGCCAACGCTGAATTGGGACTGGTTTATTCTGCTGGTGGCCAAAACGGGGATGCGGTTTTCAGAAGCCTTGGCTGTGACGCCGGCCGATTTTGATTTTGCGCACCAAACCTTGCAAGTGAATAAAACTTGGAATTACAAGGAAAAAGGCGGCTTTTCGCCCACCAAAAACCGTTCATCGGTGCGCAAAATCCAGATTGATTGGCAAACCGTAATCCAGTTTTCACAGCTGGTGAAAAACCTGCCGCCGGAGCAGCCGGTATTTCACCATCCAAACCCGATTTACAACTCCACTATCAATGGCATCTTGGCGCGCTTATGCCACAAAGCCAATGTTTCCGCCATTACCATTCACGGTCTGCGACATACCCATGCTTCATTACTGCTTTTTGCCGGTGTGTCGATTGCCAGCGTGGCCAGACGGCTGGGGCATTCAAGCATGACCACTACGCAACACACTTATATCCATATTATTCAGGAACTTGAAAATCAGGACACCGATATTGTGATGCGGCATTTGGCCGGACTTTGCTAGCGGCAGCAGGCGGATATTGTGTCCGCCTGCTTTATTTTTGACGCTTTTTTATACACGGGCTTACGTTGATGAGAAGCGATAGCCGCGTCCAGCTGCCGGAAAAAATTGCCGATGGCGGTTTGTTCTTGTTCAGATGGCATTGAAGAAGTAACTTTATTAATCGTAGCTTTTGATAAACTCGGAACACCTGTTGATTCATCTTTGCTCTTCCAATCAATTTTCTGGAAAACTGAAAACATAAAATCCAGATTATTATTTTTTCTTGGTAGTGCATAGAACAAGGTATCCACAGTCCAAAATGGTGCTTTCAAAATATAAGGTTTATCAATTGTCCCTTTTCGACCAATACCAATTGCATCTTCGAGATAAGAAAGTGCTTCATTGATACTTAACATATATCCACCTGTTCCATAAACAGGAATATCTCCATCGGATAGATGTTTATAGTCTCTACCTGAACAAACATTTATTACCTCTCCCAGCTTTCGCTGTTCCCAAGCGTGTGTCTTTTGCCGTTTAAATTTCGGGAATGATTTCACACACACTTGGGAACAGCGAAAGCTGGGGGAAATTCTAGAAATAAATCAAATTCCAGTTCCGAAGCCCTCAGGCTCATATATTCGTTTAGGTATAAGAAGTCACGGCAAAGGCACATTCCATGAGCAGGTAGAGGCAGGCTCAGGGTTGGCAGTTGATACTATGTTCAAGGTAGAAACGGATAATTTAATTATTAACATAACATTTGCTTGGGAGTTGGCATTGGCTGTAACCGATGCTGAAGATGCTGGAAAGCTGGTTTCGCACAGATTTCCTCAATATAAATTCAAAAATCAATACTCACCTACTTTCTTTAAGAATTTAATATATGACAAAAGATTTAAAAGTGATTTGATGCTTGCTTCACCAGGTGGTGCAGGGAGAAATCGAGTTTTGAAAAAATCTGAATTTTTAGATATTGAAAGAACTGTACCCAAACAAATTGAAGAACAAACTGCCATCGGCAACTTTTTCAGGCAGCTGGACGCGGCTATCGCTTCTCATCAACGTAAGCCTTAAAAATCAAACCGCCATTGTGGGTGTATCCCGCAATGGCGGTTTGCGCATAAATTTTAAATTTTCACGCCCAATAATCTTAATTGCTGCTGGATTTCCTGTTCCAGCCGGGCAATTTCGCGATTGTCTTCGGCCAGCTGTTGCAAAACCAGATCCAAATCAATCTGCTCCTCCTCTTCAAAAGTATCCACATAGCGAGGGATATTCAGGTTGAAATCATTTTCCTTGATTTCTTCAATCGAGGCGACATAGGCATATTTTTCAATATCTTGCCGTGCTTTATAGGCTGAAATGATTTTTTCTATATGCATATCGCTTAATTTATTTTGATTTTTATCTTTTTCAAAATCACGGCTGGCGTCGATAAATAAAATATCCTTGTTTTGGCGGTTTTTCTTGAATACCAGAATGGTGGTGGGAATACCTGTGCCGTAAAACAGATTGGCAGGCAAGCCGATTACGGTATCAAGATAATTTTTTTCGATAACGGTTTGGCGGATATGGCCTTCTGCCGCGCCGCGGAACAACACGCCGTGCGGTAGCACAATGGCCATGGTGCCGCTGTCGTTTAGATGGTAGATGCTGTGCAGGATAAAGGCGTAATCGGCCTTGGATGAGGGGGCCAGCTTGCCGTAGGGGCTGAAACGGGGGTCTTTCAATTTGGTGTCGGCATTATCCCATTTGGCCGAATAGGGCGGATTGGCCACCACGGCATCGAAAGCGCGCGGTTGATCCACGCCTTTATCGTCCGGGCCGTCCGGCCAATCGCTCTCCAAGGTATCGGCATTGTGCAGGGTCATATTGTGATAATTCACCCCGTGCATCATCAAATTCATCCGTGCCAAGTTATAAGTGGTGGTGTTCAGCTCTTGCCCGTAAAATTTGATGGCGCCTTCTTTTTCGCCGCCGGGCAGCTCGCCGCGCACGGTAAGCAGCAAAGAGCCTGAGCCCATGGCCGGATCGTACACCGCAAAAGCCTGTTTGGATGCCGCCACATTGTGGGTAACCAGCTTCGCCAATATCTTGCTGACTTGGTGAGGGGTATAGAATTCCCCCCCTTTTTTACCCGCCGAGGCGGCAAACTGGCCGATGAGGTATTCATAAATTTCACCGAGAATATCTTTGCCGTCATCTCCCTTGTATTGCACGCTATCCACCAATTTTGCAATACCATTCAATGCTTTGGCGCGGGCGATGGTGGAATTGCCTAAGCGGGAATCGCCCAAATTGATGTCGTTAAACAGGCCGCTGAAATCCTGATAGGCTTCTTTATTTAGCTCGGCGTTTTTATTGAAGCTGTCGAATAGGGTTTGGTAATCGCTTGGAACTACCTGATTGTTATCGATTTTCTCAATCAACGATGCCCAGGTGTTTTCCGGATTGATGGCATAGCCCAAAGTGGCGGAAATATCCTGCAAGTAATCGTCCAGATCATCGCCTGATGCCTGTGCTTTATAGGCTTCATTCAGCGATTGTCCCTCCATCAAATCCAGCACATCGCCACCCAGCAGGTAGGCTTCTTGCCGTTCGGATAAATAGCGGTAAAACATAAAGGCCAAAATATAGTTTTTGTATTCCGAGGCGTCCATATTGCCGCGCAATTCATTGGCCATGGCCCATAGCTTGGCGGTAATAGTTTGTAAATTATTGTTCATGGTGAATTCTCTTGTGTAATTGGTTGTTTATACAAACATTTGTTGCAATAAACCCTTTTTTAGGGCTTGCATATGTTCGAGTTTACGTTGATGAGAAGCGATAGCCTCGTCCAGTTGCCTGAAAAAGTTGCCGATGGCGGTTTGTTCAGATAGGGAAGGCAAGTAAATTTTACGTTTTCTAAAGTCCGTAAAATCAAAAACTAATTTTTCGATATCAATACCATAAGAGCTCAAAAAGAAATGCTTATACATCTCTTTCCGTGCTGATAACAAAGATAAAAATTGAGTATTAATAAGATGATTACTAATAAGAACAAGATATTCATTTGAAACTATTGCATTATCTAGGGTTGAAGGCACTAAACCATTTGCCCCATGTATAACTTGCCTTTTTGAAATAACATAATCATCACATTTTACTGAGAAATAATTTTTTACCAATATTTCTTTCCCTCGCAATCTTCCTCGAGACACTATTCCAGCATTTCTTCTCTTTACAGTTAGCAATTCATAGTTATATTCATCAATTAAAATTACTGGTCTTTTTTCTTCCTGTAACACATCCCCCAACTTTCGCTGTTCCCAAGCATCAGTAAAATTCGGGAATCTAAGCTCCGGAAATGCCTCTCCATCCTTGGGAAACATTTTTTGCAGTAAACTTTTCTTTAATTCCTTTACTCTCTCCAACTTACGCTGATGAGAAGCGATAGCCTCATCCAGCTGCCTGAAAAAGTTGCCGATGGCGATTTGTTCTTTTTCAGATGGCATAAACACGTCCATTTTCACTAATTGATTTTTAGAAACTTCTAAAAATGTTGAGCCGGAAGCATTTTTGAGTGCAAAGTCTTTTATCCTTTTACCCATCGAATATAGAAAATAGATATTTATTCCATCTCGTACAATAAAAGATTGGAAACCTTGATTTGTAGCTCCTTGTTTTTGAAGGATTGCCATATCTCCAATACCAGCGCGAGATGTAAACAAAATTGTTTTATTCGCAGGTAGTATTTTTGCTGAACTTTTCTCTAACCCCAAAGTTGTAATTTTTTTGACACTTCCATTGGCATAAACTTTAGCTCCAATTTCAGTAGGTGAATACCAATCAATATCTCCATTCCAGTATGCTGAGTTTGTTGTTTCAGGTGTTCCCCCACCCACAATGTCCACTACGTCCCCCAGCTTTCGCTGTTCCCAAGTGTCATTGAAGCCGGGGAAGCGTAATCTTGGCACTTGTTGCTTATTTTTTCCCATTTTTATTTCCTTGAATGCGTTTCACCGCTTTATCAAAATCCGAGGTGATTTTTTGCTGCTTATTGTATGCCTGATAGACTTCAACCGCTCTTTGTGCCGCTTGTTCACGGCTGATTTTGCCTTTGTGCGGCAGAATGTCATAACGGTTAAAACTTAAGAAATCATCAATGCTTCTGGCAAAATCCTGCATACCCAATAAATGTTTGTCTTCCAGCAGACGCCCTACATAATCGAAATAGGCGGTAGCCGACGGAAATAATGGCATCAAAATTGTAGTGTTCAATTTTCCGCGTAACCTGTCTGCTGCTTCTTGGCGAACTATTCGGAATTTCCGAATAGTTGGATTTTGTTCTAACTCGCCACTTTCAAAGATATTTTTCAAGTGTTCGTTAATGGTCGGTACGCTGACGGAAAACAATTCGGCAATACTTTTTTGGGTCGCCCACAGGGTTTCGTCTTGAACCAATACTTCGGTCTGCCCATCCTCAGCATAAATTAAAAATTGTATTTCATTCATTTTCATCCCCTTATTTATAAACTCATCCGCCCTTGGCTTTTTTTGCCGTTTGCTCGAGGGATTTCAAGTTTTCCAAATAATCTTTTTCCACTTGAGTCAGGGTTTTAGCTTGGAATTTTTGATATTCCACTTCAACTTTTTTCTCCATTTGTTGATGAGAGATTTTGCCTTTATCTGTTAACAACACTTCGCCGGTTGCCATCAAAACCTTGTCAACATGTGCAATCCAATCGTGCATGGTCATGGCAGCTTGTCTATCGGCTTGGCGTTCGGCAAAATCCAAATAACCTGAAACCAACTGGTTTAAGCCTTTTAATTCCGCTTCTGACAGGTAGTTTTTGGCGGTTTTGGCTTCTTTTAATGTGGGCAATTCGCCGTTGAATAACTTCAACCCCATAAAATTTTGTTCGGCATTCACGCGCTCATAAATTAACTCTGCTGCGGTATGCTGATGAATGGCGTAGTGCATTTTATTTTGTATCGTGGCAAAAAATTGTTTGGCTTCGTCTGCCTTACCGTTGTAATCTTGGCTGGTTGCAAATAAATCCAATATCTGGCGGTAAAACACTTTTTCACTGGAGCGAATATCTCGGATCCGCTCAAGCAATTCTTTAAAATAGCCGCCACCGCCCAACTCTTTTAAGCGGCGGTCATCCATTGCAAAGCCTTTGACTAAATATTCTTTTAATACATTGCTTGCATAGTGGCGAAATTGTGCACCGCGCACTGAACGTATCCGATACCCAACGGCCAAAATCATATCCAGATTGTAATAAGCGATTTGCCTCTGAATGCTTCGTTCGCCCTCGTTTTGAACTGTCAACTGATAGTTGACAGTTGAATCTTCCACCAGCTCACCATCGGCAAAAATCGCTTTGATGTGTTTACTGATATTTTGCTTGCTGGTTTGAAACAGCTCTGCGATTTCCAATTGGTTTAGCCATACGGTGCCGTCTTGCAAATGCAATGAAATCTCGGCTTTACCGTCTTCGGTGTTATAGATGATCATTTGCTTATTCATGGCTTGCTCCTTATTGGTTTTCTGCCATTTCGTCGGCCAGCTGGTAAATGGCTTGGCGCAAATCGTTGCGATAGCGGATTTTGTTTAAATCGCGGATTTCCGGCTCGCGCGCCAATAGGCGGTAGTTTTTGCCGGCTTCGGTAATCAGGTCGCGCAATTGGCCGGTGCTGTCCAAATCTTGCATGCCGTATTGGTGGCGGGAAAACATCTCGCGCATTTGGGTGTTGTTGATGGCATCGGTAATGCCCCATTTCACTCTGAAGTCAATCAGGATATGGTCGAGTATTATCTTATTGGCTGCCTGAATAATGCTGTCGCTTTCGGTTAGGTTTTCAACCGGGTAGTGTTCAGCCTGATAGCTGCCGTTATAGATGGCGGTGGCGGCATTGGTGATTTCTTTAGCATGGCCGCGGTCTTCCAGCCCGCTGGCAAAGCGGTTGATGTCTTCGCGGGTGTGTGCGGCGGCTTCCATTTTTTGCTCGTGCACTTCGTTCAGCAGGCGCGTCACCAGCTCGGTGAGGTAGTCGTAGTCGATTTTGACGTCTTTCACATGGGTCATGCGCAATTCGATTTGGTGCAGCGGAATTTTCTGGGTTTCGGCCAAATGCGCTTTCAGATCGTTGGCCAGCACGGTGGTGAGCATGGTTTCCTGTTCGGCATTCATGCCCAATGCGGCCAGCAGTACTTCGGGCTTGTCGTAATCAAAGCCGATTTCACCGGCTTGCGCTTCCGGATTGTATTGTTTGAGCTGGCTCATGCCATTGTTGTAGGCACGCAGTAATTCCACCATGTGATCCTTGGCTTTTTCAGACGGCGGTAAGTTGTTGAAGCCGTCGGTCAGCTCAGCCAGCTCTGCCACCACGGCTTTTACTTCGGCAAGCAGCTCATAAAACGGCTTGGCCAAAAGACCGTCTTTTTCATTGCTTATGCGTTGCTCGTCGGGCGACAAGATGGCGGAATCTTTGTTGGCATAAATGGCCAGCGCTTCATTCATCAGCTTTTCGTTTTGTGCCGGCCATCGGTAATTCACGACGCGCCCCCACGGTTTTTCTTTCATGTCGGCAATGCGGTTGGTGCGCGAATAGGCTTGTATTAAGCCGGCGCCTTTTAAAGTGCGGTCAACATAAAGCGTGTTTAATTCGGGCGCATCAAAGCCGGTGAGCAATTGATCAACCACAATCACCAAATCGAGAAAGTTTTTATCAGCGGCGGATTTGTTCAGACGGCTGGTCACATCTTGCGTATAGCCCGCCACATCATCCATGCCGAAATGGATGCCGAATTCTGCTTCATACGCCGCCATGGCTTCTGACAAACCGCGATTGGTTGCCAGCATATTGTCGTTGTTGCTGGTGTTGTGGCTGAAGGTAATCGCTACTTTCAGGGTGGGCAAGCCTGCGGCCTTATGCTCCTGATTGACGCGCTGGAATTCGCGGAAATACATCATCGCCATCGGCGTGCTGGCTTTGCCGCCGCCCACATGAGTGGTGAACAGGGCATTGTATTTGCCGTCGTTGGAGCGGTTGCGCCAGTTTTTGAAAATATCGGCCACCACCAGGCGCACATGCTCGATGTTTTCATCGTAGAAGCTCGGTTCCACGGCATCGTCCATGTCTTCTTGGGTGAGGTTGTCGATTTTTTGGCGGATTTTTTCTTCCGTCCAATTCGGATTGCGTTCACGATAAAAAGCGGGCAGATATTGGCTTTTCATCTGCACTTCATCGATGGTGGTTTCAAAATCCACTTTGAAGCCAAGCACATTGCGGTCGGCAATGGCTTCGCGGATGGTGTAGGCGTGCAGCAGCGGGCCGAAAATATCTTCGGTGCGCAAGCCTTTGGTGGTGTCGTCAAACATGGGTGTGCCGGTGTAGCCTATCCAGGCGGAGCGTTTGAAGGCTGCCTGAATGGCTTTAAAGCTATCTCCGCCGGTGGAGCGGTGGGCTTCGTCTACAATAAACACGATGTTTTTGTCGGGCGCTTGAAAGTGCTTGCGTTTGATTAAGGTGTCCAGCTTTTGCACCGAGGTTACGATAATGTCGTTGCCACGGCTTTTGAGCTTGCGGCTTAAATCGGTGGTGGTGTTGGTGCTCTTCACCATGCCGTTTTGGGCGATATCGGCCACATCGCCGTCGGGGTCGTAGGCTTGGTAGTTTTCGCTGGTTTGGCGGGTGAGGGCGATGCGATCCACCACAAACACCACTTTGTCGACATGCGGCATGCGGCTGGCCAGCCAGGCGGTTTTGAAGCTGGTGATGGTTTTGCCCGAGCCGGTGGTGTGCCAGATATAGCCCACTTTGTTGCTGCCCAATTCAAAGTCGATCTGTTTCAAATGGGTAATGACTTTTTGGGTGGCATACACTTGATAAGGGCGCATCACTCTGAGCGCCTGCTTGTTTTTGGTGCCGTCCAAAATCATGTAATTGGTGGCCATTTGGTGTGCCATCGGGATGCTCAGCATGGCATCGGCAAAGGTTTTCCAATCGCGCACAATGGCGTTGTCGCGGTTTTGCCAGTTGAAGGCGAAATCTTTGTTGAATTTGTCGGCGGTGGTGTTGGCCATGTATTTGACGTTGTTGGGCGTGATGGCCACCAAGATTTGTAAGGTGGAAAAAATATCGCGATACTGGTTTTCGTCGATGTATTGGTGCATCTGATTGAGCGCTTCGTTCACATCGCGGGTGTCGCGCTTCTCTTCAATCTGAATCACCGGCAGCCCGTTGATCAGCAAGGTGGTGTCGAAGATGCGGTTTTGCTTGCCGATGATTTTGGCCGGGCGGCGGATTTGGTTCACTACCTGATAAACGGTGTCGCCCGCGCCGACTTGTTTTTGGTCGAACACGGTGAGAAACACATGGCGGCCATCGTCCAGATCAATTTCAATTTGCGACACGCCATTTAAGCCGTAGAGAAATTGCCCGGCCAGATAGGGCGTGTGCAGCTCGGAAATAATTTTTTTTACCTGATTGAATTCCACCACACTCAAAGGGTGATCCAGAGTGTTTTGATTGTGCTGCTCCAAAATGGCTTTGAAATTAGCCCACAAATCATCGGTGGTTTTGATTTCGGGATGATGGCGCCAGCGCTTGGTTTTATAGATATAATCCGCCGCCGGCTCGGCCAGCGTGTTGCCGCCGTCCGAGTGGTTGCCGCGATGACTGATCACGCCGCTGCTCAGATATTGGATCAGTTCGGTTTCAAATTGCTGTTCATTCATGATTCACCACGCTTTCGATTAGCCCTAATGTGATTTTGGTTTCTTGTGCCGCCACCCGGTTTTTCAACGCTTGCAGCCGTAGCTGCATCATGTATACCTGACCGATGATTTTTTGCTTTTCCAGCGACGGCAAAGTGCTGATTTGCAGGTTTTTCAGCTGTGCCAAGGTGTATTTAAGCACGCTGGAGCCTTGTAAGGCCGCTGCCCATTGCCTTTTAATGTGTTTGTTTTCGTTGAGCAAATACAGCAAAAACTGCTTATCCAGCTGCTTGCCGGGAATGAGCTTGATGTAGTTTTGCGTTTGGATATAGCCTTCATGGTGGCGGCTCACTATTGCCGCAGTGCCGGAAATCAGGCTGAACACAATATCCCCCGCCGCCAGTGTGCAAACCTTGCTCCAGGTGGATACGGCTTTGGTATCGGTATGCGCGGGCTCGTAGCCGGATAAATCGGCATTCAGATGATGTTGCGCATACCAGATATAACGGGGCGCCTGTTTGTCGGGCGACTCAACCACTCTAAATTGGGGCGAGCCACCGGCAAATCGAACCAATTTTTCCAGCTTTACCATCAGAAATTCCTTTTGTGATTTTTTTAAATCACATAAAATTTCCATATCATAAGCTGATATTTTACTGTTTTCAATATTATTTTGTAATTTTTTTAAATTACATTTTATACCAATCCAAAAAAATAACCTAACTTCGTTGTCTCGCCTTGCCGTACTATCTGTACTGTCTGCGGCTCGCCGCCTTGTTAGCTTACTTTTTTGAATTGGTATTATATGCTCCAGATATAAACAAAGGCCGTCTGAAATATTTCAGACGGCCTTTGTTTTCGCAATTGGGTTTATTTCAAATTCGCTTTAAAAAACTGCTCGAATTTATCAAACGGGATTTTGCCTGCTTGGTTGTCGTACAAATCCACATGGGTGGCGTTCGGCACGATATACAGCTCTTTATTTTTGCTGCCCAAAGCTTTAAACGCGTCTTCGCTGAAGTAGCGCGAGTGGGCGTTTTCGCCGTGCACCACCAGCGCCGGGGTGCGCATTTCGGCGGCGTATTGCAGAATCGGCATATTAATCATGCCCAACATGGCGGTGTCTGCCCAAGAGCCGTTGGGGTTGGAGTTGACGGCGCGGGGGTGGAAGCCGCGCTTGGCGGTGTAAAAGTCGGAATATTCTTTAACAAACAACGGTGTATCGGCAGTAAATTGGTTGCTACGCAAATTATTGGCGGGCTGTAAATCCGCATAGCCGTTTTTCGAACCTTCCCAGCGCTTATTGTTGATTTCCTGCTTCATTTTATAGCGCGCTTCGGCATCCACGCTGTCGTTATAGCCTTTGGCCGCCACGCGCGTCATGTCGTACATGGTGCTGGTGGCCACGGCCTTGATGCGGGTGTCGGAAATGGCGGCATTGAGCGCAAAGCCGCCCCAGCCGCAAATGCCCAAAATGCCGATTTCATCGCGGTTCACATTGGCCAAATTGCCCAGAAAATCCACCGCTGCGCTGAAGTCTTCGGTGTTGATGTCGGGCGAGGCCATATTGCGTGGCAGGCCGCTGCTCTCGCCGGTGTAGGAAGGGTCAAATGCGAGTGTGACAAAACCGCGCTCGGCCAAGGTTTGCGCATACAGGCCGGAAGATTGCTCTTTCACCGCGCCAAACGGGCCGCCCACCGCAATCGCAGGCAGCTTGCCGCGTGCGTTTTTCGGCACATATAAATCCGCCGCCAGCGTGATGCCGTAGCGGTTTTTAAAGGTGACTTTGCGGTGCGTTACCTTGTCGCTTTGCGGAAAAATTTTGTCCCATTCTTGGGTGAGCCGGATGGTTTGCGCGGGAACTTCGATTGCGGTTGCCGATTGGGCGGTGTGGGTGTTTGCCATGGCGTGGGCTCCTGTTAATAAAGTGGCGCCGAAGATAATGGCGGCGGAAAGTTTATTCAGTTTCATGTGGTTGTCCTTTTAATTGGTGATTCGATGCCGTCATCTTAAGGCGGTGATGGTTTCAAGTAAATTCATCAATTATTATTTTATAATTTCTAAAATAGAAATTATTGCTTGCTTGAGGTGATGCGTTTGCGCTATGTTGAGCATCAATATCGCCATATAAGGAAACCGCCATGCTGGATAAAATCGAAGCCTTAAAAGTGTTTTGCACCGCCGCTGAAACCTTGCAATTTAAGGAAACCGCCATTCGTTTGGCGGTGTCGCCGCCGGTGATTACGCGCATGATGGCGGCGCTGGAAGACGAATTGGGCGAGCCGCTGTTTCAGCGCAACACGCGCCAAATCGTGCTCACCGATTTCGGCACGCAGTTTTTGCCGCAAGCGCAGCAATTATTGGAAGAGAGCGAGCGCCTGTTTGCCGCCGGCCGCCACCGCCATGCCGATGAAATGGCCGGGCTGGTGCGCATTACCGTGCCCGATTTGCCCGACGAGCACGCCGTGTTGCGCGAATTGCTCACCGCACTTCAGGCTTATCCGAAGCTGGTGCTCGATTGGCGCCGCGACACCGTGCGGCTGAACGTGGTGCAGGAGCAAATCGACATCGGAGTGCGCATCGGCCACCTTGCCGACAGCCGCTTGATTGCCCGAAAAATCGGTGAAACTTGCGAAAAAATCGTGATGGCGCCGGCTTTATTGCGCCGGCTGGGCAAGCCGAAAGACCTCGCCGATTTGCAGAAAAACTACCCGCTCGCCGCCGTGCTCAACCACAACAACGGCCGCGCCGACACTTGGTATATCAACGAAAACCTGCAATTCACCCCCGCCAAACCGCACTTTGTCGGCAGCCATATCCACAACGCCTTGCAAGCCGCGCTGGCGGGCAATGCTGTGTCGCAGCAGCTCGATTGGATGGTGGCGCCGTATTTGAGCAGCGGCGAATTGGTGGAGCTGTTTGCCGAAGTGCCGAAAATCCGCTGGCCGGTGTCGATTTATCGCCCGCAACGGGTGGTCACGCCGATGCGGGTGAAGGTGGTGTTTGATTTGTTGATAGAGATTTTGGGCAAGCGTTTTGAGCTGCCTGTGTGAGCGGGTTTGCGTGTAACAAATTGATTTATCAGAATGTTTATTTTTAGCATGAGGCTGTCTGAACGTTTCAGACGGCCTTATATTATACCCATTCAAAAAAATAACCTTATAAAATAAAAGCCGTTCGCCGGCACCATCTGCTTAGGTCGGATTCTCGAATCCGACGTTTGGACATCAGCCAACGCAATGTGCGTGCCTTGTTCTGCGAACAAGTGTCGGATTCGAGAATCCGACCTACGGGCTGCGTGAGTAGGTTTGCATGTAACAAATTGATTTGTAATAATGTTTATTTTTGGCATGAGGTCGTCTGAACGTTTCAGACGGCCTCATGCTATACCCATTCAAAAAAATAACCTTACAAGATAAAAGCCGTTCGCCGGCACCATCTGCGCAGGTCGGATTCTCGAATCCGACGTTTGGACATCGGCCAAAGCAATGTGCGTGCCTTGTTCTGCGAACAAGTGTCGGATTCGAGAATCCGACCTACGGGCTGCGTGAGCGGGTCGTTATAACAAATTGATTTATCAGAATGTTTATTTTTAGCATGAGGCCGTCTGAACGTTTCAGACGGCCTTATGTTTTTCAGGCAAACCATTTGAGCGTGTTGCGGTAGCGGGGAAGCAGGGTTTTGTCGTGCGGGTCGGTCAAGAATCCGGCCAGGGCGGCTTGAAAGCGGGGCAGCTCGGCGGCGTAGGGCGGCCGGGCCAGGAATTTGGCGGCGTAATAATGGGCGATCAGATCGGCTTGTTGCTCCATATTCAGATCGGCCAGGCTGCCGATGCTGCATAGCGGCGGATAAACATAGGCGCTGCGCCGCCGGTAGCCGCCTTTGAGCGCTAAAAAGAGGCCGCCGAGCCAGACTCGGTAGCCGTGTTGGTGCTGCCACACATGGGTGAGCTCGTGTATCAGCCACACTCGGTAATGCGCGGGGGCGCGGCTGAAATCATCGGGGCAATGGCGGCGGGGAAAATAGATGTGATTATTGGGTGCAAAAGCGAAAGGCAGGTCGGGCAGGCAGGCTATGCCGCGGTGGATGCGCACCCGCGCATAATCAATGCTCTCGGCAAACACCAAGCGGGCGAGCTTGATTTCATCGGCATGAAGCGGGCGCGGCTTTCTCATTCGCGCCCGGCCTTGCGGCGCTGCCATTGGCGGGCGGTGTTGAGCCGCCACAGACCGAGCACGATAAAATAGCCGGCCACGGCCAAGAGCGCGCCCAGCGTGGGCACGCCCACCAAAAGCGGCTTGCCCGCGCCCAAAAGCCAATGCCAGGCATCTGCAAAAAAATGGCCGTTTTGCCACTCGGGAAACACCAGCTCAGCGCCGGCTTCGGTGCCCAGCAGGCGCGCGCCGATTTGGTAGGCCAGAAAATAAAGCGGCATATAGGTGAGCGGATTGGTGTAGAGCGTGCTGAACACGGCCACCGGCAGATTGGTGCGCAGAAAATAGGCGGCCATCAAGGCGCTGATCATTTGCGTGGGGCCGGGCATCAGCCCGCAAAACATGCCCACCGCCACCGACACGGCGGCCTGGCGGCGGTTGAGGGTCCAGAAATAAGGCTTGTCAAACAAGGGTGCAAAAGGCTTGGCCCAGCGGGCGGCGAAAATTTGCTCGCGGTCGGGCAGCTTGTGGCGGAGTCGGCGCATGGGGTGTTTTAAATGTTTTTAAATAAAAGAATGCATTTATATGGCGTTTGTGGTGCGGAATTTAAAGGCCGTCTGAAAGCTGAAGCGTTCAGACGGCCTTTGTCCCTATTTGTTTAAAGCCGGCGGCCGCTGAGAAAGCTTTTCAAATCCGGCCAAATCGTGGTTTCGCGTTTGCAGAGGTAAATCAGAATCGGCAGATTGCCCAGCGCCACAATCAGATAAAGCAGCACAATGCTGTCGAAAGCCCACAGCAAAAAGGCGCTCAGCAGCGCGGCGGCCACCATAAATAAGCCGTTCACAATATTGTTGGCGGCCACGGCGTGGGCGCGGAAAGTGTCGCTGCTGGCGGTTTGCAGCCAAGTGTAGAGCGGCACCGAGAAAAAACCGCCGAAAAAGCCGATGGCAATCATGGCCAGCATAATCGGGTAGGCATGCGGCTGCATCAGAAACCAGCCGATGCCGTTGAGCTCCGTATAATGGCTGCCGCGGGTGAGCCACACCAGCGCCAGGCCGCTCACGGTCAGGCCGATGGTGCCCAGCGCCACCAGCCCCAGCCGCAATTGCTGGCGGCTCAATTTGGCGCACAACACCGAGCCTGTGGCGATGCCGATGGAAAAAAGCGCCAGCATCAGGTTGAACACATTATCGTTGCCGCCCAAATGAATCTGCGTAAACGTGGGCAGCTGGGTGGTGTAAACCGCGCCCACAAACCAAAACCACGAAATGCCGATAATGGCGGTGGTGAGCGCTGGTTGGACGAAGGTTTGCCGCAGCAGGTCCAGCGTGCCTTTTACAATATTGATTTCGATTTTGGTGTCGGGCGCTTTGGCTGGCACAGAGGGCATAAAAAAGCTGCTGAGTGTGCCCAAAATGGCAATGGCCACCACCAGTAATCCGGTGGCGTTGGGATTGAAGCCGGCGATGGCGGTGCCGAGAATCTGGCCGAACAAAATCGCCAGAAAAGTGCCCGATTCAATCAGGCTGTTGCCCATCAGCAATTCTTGGCGGTTGAGGTAATCGGGCAAAATGGCGTATTTGAGCGGGCCGAACAACGTGGATTGCGTGCCCATGCAAAAGAGGCAAAACAACAATAAAGGTGCCGACTGAATATAAAAGCCCAGCGCCGCCACACCCATCACGGCGATTTCGAGCAGCTTCACCACGCGCGCGAGCTTGGCCTTGTCGAAGCGGTTGCTCAGCTGGCCGGAAATGGCCGAAAAAAGGAAATAGGGCAGAATAAACAGCAGCGCGCCCAAATTGAGCATCTGGCTGGCGGGCAGCGTATCGTTGTGGCCCAGCCCGTAAAAGCTGATCATCACAAACAGCGCGGTTTTAAACAGATTGTCGTTGAATGCGCCGAGAAACTGGGTGCCGAAAAGCGGGGCAAAGCGGCGGCTGCGGGCAAAATAGAGGTTATCTTTCAGGCTCATTTTTTTCGGCTTCTTGTTCGGCTTCGGGCGGGGTGGCAGATTCTGTATCAGCGTTGAGGCGGTCGGTGGAATCGTCGTCCATCAAAATGCGGTGGGCGGGGCCTTCGAGGTCGTCAAACTGGCCGCTTTTGCCCGACCACCAGAAAAAATAAGCGATGATAAACGCCAATATCACGCTGATGGGAATCAGAATAAATACGCTTTCCATTACATCATGCCTGTGAGGTCGGTGAGCAGCAGGGTGTGGCCGCCGATGCTGAGAAATTCGTTGCGGATGCGGCCGATGGCTTCGTCGCCGCCAAAAAGCGCCACATAATCTTTTTCCGCCGCCCACAAAAGCGGTGTGTCGGCGAGCTGCCAAGCGGATAGCGCCTGCACGGCGGCTTGATCTTGCGGCGGGGCTTCGCTTTGCAGCTTCACGGCAAAGCGCCCGCTTTGCGGCGGCTGCTCGGTTTCATCGTCGGCCAGCATAATCAAAAAGCCCAAATGCTCGCCCGATTGGGTGTGGATGCTGAAATAATGCATGTTTTTCAAGAAGGCCGTCTGAAAAGCTTCAGACGGCCTGAGTTATCATCAGCGCGTAATGTAGCAGTTTGCGCGGCGGCTGCAAAGGGCGGGCGGGAAATTGTTGCACCGGCCTTGCGGGTGTAGAACGGATTTTGAGTCCGGCATTGGGGCAGCAGGGGTGAGAGAATTTCTACGCATTTGAATATCGTGAAATCAAAAAAAACGGATACCAAAATAAGAAATCTTAAATCGTGTGTGGTGTGTGTGGCGCAGCCACGCGCGCGTTTTAAACGGCTTCTGCGTGTATGGCTTGCTACATCCGTCTGTGTAAGTTTTTCATTCATTTCACTATAGATGGTAAAAAGCCAGGCCGTCTGAAACATTATTTTTCAGACGGCCTGTGCGCGAAAAATCAAATCAAATCAATTCCAAATCCGGCCCGGCATTTTGGGCGCGGCGGCTGCGCAGCTGGATATCGAGGCGCAAATCGTTGGCGGAATCGGCATTTTTAATCGCATCTTGATAGCCGATTTGGCCGCTTTCGTATAATTCGTAGAGCGCTTGGTCGAATGTAATCATGCCGATGTCGTTGGAGCGCTTCATGATTTCTTTGATGCCGAGTACTTCGCCTTTGTGGATCAAATCGGCAATCAGCGGCGAATTGAGCAACACTTCCACCGCCGCCACGCGCCCTTTGCCGTGCTCGCGCGGCACCAGCCGCTGCGAGATAAAGGCTTGCAGGTTGAGCGATAAATCGGTGAGCAGCTGGGTGCGGCGCTCTTCGGGAAAAAAGTTGATGATGCGGTCGAGCGCCTGGTTGGTGCTGTTGGCGTGCAGCGTGGCCATGCATAAGTGGCCGGTTTCGGCAAAGGCGATGGCGTAATCCATGGTTTCGCGGTCGCGGATTTCGCCGATCAAAATCACATCGGGCGCTTGGCGCAGCGTGTTTTTCAATGCGGCAAACCAGTTGTCGGTGTCTACGCCCACTTCGCGCTGGCTGATGATGCAGCTTTTGTGCGGGTGCACAAATTCAATCGGGTCTTCGATGGTGATGATGTGGTCTTGGCTGTTTTCGTTGCGGTAGTCGATCATCGAGGCGAGCGAGGTGGATTTACCCGAGCCTGTGCCGCCGACAAAAATCACCAGCCCGCGCTTTTTGAGGGCAATCTGCTTCAACACGGGCGGCAGGTTGAGGCTTTCAAACGTGGGGATTTTGCTGGTGATGGCGCGCAGCACCAGCGCGGTGGCGCCGCGCTGCACCATGGCGTTTACACGGAAACGGCTGGTGTCGGGCAGGCTGATGGCGAAATTGCATTCGTTGGTGTTGGTGAATTCCTCTATTTGCTTGGGGCTCATGATGTTGAACGCGATTTCCATGCAGCGCTCGGCGGTGAGCGGCTCTTCGGTGATGGGCACGATTTTGCCGTCCACTTTCATGGCAGGCGGGAAATTGGTGGTAACGAAAAGATCGGAGCCTTTGTATTTATTAAGGTGGCGCAGCCAGCTGAAGAGCGCTTCTTTGGCAGATTGAGGTTCTGAAGAGGTCATTGCTTTTTATTTCCGCTGAGGTGGTTTGTGAGGCGGATTATAGCCGAATATGCGGCCAATATCATATGCCGTTGGCTGCAGCATGCGTATAATGCGTATCTTTGAAAATAAAGAAACCGGTTGGATATGAGCGCAACACACACCATCGCCATTATCGGCGCGATGCCGCAGGAAATCGAATTGTTGAAACAAAGCCTTGAGGGCGCGGCCGAGATGAAATTCGGCCGCTTCAGCGTGCACCACGGCATGTTGGCGGGCAAGCGTGTGGTGCTGGCGCAAAGCGGCATCGGCAAAGTGAATGCCGCGGTGGCCACAGCTTTGGTGGTGCAGCATTTTGCGCCCGATTGCGTGATCAACACCGGCAGCGCCGGCGGCTTGGGGCAGGGGCTGCGCGTGGGCGACGTGGTGATCGGTGAGGCGGTGGCGCACCACGATGTGGATGTAACGGCATTCGGCTATGCAATAGGGCAGGTGCCGCAGCTGCCGGCGCGTTTTGAGAGCGCACCCACTTTAATCGCGGTGGCGGCTGAAGCGGCGGCTGCGTTTGAAGGCGCTGCCGTGCACCGCGGCCTGATTGTGAGCGGCGATCAATTTGTGCACAGCAGCGATAAAGTGGCGCAAATCCGCCGCGATTTTGCCGGTGTGCAAGTGGTGGAAATGGAAGCAGCGGCGATTGCGCAGGCTTGTGCGCAGCTGGAAGTGCCGTTTGTGGTGGTGCGCGCGGTGTCGGATTTGGCCGATGAAAAAGCCGATGTGAGCTTTGAAACCTTTTTGGAAACGGCCTCGGTGCATTCGGCGCAAATGGTGCGCAGCATTATAGAAGCTTTATAAAACGATCATATTGAAGGCCGTCTGAAATGTTTCAGACGGCCTCAGCAACGAAATATATCTGTAAACAGAATAGTCGGAATACGCTAAAAAACGGCAGGAAAAAGTGTT
Organism: Uruburuella suis; assembly: GCF_004341385.1. Lineage (GTDB taxonomy): Bacteria > Pseudomonadota > Gammaproteobacteria > Burkholderiales > Neisseriaceae > Neisseria > Neisseria suis. Next base: position 44,017 of record NZ_SLXE01000006.1, read on the forward strand.
GTTTGTGGCGGGGGGAGCAAAAATGAGTGCATCAGAATTATATATAGGTGAAGATACTGACCGCCAATTTGTGGTTGTTGATTTGAGCAAGGCCGCCACTTGGGAATTGTTTGAGCGGATCCGGGATGGCATGGCTGCAATCGTGCCGGAATATATCCCTCAATTCGAGGGTGAGTATGCCGGCGGCGTCATGTCGATTTCAGGTTTGCAGGCCGAAGCCTTTGTGCAGGTAAGTCAAATCATTATGCAGGCGTGCAGCGCGGCGGTGTTGCAGCCGTTTAACGCCGATTTGAAAACTGCTCTCGAAGCCGACCTGCGTTTTAAAAATGCCGCAGTATAAGCGGCCAAAGCAGAACAGTTATTTTACGCCAGCGGCACACCAAGTGCCGCAAATTGGAATATCTTTATGAACAGCATTCGCGTTAAAAATCTCATTATCGGCAGCGGCCGCCCGAAAATCTGCGTGCCGCTGGTGGCAGACACGCCCGCTGCGCTGCAAGCGGCGGTGGCGGGGCTCTTGGGCGTGGAATACGATTTGGTGGAATTTCGCGCCGATTTTTTAAACGCCGCCGCCGATCAGGCGCAGGTGCTCGCCTGCCTGAAAAGCGTGCGCGCGCAATTACCCGATGTGCCGCTGCTGTTTACTTTCCGCACCTTTGCCGAGGGCGGCGCCTGCGAAATGGCGCCGGCTGATTATTTCGACTTGCTGCATGCGGCCGCCGCTTCGGGCGATGCGGATTTAATCGACATCGAATTGTTTGCCGGCGATGAGGGTGTGCAAGCCGCAATCGCTGCGGCCAAGGCGCACGGCGTGGCGGTGGTGTTGTGCAACCACGATTTTCAGCAAACGCCTGCCGAAGCGGAAATCGTCGGCCGCTTGTGCCGCATGCAGGACTGGGGCGCCGATATTTGCAAAATCGCGGTGATGCCGCAATCGGCGGCCGATGTGCTCACGCTTTTGAGCGCCACCGAAACCATGCAGCGCTGCCATGCGCGCCGCCCGCTGATTACGATGGCCATGGGACGGCTGGGCATGGTGAGCCGGCTGGCGGGTGAGGTGTTCGGCTCGGCGGTGAGCTTCGGCGCTGCGGGGCAGGCTTCCGCGCCCGGCCAGATTGATGCCGGTGATTTGCGCTTTATTTTGCAGATGTTGGCGCAAGATTGAAGCGTTTGCGGCATAGGTTGGCAAAGGCCGTCTGAAGGTTTTCAGACGGCCAATTAATTTGTGGGGCAGATATTGGTATCCGATATTTTCCGCTTGATAAAATTGCTTCGGCAGCGGCCACAAAACCCGCAGCAATCGCTTCTCAGCGTTGTTGTTTGATTATTCGAGCAAGTATGAATGGTCGGCAACGGCAATCTTTCAGACGGCCTGTTTGCATCAATACACATCGCGCTGATAGCGTTTTTCTTCGCGCAAATCGTTTAAATAATCGGCGGCATCGTCGTCGCTCATTTTGCCCTGGTCGGCAATGATGTTGAGCAACACTTGTTCCACATCGCGCGCCATGCGGCCGGCATCGCCGCACACATAAATGTGCGCGCCTTGTTGCAGCCATTGCCACACCTCGGCCGCGGCGGCGGCCAGCTTGTGCTGCACATACACTTTTTCTGCGCCTTGGCGGCTCCAGGCCAAATCGGCGCGGTTGAGCAGGCCGCTTTTGCGGTGTTGCAGCCATTCGGCCTGATAGAGAAAATCGTCGGTGAATTTTTGATTGCCGAACACAAGCCAGTTTTTGCCGGCGTCGCCATTGGCTTCGCGCTGCTGCATAAAGGCGCGGAAGGGCGCAACGCCGGTGCCGGCGCCTATCATGATAATCGGTGTGTTGCCGTTTTCAGGCAGGCGGAAATTTTTGTTCGGCTCCACAAACACGCGCACGCTGCCGCCCTCGGCCAAGCGCTCGCCTAAAAAGCCTGAAGCCGCGCCGCTGTAGGCTTGCCCGTGATGCGTATAGCGCAGCATGCCCACGGTGAGGTGCACTTCGTCTTCGCTCTCGGCTTGCGATGAAGCGATGGAATAGAGCCTGGGCGTGAGCGGGCGGAAAAGTTCAAACAAAGCCTGCGCCGGCAGCGGGTGCGGGTGCTCGGCAAACACGCCCACCGGCGGCGTGGCGGCCAGATACACATCAAGCGCGGCGGCGTTTTCCACGGTTTGACGCAGCGCGCTGCTGCCGCTTAAGGCGGCATATTGCTGCACCAGCGCGGGCGTGTTTTGGGTGATGTCGGCGTGCTCGATCAAGGCCGTCTGAATATCGGTGTCGCGGCCGTCGGGCAGGCGCACCGGCTCGTGGCCGGCCAATTGGTGCAAGGCGAGGATTTCGGCCACTAAATCGGGCGCATTGAGTGGCCACACGCCTAATGAGTCGCCCGGCTGATAGCGTATGCCCGAGCCGGCCAAGTCGATTTCGATGTGTTCCACATCTTTTTCGGCCTCGCGGGCGGTGATTTTTTGGCGCAGCGATAAAACGGCGTTGAAAGGCTGCGCTTTGCTATAGACCTGCGCAGCTTCGGCAACGGCCGCTTGGGATGCGGGCGCAGCCACGGCTGCGGCGGCAAGCTTGCCCAAAGTGTCGGCCGCTGCGCCAATCCAGGCATCGGCCGCAGCCTGATAATCGAGGTCGCAAATGCCCAAATCGAGCAGACGCTTTGCGCCAAGCTCGGCCAAACGGCGGTCGAAATCCCGGCCGGCCTGGCAGAAATCGGGGTAGCTCGAATCGCCCAAACCCAGCACGGCAAACGAGAGCCGGCTCAAATCGGGCGCTTTTTTGCCGAATAAAAATTGATAAAGCGGCACCGCTTCTTCCGGCGGCTCGCCATCGCCCTGAGTGGAGGTGGCCAGCAGCACAATATCTTCGCCGGCCAGCGTTTTGCTTTTGAAATCGGCCGCCGCCACCAAGCGCGCATCCAAGCCGGCCTGCTCAAGCTTGAGCAATAATTGCTCGGCCACGCGGCGGGCATTGCCGGTTTGCGAGGCTGAAAGCACGGTGATGCGGCGCGCGGGCGCGGCGGCTTCAGGCAGCGCCGGTGCCGACCCTTGCTGGCTTTGCGCCCAACAATAGCCCGACAACCAGGCCAGCTGGGTGGGCGAGAGCGCAGCAAGGCCGGCGGTGATTTCGGGGGGCAGCGGTGCGGCTTGGGTCATGGCGGTTCCTTGTTTTCGATTTGGGTGTCACTTTAATCAGGCCGTCTGAAAAAGGGAAAGAATGGTTTGTTGTAACCAAATGCAGTTTTGTTATATATAAAGTTCTGTTGCTTGTCTTTGTTTAACAGCCTGTTTCAACAAATAAAATGATTGGGAAAAAGATGATAAACACGCCCTAAGGCCGTCTGAAAGCTTTCAGACGGCCTGTGTTGTTTGGCTGGGCTTGAGTTTTTATACCCAACATTCAAACATGCGCCTGCTTTGCCGCAGCAATATTTCCGGCAGCGCAACAAACCGGCAACAAAGCGCGGCAATCGTTGTATAATCGCCGCTTTTATCTATTCCGTTTCAGATGTGCGGCTTTGCGAAGAAAGAATGAAGCAGGGCGGCGCAGATGGCAGGCACAAATGGCAAGCAAGCAACGCTCTCAGATGAACCCCGCCGAATGGCGCGCCAGCACCTCGTTGGCCGGCGTGTATGCGCTGCGCATGCTCGGCATGTTTTTGGTGCTGCCGGTGCTGGCGCTTTATGCCGCCACGCTGCCCGGCGCGGAAAACAACAAAGCACTCATCGGCCTGGCCATGGGTGCCTACGGCCTCACGCAGGCTGTGTTGCAGCTGCCGTTGGGCATGGCTTCGGATAAATTCGGGCGCAAAAAAGTGATTTATGCGGGGCTGCTGGTGTTTGCGGCGGGCAGCTTTATGGCCGCCTCGGCGCAAACGCTGGAGGCTTTGGTGCTGGCGCGTGCCATTCAGGGCGCGGGCGCGGTGAGCGCGGCGGTGACGGCGCTTTTGGCAGACCTCACCCGCGAAGAAGTGCGCACGCGGGCGATGGCGATGATAGGGCTGAGCATCGGCCTCACTTTTTCGGTGAGCCTCGTGGCCGCGCCGCTTTTGTCAGGCCTAATCGGCGTGGGCGGTTTGTTTGTGCTCACCGGTGTGCTTACCTTGATCAGCATTGCCGTGGTGGCGTGGGTAACGCCCAATCCGCAACAATCCAAGCTGCATGAAGATGCCCAAGCGCAGCCCGCCCGCATCAGCGAAGTGCTGGCCGATCGACAGCTTTTGCGGCTCAATTTCGGCATTTTTGCGCTGCATGCGGCGCAGATGGCGCTTTTTGTGGCGCTGCCTTTTGCCTTGGTGGGCGTGGGGCTGGAAAAAGTGCAGCATTGGCAGGTGTATCTGCCTGCCACGCTGGCCGGCTTGGTTTTGATGGTGCCGTTGATTATCATCGGCGAAACGCGCAATAAGCTTAAGCAGGTGTTTGTCGGCGGCATTGTATGTATTGCGGCGGCGCAATTGGGGCTGCTGTTCGGCCTGCATTCGCTGTGGCTGATTTTGGCGAGCCTGGTGGTGTATTTTATCGGCTTCAATGTGCTCGAAGCGAGCCTGCCCTCGCTGGTGTCGAAAATCGCGCCATCCGATTTAAAAGGCACGGCCATGGGCGTGTATAACACTTCGCAGTCGCTCGGGCTCTTTGCCGGCGGCGCGCTGGGCGGCTTGCTGTTTCAGCATTACGGCTTTAGCGGCGTGTTTACTTTTTGCAGCGCCTTGATGCTGCTGTGGCTGGCGTTGGCGGCGGCTGCGCCGGCTCCGCGGCCGGTAAAAAATATCACCTTGGCGGTGTCTGCCACTTGGCACGGACGCGAAGATGATTTACAGTTTGCGCTAATTGCGCTCTCGGGCGTGGAGGCGGTTAAGTTGAGCGCCGACAAGCAAACCGTGTATATCAAGGCCATGCAAAAAGGTTTTGACGAAGCCGCCGCTAAAAAAATTATTTCAGGAGCTTAAACCATGTCAGTGAACAAAGTGATTCTGCTCGGCCGTCTCGGCCGCGACCCCGAAGTGCGTTATATGCCCAACGGCGAGGCCGTGTGCAATTTCAGCATCGCCACCAGCGAAACGTGGAACGACCGCAACGGCCAACGCCAAGAGCGCACCGAGTGGCACAACATCACCATGTATCGCCGCTTGGCCGAAATCGCCGGCCAATATCTGAAAAAAGGGCGTGAAGTGTATATCGAAGGGCGCATTCAAAGCCGCAAATACACCGGCAAAGACGGCATCGAGCGCACGGCTTACGACATCATCGCCAACGAAATGAAAATGGTCGGCCCGCGCGAAGGCGGCGGTGCTGCGCCTTATGACGACGGCGGCTATCAGCAGGCCGCGCCGCAGCAAAACCATTATCAGCCCGAAGCGCCCGCAGCCGCGCCTGCTGCGCCGCGTCGCCAGGCACCGGCTGCGCCTGCTGCCGCCGTGGACGATATCGACGACGATATTCCGTTTTAAATTGGCGTTTTAGTTTTGCCGCCGCCGTTTCAAGCCCGGTGCATCGGGTTTCAGACGGCCACACATGCGCTGAGTCTGCATCTGTCTGAGCGAAATCAAAGATTGCCGCGCTTGGCAGATGAAAAGCAGTTTAAACCATTGCCATTTTAGCTGTTTTTGATACAATAGCACCTAATTTAGAGCGAAACCAGCAAGCCGCCATCCATCGGGCGGCTTGCATTTTTATTGTAATCATCGGGTGAAACCACCCTTTGCGGAGAATTGAGACATCATGCAGAAAATCCCGTTAACCGTACGCGGCGCGGAGCTTTTGAAAGCAGAATTGCAGCACCTGAAAAGCGTAGCGCGTCCCGAAGTGATTGAAGCGATAGCCGAAGCGCGTTCGCATGGCGATTTGTCGGAAAATGCCGAATACGAAGCGGCCAAAGAGCGCCAAGGCTTTATCGAAGGGCGCATTGCCGACGTGGAAAACAAACTTTCGCGGGCGCACATCATCAACCCGGCCGATATTCATGCCGAGGGCAAAGTGGTGTTTGGCGCCACGGTTACGCTGGAAGATTTGGCCACCGAAGAAGAAGTGTGCTATCAAATCGTGGGTGAAGACGAAGCCGACATCAAGCAAAACAAAATTTCCATCGGCTCGCCGATTGCCCGCGCCCTGATCGGCAAAGTAGAGGGCGATGTGGCCGAAGTGCAAGCGCCCGGCGGCGTGCGCGAATATGATATTGTGGCTGTGCAATATATTTGATATGGCTATTTTGAAAGGCCGTCTGAAACGTTTATCGGTTTCAGACGGCCTTTTATCTTTATTTTGACGAGTGCAACCGACAATAAAGATATAGTGAGCTAAGTAAAAAAGCGGGGATTTATCATTAGCCGGTAAGTGGTTTATGCGTTTAAAATAAACAACGCAGATAGATACTTAAATCGAATGTATCAAATGGAACTATTTGACAATTATCGGTCTGATATGCATTAATTGAGCAATAAATGTTTCAAATGTTGAAATTATTGCGCTTTTTTGCAGCAGCAGGCATCACACATAAAATAAAAGCAGAGGGATAAATGAATAAATTGGCAGCCGTGTTGGCGGGCATGTGGTTGGGTTTGCAGTTGGGCATCGGCTATGTGGCCGTGCCGGTGCTGTTTCAGCATATGGGTAAAATGGAAGCCGGCGCCATGGCCGGCAGCATGTTTGATTTTGTGGCCTACACCGGCCTGGCGGTGTGGCTGCTGCTTTATTTTATCGGCCGCCATGAATTGGGGCGCAGCCTTATGCGCAGTAAAACCAATAAATTCGTGTTGCTGCTGCTCTCCTTGCTGGCGGTAAACCAATTTCTGGTTACGCCGGTGATTGCAGCGCACAAAAGCGGCGGCAGCAATTGGCTGCTCTCCTTGCTGGGTGGCTCTTTCGGGCAATGGCACGGCACTTCCAGCGTGATTTATATGCTGTGCAGCTTGTTGGCGCTGGGCTTGGTGTTTCGTTTGCTGAAGCTGGATTGGCATTGAGTGTGAAATAATACCCAATAAGAAAGGCCGTCTGAAACATTCAGACGGCCTTTTGCATGCAATAAAATTTTACAATTCAGGGTTTTTACGCCACAAAACCAAGAGCTTGCCGATGTGTTGCACCAATTGCGCATCCACGGCATCGCACAAGGCTTGGCACATTTCCACGCGCTCGGCGCGGTCGTCGCCCAGCACGCGCACTTTAATCAGCTCGTGGGCGGTGAGGGCGGCATCGGTTTCTTTAATCACTGAATCGGTGAGGCCGTGTTGGCCGATCATTACCACCGGGCTTAAATGGTGGGCGCGGGCTTTAAGCGCCAGCAAGTCTTTGGTGCTGAGGGTGTCGGTCATGATATTTGCTGCTGTGTGTAAAGATTAAAGGCGCATTCTACGCGAATTGCCGCCGCGCGTGGAGAAAATAACGTACAATAACACCTTTGTTTCAACGGCATGATTATCTATGGCGGTGCGTTCCAAATCTTCCAAAGCCTGGCTCAACGAGCATGTTAACGACCATTATGTGCATCAGGCGCAAAAAGACGGTTATCGTGCGCGCGCGGCTTACAAGCTTTTGGAAATCAACGAGAAAGACAAATTAATCAAGCCCGGCACGGTGTTGGCCGATTTGGGCAGCGCACCTGGCAGCTGGTCGCAAGTGGCGGCGCAATTGGCCGGCGGGAGCGGGCGCGTGTTTGCGCTGGATATCCTGCCGATGGATGAAATCGCCGGTGTGTCGTTTATTCAGGGCGATTTTCGGGCAGAGGGCGTGTTGGCCGAGTTTGAATCTTTGCTCGGGCAGCGCGCTTTGGACCTTGTAATTTGCGATATGGCCCCCAATATGTCGGGCAATGCCGTAACCGATCAGGCGCGCAGCTTTTATTTGTGCGAATTGGCGCTGGATTTTGCCGCAGCGCATCTCAAAAGCGGCGGCAGCTTTTTAGTGAAAGTGTTTCAAGGCGCGGGCTATCAGGAATATATGGCCGCTATGCGCGAAGTGTTTGGCGTGGTGCAAACCCGCAAGCCCGAAGCCTCCCGCAATCGTTCCAGTGAGGTTTATTTATTGGGCAAAAATAAACGCTGACAATGCCGACAGCCTGATTTACAATCCGTTTTTTCTTTTCTACCCTTTGTATTGGAGCCTGTTTCAGTGGGGAATACCGTTAAAAATCTATTGGTCTGGCTGGTTTTGGCTGTGTGTTTGATGGCGGCGTTTAACGCCATCACCGATAAGCAGGAAAGCCAGCAGCAGATCGAATATTCGCAATTTATCGACCAAGTCAACCAAGGCGATGTGGCCAGTGTCAACATCGAAGGCTCGGTGGTGAGCGGCTATTTGATTAAAGGCGAGCGCACAGACAAGAGCCAGTTTTTCACCAATGCCCCGCTGGACGACAATTTGGTGCAAACGCTGCTGGATAAAAAAGTGCGCGTAAAGGTTACGCCTGAAGACAAACCCAGCATGTTTACCAGCCTTTTGTTCAGCCTTTTGCCGGTGATGCTTTTGATTGGCGCATGGTTTTACTTCATGCGCATGCAAAGCGGCGGCGGTGGCAAGGGTGGCGCATTTTCATTCGGCAAAAGCCGCGCCAAGCTCTTGGATAAAGACACCAACACTGTGACCTTCGCCGATGTGGCCGGTTGCGATGAGGCCAAGGAAGAAGTGCAGGAAATCGTGGATTACCTCAAAGCGCCCAACCGCTATCAAAGCCTCGGCGGCCGTGTGCCGCGCGGTATTTTGCTGGCCGGCAGCCCCGGCACCGGCAAAACTCTGCTCGCCAAAGCGATTGCGGGTGAAGCGCAAGTGCCGTTTTTCAGCATCTCCGGCTCGGATTTTGTGGAAATGTTTGTCGGCGTGGGCGCCAGCCGCGTGCGCGATATGTTTGAGCAGGCCAAGAAAAATTCACCCTGCATCATCTTTATCGACGAAATTGATGCCGTCGGCCGCCAGCGCGGCGCCGGTTTGGGCGGCGGCAACGATGAGCGCGAGCAAACGCTCAACCAATTGCTGGTGGAAATGGATGGCTTTGAAAGCAGCCAAACCGTGATTGTGATTGCCGCCACCAACCGCCCCGATGTGCTCGACCCGGCCTTGCAGCGCCCCGGCCGTTTCGACCGCCAAGTGGTGGTGCCGCTGCCCGATATCCGCGGCCGCGAGCAGATTTTGAATGTACATGCTAAAAAAGTGCCGCTGGATGAATCGGTGGATTTGAAAACGCTGGCCAAAGGCACGCCCGGCTTTTCCGGCGCCGATTTGGCCAACTTGGTGAACGAAGCGGCGCTCTTTGCCGGCCGCCGCAACAAGATCAAGGTGGATCAAAGCGATTTTGAAGATGCCAAAGACAAAATCTATATGGGTCCCGAGCGCCGCTCGATGGTGATGCACGAAGATGAAAAACGCGCCACCGCCTACCACGAATCCGGCCATGCCATTGTGGCCGAAAGCCTAGAAGGCACCGACCCTGTGCATAAAGTTACCATTATGCCGCGCGGCCGTGCGCTCGGCCTCACCTGGCAATTGCCGGAGCGCGACCGCATCAGCATGTATAAAGACCAAATGCTCAATCAGATTTCGATTCTGTTTGGCGGGCGCATTGCCGAAGATTTGTTTGTCGGCCGCATTTCCACCGGCGCATCCAACGATTTTGAGCGCGCCACCCAAATCGCCCGCGAAATGGTCACGCGCTATGGTATGTCCGACAAAATGGGGCCGATGGTGTATGGCGAAAACGAGAGCGAAGTGTTTCTCGGCCGTTCGGTAACGCATTCGCAAAATGTTTCCGAGCACACCATGCAGCAAGTGGATGCCGAAATCCGCCGCATTCTCGACGAGCAATATGCCGTGGCGCGCCAAATTTTGGACAGCAGCCGCGATAAAATGGAAACCATGACCCAAGCCTTGATGGATTGGGAAACCATCGATCGCGACCAAGTGTTGGAAATCATGGCAGGCAAGCAGCCCAGCCCGCCGAAAGACTACAGCCACAATATCCGCCAAGACAGCGGCGAGGGTGATGATGAATTGCGCCCGGCCGCACCGGTTGAGGCAGGCTACGAAGAAGTGCCCGCAGCAGGCGAATCGGATGTGCGTCCGCTGGAGCCGACCATAGGTCCCGAAGCCGATCCGCAGCCGGGCAACAGCCATAATGCCGGCGATGTGCTGGCCGGTGGTGAAGGCCGTCCGAATCAGGGCGATAAAATCTAAGCTGTTTTTCTGCAACGGCAGCCGCAAGGCTGCCGTTTTTGCGCAAGGCCGTCTGAAAGCATAGCAAGCTTTTCAGACGGCTTGAGGCCTTGCAAAACACCCCTTCCGTCGCTCCTGCGCAGGCAGGAGCCCAGCCTGAAGCGCAGCTTCAGTAGTCGGTCAGGTAGTAGCCATCAAAATATTAGAAATCAAGTATTTGATTTTATAATAAGTTTTTCATTTTCAGAAAAGTGTGAGAAAAGCAAAGCGCTGCTTTGCACTGGGCACCCGCCTGCGCGGGTGCGACAAATATCTGGTTTTTCAAAGGTCTCGGCCTTTATAATGCCTGTCGATCAGATTCAACCCAAGGACAAATCATGGCAACCTGCCAATGGCAATGCGGCCGCTTCACGCTGGATTTGAGCGCACCGAAAATCATGGGCATCGTCAACATCACGCCCGATTCATTTTCAGACGGCGGCACTTATTCGGCCAGTGTTCAGACGGCCTTAGCACATGCGGAAGCCTTGCTGGAAAGCGGGGCGGATATTCTCGATATCGGCGGCGAATCCACGCGCCCGGGCGCGGCTGCGGTGTCGGCGCAAGAAGAATGGGCGCGTGTGCAGCCGGTGCTGGAAGAGTTGGTGAAATGGCAAGTGCCGATCAGCCTCGACACACGGCGCACGGCAGTGATGCAGCAGGCACTGGCACATGGCTATGCCGACATAATCAACGATGTGTCGGCGCTAAGCGATGAGGGCGCTATCGGGCTGCTGGCGCAACAGGCGCACACCGGCATTTGCCTGATGCATATGCAGGGCATGCCCGAAACCATGCAGCAGAGTCCAAGCTATCAAGATGTGGCAGAAGAAGTGTTGCGTTATCTCAACGAGCGGGTGGCGGCCTGCGAAGCGGCAGGCATTGCGCGCGCGCGGCTGGTGCTCGACCCGGGCTTTGGCTTCGGTAAAACGCTGCCGCACAATATTGCGCTGATGCAGCATTTGGGCAGCTTGCTGCGCGGCAGCGGCCTGCCGCTGCTTATCGGCGTGTCGCGCAAGCGCATGATAGGCGATTTAAGCGGCGAACAAGATGCGGCTGCGCGCGTGCACGGCAGCGTGGCTGCGGCGCTGGCGGCGGTGGCGCGCGGTGCGCAAATCGTGCGTGTGCACGATGTGAAAGCCACTGCCGATGCGCTGAAAGTGTGGCAGGCCGTGGGTGTGTTTGAGGCCGTCTGAAAGCGGGCATACCGTTTGTTGGATTAAGCGGCCTGAAATCGCAAACTTATGCCGAAAAATAGTTTATACATGACAATGGCAAATTGCGGCCAACCTTGGCCGCACGACCGAAAAACCTTGTAAACCGCTGGCTCGTGCAGCCTTGCTGCTTTACAATGTAAACCAAGTTTGAATGGAGCAGATATGGCAAAAAAATATTTTGGCACCGATGGTGTGCGCGGCGAAGTCGGCCAATTTCCGATTACCCCTGATTTCGTGTTGAAGCTGGGCTATGCGGCCGGCCAAGTGCTGGTGCAGCATGATGACGAACACCGGCCGACTGTGTTAATCGGCAAAGACACGCGCATTTCAGGCTATATGCTCGAAGCCGCGCTGGTGGCGGGTTTTACCGCAGCCGGCGTCAACGTGATTCAAACCGGCCCGCTGCCCACGCCGGGCGTGGCCTATCTCACCCGCGCGCTGCGTTTGGCCGCCGGGGTGATGATTTCTGCTTCACACAATGTGTATTCCGATAACGGCATCAAATTTTTTGCCGAAGGCGGCGTGAAATTGAGCGATGCCATCGAGCTGGAAATCGAAGCCAAATTGGCCGAAGAAATGCAAACCCAGCCTTCTTCACACTTAGGCCGCGCCCGCCGCATCAATGGCGCGGACGACCGCTATATCGAATTTTGCAAATCCACTTTCCCCGGCCATCTCGATTTGCGCGGCCTCAAATTGGTGGTGGATACCGCCAACGGCGCGGGCTATCATGTGGCACCGAAAGTGTTTCACGAATTGGGTGCGCATGTGGTGGCTATCGGCGCCGAGCCCAATGGCTACAACATCAATGAAAAAGTGGGCGCCACCCACCCGAAAGCCTTGCAGGCTGCTGTGTTGCAAAATGAAGCCGATTACGGCATCGCGCTTGACGGTGATGGCGACCGCCTGATGATGGTGGATAAACACGGCAAGGTTTACGATGGCGACAGCCTGATTTATGTGATTGCCAAAGCGCGCGCCAAAGAGGGCGTGGCCATCGGCGGCGTGGTGGGCACGGTGATGACCAATATGGCGATGGAATTGGCCTTGCAAGAGCAGGGCGTGGCTTTTTGCCGCGCCAAAGTGGGCGACCGCTATGTGCTCGAGCAGCTGCATCAGCGCGGTTGGCTGATCGGCGGCGAAGCCAGCGGCCATATTTTGTGTATGGATAAACACAACACGGGTGACGGCATTATCTCGGCTTTGCAGGTGCTGGCCGCCCTGCGCACGCTCAAGCAGGATTTGGCCACGGTGTGCGCCGATTGGCAGCCTTATCCGCAAACCATGATTAATGTGCGCATCCAAAAAGGCCAAGATTGGCAAAGCGTTTCCAAAGAAGCGCTGGCTGCGGTCGAAAAAGAGCTGGAAGGCAAAGGGCGCGTGGTGCTGCGCGCATCGGGCACCGAGCCTGTGGTGCGGGTGATGGTGGAAGCGCGCCAGACCGATTGGGCGCAGCAAGGCGCCGAGCGCATTGCGGCGGCCATCACCGGCGGAACGGCCAAATAGTTTCAGACGGCCTATGTCGAGGCCGTCTGAAACCGATTCATACAACCAATTCATACAATCATAAGTTGAAATAATTCAGGAACAAGCCTTTATGCTGTCGCTGTTAGAAGCATTCTTCACTCAATACGGGTATGCCGCGGTTTTCTTCGTGCTGGTGGCTTGCGGCTTCGGCGTGCCGATTCCTGAAGACGTTACTTTGGTAGCCGGCGGGGTGATTTCCGGCCTGGGCTATGCCAATGTGCACATTATGGTGGCGGTGGGCATGCTGGGCGTGCTGGTGGGCGACGGGTTGATGTTTACCGCCGGGCGCGTGTTTGGCCACCGCATTTTGAAAGCCCGCTTTGTGGCGCGGGTGATGACGCCCAAGCGCTATGCGCAAGTGCAGGAAAAATTTGATAAATACGGCAACCGCGTGTTGTTTGTGGCTCGCTTTCTGCCCGGCTTGCGCACGCCGATTTTCATCACGGCCGGCATCAGCCGCAAAGTGTCTTATCTGCGCTTTTTGATGATGGACGGCCTGGCGGCGCTGATTTCCGTGCCGGTGTGGGTGTATTTGGGCGCTTATGGCGCGGAAAACACCGATTGGCTGATGCAGAAAATCCACCAGTTTCAATACGGCCTGTTTGTGCTGATCGGCATTGGCGCGGCGGTGTTGGGCTATTTTTGGTGGAAAAAGCGCCAGCGTTTGCGCTTTTACCGCGAGCATCTGCGCGAATTGCGGGCTCAGCGCAAGGCAAAAAAAGCGGTGCGCAAAGCCGCTGAAAAATCAGCTGCCAACAAATAGGTTTTCAGTGTTATGCAAAGGTTTTCAGGCCGTCTGAAAACCTTTTTGGTTTCAGACGGCATCGGATAACTTATGGATGATGCTGCGTTTCTTTAGAAAAAACTACCGCTGCCAGTTACCGAGAAGACCCTTGCGCCAAATGGCTGAATACATTAACCGAACCCGATAGAGGCAAAACCATGACCGAAAAAATCTATGGCGATGGCGCATTCCGCCGCGAATCGCTGCAAGGCTCCACCATTGAAAACACTTATGCCGGCGCATTGTCGTTTATGCGCCGCCGCTACACACGCGATTTGAGCGAAGCGGATGTGGTGGTGTCGGGCGTGCCGCTCGATTTGGCCACCACTTTCCGCCCCGGTGCGCGCCTGGGGCCGGCGGCGATTCGCGCTGCCAGCGTGCAGCTGGCCGAATTGAATCTTTTCCCGTGGGGCTTTGATCCGTTTGACGATTTGGCGGTGATCGACTACGGCGATTGTTGGTTTGACGCGCACCAACCGTGGACCATACGCGAAACCATCAAGCAGCACGCGCTGGACATCATTCAAAACAGCCATGCCAAAATGCTCACCTTCGGCGGCGACCATTTCATCACCTATCCGCTGTTGCAGGCGCATGCCGAAAAATACGGCAAACCTTTGAGCCTCTTGCATTTTGACGCCCATTGCGACACTTGGCCCGATGATGCGCCCGAATCGCTCAACCACGGCACCATGTTTTACAAAGCGATTAAAGACGGCCTGATCAACCCCGCCACCTCGGCACAAGTGGGCATCCGCACTTGGAACAGCGATTTTATGGGCATGAACATGCTATTTGCGCCGTGGGTGAATGAAAATGGTGTGGAAGCCACCGTGAAGCGCATTTATGAAATCATCGGCGATAATCCGGTTTATCTGACGTTTGACATTGATTGCCTCGATCCCGCGTTTGCGCCGGGCACCGGCACGCCCGTGCCCGGCGGCCTCAATTCGCACACCGCGCTGGGCATTATCCGCAGCTTGGGCGATTTGAATATCGTGGGCATGGATGTGGTGGAAGTGTCGCCCGCTTACGACAATGCTGAAATCACCGCCATCGCCGCGGCGCATGTGGCCGCCGATATGCTGTGCCTGATGCGCAATAAAAAAGTGGCCGGCAAGCTTTAATGTTAATCAGGCCGTCTGAACCTTTTTCAGACGGCCTGATTGGTATTGTGCAAGGCAGAGAAAAACATGACCCGCAAACAACGCATTTTCGTGCTCTACACCGGCGGCACCATCGGCATGAGCCAAAGCAGCCAAGGCCTGCGCCCCGATGTGGCGCTGGTCGGCAAAGCTTTGCAGCCCTTTTCAGACGGCCTTCAATTCGATTGGCATGTGTGCACACCTTTAATTGATTCATCGGCGCTCACCCTGCAAAACTGGTGCGACTGGTTGGCGCTTTTGGTGGAAAAAATCCCGCACTACGATGGTGTGCTGGTGCTGCACGGCACCGACACCTTGGCCTACAGCGCCAATCTGCTGGCGCTGGCTTTGCAAGGCTTGGATAAGCCCGTGGTGCTTACCGGCGCACAATGGCCGTTTGACAGCGAGGGCAGCGATGCGCCGCTGAATCTGGCCACCGCTGTGGCCGCATTCAGCCTGCCGGGCTTGCGCGAAGTGGTGCTGGCTTTTAACGGCAAACTTTTCCCCGCCGTGGGCAGCAGCAAAATCAGCACCGAAGCCGCCGAAGGCTTCGGCAACGCCCATTTCGGCTCGCTTGGCGCATGGTCGGCGGCGCAAGGCTGGCAGCCGCAGCCTGAATTTGCGCCGCCACCCGCTGCGGATAAGGCCGCTTTGCACGCGCTGCCGCTTGGTTCACAAGCCAAAGTGTTGTGTCACACGCTTATTCCCGGTTTTTCAAGCGAAGCCGTGGCGGCGAGCCTGCAGCACACACCGGCGCGCGCCGTGGTGCTGCAAAGCTACGGCCACGGCAATGCGCCGGCCGATGGCGCGTTTATCGAAGCCGTGCAAGCCTTCACCGCGTGCGGCGGCTTGCTGCTCAACATCAGCCAAGTGCCGCAAGGCCGCGCCGCCGCCGTGTATGCCCAAGGCGATGCGCTGCGGCAGGCCGGCGTGATCAACGGCGGCAAAGCCAACTTGGAAACCGCCACCGCGCTGCTCACCTTGGCCGTGTCGGGCGGCTGGAATGCCAGCCGGGTGCAGCAGCAATTGCAGGCGCTGAAATTGTGTTAACGCCGCTGAATGGTTTTACCGGTTTGTATGGATAGAATCGATAGAATAGGCCGTCTGAAAAAGTGTTCAGACGGCCTTTGCCAAACTCAAGCCTGTTTTCATGCTCACGCAAGCGGGTAGGTTGGGTTGAAAACCCAACAAATCCACAAGCCGTTTGGAACGTTGGGTTTATCAACCCAACCTACGCCGTTGCAAAATGCAGTTTTGTGTCACTTTTTCTTGCATTTCACTATATATTAACGTAGCTAAATGGTTTTGCCGGTGTGCATGGATAGAATTGATAGAATAGGCCGTCTGAAAAAATGTTCAGACGGCCTTTTTGTATGGTTGTTGCACCATCTTGCGGCGGTTAATTATGCAGCTTGCGCAATTCTTCCAATTCGTCCAGCAGCTCTAAAATCAGCGCGGCGGCGGCGGCGCTGGCGTCGAAATCGCGGTGCAGGCGGCGGGCGCGGCGTACGCGGGCGAGTTGGTAGCCGCTGAAGGTGGCCAAATGCGGCTCGCCGCTGATGCTGATGGCGTTTTCTTCAATCAGGCTCACCACCCATTGGCGGTCGTTGTCGCAAGCGTGCACCAGCTCTTCAAAGCTCAATTGCACATCGTATTCTTGGTTCATGGGCTTATCCTTTCTTTGCGGCTCAGCGTTTGCCGGCATAATGTGCGGCCAATTGCTGCCAAGCGGCTTTGTCGGCTTCGCTTTCGGCTTGGGGCAGCACGATATTGATGTTTAAATATAAATCGCCCGGTGTTTTGGCGGGAATGCCTTTGCCTTTGAGGCGCAGGTTTTGGCCGGGGCGGCTGCCGGCGGGCAGGGTAACGCCCAAAGTGCCGGCAATGGTGTTGACCTCGATTTTGCCGCCGAGCACGGCTTGCCAGGGCATCACATCGATGCGTTGGTAAACGTCTTTTTGGTTTTTCACATAAAGATCGGCGCTGTCGTGAAAGCGGATTTTTAAGTATAAATCACCGGGTTGGCCGCCGTTAAAGCCCGGTAGGCCTTGGCCGGCGAGGCGGATTTGCTGGCCTTCGCCTATGCCTTTGGGGATTTTCACATTCAGCGTTTTGCGCGTGTAGGCCATGCGGCCTTCGGGCGTGAGCGTGGGCATATCGAGCGAGAGGCTGCGCTCGGCGCCTTGATAGGCGGCGGCTATATCAATGCTTAATTCGGCATGTTGATCGTCGCCCTTTATCGGCCCTTCGGGCTGGCGGCGCTGCTGGCGGTGGCCGGCTTGGCCGAAGGCGGAGAAAATATCGTCGAAGCGGAAATCGCCGCTGCCGAAAGGCTGGCCGTCGCCGAAGCGGCCTTCAAAACCTTGGAAATCCTGGTTGCCGTAGAAATCGTGTGCGCCGCCATAGCCGCCTTGCTGCTGCGCCTGCCCGGCAAAGGGGTTGTCCAGCATGGCATCGTATTCGGCGCGTTTTTCAGGATCTTTCAGCGTGTTATACGCTTGGTTGATTTCGCTGGTTTTCTCGTCGGCATCTTTATCTTTGCACACATCGGGGTGATATTGGCGCACCAGCTTGCGGTAGACTTTTTTGATGTCGGCCAGGCTGGCATCGCGGCTCACGCCGAGCACTTCGTAATAATTTTTTTCAGGCATAAGAGATTCTCCAAAATAAACGGCTCAGCCAAATTGTGCGCCATAAAGCGGCTTTAAAGCAAGTGGATAAGGCCGTCTGAAAAACTTTTCAGACGGCCTTATCAATTAGGCGTAGGTGCAGAAATAAGCCGTGTCCACCGCCACCTGCAAATGAAATTCCTGATGCGCGGCCACGGTGAAGCGCTCGCCCGCAGCAAAAGTTTGCCAAGCCGCTTCGCCCGGCAATTTCACCGTGAGCGCGCCGCTGATGATGCTCATGGTTTCAAACTGGCTGGTGCCGAATGTGTATTCACCCGGCTGCATCACGCCCACGGTGGCGGGCAGCGTGGCGGTTTGCAGCGCGATAGAAGTCACTTTGCCATCGAAATATTGGTTGACTTTCAACATGGGTTTGCCTTTGTACAATAGATGATAAACGGTGATTTTGTGGCGTGGCGGCGGATTTGTAAAGTGTGTCGGCGCCATGCCATTCAGCCCAGTGGTTGCACATGCCGAACATGGCTTGATAAAAAGCGTTCAGACGGCCTTTGGGCTTGTGGCGGTGGCAAGAAAACGTTATCCTTCTGCATCTTTCATCTGAATATTGGAAAGCACTGTGATGGCTGAAAAAATCACCATGTACCGTTTCAAAGTGTCGCTGATCGGCTTGCACGAGCAGCCGATCGGCAAGCTGCACCGCATTATCGATGTGGCCGGCAATGCGCCGTTTGTGGTTTTGCACGAGCTGATTTTCGAAGCTTTCGATCGCTTCGACCCGCATCTGTTTAAATTTATGCTCACCCGCAAAGAGGCCAAAGGTGGGCGTGCCCTATTTAATTGCCCCGAAGAAGTGGGCGATTTGGAATTTGCGCAGGATTTCGGCGATGAAGGGCGCACGGTGCATGATGTGTTTACCTACACGCTGGATGAAGCCGGCCTGAAAGAAAAAGACTTTATCTATTATTGGTTTGACTTCGGCGACGACTGGCTGCACCGGCTCAGGCTGGAAAAGATTTTCCAGATTAACGATGATGATGCCGAGAGTAAAGGTTGGTATGCCGAGATCGTCAAAAAAGTGGGCGACTCACCGCCGCAATACGATGAAGACAGCATGTGGGAAGGCGATAGCGAAGCGGCACAAAGCATGCGCAAAATCGGCTTGCTGCTGGTGCTGGCCGACCCGCAAACCAACAGCCAGGTTAATTGGGGCGATTTGGTGGAAGAGGGTGTAGCCGATCTGCTGGTTGAAGAAGGCTGGGTGCTGCCCGGTAAAAAAAGCAGCGATGCCGTGGCCTTAACGGCCAAAGGGTTGAAAGAGGCGGCGAAAATCAAGCTGATGATCGGAGAGGATTAAGGGTAGGGTGCAATAAAAGGCCGTCTGAAAGATTTCTTTCAGACGGCCTGAGTTTTTTATATGCGAAATTCACTGTTTGATGGGTGAGGTTATTTTAAAGCAAGTGTGGCACAGTTGTTTGGGTTGAGAGCAGGTTGCCGGCGGGAGGCTTAAACCCACCCGAAGAACGCGTGTGTGCCATAGGCACGCACGCGGTTGGTGGGGTGATGCAGGCTACAGCTTGCTACGACTTTAACTGGATTGGAGTTCTAAATTATTAGCAATTGCATATTTTATTTTAGGGTCTACTACTTGATATAAAGAACCACCCTGTTTTTTTTCTGGAACTAACTTAATTAGGTTGATTCGTTCCATTCCTACAACATAGTTATTGGCAGAAGTGCCAGATGTTTTTGCGTCTTTGGATAATTGGTTTTTAGTAAATTTAAAATCGTCTTCCTTCAAATTATTTATTTGTATTAAATGATTAAAATACTTATAAATATCCATGCTGTCTTTCCTTGCATTTGATTTTTTAGGATAATATTCATAATAGTTAAATTCTTTAACGAAAGAGTCAATCCCTTCTGTAATTGCATTATCTGTTAATTTTGAGTTCGGGTTTATTTTAAACTGTTGTTTGAATATTTCATAAATTATTTTCCATAAATCTCGTGGGTTATTATTGGACATTTCTAGAATTAATTTTATTTTTTCATTAGTACAATCAAATAAATCAGATATCTTTGTTTTATTATTAGAGTATGATTCTAAACGTTTTTCTAGAATTGATTTCAACTGAGTTGTATCCCAGCTTAATGTCTCAGTAGTTAATTTTTGAGTTCTAATCTCAGATTTAATGTGATTAAACGGAGGACTCCAAGTGAATAATAATGTGTATAAATTTACTTCATTAATTAATAATCTATTGTCTTGAGCAATAGGTTTTATAAAAGTAGATATTTTTTCTATATCATTATCTAAACGATTATCTTCATCAATTTTATCTAGCACAAGATATATATTTTTAAATTTTGATTTATTAATTAAAGTGCAAATTTCTTTTAAATCATCAAAGCTACTTCGTTGCGGGTCTTGTATAAATCCTGTATCAATTTCATAATTTAATTTTTTAAAATACTCATTTGAAATTTCGGGAGGAGGTAATGCTGCAAAATGTCTAGAAACAGAATCAGATAAAATTTGAATAGCTGCTTTCAAGCCGTAGTTGAGAATACCTCTAAAAAAATTAAATGTATTAATACTATGTCGTTTAATAAAGTGATGCTGTATTTTTGCTATTTCTTCCGATAATTGTTTATATGTAGAAGAAAGAGTATATTCATTCTTAAACCTAGATAGCTTTATTCTATCTACCTTGCTATAGTCCCACAATAAGGTAGAATTAGATACTAAATTAAAGAAAAAACTTGAGGAAATTTGCTTAATTAAAAATTTATATAAGTCATCAGATGTATAGTTAAGAGGTAGTGAAGCAAAATCTGTTATATAAATAACCAAATTTGCATCAGAAGATTTTAAGTTTTTAACTAATTTATAGCTTAGGGCAGTTTTTCCTGTTCCTCGCTCTCCCGAAACAATAGCTGATGAGGTTTTAAGCCCATTGACTATTATGGAGTAATTTATAGGTTCCACATAATATGAATCTAGTTGTTCTTTTTCTGCTTCAGCATTAGCTCGTTGAAAAGGAAATTCCTGAAAATTAAATTTTTTGTAATATTCTTCAAATGTAATTTGCATGATAACTTTCGTAGTATTGTGCTTTCGTATTAATTATTATTAAATACTGAATATTTTAAGTTTGTAATATTCCTTTCAAGTACTTCCCCGTATAACTTTTCTTACTCTTAACCACTTCCTCCGGCGTCCCCTTAGCAATAATCTTGCCGCCGCCATCGCCGCCCTCAGGCCCCAAGTCGACAATATAATCCGCTGTTTTAATCACATCAAGATTATGCTCAATAATCACAATCGAGTTGCCTTTGCCTTTCAGACGGCCTATCACTTCCAATAGCAATGCAATATCGGCAAAGTGCAGGCCGGTGGTGGGTTCGTCGAGGATATAGAGGGTGCGGCCGGTGTCGCGTTTGGAGAGCTCAAGCGCGAGTTTGACGCGTTGGGCTTCGCCGCCGGAGAGGGTGGTGGCGGATTGGCCGAGGCGGATATAGCCCAAGCCCACGTCCATCAGGGTTTGCAGTTTGCGGGCGACGGTGGGCACGGCGTCGAAGAATTCGCGGGCTTCTTCTACGGTGAGGTCGAGCACTTGGCTGATGTTTTTGCCTTTGAATTGCACTTCGAGCGTTTCGCGGTTGTAGCGTTTGCCGTGGCACACTTCGCAGGGCACATACACATCGGGCAGAAAGTGCATTTCCACTTTGATTACGCCGTCGCCCTGGCAGGCTTCACAGCGGCCGCCTTTGACGTTAAACGAGAAGCGGCCGACGCTGTAGCCGCGCTCGCGCGAGAGGGGCACGCCGGCGAAGAGTTCGCGGATGGGTGTGAACAGGCCGGTGTAGGTGGCGGGGTTGGAGCGGGGGGTGCGGCCGATGGGGGATTGGTCGACATTAATCACTTTGTCGAGCTGCTCGAGCCCGGTGATGGCTTCATAAGGGGCGGGCTCTTCGCTGGCGCGGTTGAGCTCGCGGGCGGTGATTTTGGCCAGGGTGTCGTTGATGAGGGTGGATTTGCCGCTGCCGGACACGCCGGTGATGCAGGTAATCAGCCCCAATGGCAATTCGAGGGTGACGTTTTTAAGGTTGTTGCCGCGCGCGCCTTTGAGCACCAGCATGCGCTCGGGGTTGACGGGTGTGCGCACGGAGGGCACGGCGATGGCGGTTTTGCCGCTTAAGTATTGGCCGGTGATGGATTCGGCGCAGGCGGCCACTTTTTCGGGGGTGTCGGCAATCAGCACGTTGCCGCCGTGCTCGCCGGCGCCGGGGCCCATGTCGATGACGAAATCGGCTTCGCGGATGGCGTCTTCATCGTGTTCGACCACAATCACGCTGTTGCCCAAATCGCGCAGGCGCTTGAGGGTGGCGAGCAGGCGGTCGTTGTCGCGCTGGTGCAGGCCGATGGAAGGCTCATCGAGCACATACATCACGCCGGTGAGGCCGCTGCCGATTTGGCTGGCGAGGCGGATGCGCTGGGCTTCGCCGCCGGATAAGGTGTCGGCGCTGCGGCTTAAGTTGAGGTAATCGAGGCCGACGTTGATCAAAAATCCCAGCCGCTCGGTGATTTCTTTGAGGATTTTTTCGGCGATTTGCTTTTTGTTGCCTTCCAAATCGAGGTTTTCAAAAAATTGGTGGCTGCGGGTGAGCGGCCAGGCGGAAATTTCGTGCAGCGGCTCTTTGCCCACATACACATAACGCGCTTCTTTGCGCAGGCGCGCGCCGCCGCATTGCGGGCAGGCGCGGTGGCTTTGGTATTGCGCCAATTCTTCGCGCACGGTGGGCGAATCGGTTTCGCGGTAGCGGCGCTCGAGGTTGGGCAAAATGCCTTCAAAAGCGTGTTCGCGGTTGAAGGTGGTGCCGCGCTCGGATAAATAGCGGAATTCAATCACTTCTTTGCCCGAGCCGTGCAGCACTACTTTTTGGATTTTTTCAGGTAGCCCTTCAAACGGCGCGTTCACATCGAAGCCGTAATGTTTGCCGAGCGACTGAATCATTTGAAAATAAAACTGGTTGCGTTTGTCCCAGCCTTTGATTGCGCCCGAAGCCAATGATAATTCGGGGTGCATCACCACGCGCTCGGGGTCGAAAAAATTCATGCTGCCCAAGCCGTCGCAAGTGGGGCAGGCGCCGACAGGGTTGTTAAACGAAAAGAGGCGCGGCTCCAGCTCTTGCAGGCTGTAAGAGCATACGGGGCAGGAAAAAGTGGCGGAAAACCAATGCTCTTCGCCGCTGTCCATTTCCATCGCCAGCGCGCGGTCGTTGCCGTGGCGCAGCGCGGTTTCAAAGCTTTCGGCCAAGCGCTGCTTGATGTCATCTTTCACTTTCACGCGGTCGATCACCACGTCGATATTGTGTTTGATGTTTTTTTCAAGCTTGGGCACTTCATCGAGCTGATACACTTCGCCGTCTACGCGCACGCGCGCAAAGCCTTGTGCCTGCAAGTCGGCAAACAAATCGGCAAATTCGCCTTTGCGCTCGCGCACGGCGGGGGCGAGTATCATCACGCGCGTGTCTTGCGGCAGCTTCAGCACGGCATCCACCATTTGCGACACGGTTTGGCTGGTGAGCGGCAAATCGTGGTCGGGGCAATAAGGCGTGCCCACGCGGGCATATAAAAGGCGCAGATAATCGTGGATTTCGGTAACCGTGCCCACGGTGGAGCGCGGGTTGTGGCTGGTGGATTTCTGCTCGATGGAAATGGCGGGCGAGAGGCCTTCGATTAAGTCGACATCGGGTTTGTCCATCATCTGCAAAAATTGGCGCGCATAGGCAGACAAGCTTTCCACATAGCGGCGCTGGCCTTCGGCATATAAGGTGTCGAACGCGAGCGAAGATTTGCCGCTGCCCGACAAGCCGGTGACCACCACGAGCTTGTGGCGGGGAATATCGAGGTCGATATTTTTCAGATTGTGGGTGCGTGCGCCGCGTATTTTGATGGTGTCCATGGTGTGAGGCCGTCTGAAAGCGAATTGAACATTATAGCATTTTTGCGTGGGCAAATAGGGTTTCAGACGGCCTGCTTGATTCAGCCGCACCTTTATTTCTGCGCTGCATCAAGCACAATGGCGTGCAAATAAATTATAATTAATTTTTACCTTATTTAACTGGCCGGCCATGAAATTCACCACCCGCTTCCGCCCCAAGCTGTTTGAGCTGGGCAAGGGCTATAGCAAAGAGCGCTTTTTCAAAGATTTGGGCGCGGGGCTTACGGTGGCGGTGGTGGCGCTGCCGCTGGCGATGGCGTTTGCGATTGCTTCGGGGCTGAAGCCGGAAGCGGGCTTGTTTACCGCCATTATCGCAGGCTTGCTGATTTCGCTTTTCAGCGGCTCGCGCGTGCAGATCGGCGGGCCCGCCGGCGCGTTTATCGTGATTGTGTATGGCATTGTGGAGCAATACGGCGTGGGCGGGCTGCTGCTGGCCACGTTTATGTCGGGCGTGATGCTGTGGATGATGGGCTTTTTGCGCATGGGCATATTGATTAAATTTATTCCCGTGGCGGTGATTATCGGCTTTACCAACGGCATTGCGGTGCTGATCGGCTTATCGCAGATTAAAGATTTTTTCGGCTTGCAGATAGAGGGCAAAATGCCGGCGGAATTTTTCGCGCTGCTGCAAACCTTGTGGCAGGCGCTGCCCACGTGGAACGGCCAGGCTTTGGGCGTGGCTTTATTGTCGCTGGTGATTATTGTCGGCTGGCAGTGGCGCATGAAAAAAACGGCGCAGTTGAGCGAAAAAGCCGGCCTGCTGCCGCGCATGTCGGGCTCGCTGGCGCTGATACCCGGCTCGATTGTGGCGCTGGTGGCGGCCACGCTGGCGGTGCAGTTTTTCGGGCTGAATGTGGAAACCATCGGCAGCAAGTTTAACGGTATTCCACAAGGCTTGCCCGAATTCACCGTGCCCACCTATAGCTGGGAAGCGGTGAAAGGTTTGTTTTTACCGGCTTTGACGCTGGCGCTTTTGGGCGCGATTGAGTCGCTTTTGTGCGCGCGCGTGGCCGACAGCATGATACGCGACAAACACGATTCCAATCAGGAATTGCTGGCGCAGGGCTTTGCCAATATGGTGGTGCCTTTCTTCGGTGGCATGCCGGCCACCGGCACCATCGCCCGCACGGTAACCAACATCAAAAACGGCGGCAACAGCCCGGTGGCCGGCATTGTGCACGCGCTCGCCTTGCTGGTGGTGGTGCTGGTGGCGGCACCTTTGGCGCAATATATTCCGCTGGCGGCTTTATCGGCGATTTTGATGTTTGTGGCGTGGAATATGGGCGAATGGCGCGAATTGGTGCGCTTGCGCACTTTCCGTCTGCCTTATCGGGTGATTTTGCTATCGGTGTTTGTGCTCACGGTAGTGGTGGATTTAACCGTGGCGGTGGAGGTGGGCATTTTCTTTGCCTGCTTTATCTTTATTTATCGGATTTCCAGCCTTTCCACCGCCGAGCCTGCGCAATTGCCCGATAATTTCGCCAGCAACGGCGTGGCGGTGTATAAGCTTACCGGCGCGCTCTTTTTCGGCGCGGTGCAGTTTATCGAAAGCTTGCTCGTGAATGTGCCCGAGCGGGCGCTGGTGCTGGATTTTTCCAGCGTGATTTATATTGATTCATCGGGCGAAGAATCGCTGGAAGAATTGCTTGAGCTTTATCAGGAAAAAGGCATTCCGATTTTGGTTTACGGCCTGCGCCAGCAGCCGCGCGATTTGCTGCTGCGCACTCGCTGGCTGCCGCGTTTGGGCGGGCAGCATGTGTTTGGCGATATGGAAAGCCTGCGCCGCTATCTGGAAAAACTCGATAAGCGCGGTATTGAAAAAAATGCCGGCGCAAGGTAGGGTTGGCCTTGCTTCACTCAATACCACTCAACAAGAAAGGTGCTTGGCATGAATATCGTTCACCCTGTGTTCACCCTCAACAGCGGCCAAGGCATGCCGGCCGTGGGCATGGGCACTTACAAGCTCAACGGCCGCGAGGGCGTGGCTTCGATGCTCGAGGGCATCACCAACGGCTACCGCCTGCTCGATTCGGCGTTTAATTATGAAAACGAAGGCAGCGTGGGCGCGGCGGTGCGCGAGTGCGGGCTGCCGCGCGGCGAATTGTTTGTTACCTCGAAGCTGCCCGGCCGCCATCAGCGCTATGCCGAAGCGGTGAGCACCATCGAAGAATCGCTCTACCGCACCGGCCTCGATTATCTCGATTTATACCTGATTCACTGGCCTAATCCGCGCCAAAATCTTTATGTGGAAGCTTGGCAGGCGATGATAGAAGCGCAGCAAAAAGGCTTGCTGCGCTCGATTGGCGTGTGCAATTTTCTGCCCGAACACATCGAGCGGCTGATGGCCGAAACCGGCGTGTGTCCGGCGGTGAACCAAATCGAGCTACATCCTTTTTTTCCGCAAGATGAAGCACTGGCTTTCCACCGCCGCCACGGCATCGCCACGCAGGCGTGGAGCCCGCTGGGACGCAAAAGCGATTTGCTGCAAAACCCGCTGATTGCCGACATCGGCGCGCGCTTGGGCAAATCGGTGGCGCAAGTGGTGTTGCGCTGGCAGCTGCAACACGGCGCGCTGCCGATACCGAAATCATCCAACAGCGAGCGCCAGCGACAGAATCTGGCGGTGTTTGATTTTGAATTGAGCGCCGACGATATGGCCGCCATCGCCACGCTGGCCAAGCCCGACGGCCGTTTGGCCGGGCAGGATCCGGCGGTGTATGAAGAGTTTTAACGATAAAGGCTCAAGGCCGTCTGAAATCAAGCTGCACAGTCAGCAAGCTTTTCAGACGGCCTTTTTTCAGACGGCCTCAAGCCTTTGCAAAACGCCCTTTTCATCGCTTGCGCGGGTGCGGCAGATATAGTGAAATGCAGGAAAAAAGGACACAAAACTGCATACTGCCACAGCATATTGATTCGGCAATTAAATATTGAACATTTTCAGATGCCGGCAAACAAGCCTTTGGCTTGTTGCCCTCTCCCTAGCCCTCTCCCACGGGAGAGGGAACAGGTTTCTGCTGCGGGCAAGAGGATGTGAATATTCAATAATTAGTTGCCGTATCTATAGGTTGGATTGATAAACCCAAGGTTTCAGACGGCTTGTGGATTTGTTGGGTTTGCAACCGCCGTATTAATTTTAAGGGACACAGCGTGTCAAACATAACGGCAGTTGACGATGGCCGCCGGCCGGGCTTTTATGAAGCGCTGCGGCATTTGCTGTTGATGGGTGCGATTTTCTACAGCACCTACGGCTTGGCCAACCGGCTCGCCGCTGTGCGCGCGCCGGTGGCGGAAATCGCGTTTGCCTGGGAGCGGCAGATTCCGTTTTGGGCGTGGACGATTGTGCCTTATTGGACGCTGAATCTTTTCTATGCGCTGGGCTTTTTTCTGTGCCGCACCCGCTCTGAATTGCGCCGCTATACGGCGCAATTGCTGCTGGCGCAAGCCATTGCGGTGGTGTGTTTTATGGTGTGGCCGCTGCAATTCAGTTGGCCGAAGCCGGAAGCGGCGGGGCTGTCGGGCTGGCTGTTTGCTTCGTTGGCGGCGTTTGACCAGCCTTATAATCAAGCGCCCTCGCTGCATATTATGCTCACGCTGATTGTGGGGCGCTTTTATTGGCCGCGACTGCCGAAGCGCTGGCGCGGGTTGTGGCTGGCGTGGCTGCTGCTGATTGCGCTTTCGGTGCTCACCACTTACCAACATCATTTTATCGATATGCCCACCGGCCTGTGGGCGGGCTTGTTGGTGTGGTGGCTGTTTCCGCAGGCGGGCGGCATGCCTTTGCGGCGCAGCTTGCAGCCGCAGCGGGCGCATAAGCGCTGGCTGGTTTTTTATGCGGGTTTGGTGTTGCTGTTTGCCGGGCTTGCCTGCATGGGCGGAGCGGCTTTGTGGTGGCTGTGGCCGGCCTCGGCCTGCCTTTTGTTGGCTGCCGCTTATGCGGGCTTGGGTGCGCAGGCTTTGCAAAAGCAGGCCGATGGGCGGCACAGCGCGGCGGTGGCTGTGTGGCTGCTGCCTTATTTCATCGTGGTGCGGCTGAATATGGCTTATTGGCTGCGTGGTGTGCCCAAAAGCGTGGCGGTGGCCGAAAATGTGCATGTGGGCAGCATTTTGGCGGCGGCGGAATGTGAAGCGGTGGTGGATGTGTGTGCAGAATATCCGCTGTTCAGACGGCCTGAGCATTATGCCGCCGTGCCGATGCTGGATATGGTGCCGCCGGAATGCGCCGATTTGATACGCGCCGTGCGCCTATTGGAACAAATGCGGCGGGCAGGGCGGCCGGTGTTGGTGTGTTGCGCGCTGGGCTACGGGCGCAGCGCGGCGGTGGTGTTGCTGTGGCTGTGGGCATATGGCGGTTGTGCTGATTTGGATGCGGCGGTGGCGCGCTTGCGGCAGGTGCGGCCGCAGATGGTGTTGCCCGATGCGGTGCGCCAAAGCATTCAGACGGCCAAACGGGAAATGGAGCAGGCATGATGGATTATGAATCCGAACAACAATTGGCCTATACCACGGCGCAATTATTACGCGCTGCGATGTGGGCGGGCGGGCTGAACCTGCTGCTGATGGCGGCGGCGGTTTATCTGGCTGCACCTGCGTGGCTGGCGGCTTTGGCGTTGTTCGCCGGCTCGATAGGCTGCTTTTTGCAACTGCGGCTGGCCTTTGATGCGCGCCTGTTTGCCGGTTTTGCAGAAGGCAGGCAAACGCCGGCGCAGCTGGATGCGGCTTTGTCGGCGCTGGGTTTGCGCAAGGCGGTGGCGCCGCGCAGCATGCAGGCGCGCTGCCGCGGCGCCTTGCGTTTGCTGCGTGTGTGGCTGTGTGCGCTGGCTTTGGAGCTGGTGTTGGTGCTGTGTTTGCTGTTTGCGGCGGCTGTTGCGCCCTTATCGGCATCGCTATCGTTTTGATATTTTGTGTGAATAATTTAAGAAAGGCTGCTCGAAGCTTTTCTTTCAGACGGCCTATGTGGTTGCGGGCTGTTGGTGTGCGCGCCATGTGTATGATTACGCCGTCTTGCGGCTAATCACACCTACGGTGACAAAGGCCGTCTGAAATTTTTTCAGACGGCCTTGCGAACAGACTTTAAGATAAAGCGGTGCGATAAAAAAGGAAACGGGCGATGAGCCGGAAAATATTCACCAGCATGTTGGCGCGCATCATTGATGCTGTGTTGTGTGCGGCCACTTCGTTTATCACCGGTGTGCGCCCCAAGCAGCCGCAGCAGCTCGATTGCCCGAGCGAGGGCACGGTTTTTTATGCCAACCACAACAGCCACGGTGATTTTGTGCTGGTGTGGATTTCGCTGCCCAAGCGCTGGCGCATTCATGCGCGGCCGGTGGCGGGGGCGGATTATTGGCTGCGCGGCAGGCTGCGCCGTTTTGTGATTGAAGAAGTGTTTCGCGGCTTGCTGGTTGAACGTCAAGGCGGCGATCCGCAGCAGATGATTGCGCAGATGGACGAGGCTTTGCAGCAGGGCGATTCGCTGATTATTTTTCCCGAGGGCACGCGCAACACCAGCGACGAAGTGCGTTTGCTGCCGTTTAAAAGCGGCCTTTACCACTTGGCTGCGGCAAATCCGGGCACGGCGTTTGTGCCGGTGTGGCTCAACAATATCAACCGCGTGCTGCCCAAAGGCGGCTTGCTGCCGGTGCCGCTGCTGTGTGAAGTGGCGGTGGGGCCGGCGCTTTATTTAAACGAAGGCGAAGAGAAGGCGGCATTTTTGCAGCGCACGCAGGCGGCGCTTTTGGCTTTGGCGCCCAACGCGGCGGAAAAGGGGGAAACATGAGCATTTTTTCAGACGGCCATGCGGCGGTGCAGGCGTTTAACCCGCAGGCGGGCTGGGTGTTTGCGGCGATTTTCGGGGTGTTGCTGCTGGCCAGCGCGATTGCGGCGGCTTTGAAATGGCGCTTGCACGGGCAGGCCAATGCCACGATTGATAATCTGAATGCGCGCATCAATGCCTGGTGGGTGATGACGGCGGTGTTGCTGCTGGCTTTTTGGCTTGGGCGCATCGGCACGATTGTGTTGTTTTTCTTGGTGTCGTTTGCGGCTTTGCGCGAATTTTTGTCGCTGGTGGAAAGCCGGCGTGCCGACCATCGGGTGATGGTGGTGTGTTTTTATGTGTTGCTGCCGCTGCAATATTGGTTTGTGCTCACCGATTGGTATGGCATGTTTTCGATTTTTATTCCGGTTTATGGCTTTTTGCTGCTGCCGATTATCGCAAGCCTGGGCGGCGACACCGACCATTTTTTGGCGCGCACGGCCAAAATCCAGTGGGCGGTGATGATCAGCATTTTCTGTTTGTCGCATGTGCCGGCTTTGATGAACCTGAAAATCGCCGGCTTTGAAGGGCAGAATATTTTGCTGCTGGTGTTTTTGGTGGCGGTGGTGCAGGCCAGCGATGTGTTGCAATATGTGTGGGGCAAGCTTTTGGGCAAACGCAAAATCATGCCCGCGCTCTCGCCCTCGAAAACGGTGGCGGGCACCGTGGGCGGCATAGCCAGCGCCACGCTCCTGGCCGCCGCGTTCTATCCGATTACGCCGTTTTCCCCTTTTCAGGCGGCCTTAATCGGCTTGATTATCTGCATCATGGGCTTTTTGGGCGGGCTTGTGATGTCGGCCATCAAGCGCGATCGCGGCGTGAAAGATTGGGGCAATCTGATTCACGGCCACGGCGGCATGCTCGATCGGGTGGATTCGGTTTGCTTTGCCGCGCCGGTGTTTTTTCACGTGGTGCGCTATTTTTGGAACGGGTAAAGGTGTGCAGGCCGTCTGAAAGGTTTCAGACGGCCTCAATGCTTTGCCACAGATAAGCAAATGCCGTATGGTTAAACACATCATCACCATTGCTTTCAGACGGCCTCAAGCTTTAATCTCGAGTTTTTTGCAAGGAACAAAATGAGCATTTATGCCTTAAAACCGCGCTTCCAACAATTATTGCGCCCCGCCGTGCGCGCGCTGCACCGGCGCGGCATCAGCGCCAATCAGGTAACGCTGGCGGCTTGTGCAGTGTCGTTGCTGCTGGGCTTGCTGTTGTGCGCTTTGGCGGATTCGCCGCGTTGGTTTTGGCTGCTGCCGCTGTGGTTTTTCCTGCGCATGGCACTCAATGCGGTGGACGGCATGTTGGCGCGCGAATTCGGCCAGCAATCGGCGCTGGGCGGCTATTTAAACGAAATCACCGATGTGGCGGCCGATGCCGCGCTTTATCTGCCGTTTGCCTTTATTGCGCCTTTTGGCGGCCTGCAAATCGGCCTGCTGATTTTTCTGGCGGCGATGAGCGAATTTTGCGGCGTGCTCGGGCAGGTGCACGGCAACGGCCGCCGCTACGACGGGCCGATGGGCAAGAGCGACCGCGCGTTTGTGTTTGGCGCGCTGGCTTTGTGGTATGCGCTCGCGGGCAGCCTGCCCGGCGGGCTCGATGCGGTGATGTGGCTGCTGATTGCGGCATTGCTGTGGACATGCTGGCGGCGCGTGGCCAATGGCTTGAAGGCCGTCTGAAAAAAAGGAGCGTCAAAATGAAACAGCTGATCATTTTCGCCATCTTGATGCCGGCAGCCGTTGCGGCAGAAATGAAGCTGCCGGCCGCTTTGCAGCAAGCCGTGCCGCCGGGCTGGGCGGCCACGCATTATGCAAGCGGCGATTTGAATGGCGACCAACGCGCCGATGCCGCGCTGATTATCCAGCAGCAAAACCCGGCTTTGCGCCTGAAAAACGAAGGCTTGGGCGCGGATGTGCTCGACACCAATCCGCGCCGCCTGCTGGTGTTGGTGCGTGAAAATAAAGGTTATCGCCTGCTGGCGCAATCGCCCGACAGCCTGCTGCCGCCGCAAGCATCACTGGAAGCGCCTTGTCTGCAAGACCCGCTGGATGAAAAGGCGCAAGATGAAGCGGTGATTGGCATCAAACGCGGCAGGTTATGGCTGAATGTGTCTTATTGGCTCAGTTGTGGCAGTTACGAAACGCAGATAAACCGTTACCAATTCCGCTATCAAAACGGTGTAATGCGGCTGATTGGTGCCGATGGCCTGTCTTTTTCCCGTGCCAGTCATGATGAATCATATTACAGTGCTAACTTTTTGAACGGTAAAGTCAAAATGGTTACCGGCGTTAATCAAAGCCGTGCGGAGCACCACCGCCCACGCGAGAGGTGGACGCAGCTTGCCCACACGCCCGAAACCGATTTGCAGCGCATGCAGGCGCTGCCCAACCTTTGGAAAACTGAAGATGACTGAACAGCAACACACCTTCACCACCCGCGACGGCACCGAGCTGTTTTACCGCTACCGCCCCGCCAAAGACGGCAGCAACGATAAAGCCATTGTGCTGTTTCACCGCGGCCACGAGCATTCGGCGCGCATGATGCACATTGCCGATGAAGCCGGCTTGGATGAATTCGCCTATTTCGCTTGGGATGCGCGCGGCCACGGCGAGAGCCCGGGCGAGCGCGGCGACAGCCCGAGCCTGGCCGCATCGGTGGCGGATATTCAGGATTTTTTCGACCACATTCAGACGGCCTGGGGCATTGCACCGCAAAACACCGCCGTGATCGCCCAAAGCGTGGGCGCGGTGCTGGTGAGCACCTGGCTGCATGATTACGCGCCGAAAATCCGCTGCGCCGTGCTGGCTTCACCGGCTTTTAAAGTGAAACTTTATGTGCCCTTTGCCCGCAGCGGCCTGAAGCTGATGCAGAAATGGCGCGGCAATTTTTTCGTGCAAAGCTATGTGAAAGCGCATTATCTCAGCCACGACCCCGCGCGCATCGACAGCTACAACACCGACCCGCTGATTGCGCGCGCTATTTCGGTGCGCATTTTGCTGGGGCTTTACGATGCGGGCGAACGTGTGGTGGCCGATGCCGCCGCCATCACCACGCCGATACAGCTATTGATTTCAGGCAGCGATTGGGTGGTGCACCACCGGCCGCAACACGATTTCTACAACCGCTTGGGCAGCCGCATCAAAGAGCGCCATGTGCTCAAAGGCTTTTATCACGACACCTTGGGTGAAGCCGGACGCGAGCAGGCTTTTGCGCATATCCGCCGCTTTATCCGCGCGTGCTTTGCCGGGCCTTATGCCCAAACCGATGTCACCGATGCGCATATCCACAGCGCGAGCCGCCGCGAAGCCGATGAATTGGCCACGCCGCTGTCGCCGTTTACGCCGCGCGGCGCTTATTGGGCGGCGCAGCGCCGCTTTACCCGCTTGGGGCGGCATTGGTCAACCGGCGTGAAGCTCGGCGTGGACACGGGCTTCGATTCGGGCAGTACACTCGATTATGTGTATCAAAACCGGCCGCAAGGCCGCAACGCTTTCGGGCGCGCCATCGACCGCTATTATCTCGATGCCGTCGGCTGGCGCGGTATCCGCCAACGCAAAGCCAATATCGGCCAAGCCATTCAGACGGCCACGCAGCATTTGCGCGAAAAAGGCAAACCCGTGCACGTGCTCGATATCGCATCGGGGCACGGCCGCTATGTGCTCGATGCGCTCGCCGCCGAAGCCCTGCCCGAGAGCGTGCGCCTGCGCGACTACAGCCCGATTAATGTAGCCGCCGGGCAAGCCTTGATTGCCGAGCGCGGCTTGCAAAGCACCGTATCGTTTGAAGAAGCAAATGCCTACGATCGCGCCAATTATCAAAACCTCAACCCGCGTCCCACCTTGGGCATTGTGTCGGGTTTGCACGAATTATTTCCCGATAACGATTTGATTTTGCAGTCGCTCTATGGCTTCGGCGATGCGATTGAGCCCGGCGGCTATTTGATCTACACCGGCCAGCCGTGGCACCCGCAGCTCGAAATGATCGCCCGCTGCCTCTCCAGCCACCGCGAAGGGCAGGATTGGGTGATGCGCCGCCGCAGCCAGCAGGAAATGGATCAATTAGTGGAAAAAGCCGGCTTTGAAAAAGTGCGCCAATGGATAGATGGTGATGGCATTTTCACCGTGAGCTTGGCGGTGAAAAAATAAAGTTTGCGGGATAATGTGGGCGTTGACGCATGTGCAGCCAAACGGCTTGATGGCTTGCCAGATTGCTTTAGGCCGTCTGAAACTTTTTCATTCAGACGGCCTTTCAGTATGGCTTTGCTGCCCGCACAACAAGAAGCCGTAGGTCGGATTCTCGAATCCGACGCTTGTTCGCAGAACAAGATTTGCGGGGCTGAGATAAATGTCGGATACAAGTATCCGACCTACGACTTGTTCGCAGAACAAGATATTTTTGGTCTTGGCGGCAAATATCGGATACAAGTATCCGATTTGCGCACTTTTTCAGACGGCCTGACATGACATCACTGCCCGCGCAAAAACAAGGCGTCTAATTCTTTGAGGGTGAGCTTCACCCAAGTTGGGCGGCCGTGGTTGCATTGGTTGCTGCGCGGGGTGCGCTCCATGTCGCGCAGAAGCGCGTTCATTTCGGGCAGGGTGAGCTTGCGGCCGGCGCGCACGGAGCCGTGGCAGGCCATGGTGCTTAAAATGGCGTTTTCGCGCGCTTCCAGGCTCTGGGCGCTGCCGTGTTGGGCGATTTCGTGCAACATGCTGCGCGCCAGCGCGGCCACGTCGCTTTTGCCGAGCATTTGCGGCACGGCGCGCACGGCGAGGGTGTTGCCGCCGAGGCTGGAAAGGTCAAGCCCGTATTCGCGCAAGGTGTCGCCATGATCGGCCAGTGCGGCGGCTTCTTCGTGGCTGGCGGCAAAGGTGACGGGTATCAGCAATTGCTGGCTGGCGATTTGGCGGTTTTCTTGGCGTTGGGCTTTCATTTTTTCGTAATTCACGCGCTCGGCGGCGGCGTGCATGTCGATTAACAGCAGGCTCTCTTCGGCTTGCGCGAGAATGTAGATGCCCAATAATTGGGCGATGGCAAAGCCCAGCGGCGGGGTGTTGTGCGCTGCTTCATGGCCGTCTGAAAAGTTTTCAGACGGCCTGTCGGCATAGCCGAAGCGGGCTTGCTCGAGCTGGCTTAATTCAGCATCGTTATCCGGGTTTTGCGGTTCGCGCCGGTAAAGTTCGGCGTAGGTGTTGAGCGCGGCTTGGCTTTCGCGCAGGGAAAGGCTGCGCTGTTGCGGGCGTGCGGCGGGGGAATAGGCGGCGGGCGCGGATTTGCCGCTGCTGAGTCCGCCGAAGTTGTTGGGTTGCGGTGTGTGCATGTTGAGGCCGTCTGAAAGGCTTTCAGACGGCCTCTGCACGCCCAACATTTCGTGCAGCACTTGGCCGGCATTGCCCACGCTCTCGGTTTGGTCTGCGCGGGTGTGGGCAAGCGCTTTGTTAAGGGTGTGAAACACCAATTGGTGCACGGCCTGGCTGTCGCGAAAGCGGATTTCGGTTTTGGTGGGGTGCACATTGGCGTCGACATTTTCGGGCGGCAAATCGAGAAACAGCACAAAAGCGGGTGTGAGCGCTTGGTGCAGCACATCGCGGTAGGCTTGTTTCACCGCATGCATCATTACTTTGTCGCGCACGAAACGGCGGTTGACAAAACAATATTGCTGGCTGCTTTTGCCTTTGGCAAACGTGGGTTTGGCAATCACGCCGCTTAGGCGCATGAGGCCTTCGCCGCTGTCGATTTCAAGCGAGGCTGCTTGAAAATCTTCGCCCACCACCGCGGCCACGCGCTCGTGCAGGCTTTGGGCGGGGTAGTGAAACACGGCTTTGTCGTCGCGTTTGAGTGAAAAAGCGATGTGCGGGTGGGCCAGCGCCAGGCGCTCGAGCATGGTGGCGCAATGGGCGTATTCGGTGTTTTCAGACTTAAGAAATTTGCGCCGCGCCGGCGTGTTGAAAAACAATTCGCCCACTTCCACGGTGGTGCCCACAGGATGCGCCGCCGCGCCGCCGGGGTGCAGCTTGCCGTCGGCCGCGCTGATGCGCCGGGCGTGGCTGCTTTCGGCGCGGCGGCTGGTGAGGGTGAGACGGGAAACCGAGGCGATGCTGGCCAAACCTTCGCCGCGAAAGCCCATGCTGGCCACATGTTCCAAATCGGTGAGGCTGGCGATTTTGCTGGTGGCGTGGCGGGAAAGCGCCAATTCGATATCGTCGGCATGAATGCCCGCGCCGTTGTCGGTGACGCGGATCAGCTTGATGCCGCCGCCGGATAGCTCGACGTTGATTTCATCCGCCCCCGCATCAATGCTGTTTTCCACAATTTCTTTCAAGGCATTGGCGGGGCGCTCCACCACTTCGCCGGCGGCAATTTGGTTGACAAGATGGTCGGGCAGGGCGGCGATGCGGTTCATAAGGCGGCTCGGTGAATAGGGGAAAGGGTTCAGACGGCCTGTATTATAGCTGATTGGGGTGCGAATGAAATGTTTGGTAATATCAATAACGTTTGACGTTATTAACGGGTTTCGTTATTATTTGGCGATGATTACCGAATTCTACTGCAAAGACACCAAAGCCCTGTTTCAAGGCAGGCGGGTGAAACGGTTTGCCAATATTGAAGCGGTAGCGATGCGCAAACTGCAACAATTGAATGCCGCTGCGGATTTGAGTTTTTTGAAAATACCGCCCGGCAATCGTTTGGAAGCGTTGAAAGACAACCGGCAGGGTCAGCACAGCATCCGCATCAATGATCAATGGCGGATTTGCTTTATCTGGGCAAACGGCCATGCCTGCTGTGTTGAAATTGTGGATTATCATTAAAGAATCAGGAAAGGCAAATTAATGATGAATATGCGAGAAATACCTTTGGCCCATCCCGGCGAAATTCTGCTGGAAGATTGGCTCAAGCCGATGAATATCAGCCAATATGCTTTGGCCAAAGCCATCGATGTGCCGCCGCGCCGTATCAACGAAATCGTGAAAGGCAAGCGCGCAATCACGGCCGACACGGCTTTGCGGCTGGCTGCTTTTTTCAACACCGATGCGCAAAGCTGGCTGAACCTGCAAAGTCATTACGATGCAGAAAACACACGGGTGGCGATTGCCGAGCAA
Source organism: Uruburuella suis (assembly GCF_004341385.1). Classification (GTDB taxonomy): domain Bacteria; phylum Pseudomonadota; class Gammaproteobacteria; order Burkholderiales; family Neisseriaceae; genus Neisseria; species Neisseria suis. The sequence continues at coordinate 80,396 of NZ_SLXE01000006.1, forward strand.
TTGAAGCATATCCATCCTTATCATATGGCGTAAACAAGGCCGTCTGAAACCATTAATATTTTACAAAGGGGAATCATATGGGCATTTTAGTGGCTTTATTGCTGTTGGCCGTGCTGGTGTTGTGGCCGGCGTGGCTTTACAACAAACTGGTGGCCGCCAAAAACCTTTATCTCAATGCGTTTGCGCAAATTCAGGTGCAGCTGAAGCGGCGGCACGATTTGGTGCCCAATCTGGTGGAAGCGGTGCGCGCTTATTTGGGGCACGAGCGCGGCACGCTTGAGGCAGTGACGCAGGCGCGCGCCGGTGCCGATCAGGCTTTGCGCGCGGCGGCGGCCAATCCGGGCGCTTCTTCGCTCGAAGCGCTCGCCCACAGCGAAACCGCGCTCAACAGCGCTTTGCGCGGCCTTCATGTGGCGATTGAAGCCTATCCCGAATTGAAAGCCGACCAAAGCGTGATGCAGCTGAGCGAAGAATTGGGCAGCACCGAAAACCGCGTGGCTTTTGCGCGCCAGGCTTATAACGATGCGGTGATGGATTACAACACCTTGCGCCAATCGTTTCCGGCCAATCTGTTAGCCGATTTTTTCGGCCACAAGAAAAACGCCGCCTTGCTGCAATTTGACGATGCCGCCGAAATCCAAGCGGCACCGCGCGTGCGTTTGTAAGCAGCGGGGCAGCCTTGATGCGGTTTTTTAAAGGGCAGGCGCAGGCACGGCGCTACACTTTGTGGCTGGTGTGGCTTTATGTGGCGGCCTTGTCGCTCACGGTGGCGGCGCTCACTTGGGCGGTAGGGCTGTTTTTGCGCGAGGATGCCGGTGCGCTGCAATACGGGCTGATTGCTGCGGCGTGGTCGGCGCTAATGCTGGGCGCGAGTGCCTGGCGTTTGCGCGAATTGTCGGGCGGCGGCGAGGTGGTGGCCGAAGCGCTGGAAGGCGCGCGGCTTTATGCGCCGGCCTCTGCGGCCGAGCGGCGGCTGATGAATGTGGTGGAAGAAATGGCGCTGGCGGCGATGATGCCGGTGCCGAAAGTGTATCTTCTGCCCGATGGCAGCATTAATGCATTTGCCGCCGGCACCACGCCGGCCAATGCCGTGATCGGCGTTACCCGCGGCGCGTTGCAACAGCTCGACCGCGCCCAATTGCAAGCGGTGGTGGCGCATGAATTCAGCCACATTGCCAATGGCGATATGCGCCTGAATATGCGCCTCACCGGCTGGCTGTTTGGCTTGCAGCTGATTACCGTGTGCGCCCGCTGGCTGATGTTTGGCACGGATTTGCTCGATTATCGGCAAAAAGGCCGTCTGAAACCGCGCCGCGACACATCGGCCAACGAGGCCGAAGCGGCGGTGGCCGGCTGTATGGTGTCGCTGCCGCTCACGTTTTTGGGCGGGCTGCTGATGCTGATCGGCGGCCTCGGCAACGTGCTGGCGGGCTGGATACAGGCGGCGATTTGCCGCCAGCGCGAATTTTTGGCCGATGCTTCGGCGGTGCAGTTTACCCGCCAAACCGAAGGCATGGTGGGCGCGCTGCACAAAATCGCCGTGGTGCCGCGCCAGCGCCTGCATTCGTGGCATGCTGCCGAATATGCGCATTTTATGTTTGGCAGCATTCACGAGCCGGATATTTTCGACAAGCTCGCCGCCACCCATCCGGCCACCATCGAGCGCATCCGCCGTTTAAGCCCGTTTCGGGCGCGCCAGTTGGCCGATGAAATCGACCATGCCGCTGCCGGCGGCATGCAATATGAAGGCTGGCTCGGTTTTGCGCAGGTGCGCCGCGAAGCTTCGTGGGCGGATGCCGAAGCAGAAGCGCTGGAAAACGAACACGAAGCGCGCGCCGCCGCCATGCGCCGGCGCATCGAAGCTTTCCGCCCCGGCGCAGCCACACGCAGCGCCGCCTGGCAGCGCACCGCGCCGCGCGCCTGGCGCTCGGCCGCCGGCGACGGCGAGCGGCTGCCGCTTTTGGCCGGGCTGATGCTGGCCGGCGAAATGGACGTGCCCGAAGCGCTTCGGCAGCAATGGCTGCTGCACAATCCGCTGCGGCAAGACACGCTGGCGCGCTTGGTGCAACACATGCCGGCGCCGGCAGATTATATCGACACATTGGATGAGATGCTGCCGCAAGCCGCTGCCGATGAGATGCTGGCCGAGCTGTGGCAAGATGCCGACGCGGCTTTTACCGCCAATGAGCAACCCACGTTGATGCAGGCTTGCGTGTGGCTGCTGTTGTGGGTTTATGCGGGCGCTAAAAATGCAGAGGGGCAGGGCGGCGGTGTGCAAGGCGATGCTGTTCAAATCGCAGCGTTTACTGCCGAAGTGTTGGCTGCGCCGCTGCAAACGGCATCGGTGCGGCTGCCGCAGCAGCGTTGGCAAAATATTCAAGCTGCATTGAATGATGCGGCTGCGTTGCCCGAGCCTGAGCGCCGCCGCATTTTGGCCGATTGCATTCAGATTGCCGAAGCATCGCCCGATTTATTGCGTGCGCAAATATGGCTTTATACGCTGCGGGTGGCGTGGGATTTGCCCTCAGAGGCCGTCTGAAAGCCAAGCAGCTTGATTTCGGTGTGTTGTGGCGGTGATTCCTTTATATAAATACAGGCTCAGCATGGCTTGCGCTTATAAACAGCGGTTCTTTGTGTTTGCCGCGCGCATATCGTACAATATTTGTTTTATTGGGTAAGATTGTTCACAAAAAGGTGTGTTTATGTTGAAAAAATTCGTTTTGGGCGGCGTGGCCGCTTTGGTGTTGGCCGCGTGCGGCAACGAGGGCGGCAGCGCCGCGCAATCGGCCGCTTCTGCGCCGGCAGCAGCGGCCGAGGGCAGCCTGTTGGCGCGCATCGACAATAAAGGCACTGTTACCGTGGGCACCGAAGGCACATATGCCCCCTTCACTTATCACGATGAGAGCGGCAAGCTCACGGGCTACGATGTGGAAGTCACCCGCGCGGTGGCCGATAAATTGGGCGTGAAGGTGGATTTCAAAGAAACCCAATGGGATGCCATGCTAGCGGGCTTGAAAGCCGGCCGCTTCGATATCGTGGCCAACCAGGTGAGCCTGACCACGCCCGAGCGCCAAGCCACTTTCGACAAATCGGCCGACTACAGCTATTCGGGCCCGATGGCGCTCACACGCCAAGATGATCAGCGCATCAAAACGCTGGCCGATGTGAAAGGTTTGTCTTCCGCGCAATCCTTGAGCAGCAATTATGGCGAAATGGCCGAAAAAGCCGGTGCCAAAATCGTGCCGGTCGACGGCATGGCGCAAGCGCTGGCGTTGGTGCAGCAAGGCCGCGCCGATTTTACTTTTAACGATTCGCTCGCGCTGCTCGATTATCTGAAGAAAAATCCCAATTCCGGCCTGCAAGTGGCCTGGACTGCGCCTGCCGATGAAAAAATCGGTGCCGGTTTTATTGTGAACAAAGGCAACGATGAAGCGCTGGCCAAAATCAGCGGCGCGGTGGAAGAATTGCGTGCAGACGGCACTTTGAAAAAGCTGGGCGAACAATTTTTTGGTGTAGATGTCAGTGTTAAATGAGTTATTGAGCACCCTGCCGTTTATGACCGAGGCCCGCGCGGCCTTGGTGATAAACGCTTTTTGGCCGATGGTGAAAGCGGGCTTTTTATATTCGATTCCGCTGGCCATCGTTTCTTTTTTCCTCGGCCTGATTATTGCCGTGGGCGTGGCATTGCTGCGCGTGGTGCCGGCCGGCGGCTGGCTGCACAAGCTTGCGCTGCTGCTGGTGAAATTTTATGTGTCGGCCATACGCGGCACGCCGATGCTGGTGCAGCTGATGATTGTGTTTTACGGCCTGCCCGCCATCGGCATTCGGCTGGATCCGCTGCCCACCGCCATTGTGGGCTTTTCGCTCAACATCGGCGCTTATGCCTCGGAAACCATACGCGCGGCGATTTTGTCGGTGCCCAAAGGGCAGTGGGAAGCCGGCTTTTCCATCGGCATGACTTATATGCAGACCTTTCGCCGCATCATCATGCCGCAGGCTTTCCGCGTGTCGGTGCCGCCCTTGAGCAACACCTTTATCAGCCTGTTTAAAGACACCTCGCTCGCTTCTGTGGTGACCATCACCGAGCTTTTCCGCGTGGCGCAGCAAATCGCCAACGCCAGCTATGATTTCTTGCCGGTGTATATCGAGGCCGGGCTTGTGTATTGGGTGTTTTGCTTTTTCCTCTTTATCGCCCAGGCGCGTATCGAAAAACGCCTCGACCGCTATGTGGCGAAATAAGGAGCCTGCACGATGATTAAAATCCGCAATATCCACAAAGCATTCGATGGCAACCCAATTTTGCGCGGCATTGATTTGGATGTAGACAAAGGCAATGTGGTGGTGATTCTCGGCCCTTCCGGCTCCGGCAAAACCACTTTTCTGCGCTGCCTCAACGCGCTGGAAATGCCTGAGCAGGGCATGATTGAATTTAGCGGTGAAGCGCCGCTGAAAATCAACTTTGCCGGGCATCCGTCGAAAAAAGACATTTTGGCGCTGCGCCGCAAAACCGGCATGGTGTTTCAGCAATATAATCTTTTTCCGCACAAAACCGCGCTGGAAAACGTGATGGAAGGGCCGGTGGCGGTGCAGGGCAAAAGCGTGGCCGAGGCGCGCGAGCAAGCGCTTTTGCTGCTGCAAAAAGTGGGCTTGGGCGACAAAACCGATCTTTATCCTTATCAGCTCTCCGGCGGCCAGCAGCAGCGCGTAGGCATTGCGCGGGCATTGGCCATTGCGCCCGAATTGTTGCTGTTTGACGAGCCCACTTCCGCGCTCGACCCCGAGCTTGTGCAAGATGTGCTCGACACCATGAAAAATCTGGCGCAAGAGGGTTGGACCATGGTGGTGGTGAGCCACGAAATCAAATTCGCACTCGATGTGGCCACCAAAGTGGTGGTGATGGACGGCGGCGTGATTGTGGAGCAGGGCGCGCCCGAAGAATTGTTCCGCAATCCGCAACACGAGCGCACCCGCCGCTTCTTGCAGCAGATTCGCGCCGAAGCTTGAATGGGTTTGAATGAAAGGCCGTCTGAAAAAGCCAAATGCTTTCAGACGGCCTTTGCGTATGGGCAAACATGTTATGATAACGCGCATTGTTTAAACGGAATATCGCAATGAATACTTGGAGCGAAGCGCTGGGCGAGGAAAAGCAGCAGCCTTATTTCCGGCAGATTTTGGACACCGTCAAAGCAGAGCGTGAGAGCGGGCAAGTCATTTACCCGCCGGCACACGATGTGTTCAATGCTTTCAAAGCCACCGAATTCAATCAGGTGAAAGTGGTGGTATTGGGGCAAGACCCATATCACAACGAAGGGCAGGCGCACGGTTTGTCGTTTTCGGTGCGCCCCGATGTGCAGATTCCGCCCTCACTGCAAAACATTTATAAAGAATTGGCCGAAGATATCGCCGGCTTTCAAATGCCCGCGCACGGCTATTTGCAGCATTGGGCCGAGCAAGGCGTGTTGCTGCTCAACGCCGTGCTCACCGTGCGCGCGCATCAGGCGCATTCGCATGCCAGACTTGGTTGGGAAACCTTTACCGACAAGGTAATCCGCCAATTAGCCGATGAGCGCGAGCATTTGGTGTTTATCTTGTGGGGCAGCCACGCGCAGAAAAAAGGCGCGTTTATCGATCGCACGCGCCATTTGGTGATTGCTTCGCCGCATCCGTCGCCGCTTTCGGCCTATCGCGGCTTTTTCGGCAGCAAACCTTTTTCCCGTACCAACGCCTATTTGCAGGCACACGGGCATACGCCGATTGATTGGCAAGTGTGAGTTTTTAATTTTAAGGCAGCAAAAATATGGATTATCTGCACCAATTCGGCCTGGCCTTTATGGCTTTTTTCGCCATTATGAACCCTGTGTCCAGCCTGCCCGTGTATATCAGCCTCACCGCTGGTGATGATGAAGCCACGGCCAAAGCAGTGGCGCGCAAAGGCTTGCTGATTGCGTTCGGCATTATTGTGGTGTTTGCTTTGGGCGGGCGCTATATCTTTGAAATGTTCGGCATGACGCTGCCGGCTTTGCGGCTGGCCGGCGGCGCGTTGGTGTTTTTGATTGGCTTTCATATGCTGCAAGGGCAGCATTCGGCGGTGCATCATCCGCCTGCCGGCGAAGCGGCTGCCTGCGGCGATAAACTGGGCGTGGCCGTGTCGCCGCTGGCCACGCCGCTGCTGGCCGGCCCCGGTACCATTGCCACCGCCATGAATTTGTCGGCGCACGAAGCGCCTGTCAACACATTAATCACCATCGCCGCCTTTGCGCTACTGTGTTTGATTACTTATGTGCTGTTTGTATACGGCAAAACATTGGTGCGCCTGCTGGGGCAAAGCGCCATGAATGTGATGACGCGCATGATGGGGCTGATTTTGGCGGTAATCGGTGCGCAAATGCTGATTGCCGGCGTGCAAGGCGCGTTTCCCGGCTTGAAATAGCCCGCATGTTTTGCAGGCAATGAGGCCGTCTGAAAGCGCAGCGCGGTGTTTCAGACGGCCTCATTGCTGTATAATCCGGCGGTTTGACCTTGAGGACGATACCATGTGGTTTAAGCAAATCAGTTTTTATCCGCTCAACACCGCCAAGCTGCCCGAGTTGGACACGCTGGCCGACAAGCTCGCTGCTGCCGAATTTGCGCCCTGCATGGGTTTGGACTGGTTTAGTGAGGGTTTTGCCGCGCCTGTGGCGTTTTCACCCGAATTGGTGTTTCCCGCTGATTACACGTGGCGCGTGGCCTTGAAAAAAGAAGAAAAAGTGCTGCCCGCCGGCGTGATACGCGATATTCTCGACGAGCGTGTGGTGGAAATTCAAAATGCCGAAGCGCGCAATGTCGGGCGCAAAGAAAAGCAAGAATTAAAAGAGCAGATTACCGATGATTTGCTGCCGCGCGCCTTTACCCGCAGCAGCCGCAGCCAAGCGATTTTCGACACCAAACACGGCTATTTGCTGGTGAACAATGCTGCCGCGGCCAAGGCGGAAAACCTGCTCACCAAGCTGCGCGAAGCCTTGGGCGGATTGGAAGCCAGCCTGCCCAACACCAAACAATCGCCCGGCAGCCTGATGACCGACTGGCTTTTGCGCGGCGCGGCCGAAGGCGGCTTCGAGCTTGATAGCGATTGCGAGCTCAAAGGCGTGGGCGATGTGGTGCCCACGGTGAAAGTGTCGAAGCAGGATCTCACCGCCGATGAAGTGGTGCAGCATGTGAAAAACGGCAAAACCGTTACCCAGCTCGGCCTGACTTGGCGCGAGCAAATCAGCTTCATCCTCACCCAAGATTTCACACTGAAGCGCATTCAATATCTGGATGTGTTGCAAGAAGAAGCCGAAGGGCACGGCGATGATGCGGCCAGCCTGATGTTTGCTTCGCAAATTCTGATGACCGAAGCCTTGAGCACCATGCTCGATGAATTGGTGTCATACTTGGGCGGCTGGCAGGAATAGGCTGTAATAGGCCGTCTGAGAACCTGTTTGCGCTTTTTTTTTACCGCCTGTTTCGGCACGGACGTGGCATCATAAAAAATCGTGAGCAGGTTTTGAAGCCGCGCCATAGCAATGGTGCCGGCGGCGCAGAACGATTGCGCTGCATGCCGCTTTTTCTTAGAATAAGTTTTTTGATTCCAACCATTCCCGCCCGTGCGGGAGCAGCCGCAGGGAAACCGAAATGAGCATTAAATCCGACAAATGGATACGCCGCATGAGCGAAGAGCACGGTATGATCGAGCCCTTCGAGCCCACGCAGATTAAAGAAGCCAACGGGCAGAAAATCATTTCCTACGGCACCTCGAGCTACGGCTACGATATTCGTTGTGCCAATGAATTCAAGATTTTCACCAATATCAACAGCACCATTGTCGACCCGAAAAATTTCGACCCGAAAAATTTCGTTACCGTGGAAGACGATTGCTGCATTATCCCGCCCAATTCGTTTGCGCTGGCGCGCACGGTGGAATATTTCCGCATTCCGCGCAACGTGCTCACCGTGTGTTTGGGCAAATCCACTTATGCGCGCTGCGGCATTATTGTGAACGTGACGCCGTTTGAGCCGGAGTGGGAAGGCTATGTGACGCTGGAATTTTCCAACACCACGCCGCTGCCGGCCAAAATTTACGCGGGCGAAGGCGTGGCGCAGGTGCTGTTTTTTGAAAGCGACGAAGTGTGTGAAACTTCCTATAAAGACCGCAAAGGCAAATATATGGGCCAAACCGGCGTGACCTTGCCGAAAACCTGAGCAAGATTTACAGGCATGGAAAAGGCCGTCTGAAACGTTTCAGACGGCCTGATTTTTTATTCGCTTAAGAGTGCACTTTTCCGGAAAGATGCGCATCTTTTTGAATCGGCAGATGCTTGCCTTTTTCAGGATATTGCACCTCAAGCAGATTTTCACGGCTGAATGCGTGCTTGATTTGTGCGGCAACATCGGGGTTGACCTGCAGATAGTAAATTCCGCCAACAACGGCCGCAGCGAGTATGAAAACGCTGATACGCATAGTTGTTTCCTTTTTATTTTTAAATACAAAAGTGAGCACTACAGCCCCAGCATACAAAAATGCCGTCTGAAATGTGGGGAAAACATTCAGACGGCATTTAAAACGGCTAAACGGTATGCTTGTTAAACAACGTTATAGTTGAGCGGTAGTGTATTGTGTTTGAACGGTATTATGGTTTGCGCCGCTTGAATTCGGCAAGCTGCTTGATGGCATGCAAAGCGGCGGAAAGCCCGCCCACCACCAAAATCAGCAGCAGCGGCCACATCACAATCTGCGGCACAAACCACAACAAAAGCGCCAGCAGCAACACGCCGATGCCGATGGAAAGATAAGCCCAGGCTTCCGACTCATCCACCACGCGCGTGCCCGAAATGCCGGTGTCGAAAGCGTGGCTCAGCTGCATGGCCTGGCGCATCACGCTTTTGGCCTGGCCTTTGTGCAGGCGGGCAAAGCCGCGAAACATGCGCTCGCGCTCTTCTTTGAGCTCGGCATGAGCCTGCTCGTTTAGAATCACTTCGGTGGCGTGGTTTAAATCGTTGATAAAAGCGCGCTCCAGCTGGTAAACCGTGGCGGGGTCTTCAATGGAAATATCCAGCTCGCGGTTGGCATACCAGCTGGAAAAATTGAGATTGGTGCTGCCCACACGCGCCCATTGGCCGTCTACCAGCGCGGTTTTGGCGTGTATCATGGTGCCGTCCCACTCAAACACGCGCACGCCCGCATCGAGCAGGCTGCGGTATTGCGTGCGCGACACCGTGCCTATCCATTTGATGTCGGAAGTGCGCGGCACCAAAATGCGCACGTCCACACCGGCTTTGGCCGCATTGATGAGCGCCTGCACATACATGCGCGTGGGCATGAAATAAGCATCGGTGATCCACAGGTTTTGCGTGGCCAGGCCGATGATGTTGAGATCGAACCGCATGGTGTTGATGTTGGCCGGCGTGGTGGCGAGCCCGCGGGCGCGCGTGCTGCCCGCGGGCATGGCGTCTTCATTCTCATAGCGCTTGAGCGGCGGCATGGTGCCGCCTTGCGATATCAGGGTGTCTTCAAACGCGGCCAACACATCTTGCACAATCGGCCCTTGCAGCGCCAAGCCGGTGTCGCGCCAGGCTTCGATGCCTTTGGCCGGCTTGCCCTCCCACGCGGCGGAAATGCACAAGCCGCTCACAAAAGCGGTGTGCTCGTCGATAATCAGCGATTTGCGGTGGTTGCGCGAAAAAAGGCCGATGCCGGCGGTCCAGGCGGGCGGGTTGTAAGGGCGCACTTCTGCGCCTGCTTCAATCAGCGGCTTGAAAAAACCGCGCACATGCGCATTGAGGCTGCCCAACCAGTCATACACCAGCGCCACTTTCACGCCTTTGGCCAGCTTGTCGAGCAAAATGGCGCGGATGCGGCGGCCGAACTCATCGGGCGCGAAGATATACATTTCGATGCACACCGATTCTTGCGCCGCGCGCAAAGCCGCTTCCCAAGCGGGAAAATTTTCGGTGCTGTCGAGCAGCACTTCGATGCGGTTGCCGTAGCGCGAATGCGAGCCGGCAGCGCGGCTCATCACTTGCTCGATTAAGGCATTGCGGGTTTTCGGTGCGGTAGGGGGGAGGAGGGTGTCGGTAGTCATGCGCCCGATTATAAAGGCGAAAGCGCGCGGCGGCACGCTGTTTGCCACGGCTTTGGGGGCGGCTTGTGTGTAAAATATCGTTACAGGCCGTCTGAAAGCGGTGTTATACTCAAGGCTTTGAGTGCCTGGCGCTTTGTGCGGCAGGCCGTCTGAAACCCATCAAAAATAACTTTACTGCGTTGCCGCTTTGCTTGTTATCTGTATTGTTTGCGGCCCGCTCTTGTAAGCTTGCTTTTTTGAACGGGTATGAAACACGGGCAGAGCCATGAGCAGAATCCAAACCACTTTCGAGCAACTAAACGGCAGCAAAGCCTTAGTGAGCTACATCACCGCCGGCGACCCTGATTTGCGCACCACGCTCTCGCTGATGCACAGCTTGGCGGCAAACGGAGCCGACATCCTTGAATTGGGCATTCCGTTTTCCGACCCGATGGCCGATGGCCCCACCATACAGCGCGCCGCCGAGCGTGCGCTCGCGCAGGGCGTGTCGCTCAAAGATGTGCTCGCGCTGGTGGCTGAGTTCCGCCAAAGCAATGCCGCCACGCCGGTGGTGTTGATGGGTTATCTCAATCCGGTGCACAAAATGGGCTATACCGCTTTTGCCCAAGCGGCCGCCGCAGCGGGCGTGGACGGCGTGCTCACCGTGGATTCGCCGGTGGAAACCATTGCGCCCTTGCATGAAGCGCTCAAACAGCAAGGCATAGACTGCATTTTTCTGGTAGCACCCACCACCACCGAAGCGCGTATCCAAACCATTGCTTCGCTGGCCAGCGGTTTTGTGTATTATGTGTCGCTCAAAGGCGTAACCGGCTCGGCGCAGTTGGATACCGAAGCCGTTTCGCGTAAAATAGAGCTTTTGCGCAAACACATCGATATTCCGATCGGCGTGGGTTTTGGTATCAGCGATGCCGAAAGTGCGCGCAAAATCGCCACTGTGGCCGATGCCGTGATTGTGGGTAGCCGCATTGTGAACGAAATCGAGCGCAACCCCGGCAACGAAGCCGCCGCCGCCGGCGCGCTGGCCAAAACATTGAAAAACGCCATCAGCTGAAAAATCAGGGCGCTTTTTCACCCTTTCCAAAGGCCGTCTGAAAGATAGAGGCCGGCCGTTTGAACACATTTAAGGAGCCATCCGTGAGCTGGTTAGATAAAATTTTACCCCCGAAAATCAAGCGCGACGACAGCACTTCTTCTGTGGTGCCCGAAGGCTTGTGGAGCAAATGCCCGTCGTGTTCGGCCACTTTGTATGCCACCGATTTGCAGCAAAACAGCTATGTGTGCCCCAAATGCGGCCACCACAATGCCCTGAGCGCGCGCGAGCGCCTCAATCTGCTGCTCGATGAGCAAGGCCGCGAAGAAATCGGCGCCCAAATCAAACCGGTAGACATTCTTAAATTCAAAGACAGCAAAAAATACCCCGAGCGCCTCACCGCTGCGCGCAAGCTCACCGGCGAAGACGATGCCATGGTGGTGATGAAAGGCAGCATGAACGGCTTGCCGGTGGTGGTGGCGGCTTTTGAATTCCGCTTTATCGGCGGCTCGATGGGCTCGGTGGTGGGCGAGCGTTTTGTTGAAGGCGTGCGCCGTGCCGCTGCCGACGGCTGCTCGTTTATCTGCGTGTCGGCTTCCGGCGGTGCGCGCATGCAGGAAGGCCTGAATTCTTTGATGCAGATGACCAAAACCAGCGCTTCGCTGCATTTGCTTAGCGAAAAAAGCCTGCCGTTTATTTCCGTGCTCACCGACCCGACCATGGGCGGCGTGTCGGCCAGCTTTGCCTTTTTGGGCGATGTGGTGCTGGCCGAGCCTAATGCGCTGATTGGCTTTGCCGGCCCGCGCGTGATTGAGCAAACCGTGCGCGAAACCCTGCCCGAAGGCTTTCAACGCGCCGAATTTTTGCTGGAAAAAGGCGCCATCGATCAAATTGTCGACCGCCGTGAAATGAAGCAGCGCATTTGCAGCCTGATTACTTTGCTGCGCCGCCAAGATGCCGTAAACCATGATGCGGCTTGATAGGCTGCTTTATTGAATCAATCAAGCGAAAAGCCGTCTGAACGTTTTAGACGGCTTTTGCTATAATCGGCTTTTCTTTTCAGGCCATGCAGGCTTTTATGTCCAAACGCATACGCACCCACTACGATAATCTGAAAGTGGCGCCGGATGCCCCGATAGAGGCTATCCGCGCGGCGTATCGTTTGCTCTGCAAAAAATACCATCCCGACCAAAACCGCCATAATCCCGATGCCCACCGCATCATGAGCCTGGTCAACCGCTCTTATCAAGTGCTTTCCGATCCCGAGCGCCGCCGCGCCCACGATGAATGGATTGCCGCACAACAAAGCGGGCACGAGCCCGAAACCATCGCCAGCCCCATGCCGGCGCACCATCAAAAAGCCGCTGAGCCGCTGCCCGTGGCCAAACTTTTGCTGTGGCTCACGCTGCTGGCTGCCCTGATTGGCGCGCTGGCTTGGTTTGCCGCCCATCAGCGCAAAAGCGACCCATTGGCACCTGCGCACCCGCAAACGCACCAACAAAGCGCACCCGCCAAACCGCAATCATAACGCAAACACAGATTTCCCCATAAATCGCATGGTTATGTTTCAGACGGCCTTACAGTATAATCAAGGCCGTCTGAACCATTTGAAATCACGAGCACAGCATGGCCGCGCCACCCGAAGCCAAATACACCGAAGAAACCCTATTGTGGGTGAAGCACCACACACACAAGCTGATCACCTTTGCCATCACCCGCCCCGAAGCCTACCGCTTTGCCGCCGGCCAATTTTCACGGCTGGGCTTTCATGATGGACAAGGTTTTATTTGGCGCGCCTATTCCGTGGTGTCTGCCGAATATGCCGACACGCTCGAATACTTCGCCGTGCTGATCGAAGCGGGGCCTATGAGCGCCAAATTTGCCGAAATGAAGGCCGGTGACACAATGCTGCTCGATAAAAACGCCACCGGCTTTCTGCTGCCCGAGCGCTTTGCCGACGGGCGCGATTTAATCATGCTCTGCACCGGCTCCGGCATCGCCCCGTTTTTATCCATTTTGCAGCAGCCCGACATCTGGCAGCGCTTCGAGCGGCTGGCGCTGGCGCATTCCGTGTCGCATGCCGACGAGCTGATTTTCAACCAAACCATCGCCGACTTGAAACACCACCCGCTGATTGAAGAATATTTCCATAAGCTCAGCTTTGTGCCCGTTACCACCCGCAGCCCCGGCGGCCAACTGCACGGCGCGCGCCTGCCTGAATTGCTGGCAAACGGCGATTTAGCGCGCGCCTTCAACATCGATTTCACCCCTGAAAACAGCCGCTTTATGATTTGCGGCAACCCCGAAATGGTGAAGGACACCTTCAAAACCCTGCTCGATATGGGCTTTGCCATGCACCGCAACAAAGTGCCCGGGCAGATTATGATGGAAAACGGGTTTTAAGAAATTTGACAATCTATAGCAATCTATGCATATCTAAAAAATATGATTTAATACAGTATGTTATAAAAATATATAGGTTGATATTGTCTACAATAATCTACACGAATCTACCCCAAGCGACCGTAAAAAGTGGGTAAAAAAGTGGGTAAAATTTTTTGGGTGTTTGAATGGCTGGCAAAGACAAGCTGACGCAGCGGCAAATTGAAACCGCAAAGCCAAAAAATAAGCCTTATCGTTTGGCGGATGGCGCGGGGTTGTTTTTGCTGGTGTCTGTGCATGGCGGCAAATCATGGCAAAAGCGCTATAAATCCAACGATGGCATAGAGCGGATATATTCTATCGGCACTTTTCCGCAAGTTTCCCTGAAAGAAGCACGGGCGGCTAATTTTGAGCTGGCAAGGCAGCTTAGGGGTGGTATTGACCCGATGGCGGAGAAGCAGGCCATTAAGCGCATGGAGCGGCTGGAGAGGGAAAACGGCAAGAGCCTGACCGAAGTAGGGCAGACGTGGCTTGCAAGCCGTGCAGGCGCGGTGGCGCAAAACACGCTGAACGGTGACCGCATGAGCTTGGCGCATATTGAAATCTTCTTTGCGGCGAATGCCAATATCAACGATGTGGACGCGCAGGCGTTGGCGGAATTTGCCGAGTGGCTGAATCACAAGAATATCCCCGCCCGCGCCAAGCGCACCATGCAGATTGTGGGGCAGATTTGGGATTTTGCCGTGAACAAGGGCTTAATCAGCCAAGAGCGGCGCAATCCTGTAGACACCGCAAAGCTGCTGCTGGCCAAACACACCAGCAACCCCGAGCCGCATTTACCAGCGGCGGAGTTGACGGCCTTTTTCCACGCCCTGCAAACCAGCGCGGATATTCACCCGATAACCCGCTATCTGCTGTTATTCAATGCGCTGCTGGCACCGCGTAAAAGCGCATTGAGCAAGAGCCGTTGGGAGAATATTGATTTTGAACGGCGCATTTGGTTTATGCCCGATGAAGATATGAAGATGGGCAATGATTTTCTGATACCGCTGGCCGATTGGCCGCTGGCGCTGCTGCAAGAGCTGCATACCATCACAGGCCATCAAGCCTATCTGTTTCCGCCCTTGCGCCGTGGTGTGGGCGGCAATGCCTATATCAGCCAAAAGGTGGGCAACGTGGCGATTAAGCGGCTGGGCTTTGATGGCAGCCATGCGGGTAAATCCAACGCGTCTATGCACGGCTTCAGGCACACCATGACCAATATTTGCGCCATCAACGGCAAAGACGTTCTAACCACAGACTTGGCGCTTGGGCATATCCAGCGTTCGGCGTTGAAAAAGCAGGGCATGGATTCTTTAGCCCACTACCTGACGGCGGCAGAGTTCCGCTTTGAAGAGCGGCGCGAACTGGCCGCATGGTATAGCGGCTTTCTGAAACAGCGGTATGACGAGGCGGCGGCGATTGTGGCGGCTGAAAACGGTAGAAAATAGTGTTATTGTCTTGTGTAAAGACACAAACTTGTCTATTAATAAATTGATTTTATTGAAAAAAATTTTATTAAAAATCAAAAGTACCGTAAAAAGTACCGTAAATTTGTCAAAGTCACACGCTTTTTCGGTTTTTCGGCGGCTTTGTAGGCCGTCTGAAAACGGGAATACACCAGCAAGGGAGTGAAGACGATGTTTATATTTCGGCTGATGGTTTGGCTTGCGCATGGCTTTTTTCTTGTTATCGGGTTGTTTATGCTGTTTTTGGCTTGGCAAGCATGGGGCTGGAAGTTTGTAGCGGTTATGGTGCTGGTGTTGGCTGTGGGCGCGGTGCTTGAATACAAATGGCCGTCTGAAAAGCGCAAAGGCGGTTAAAGGCCGTCTGAAATCGCTGCCAGTTGGTTGCTGTGGAATTGTATAGGTTGACATGGTGCACTAATTTGGTTAAATTATGCCAAACTGTTTTACTTGCGTTTGCAGCAAGCCCAGCCGCCCGATGGCGGTTTTTTTTTGCGCCTTTAAATCGCTTTGGTAGGCTTATGTTTGTGGATTATTGTATTTTTATTGAATTTTAGAGAGTTTGCCGCCGCCTGATTCGGGCGGCTTTTTTGTATCTGAATGGGTGCTTATATGGCTGAAACTTATATAAAAATGGTTGAGTTGGTGAGGATTATCGGGCATGCGCACGGTATGATTTTGCGCATGATGAATAAAAACGACAAGGCGGCGTATGACCCTACTTTTCCCGCGCCTGTTCCTATCGGAAATAAATCAGAGGCATGGCGCAAAAGCGATATTGACCGCTGGATGTTTGAAAGGGAAATGGCCGCCATTGAAGCCGCGCATTATGCGGAATCACAAGCCGCTATAGTGGAAAAACAGAAACAGCAAGCCGAAGCCGTGGCTGCTTGTAGGGCAAGGCAGAAAGCCAAGATGTTGAGCGGCGAAGCACGGCGGCAAGAGCATGAGGAAGAGTGGGAACTGGAAGCGGTAGAATTGCAGGCGTTTAGTGCGCGGAATCAGGCCGCAAAATACAGGCTGCTTGATTTGGTTTACTGGAATGATGAAATCGAATATTTAGCGCGTTATCGGCGTTTGGAAGTAAAGAAATATGGCAAGGCGCGGCGTTATCATTATTCGTTTCGTTTCTTGATGCTTCCAGCGGTATATTACGCCATGAACAGCATATACTGTAATGCTGGCGGCGGCGGTTATGATGTAATAATTGAAATTGACAAGCTGAAAGCGCAAAACAAAGCCGCCTTTGACCGTCTGAATGACGATTATTGTAAAATTTCTATTTTGTAATCCATAGTTTTTTGAATGAGCCTATACGGGTTTTCCGTATGGGCTTTTTTTGTATCTACCGCCTTTGGGCGGTTTTTTTATGGGAGTTTCCGCTATGGAAAATACCGAAAGCCAAGCAGTAAAAATGCTGAAAATCGGGCAGGTGGTTGAACGCACGGCCTTATCGAAAGCAGCCATTTACGCCAAATTAAACCCGAAAGACCCGCGCCATGATGCGAGCTTTCCAAGAAGCATCAGGCTAACAGGGGCGGCGGTTGCATGGGTTGAATCGGAGATTGACGCATGGTTACGCGCCCGAATCGCTGCGAGCCGTGCAAAACACACCAGCAAGGAGAAAACAGCATGAATATTGAAAAAGATGAATTAGTGGACATTCTGCAAGAACAATTCGATTTGATTGAACCGCTGATAGGCAAAATGAAAGACATTTCAAAGGCGGTATTTCTTTCTGATGATGTAAGTGAAGAAAGCTACGAAATTGATAGCGTGATTGATGATTTAACTGAAGTTTTTGAATCCCTTGATGCTTTGATTTGTGACTTGGAATGAATCAAAAATCGAAACCGCCAAGCTTTGCGGCTTGGCGGTGAATCCCGCCTTGTTTGGCGGCTATAGGGGCATAAAAAAAGGAAATCCGATGTTACCACAATTTCAAAATCTTATTTGCTTTGCCGCGTTTTCAGACGGCCTTGTCTTGTGCCATTGCCGTGTATGGCTTGACGCTTCGCTAAAACACCCGCAAAATAAGCTCGTTGCATTCAATCGTGCAACAGGGTTTAGCAGCCCTTTACAGTTCGGCAGACAAGCCGCCAAAGCCTATCAACGGGCAAGCGGTATTTTTACGTCTGCAATCCCTTGTTATACCTTTTCCAATGGGAAACAGGGGCGGGAGGCCTTGCGCCTGCTGGTTCGAACTGCCAGTCTGCTAACCCGCCTTTTGTTTCCCGCCCACACGTTTAGCAGCGTGGCGGCGGGCTTAATAACCCAGTTCGAAAAGGTACTAACCATCATGACTAAAATCCGCAAGGGCTATTCACGCCCGTTAATCAGCCGCAAAATACGCTCATTCGCCACATTGGCAGACGCTGGCCGCTTTATCGACCGCTTAACCGAAGCCAACCGCAACGATTACGCATTCAACATCATTCAGCAAGATGGCCGTTGGCTGGTGTGCAGCGTGATTGCAGGGGGTGCGCAATGAACAAGCCCACACAATCACCAAACCGCGTAAATAAGCGCTATCAAGGCGGAATCCCTGCCCTGCTGGCCAATATCGAGCTGCTTCACGCTGATGCTGTCGGCGATTTGAGCGCCGAAGAATTGGGCGCTTTATCCGAGCAGGCAGAGGGGGCATTGCTCAATATCGCTGCTGTGATGGACACAATCAGCCGCTTGGCTGAAGCCAATGCCCACGCCGAAGCCGCCTACCAAGTGGCGCTTTCAGACGTAAGCGCCTGTGTGAATGCTGTAAATGCCGAATTGGGGGCTGCTGTGGCCGAATTGTCGGCTATTCGTTCAATCCTTGATGTGGAATATGCCTATCAGGCGGGCTACAGCAAGGGCTATGACACGGCCACGGCGGAAAGCAGCGAGCGGAGGCCGAAGCCATGAAGATTCAAACCCCGTTATATATCACCCCGCATCACAGTCACACCGAAGCGACCGCTGCATTTGGCGCATTGAAAGCCCTGCATGGTGCTTACCCTGCGTTGCGTTTCGGCATGGTGTATCACCCGCCGCGCTGGCTGGTGTTCCGTGTGCATGAGCAAGGCCAGCAAGCCGCGCCGTTGCCCGTGCCTGATTTGCTTTCAGACGGCCTCGCTGACTTGACGGAGGGCGCGGCATGAACCGAATCTTAGAAATCCGCCCCTTTCAGCCCGTGGCCAGCCTTGAAGAAGTGGCCGCCATGGTTGAGGGCTTGGCGATTAATCCGAGCTATGGCCGCGTGTGCGTGGTGCAGCAATCAGATGGTAAGTGGTATATCGCCCTGATTCTGCAAAATGAGTTAAAGGCGCAAAAGAAGCGTTTTAAGCGCGTTTCCAGCGCTTAGGCTATCTACCCCATCACCCAACCCACAAAACCCCATTAAAACGCAATGTAAGCAGCCTAAAGGGCATTTCTGCCCTTAGACGGGCTTGTTGCAGCCTTTGGAAAGGCAGAATCATGAATTCAAACACTCAAACCCGCGAAAACAAGCCGCGCTATCGGCTCGATGACGTTAAAGCCGCCGCCCGTGGCCGCTGGCCTGAAATCCTGCAAGCGCTGAATGTGCCTGCTGCTTTGACCAACACCCAAAAACACCAGCCATGCCCCGCTTGCGGAGGCCGTGACCGTTTTCGCTTCACCAACCACAAGCAGGGCGGCGGCTTTATCTGCAACCATTGCACACCCGATGGCGGCAGCGGCTTAGATTTGCTGATGCTGATGTATGGCTACAGCTTTGCCGAAGCCGTGAAAGCCGTGGCCGTGGTGGTGGGCTTGGATGGCGGCCAAATCGCCCCCGCCGTGGCAAGAGCCGCCCCAAAAGCCGACAACACCGCCGAAGACAAAGCGCGGCGTGACCGCTTGGCGGCTTTGTGGGCGGAATGTGTGGCATGGGATGAAGCGCCCGATATTGCCGATTACCTTTGGGTGCGCGGTGTGCCGTTGCCCGAAAAAATGCCTGTAAACGGCGCGGCTTTGCGCTTTCACAAGCGCATGAGCTATTGGCATAACGGGCGCGTGATTGCCCATCTGCCCACCATGGTGGGCTTGTTTCAAGACGTAACGGGCAAGGCTTGCGGCCTGCACATCACTTACTTTCAGACGGCCTATAACGATTTGCCCGCCAAGGCCGTATTGTTTGACCCGAAAACCCGCGAGCGCCTGCCCGCCAAGAAAATGCGGAGCGCGGCCAGCGGCAGCCTAACGGGCGCGGCCATGCGCTTGTTTGAGCCTGCAAACGGCATTTTGGGGGTATGCGAGGGCATAGAAACCGCTTTTGCAGCGCGGTATGTATCGGGTGTGCCGATGTGGGCGTGTGGTTCTGCACACGGCATTCAATCGCTGGTGTTGCCCGATGGAATCCGCGAGCTGGTGATTATTGCCGACAACGACACAAACGGCACGGGCTTGCAGGCGGCAAGGCTGTTGCAGCGGCGCTATCAGCGCGAATTGGAAAGCATCAAGATTTGGCAACCTGACCACACGGGCGCGGATGCGCTGGATGTGTTGGCGGCGCAAATTCAGAAAGGGGCGGCAGCATGAGCAAGGATAAAGACGATTTGGGGAAAGATAACGACACCAAGCAAGACCACAACACCGAAAACTCGCTAGCAAAGGGCGAAAACAAAGCGCCTAAGCGCGGTTTGCGTGTGGTTAAGGGCAACACCAGCCCACGCGGCAAAAACGCCGTAAAAAGCGATTTTGAGGCCTTGCAGAATATTCAGACGGCAGACGACACGCCGATTCTGCCGTTTTACGAATTGCGCAAGCCGAATAACGGCGGCTTGGCTGGTGTGTTTTTTGTCGGAGTAGGTACAACACGAGAGGGCGATTTTTACCACTTGCCGCCGCTGCATATTGCCGATTATGTGAATTTGGTAGGGCGCGGAATCGGTGAAGACGACAAAGAATACAGGGTAATCGAGTATTACCGCGCTGGCGAAAAGCAGCCCAAACAAGCCGCCTTGCCGCTGGAAATCGTGGGCATGCCTGCTTGCTGGGCATTTTTGCGCGGTTTGGGCATAGGCGTGAAATCGGGCGGTAAGGCCATGGGCGCATTAGCCGATTATCTGCAATGGGAGGGCGATAAAACCGAATGGCAGATAGCCAACCGTGGCGGCTGGCTTGATGACGATTGCGCGGCCTATGTGTTGCCCAGCGGGGAAATTATCGGCCACACGGGCGGCAAGGTGATTTACAACGGCGACACCAGCAAAAAGCCCGCCTATGGCGTTTCAGGCAGCCTTGAAACGTGGCAAGCGCATTTGGCCGCCTATGCAGCGGGCAACAGCCGCCTGCTGCTGGCATTGGGCGCGGCCTTTGCCGCCCCGCTGCTTGCGCCGATGAAGATAGAAAACGGCGGTTTTCACCTGTTTCACGCATCAAGCGGCGGCAAAACCACCACCGCCATGCTGGCGCTTTCGGTGTATGGCCGCCCCGATAAGCTTAAAAACACTTGGAAAGCAACCGCCTTGGCGATTGACAATATGGCGGCGGCCACTTCAGACGGCTTTATTTTGCTGGATGAAATCAGCCAAGCGCGGGGGCAAGACGTGAGCAGCGTGGCCTATTCGCTGTTTAACGGCGTGGGCAAGCTGCAAGGTGCAAAGCAGGGCGGCAACCGCGAACGGCTGGAATGGCGCGTTTTACTGCTTTCAACGGGTGAATTTCCTGTATCCCAATATATGAAGCAAGCAGGCTTTGAGTGGAACGCGGGGCAGAATGTGCGCCTGCCGTCTATTCCTGCCGATGCGGGGAAAGGATTCCGCGTGTTCGATACCCTGCACGGCCATTCAGACGGCGCGGCGTTTGCAGAAATGCTGGAAGAAACCGCCAAACACCATTACGGCCATGCAGGCCGCGCATGGGTGGGCAAGCTGGCCGAAGCCATGAAGCAGGATAAAGCCGCCTTAATCGGCAAGGTAAACAGCTATTGCGATGCGTTCCGCGCCCGCCTGCCTGCCGATTTAGACGGGCAGCCTGCCCGTGTGGCCAAACGCTTTGCTTTAGCCGCCGCCGCGCTGGAGCTGGCCGCCGAATGGGGCATTACAGGCTTGGCGGCTGGTGTGGGTGCGGCTGGTGTGGAAGCCTGCTTTAACGCGTGGTATGAGCGTGAGGGCAAGGGCAATCAGGAGGAGCGCGTTATTTTGCAGAGGGCGGCGGATTACCTGCAAGCGAAGGGTAATTCTGAAATGTTTGTCGAGCTGGAAAGTATCGGCAAGGGCGGTTATGCCCAAACGAGCCGCTACCATGCGGGCTATGTGAAGTATGACGCGGCGCGTGATTTGCAAGTGTTCTACATCAACAGCCAAGCATTTGAAACCGATATTTGCGGCGGCTTTGATAAAGATTTCGTGTGTGAAGTGCTGCATGCGGCGGGATGGCTGAAACGAAGCGTCACGCGGTGGACAAAACAGCTTAAGCGTGCAGGGATAAGCACGGGCTGGTATTACGTTTTAGACGGCCATTTGCCGCCAGCGGAGCGGATGAAAGCAGATGCAGAAGAAGACTAGCAGGCGTTGCGCCCACATACGCGAGGGTGAAAAACGTGGTTACTTTGGTTACTCGAATATAACTTATTATTTTATATCATATTTTTAACTAAAAGGCTTGGTTACTTTGCTGGTTACCGCTTGGTTACCGTGGTTACCGTGGTTACCCGTAATGAATAGAGAAATTTAACAATCTTTATTTATAATATAAAACAATGATTTATTATGATAACCAATTATTTATCTTTATAAATCATGTGGTTAAGTGTTTCATGGTGACGCAAAAGCACTTAAAAACAGGTAAAACAAGCTGTTTGTTTATTTAAATCAATAGTTTAATGCGGTAACCGCTATTTTATTGTTTTTAATCAATATGTTAATGTAAAAGTAACCAAGCGGTAACCACGAAATTTTACGTTTTTTCCTTTTAAATCAACGAAGTAACCAAAGTAACCAGCTTTTTGAGGGTGCGCTATATATATTTGCGCGGAAAAGGTGTTTTAAATGATAGACGGTATCATTAGCGGCGTGTTGGTGTTGCCGCCGAAGCGGCTGTTTACCCGCCGCGCCAGCCCCTACGTTATCGGCAAGATTGATGTGATGGCCGTGCGGCAAGACGGGCAACCCGTGCATGGCAATGTAATCGCGTTTGATGCGGGTGTTTGCACCGCCCTGCTGGCCATGAGCAAGGGCGATACGGTATCACTAGGCGGCATCATCACGCCGAAGCTGGCAGATGATTACGGGCAAGCGGTGGTAGAGCTGAATATCACCGCGCTGGCCGTGTTGAGCGGCTACCATATCGGGCAGGCAAACGGCAAAGGCCGCTTGCTGGCTATGTTGGCACGGGTATAAGCGGCGGCAGAGGTAAGGCCGTCTGAAAGCTTAGGTACTTCCAGCCGTTCGAGCCATGCGGGCAATTCGCACCGCATTTATTGGGAAGCGTGGCGGTGCTTATGCTTCCTTACTGGCTGCAAGGGGGGGGCGGTTTGAGAGTTCAGACGGCCTTTTCTTCTAGACCGCCGCCCCTCTCACGCATACTTTTTAGCTGTTTTTTCATTGATTTTGTTAAAGGTTTTTTGTTGAAGAATGGTTTAAGGGCTGGAAACCCGCAAGGGGCGGGGCATGAAAAGTTTCCGCCCCCTGTTTTCCTAGACCCCCCACACTCGCATACAGAGAAAATTTTCTTGTGGGGGATTGTTAATTAACTTTTAACAAGCCTGTTAAGCCCTTAATTATTGGCACTTTATGGCGCGGCATAGCAAACCTTTCAGACGGCCAAAAAACGCGGCGGAAACTTGCCCCGCTGGCTGGCTGCTGGCGTTGGTTTCGATGCTTGCCAAATGTAAACACACACGATACAATGTTGTAAACAATAGAGATACAGCCATGATAATTTCATTTCAGCACAAAGGGCTTGAGCGGTTTTACAAAACAGGCAGCAAAGCAGGGATACAGGCCGCCCATGCTGTCAAACTTGCCCGTATCCTTGCGCGGCTGAACAGCGCAAAAGCCCCTAGTGATATGAATATTGCAGGCTGGCACTTGCACCCGCTGGCAGGAGATTTAAAAAACCATTGGAGCGTGAAAGTAAATGGAAATTGGCGCGTAACATTCAAACTTGAAAACGGCCATGCCGAAATTGTGGATTATCAAGATTACCATTAGGAGCAAACATCATGCGTATGCACAACCCCCCGCACCCCGCCGAAGTGATTCGTGAAGATATTTTGCCAGAACTTGGCTTGAGCGTAACCGAGGCCGCGAAGCAATTAGGCATTTCCCGCGTGACCCTTTCCCGCCTGCTTAACGGCAAATCGGGCATTAGTGCCGATATGGCCTTGCGCCTGCATGCTTGGTTAGGCAGCAACAGCCCCAGCCCTGAAAGTTGGCTACACCAGCAAGCCGATTATGACTTGTGGCAAGCCGCACAAAAAGGCAAACCCGATGTAATCCCCGCTTATGTGCATTGATATTGCATATTTCAAGCAAGCGTAAAAAGTGGGTAAACAAGTGGGTAAAATATTTTCATAAAAACTAAATTCCTTTTAGTATCAATATATTGAGCAGTCAAGATATATTATGATGGAAAACGGGTTTTAATCTTTCAGACGGCCTTTTCTTTTTGCAGGCCGTCTGAAAATCTATCGAAATCAAACGATAAAACCAAAGAGAACAATATGTCAGTCAACCATTATGAAAATTTCCCCGTCGGCTCGCTGGTGTTGCCGCGCCGTTTGCGCAAGCCGGTGCATGCGGTTTATGCGTTTGCGCGCACGGCGGACGATATTGCCGATGAAGGTGAGGTGGCAGATGCCGTGCGTTTGTGCCGGCTGGAGGAGCTGCAAAAAGAACTGGATACGGTTTCGCGCGGGGAAACGCCGAAAAGTGCGTTGATGCAGCGTTTGCAGCGCGAGGCCGTGCGCCCGTTTGCCATGCCTTTGCAGCCGTTTTACGATTTGCTCGATGCTTTTAAACAGGATGTGGTGAAAAAGCGTTATCAGGATTTCGGTGAATTGGTGGATTATTGCCGCAAAAGCGCCAACCCGGTGGGGCGCATGATGCTGCATCTTTACGGTGAAACCGACAGCCGAAGCATTGCCCAGAGCGACGGCATTTGCACTGCTTTGCAGCTGATTAATTTTTGGCAGGATGTGGCGCTGGATTGGCAAAAAGGGCGCGTGTATCTGCCGCAGGAAGATTTGCAGAAATTCGGCGTCACCGAAGCGCAGATTGGCGAGGGGCGGGTGGATTTTGCTTTCCAGCGCTTGATGGCTTATGAATGCGACAAAGCGCACAAAATGCTCAAGGCGGGCTCGCCTTTGGGCAAAACGCTCAAAGGCCGCACCGGCCTGGAATTGCGCATGATTATTCTCGGCGGCCAGCGTATTGTGCACAAACTTGAAGAAAACAAATACGATGTGTTCCGCGCGCGGCCGAAGCTGGGCGCGAAAGATTGGTGGCAGATTGTGCGGCGTGCGGTGTTGAAGAAATAAGTTTTTGGCAAATCAACAAAAGGCCGTCTGAAAATATTTTCAGACGGCCTTTTGTTGCCGGTGGTCGCAAAAGCGATAAAAAAGCGTTGTGCAAAAGACTCGGTTTTAATGCTGATAATAAACGGCAGGCATCAGCGGGCGTGCCCGCCCGGCGCTTTCCAACGCATGGACAGTGCCATGCCGGCGATGACCACCGCGGTGCCGATCATATCATTGCGGGTAACGGCGGTATGAAAAAACGCGGCAGAGAGCAAAATGCCGAACACCGGATTCATCAGGTGAAACACCGAAGCCGAATCGGAGCCGATGCGGCGCACCAGCCAAAACCACATCCACATGGCCACAATCGAAATGGCGATAACTTGATACAGCCACGACAACACAAATGGTGTATTCGTCATTGCGGCATACAGGCTTTGGTATTCGGCGAACGGCAACAACAGCAGGCCGCCGACCAGATTTTGAATGCCGATTAAGGGCAGCGGATGCAATGCTTGGGCATGGCGCTGGTAAAACAGGGTGCCGGCCGAGAGCGCGGCCACGCCCAGCAGCACCCAAACCACACCTAGGCCGAAAGCGGCGTTGCCCAATTTGTCTGACAGCGCGATATACACGCCCGAAAAGCCGATGGCGATGGCCAGCAGCAGCTTGGCATGCAGACGCGTGCCCAGCAGCACCGACAGCAGCAAAGTGATAAACGGCGTGGTGGCCACCAATAAAATCACCAGCTGCGGCGACACGGTTTGCAGGCCGGTGTAGGAAAAGCCGAGGTAAAGCGCATAGTTGAGCAGCCCCAGCAAGCTGCCGACAAGCCACAAGCGGCGATTGCGCAAGCCGGCAAAAGGCTGCCGCCGGTTTAGCCAAGCCCACACCGCCAGCAGCAGCAAGCCGGCCGACACAAAGCGGAAAAACAAAAAATTCAGCGGCAACACATAATCAATGGAAACCTTGCCCGCCACAAAAGCCGACGACCACACCAAGCTGAACAGGCAGCCAAACAGAAACACGGGCATGATGCGCTCCCAATAAAAAGACAGCCTCAATATAAACATTTTTCAGACGGCCTTATTTCGTTGCGTAACGAAATGAATTCAGGCACAGTGGCTTCATCATACTGATTGTCAGCATACCATGTCCTATTCACACAGGCCGTCTGAAAGCGGCCGAGAATATCCATTCTAAAAAGTAATCTGGCTGCGTTGCCACCTTGCAAGCTTGCTTTTTTGAATCGGTATAAAGCCGAGGAAACCGCCATGTCGCTCGCTCATTATTTCACCCACATCGCCCACTTAATCGGCCACCCCAGCCGTGCCTTGATGCTCGATGCCTTGCTGGGCGCAGAAGCCTTGCCGGCCACGGCCTTGGCTGAGAGCGCCGGCATCAGCGCGCAAACGGCCAGCCGGCATTTGCAGCTGTTGGCCGATGCGGGGCTGCTGCGCGTGCAGCAGCAGGGGAAATTCCGCTATTTCCGCATTGCCGATAATCAGGTTTACCATTTGTTGCAGCAATTGGCCGAAATCCGCCTCGGCAGCAAGCCGCAAAGCGTGATGGCGGGCGAGCCGGCTTTACACACCTTGCGTCGCTGCTACGACCATATGGCCGGGCGGCAGGGCGTGGCGCTGACACAGGCTTTGTTGGCGCAGCAAAAATTGTTGGCCGATGCGGCCAACGGGCGCTTTGTGATTACCGATGCCGGGCGGCTGTGGCTGGAAACGCTGGATATTGCGGCATTGCAGCCGCACACGGCTTGGTGCATGGACTGGACCGAGCAAGTGCCGCATATTGCCGGCTGGCTCGGCGCGGCTTTGTTTGATGCGTTTGCCGCACGGTCTTATGTGCACGCTTCAGCCACCGCCCCGCGCGTGTTGCGGCTCACGGAAAAAGGGCGCGCTTTTTTGGCGCGCGAATTCGGGCTGGCGGCTTAAGAATCATCATTAAGACTATTAATTCGGCAATTAAATATTGAAATGTTTATGCAGCATACTTCACCTTCGGATCTCTAAAATACGCAGCCACCCGTTGAGGATGGTTCTCCAGCATC
>NZ_SLXE01000007.1 GCF_004341385.1 Uruburuella suis
ACAGCAAGGTTGAACACCTTGCGAGCATTTTCAACGCAGCAGGCGCGTTTTTGAGCCAAAATATTGCCGCGTGATGAAATGTGAACAGACCCTAAGCATTTGGATTTAAAAAGGCCGTCTGAAAACTTTTTCAGACGGCCTTTGATGCATAACAAGCAGATTTACAGCGAACGCGCCACTTCTACAATTTCAAACACTTCCAGTTGGTCGCCTTCCACGATTTCGTTGTAGTTTTTCAACATCAGGCCGCATTCGAAGCCCATTTTCACTTCTTTCACATCGTCTTTATAACGCTTGAGCGAAGCGAGCTCGCCGGTGTGAATCACCACGTTGTTGCGGATCAGGCGGATGTGCGAATCGCGTTTCACCATGCCGTCGGTGACCATACAGCCGGCGATGTTGCCCACTTTCGATACGCTGATCACCTGGCGGATTTCCACCGTGCCGATGATGTTTTCTTTCTCTTCCGGCGCCAGCATGCCGCTCATGGCCGCTTTCACATCATCGATGGCATCGTAGATGATGTTGTAGTAGCGGATTTCCACATCTTCGGCTTCGGCCAGCTTGCGGGCGGAGCCGTCGGCGCGCACGTTAAAGCCGATGATAAATGCGCCCGAGGCGATAGCCAGGTTCACATCAGATTCGGTGATGCCGCCCACGCCGCTGTGCAGCACGTTGACTTTCACTTCGTCGGTGGAGAGTTTTTTCAGGCTGCCGGCCAATGCTTCATAAGAGCCTTGTACGTCGGCCTTGATGATAACGGAAAGCGATTGTGCTTGGTTTTCGCCCATGTTGTTGAACATGTTTTCCAGCTTGGCCGCCTGCTGCTTGGCCAGGCGCACATCACGGTATTTGCCTTGGCGGAAGAGAGCGATTTCGCGCGCTTTCTTCTCGTCGGCCATCACCATGGCATCTTCGCCGGCATTGGGCACATCGGAGAGGCCGAGGATTTCTACCGGAATAGAGGGGCCGGCTTCATCAATCGGTTTGCCGTTTTCATCCATCATGGCGCGGATTTTGCCGAATGCGGTGCCGGCAAGCAGCATGTCGCCCTTGCGCAGCGTGCCGTTTTGCACCAGCAAAGTGGCCACGGCGCCGCGGCCTTTGTCGAGGCGGGCTTCTACGATAATGCCTTTGGCGGGCGTGTCGACCGGCGATTGCAGCTCCAGCACTTCGGCTTCGAGCAGCACGGCTTCGAGCAGCGCGTCGATATTGAGGCCTTTTTTGGCCGACACATCGACAAACTGCACATCGCCGCCCCATTCATCGGGCACCACTTCGTGCGCGGTCAGCTCTTGGCGGATGCGCTCGGGGTTGGCCGAATCTTTATCAATTTTGTTCACAGCCACCACAATCGGCACGCCGGCCGCTTTGGAGTGAGCAATCGCTTCGATGGTTTGCGGCATCACGCCGTCGTCGGCGGCCACAACCAAAATCACAATATCGGTGGCTTTGGCACCGCGTGCACGCATGGCGGTAAACGCTTCGTGGCCCGGGGTGTCGAGGAAGGTAATCACGCCGCGCGGGGTTTCTACGTGGTAGGCACCGATGTGCTGGGTGATGCCGCCGGCTTCGCCTTGCACCACTTTGGCGCGGCGGATGTAGTCGAGCAGCGAGGTTTTACCGTGATCGACGTGACCCATCACCGTAACCACGGGCGGGCGCGGCAGCAAAGCATATTCGCCGGCTGCTTCGCCGTCGGACAAGAAAGCTTCGGGATCGTCGGCTTGCGCCGCTTTGCCGATATGGCCCATTTCTTCCACCACAATCAAGGCGGTGTCTTGGTCGAGCGCTTGGTTGATGGTAACCATCATGCCCATTTTCATCAGCACTTTGATGACTTCAACTGCTTTCACCGCCATTTTGTGTGCCAATTCGGCCACGGTAATGGTTTCGGGCACCAAAACTTCGTGCACCACAGGCTCGGTGGGCGCTTGGAAAGCGTGTTGGTTCGGCTCGAGCTTGAGCTGTTTTTTGCCTTTTTTGCCGCCGCGTGAGCGGTCGTCATCGCGGCCGCCCGTGCGCTCGCGCCCTTTGCCTTTGCCGCCGCGCGGCTGTTTGTTGCCTGCGGCATCATCGCGGCTGCTGCGCTCGGGTTTTTTGGCGCGAGCCGGAGCGGGTGCGGCATTATTGCCGGCATTGGCCGCAGCGGCTGAGCCGGTGCCGGTGGCGGCCAGCGGTTTTTTCTCGCTGGGCTTGGCCGAGCGCGGTGCTTCGCTGTTTTTGGCTTCTTTGGCGGCTTGGGCTTCTTGCTGCGCTTGCAGCTTCACAGCTTCGCGGCGCGCCTGACGGTCTTGCTTCTCTTTGAGCAAAGCTTCCTGATGGGCGCGCAGCGCAGCGGCGCGGCGGGCTTCTTCATCGCGCAGCGCTTGCTCGGCAGCGTTCACCACCGGCGTGGGTGCGGCGGCTTGCGGTGCCGGTTTTTTCGGAGCGGCTTCCGCTTTCGGAGCGGCCTTGGGCGCTTCAGACGGCTTTTCGGCTGCGGCTTCGGGCTGCGCGGCGCTTTGCGATGCGGCGGCTTCAGCTTCGGCTTTGACGGCCTCAGCGGCTGCTTTGGCGGCGGCTTCCTGCTCGGCGCGTGCGCGCTCGGCGGCTTCGGCTGCGGCTTTTTCGGCGGCTTCCTGCTCGGCTTTGGCCTTAGCTTCTGCGGCCAGCGCATCGGTGCTGGGCACCACCACGGTGCGGGCGCGGCGGCGGGTTTCCACCTGCACGCCGGCCACGGTGCTTACTTCGGCTTTTTTGCGGCCGATGCTGATGGTGCCGCTCTCGCTGCCGTGTGATTTTTTCAAATAAGCCAGCAACAGTTTTTTGTCGTCAGACGTGATGCTGTCGCTGCCGGATGTTTTCGATACGCCGGCTTCCTGCAATTGTTTGAGCAGGTCGGCAACGGGTCGTCTCAGTTCGGCGGCAAATTGTTCTACGGTGTTGTTACTCATGCTTTACCCCCAATTAGTTTTCTTCTGTGAACCAGTGTGCGCGTGCGGCCAAAATCACTTTTTTGGCCTCTTCGTCGCTAACGCCGGTGATTTCAATCAATTCGTCCACTGATAATTCGGCCAAGTCATCACGGGTGGTGATGCCGGCCTGCGCCAAATCGCGCAGCATTTCCTGATCGATGCCGTCGAGGTTTTTCATGTCTTCGGCAACATCTTCCAGTTTTTCTTCGGATGCGATGGCCAAGGTGAGAATGGCATCGCGGGCGCGGTTGCGCAAAGCTTCAACGCTGGCTTCGTCAAAGCCCTCGATTTCGAGCAATTCGCTGGCCGGCACATAAGCCACTTCTTCCAAGGTGGCAAAGCCTTCCTGCAACAGCACATCGGCGGTTTCTTCATCCACATTCAAGTGCTCGATGAAAAGGTTGCGGATGGCGGCATCTTCGGCGGCGTGGCGCTCTTCGGCCTCTTCAACCGTCATGATGTTGAGCTGCCAGCCGGTCAGGTCGGCGGCTAGGCGCACGTTTTGGCCGCCGCGGCCGATAGCCAGCGCCAATTGGTCTTCCGCCACAATTACATCAACGGCGTGTTTGTCTTCGTCAATCAGAATGCGGCTCACCGCAGCGGGTGAGAGCGCGTTGATGACGAATTGGGCGGTTTCGGGAGACCACAGCACCACATCGATGCGCTCGCCGGATAATTCGTTGGTTACCGCATTCACGCGTGAGCCGCGCACGCCGATGCAGGTGCCTTGCGGGTCGATGCGGGTGTCGTTGGATTTCACGGCGATTTTGGCACGCTGGCCCGGATCGCGGGCGGCTTCGCGGATTTCGAGCAGGCCGTCTTCGATTTCGGGCACTTCCATTTCAAACAGCTTCACCAGAAAATCGTGCGAGGTGCGGCTGAGCACCACTTGTTTGCGGCCGGTGTTGCCGATTTCATCCACACGCAAAAAGAGCGCGCGCACGCGGTCGCCGTTACGGAAGTTTTCGCGCGGAATCATTTGATCGCGCGGCAGCAAGGCATCGAGCTTGCCGATTTCGATAATGGTGCCGTGGCGTTCCACGCGCTTGACGGTGCCCATCACGATGTCTTCTTTGCGTTGCAGGAAATCATCCAGAATCTGCTCGCGCTCGGCATCGCGGATGCGCTGCAAAATCAGCTGCTTGGCGGTTTGTGCGGCTTGGCGGCCGAAGCCTTCGTTTTCGAGCTGCTCTTCGTAATATTCGCCGACTTGGATAGTGGTGCCGGGAATTTCTTCTTGAATTTCTTCGATGGTTTTTTCTACATCGGGGTAGGTGTAGTCTTCATCAACCACAATCAGCCAGCGGCGGAAGGTGCGGTATTCGCCGCTGTCGCGATCGATTTCCACGCGCACATCCATATGCTCGCGGCCGGTTTTTTTCTTCGCAGCGGTGCTCAGCGCAAATTCGAGCGCGCTGAATACCACTTCGGCATCCACATTTTTTTCGCTGGCCAGGGCTTCGGCCAGTTGCAGCAGTTCACGACTCATGGTCAGGATTCTCCGTTAACTTATTAATCTTTATTGAATTTGAATTCGGGCTTCAGGCGCGCTTTATCGATATTGCTCAATTCGATGTCGGCGCTTTTGCCGTCGAAGCTGATGCGCACGATATCGTTGCTGCAACCTTCAATGCGGCCGATGAAGTTTTTCTGGCCTTCAATCGGCAGGCGGGTTTTGATTTTGGCCTGCTCGCCGGCAAAGCGGGCGAAATCGGCGGCTTTTTTCAGCGGCCGATCCAGGCCGGGGCTGGAGATTTCCAGGCGCTTGTAATCTACATCTTCCACCATAAAGAGGCGGCTCAAGTGGTTGCTCACGGTGGCGCAGTCTTCCACGGTGATGCCGTCGGGCTTGTCGATAAACACGCGCAAATCGCCTTGGGCGGTGAGCTCGAAATCCACGAGCTCGTAGCCCAGGCCCGGCAGGGTTTTGTCCAGTATGGTTTGAATATCCATTTTACTCCACGGAAACAAAAAAATGGCCCTGTGGCCATTTTTCTTGGAAATTGAAAAATTTCTTAATTATAACTGGTTTATCCGTAAAAGAAAAGTTTTTGCATGCAGGCGTTTATGCGGCTTAATCGGCGCTGTGGGCGGCATTCGGGCCTATGGTTGCGGGCTTGGCCGCCTGTGGTTTTGTTTTTCAGACGGCCTCTTCGGTAGGGTATGGCGTTGGCGGCAGTATGCCGCATTCTGGTTTTCAATTGAAAAATAGTGATTTTATCTTTTTTGAATTTTCAATTTGGTGAATTGTTATTTTTATCAGCGGTGTTTCTGTATTTTTTTTGGGTTTTCACTAGATTGCGCTTATGCAGGCCGTCTGAAATATTTTGCCTGATGGCTTGCGGAAAGGCTTGGCGCGGTCTAGAATCAGCCGCTAATTCAGTATGTTTGTTGAGCCGGTGCGGCCTGTGTAGCCAGGCTGATCCGGTTTTATTATTTTTGAAAGCGCTTTTGATTATGACCCAAACCCCGATTTACAATTTTTCCGCAGGCCCCGCTATTTTGCCCGATTCGGTGTTGCGCACGGCGCAAAGCGAGATGTTTGATTACAACGGCACCGGCTTTTCGGTGATGACCATGAGCCATCGCTCTGATGTGTTTATGAGCATTCTCTATCATGCCGAGCAGGATTTGCGCCAGCTGATGGATATTCCCGATAACTATAAAGTGCTGTTTCTGCAAGGCGGCGCGAGTGCGCAATTCAATATGGCGGTGATGAATCTGGCTAATGGCTTCAAGCGCGTGGATTCGGTGGTAACCGGCAACTGGAGCCGCATCGCCCACAGCCAGATGGGCAAATTGTCGGATGTGGAAATTCATTTGGCGGCGCACGGCGGCGAGCAATTCAACTACACTAACCTGCCGCCGGTGAGCTCGTGGGATATCGATAAAGATTCGGCTTTTGTGCATTTTGTGATCAACGAAACCGTGCATGGTCTGCAATATCGCGAAGTGCCCCGCTTGGGCGACGATATGCCGCCGCTGGTGTGCGATATGTCGAGCGAGATTTTGTCGCGCAAAATCAATGTGAGCGATTTCGGCATGATTTATGCCGGCGCGCAGAAAAATATCGGCCCCTCGGGCGCCACCATTGTGATTATCCGCGAAGATTTGCTTGAGCGCTGCTCGGATCATGTGCCCGATGTGTGGAATTATAAATCGCACATCAACAAACAAGGCATGTATAACACGCCGGCCACTTATCCGATTTACATTTCGGGGCTGGTGTTCCGCTGGCTGCAATCGCAAGGCGGCGTGGCGCAAATGGAAACCATCAATACCTTGAAAGCCAAAACCTTATATGAAGCGATTGACAACAGCGGCGGCTTTTATATTAATCGTGTTCACCCGGGCGCGCGTTCGAAAATGAATGTGATTTTCCACACCGGCAGCAAAGAGCTGGACGAATTATTTGCCCAAGAATCCACCACGCGCGGCTTGCAGCTTTTGCGCGGCTATCAGTCGATGGGCGGCATGCGCGCCAGCATCTACAATGCCATGACCTTGCAAGGCGTGGAAGCGCTGATTGACTTTATGCAGGAATTCCAGCGCCGCTACGGTTGAGCTGTTGCAATGAGGCCGTCTGAAAGCTGATCCGGCTTTTCAGACGGCCTAAGCCTTTGTAACACCAATTCGAAAAAATAAGATAACAAGGCGGCGAGCCGAAGACAGAACAAGTGTCGGATTCGAGAATCCGACCTACAGGCTGCCTGCTTGTATATTATTTTTTTAGATTTGGTATGAGATAAGCGAAGCGCTGCTTTGCACCGGGCGCCCGCCTGCGCGGGTGCGACAGATATCTGTTTCGCGAAGGTCTCGGCCTTTGTTTAACTGTCAATGTTGTGTCATTTTGTTTTTTAATCGTAAACGTAAAATGAGAGGCCGTCTGAATCGTTCAGACGGCCTGCTTGTTTATTTTAAACCGTAAACTCAAATGGCTTCGGCTTCTTCTGCCAGAAAACCGCGCAGCTTTTGCATGGCTTTGACTTCGATCTGGCGGATGCGCTCGGCCGATACGCCGTATTCTGCGGCCAATTCGTGCAGGGTGAGGCCGCCATCGTCTTGCAGCCAGCGGGTTTCCACGATGCGGCGGCTGCGCTCATCAAGCTTGGCCAAGGCGTTTTGCAGGCCTTCGGTTTGCAGGGCGTAATGCGCTTTTTGGGCGATTTGCTGGGTGGGCTCGGTGTGGTTGTCGGCCAGCCAGTCGATGGGGGCGAAGCTGTCTTCGTCATCATTGTTGTCGGCCATGATGCCGATGTCGCGGCCGGTCATGCGCTGCTCCATTTCCAGCACTTCGGAAAGTTTCACGCCCAAATCGTCGGCAATCGCCTGCGCTTCTTTCGGCGACAAGGCGGAAAGGCTTTTGCGCATGCTGCGCAGGTTGAAAAAGAGCTTGCGCTGCGGCTTAGTGGTGGCCACGCGCACCAAACGCCAGTTGCGCAGGATGAATTCGTGGATTTCGGCTTTGATCCAATGCACGGCAAATGAAAACAGGCGCGCGCCGCGGGTGGGCTCGAAGCGCTTCACGGCTTTCATCAGGCCGATGTTGCCTTCTTGGATCAGGTCGGCTTGGTTGAGGCCGTAGCCGTCATAACCGCGGGCAATCGACACCACCACGCGCAAGTGGGAAAGAATCAGCCTTTTGGCGGCTTCGAGATCGCCGTTTTGTTGGCGCTCGGCCAGCGAAGTTTCTTCTTCCGGCGTGAGCATGGGAATGCTGTTTACGGTATGAATGTATTGTTCCAAGCTGCCGTGGCCGCTGGGAACGGGTAATGCTAATGCGTTATTCATAGACATTATTCGGCTTTCCTTCGTGTAGATGGCGGATATTGTGTATCCGACTTGGTATTCTAGCACCGTCGGCATCGGAGAACCAGTATGAGACAGACGGCAGTATAGGTTTGATTAGACAGGAATGCAGTGTAGGGATTCAAGAGGTGATAGGTTAAATTGTGTATATTTTTTAAATTGATTTATTTTTAATATTTGAGTATTTTACTCGGGTATTGTGATTTTGGCAAGATTGAGTATAAAGAATTTGTGTGGCGCTTTTATTTCAGACGGCCTGTTGTCTGCTTGGGCAATAGGCCGTCTGATACCAATCCAAAAAAGTAAGCTTACAAGGCGACGAGCCGAAGACAGTACAGATAGTACGGCAAGGCGAGACAACGCAGTAAGGTTATTTTTTTGGATTGGTATGAATGGGTTTATCGAGGCGGGCGGCGTTTGCCGACGAAGTAAAGCGCGGCGGCGGCCAAGGCCATAATGAGCACCAGGGGCCATGAGCTGCCGAGCTTCATATAAGGGGTTTCGCCGGCATAGCCTTGGATGCGGCCTTCGAGCACCATGGTGGTGTCGGGCGTGGCTTCGGCCACGATGCGGCCTTGCGGGTTGATGATGGCGGTGGCGCCGGTGTTGGTGGCGCGCACCATATAGCGGCCGAGCTCCAGCGCGCGTGCCTGCGATTGCTGCAAATGCTGGAACATGGCGTTGGAGCGGCCATACCAAGCCATATTGCTGGCGTTGGCCAAGAGGCTGGCTTGGCGGGCGGAGGCGATTAATTCGTCGCCGAAGCCGTCTTCATAGCAGATATTGAAGGCTACTTTTTGATTGGCCATCTGAAAAGGCGTTTGCGCTGCGCCACCGCGTTTGAAATCGGCCAGCGGCATATTCATGAGGCTGTAGAGCGGCTCGGTGAGCATGGGCAGGGGCTTGTATTCGCCAAAAGGCACTAAGTGGTTTTTGGCGTAATAAGGGGCGGCGGCTTGGTCGGGATTGTAGCCGGCCAGGTTGATCACGGCGTTTTCATAGCCGGCGCCATCGGCGGTGTATTGGGCGATGCCCAGCGCCAAGGCGCTGCCGTTGCGCGCGGCTTGGTCGGCAAATTGGTTGATCACGCCTTCGGGCAGGCTTTGCCGCATCACCGGAATGGCGGTTTCGGGCAGAATCACAATGTCGGCATGGGTGTGTGCCACTTGATCGTAATAGCGCTGAATGGTAGGCGCCACTTGCGCTTCGGTCCATTTCAGCGTTTGCGCAATATTGCCTTGCGCCAGCGCCACGGTGGCGCTGCTGCCGTCGGGATGGGTGAATTCGGTTTGGCGGGCGAAGTGGCCGCCCAGCAACAGCGCGGCAATGGCGGCGGCGGCACCGAGGCGGATTTTGGTGTGGCCGGGGCTGTTTACCAGTAAAACCAGCCAAGCGCCGAGGCAGGCGGCAGCGAGCGTAACCAAATGAATGCCGCCGATGGGGGCGAAGCCGGCCAGCGGGCTGCCATCGGCGATTTGCGAATAGCCGAGTGCGCCCCAGCCGAAGCCGGTGAGCAGGCGCTCGCGGGCGAATTCGGTTAATGTCCACAAAAGCGGTAGCGCCACGCCGATATGCAGCCAGCGCGGCAGGGTGAATTTTTCCCACAGCCAAATGCAGGCGGCGGGGTAAAGGGCGAGAAAGG
Organism: Uruburuella suis; assembly: GCF_004341385.1. GTDB lineage: Bacteria > Pseudomonadota > Gammaproteobacteria > Burkholderiales > Neisseriaceae > Neisseria > Neisseria suis. The sequence continues at coordinate 9,409 of NZ_SLXE01000007.1, forward strand.
CCGGCAGCAAAAAGGTGAGCGGCACGGCATAAAGATTGGGCAGGCCGGACACATCATGCAGAGCGGTGTGTATCCAGTAAAATTGGGCGGTGTAGGCCGTCAGCCCGAATAAATAGGCCGCCGCCACGGCACGGCGCGGGCGCAATTCCCAAAGCCTGATCAGCGCGGCAAACAAGAGCGGCATCAGCCAGAAATGGTAATAAGGGGCGAAGGTGAGCGGCGTGGCGGCGGCGAGAAGCAGCAGCAGCGGCCAGTAGAGAAGCGGCTTTTGCCAATAGGTGTCGAGTTTGTGCAAGAGGCTCATAGGGGATTCAATAGGCTCGTGGCGGTTTACGGTGGCAGAAAAAGGCCGTCTGAAAGCTTGGCTGCATGGCGGCGAAGCTTTCAGACGGCCTTGATTATACCTGATTAGTGTGCGGCTTTTTTGCGCAAAAGCTTCATCAGCGGCAGCACCACGGCACACACCAAAGCGCCGGTAATCACGCCGATAATCAGATTGGCCACTTGGCCGGCTAAGCCGCTGTCCCAATGGTGGGCGTGCAGAAATTCGTGTATCCAGCCGGCATTGTGGGCGATGATGCCGCCGCCGACGAGAAACATGGCCAAGGTGCCGATCACACTCAGGCCGCGCATAAACCACGGCATAAAGGCGATGATGCCGCGGCCGAGCGTGCGGGCGGCGGCATTGGGCTTGCTCATCAGCCAAAAGCCGATGTCGTCCATTTTCACAATGCCGGCCACCAAGCCGTAAACCAACACCGTCATGCCCAAGCCGATGGCGCTCATCACCAGCGATTTGGTGAGGATGCTGTAGGCGCTGACCACGCCCAGCGCGATGATGATGATTTCGGCCGACAAGATAAAATCGGTGCGGATGGCGCCTTTGATTTTGGTTTTTTCGTCCACAATTTCATCGGTGGCGGCGTGCGGCTCGTGGGCGGCTACTTGGCGGTTGAGAAATTTGTGCAACAGCTTTTCCACGCCCTCGAAGCAGAGAAAAGCGCCGCCTATCATCAAAAGCGGCACAATCAGCGAGGGCATAAACACCGAGAGCAACAGCGCCAGCGGCACTAAAATCAGCTTGTTGACCAAAGAGCCTTTGGCCACCGCCCACACAATCGGCAGCTCGCGGTCGGCGCGCACACCGGTGACTTGATTGGCGTTGAGCGCCAAATCGTCGCCCACCACGCCGGCGGTTTTCTTGGCGGCCATTTTAGTCATCACGGCCACATCGTCGAGCACGGCGGTGATGTCGTCCAGCAGGGTAAATAAAGAGGCGAAAGCCATAATCAAGCCGATCTTGAAGCAAAAATAACGGCGTATTATAGCTCGAACGCAGGGGCAAGGCGCGGTGCATACGCAAAGGCCGTCTGAAGCGGCGGCAAAAAACGGCAATAAACTGTTGTATTGTTGCAACATTTGTGGTATTTTTGCCCGACTCGCACCAACCACGCATTCGCAGAAAACACACACATATGGATGGCATTAACAGTTTATTTTTATTAACCGGCTTGCTGCTGTTTCTCAGCGTGATTTCCACCACCTTATCGGCGCGGCTGGGGCTGCCGCTGTTGCTGATGTTTTTGGGCGTGGGTATGCTGGCGGGCGAAGAGGGCATAGGCGGCATTCAGTTTGACAGCTTTGTCACCGCCACTTTAATCGGCCAGCTCGCTTTGGCGGTCATTCTGCTCGACGGCGGTTTGCGCACCAGCATGGAGAGCTTCCGCATCGCGCTCAAGCCGGCGGCGGTGCTGGCCAGTTGGGGCGTGATTGCCACTGTGGCGCTTTTGGGCGCATTTGCCACTTTTTATATGGGGCTGGATTGGCGCTTCGGTATTTTGATGGCGGCCATTGTCGGCTCCACCGATGCGGGTGCGGTGTTCAGCCTGTTACGCAACAGCGGCGTGCGCCTGAATCAGCGGGTGCAGGCCACGCTTGAGATTGAGTCGGGCGCGAATGACCCGATGGCGATTTTCTTGGTCACGGCGCTGATTGCGCTCACCATGCAGCCGGAAAAAGCCGGCGTGGGCGCATTTTTGCTGATGCTGGTGCAGCAAATGGGCTTCGGCATGGCGATGGGCTATGTCGGCGGGCGCGTGTTGGCGCGCATGGTGCGCCGGCTGCATTTGGCCGAGGGTTTGTATGCGCTTTTGATTGTGTCGGGCGGCTTGCTGGTGTTTGCCTTTACTAATTTAATCGGCGGCAGCGGCTTTTTGGCGGTTTATCTGGCCGGCATCTTGGTGGGCAACCGCCGCAGCCACGCCACCGAGCATGTGTTGCGGGTGATGGACGGGCTGGCCTGGTTGGCGCAAGCGAGCATGTTTGTGGTGCTGGGCTTGCTGGTAACGCCCACGCGCCTGCTCGAGCACGGCCTGGATGCGCTGTTGATTGCGGCTTTTCTGATGCTGGTGGCCCGGCCGCTGGCAGTGTGGAGCAGCATTTGGAAATTCGGCTACAGCCGCCGCGAGCTGGCCTATATCAGCTGGGTGGGTTTGCGCGGCGCGGTGCCGATCACGCTGGCCATGATGCCTTTAATGATGGGTGTGCCCAATGCGCGCTTATTGTTTGATGTGGCTTTTGCGGTGGTGATTTTGTCGCTGCTGATTCAAGGTGCAACCATTCCGGTGGTGGCGCGCTGGCTCAGGGTGACTGTGCCGCCCAAGCCCGAGCCGGCCGACAGCCGCGAAATCTGGCTTTCTGAGAGCACATCGGTGCCGCTTTTGGCTTATGAAGTGGTGGCCGATTCCGATGTGGAGGGTATGCACCCCGATGAAGTGGCGCAAGATTTGGATTTGCTCGCCACCCGCTGCTTTGCGCTGATACGCAATCATGAGCGCCAGCTGCTTTCGCTCGACACGCGTTTGCAGGCGGGCGATATTGCTTGGTATATCGTGCCGGAAGAGCAGGTGGACACCTTGGCCAAGCGTTTTGCCGAAACCGGCCATTCGCTGAGCCTGAACCAAAGCTTCTTCGGCGAATTTGTGGTGAATCCGGCGAGCCTGGCCGGCGATTTGGCCGATGCCTACGGGCTGGTGTTGAGCGAAGAAGAGCGCCGGCTCACGTTGCGCAGCCTGTTTAAAAAGCGCTTTGAAGGCGTGCCGGTGGAGGGCGACCGCGTGGCCATCGGCGATTTTGTGCTGACCTTGAAAGAAACCGACGGCGAGGGCGGCATGAAATGGCTGGGTTTGAAGTGCCCGGCAGGCAAGGGCTTGGCTTTTTGAATATTGGGGTGAAATTTGGCAACAGGCCGTCTGAAAGGTTTTCAGACGGCCTTTTATGTTTGATGTTTTTCAGATAAAGTGGTTTGGATTTGATGCAAGGGGCTGCCCGCCTTTCATCACGCGGCAATGTTGGTTCAAAAGCGCGCCTGCTGCGTTTTGCACCTTGCAAACATAAAATCTTACGCACGGATGAATGGTGAACCAAACCCTGAGGCCGTCTGAAAAATAAGCTATCCCATTCAAACAAAGGAGAAACCATGAAGCCCGAAACCCTCGCCCTGCACGCAGGCTACACATCCGACCCCACCACCAAAGCGGCGGCGGTGCCGATTTACCAAACCACCTCTTACACCTTCGACGACACCCGCCACGGCGCCGATTTGTTCAATCTCGATGTGGCCGGCAACATCTACACCCGCATCATGAACCCCACCACAGCCGTGCTCGAAGCGCGTGTGGCCGCGCTCGAAGGTGGCATTGCCGCTTTGTGCACCGCCAGCGGCATGGCGGCGATTACCTATGCCGTACAAACCTTGGTGGAAGCGGGCGACAACATCATCGCCACCAAAACGCTCTATGGCGGCACCTATAATTTCTTCGCCCACAACCTGCCGCGCCAAGGCATAGAAGTGCGCTTTATCGACCCCGAGCGCCCCGAACAAATCGCCGAAGTGGCCGACGAACGCACGCGGCTGGTGTATTGCGAATCCATCGGCAATCCGGCGATTAATGTGGTGGACATGCGCGCCTTTGCCCAAACCGCCCACGCACAAGGCCTGCCGCTGATGGTGGACAACACCGTGCCCTCGCCGGCTTTGTTCCGCCCGATTGAGCATGGCGCCGACATTGTGGTGCAATCGCTCACCAAATACATCGGCGGCCACGGCACCAGCATCGGCGGCGCGATTATCGACGCCGGCCGGTTTGAATGGGCGCTCAGTGCGCGTTTCGATAAAATTTTCAACCAGCCCGACCCTTCCTATCACGGCGTGAACTATTGCGCCCATTTCGGCCCCGCCGCCTACATCGCCCGCGCCCGCGTGGTGCCGCTGCGCAACACCGGCGCCGCGCTCTCGCCGATGAATGCGTTTTTAATATTGCAGGGCTTGGAAACCTTGTCGTTGAGGATGCAGCGCCATTGCGAAAACGCGCTCAAAGTGGCCGAATTTCTGCAAAACCACCCGCAAGTGGCGTGGGTAAACTATCCCGCCTTGCCCGACAGCCCTTATCGGGCGCTGATTGAGCGCGATTACGGCGGCCAAGCTTCCGGCTTGCTCAGCTTCGGCATCAAAGGTGGGCGCGAAGCCGGTGCCAAATTTATCGACGCGCTGCAATTATTCTTGCGGCTGGTGAATATCGGCGACGCCAAATCACTGGCCTGCCACCCGGCCACCACCACCCACCGCCAGCTCAATGAAGCCGAGCTGGCCGCCGCGGGCGTGCGCACCGACATGGTGCGCCTGAGCGTGGGCATCGAACACATCGACGATTTGCTCGCCGACTTAACCCAAGCCTTGGCCGCCGCTGCCTAAACCAGCTGTGTGCAGGCCGTCTGAAGTTTTGATGTTCAGACGGCCTGTTTAATTTTGTGATGTGTGTTCAAGCTGAATGCAAAACGCCGTCTGAAAGCAGTAGGAGACTTTTGCAAAACCAAATATAGTGGAATGCAAGAAAAAGTGATACAAAACTATGCGCTATAACGAGGTAGGTTGGGTTGATAAACCCAACGTTTCAGACGGCCTGTGGGCTTGTTGGGTTTTCAACCCAACCTACCCGTTGTGTCACTTTTGCTTGCATTCAACTATATCTGTCGCACCCGCGCAGGCGGGTGCCCAGTGCAAAGCAGCGCTTTGCTTGTCTCGCCTATTTCTGAAAATAATAAATTTTCTATAAAATCAAATATTTGATTATTCTCATTTTGATGGCGACTACCTATCCGGCCACTAAAGCTGCGCTTCAGGCCGGGCGCTTGCCTGCGCAGGCGCGGCCAATTGAATCTTATACCAATCCAAAAAAATGACCTAACTTCGTTGTCTCGCCTTGCCGTACGTGTGTACTGTCTGCGGCTCGCCGCCTTGTTAGCTTACTTTTTTGAATTGGTATTACAAAGATTTTCAGGCCGTCTGAAAGCATTCAGACGGCATTTAGAATATCTGCTCTTTTCAGACAGCCTCGAAAATCAAGCCGCCGTGTTATGATGCAGCCACAAAATTGTCACGCTATGGTCACAAAGGAATCGACATGACACAACATAAAGCCGTATTGAGCGGCAGCGGCCTTTTTACCCCGCCGTACGCCATCAGCAACGACGAGCTGGTGGGCACTTTCAACCGCTACGTTGCCGCGTTTAACGCCGAACATGCTGCCGAAATCGCCTCGGGCAGCATCGAAGCGCTGGCCGAATCGAGCAGCGAATTTATCGAAAAAGCCTCGGGCATCAAAAGCCGTTTTGTGCTTGATAAAGCCGGCATTCTCAACCCCGACATCATGCGGCCGCAATTTCCCCGCCGCAGCAACGAAGAATTATCATTGCAGGCCGAAATCGGCGTAGCCGCGGCGAAACAGGCGCTGGCTGCGGCCGGCGTGGCCGCGGCCGACATCGATATGGTGCTGGTGGCCAATTCCAATATGCAGCGCGCTTATCCGGCTGTGGCGGTGGAAATTCAAACTGCATTGGGCTGCGGCGGCTTTGCTTTCGATATGAACGTGGCCTGCTCATCGGCCACTTTCGCGCTGCAAACCGCCGCCGATGCGGTGAAAAGCGGCTCGGCCGCGCGCGTGTTGATTGTGAACGCCGAAATCTGCTCGGCGCACATGAATTTCCGCGACCGCGACAGCCACTTTATTTTCGGCGACGCGGCCACCGCCATGGTGGTGGTGCGCGATGATTTGGCCGCGCCGGGGCAGGGTTTTGAGATTGTGAGCACCAAATTGTGGACGCAGTTTTCCAACAATATCCGCAACAATTTCGGCTTTCTCAACCGCTGCGAAATCGACGGCGATCCAATGTCGGGTGATAAATTATTCGTGCAGCAGGGGCGAAAAGTGTTTAAAGAAGTGTGCCCGGCCGTGGGCGAACACATTGTGGCGCACCTGCTTGCGCAAGGCATCAGCGCGCAAAACGTGGCACGCTTCTGGCTGCACCAGGCCAACCGCACCATGAACGAATTAATCAGCCGCCGCGTGCTCGGCCGCGATGCCGGCGCGGAAGAAGCGCCGATTATTCTCGACCAATATGCCAACACCAGCTCCGCCGGCTCGGTGATTGCATTTCATCTGCATCATAGAGACATGGCCGCCGGCCAATTCGGCGTGTTGTCGAGCTTCGGCGCAGGTTATTCCATCGGCTCGGTGATTTTGCAGAAGCGTTGATAAACAGCAAAACAAAGGCCGTCTGAAAAAAGTTTCAGACGGCCTTTTTCAATATTCGGATAATCAAACTTTAAACGTTTGGCAGGTTAGGATGTGCAGCAGCGGGTTGTTGGATTGAAAGCTCAATAATACCAATCCAAAAAAATAACCTAACTTCGTTGTCTCGCCTTGCCGTACTATCTGTACTGTCTGCGGCTCGCCGCCTTGTTAGCTTACTTTTTTGAATTGGTATAAGCCCACAGGCCGTCTGAAACGTTGGGTTTGACAACCCAACCTACTCATTAATAGTGCGTAGTTCTGCATAATACCAATTCAAAAAAATAATATACAAACGGGCAGCCTGTAGGTCGGATTCTCGAATCCGACACTTGTTCTCAGAACAAGGCATGCACATCGCTTTGGCCGTTGGCCAAACGTCGGATTCAAGAATCCGACCTACGCAGATGATGCTGCCGAACTGCTTTTATTTTGTAAGGTTATTTTTTTGAATTGGTATAACTTCACTCTTGCATTCCACTAACAAAGGCCGTCTGAAAAGCTTTCAGACGGCCTTTGTTTTTCCCATCATCTTGCTTAAGGATAAGCAATATAGGCATAAGCCGAGTGGTTGTGGATGGATTCGAAATTTTCACTCTCCACCACAAAAGCGCGGATGCGTGCATCGCCGCGCAGCGCCACGGCCACATCGCGCACCATGTCTTCCACGAATTTCGGGTTTTCATAAGCCTGCTCGGTGACGAATTTTTCGTCGGGGCGTTTGAGCAAGCCGTAGAGCTGGCAGCTGGCCTGTTTTTCCACGCAGTCGATGATTTCTTCGATGCCCACTTCATCGCAGCAGGTGAGGGTAACGGTGACGTGCGAGCGCTGGTTGTGGGCGCCGTATTGCGAGATTTCTTTCGAGCAGGGGCACAGGCTGGTTACCGGGGTGAGCACTTTGAGGGTGCAGCTGTAGGCGCCTTCTTTGATTTCGCCGGTGAGCGTGACATCATAATCGAGCAGCGATTTGATGCCCGACACGGGCGCGGATTTTTGGCGGAAAAAGGGAAACGACACGCTGATTTTGCCCGAATGCGAATCGAGCAGCTGCACCATTTCTTCGGTGAGCGTTTTTAAGCGGCCGAAGCTCAATGGCTCGCTTTGCCGCTCCATCAGCGCCACAAAGCGCGACATATGGGTGCCTTTTTGGTCGGCAGGCAAAAACACCGTCATTGATAAGCGGCCGACGGTGTGCTGCGTGCCCTCGGCGCTCGTAATCGCGATGGGGAAGCGCAAATCTTTGATGCCGACCTGGTTAATCGGCATATTGCGTAAATCGGGGCTGGACTGCACGTCTGCAATGGCGTTCATGCGCTGAAGTATCCTTCAAGTAAAGCGGGCGAAGCCCTTATGTGTGTGCGGCGGCCAGAAAAACAAGAGGCCGTCTGAATGTGTGTGTGCGGCTTTCTAATGCAAGCCAAATGCGAGATTATATCACTTGCTCTATTCCCGGGGCATTGATTGTTTCAATTTTTCAGATAGTGGTAGAATGGATTGTCTTTTTCCTACAGGCAGCCCGCCATGAAATTCGCCACCGAAGCCATACACAGCAGCTATGATTGCGATGAACACAACCGCGCCATCATGCCGCCGATTTATCAAAACAGCATGTTTGCCATGCACGAAATCGGCGAGCAGATTCCCTATCGCTATTCGCGTGTTGCCAACCCCACCCGCAAAGTGCTGGAAGACACCATGGCCGCGCTCGAGCATGGCGCGGCAGGCTTTGCTTTTGCCAGCGGCATGGCGGGCATCGATGCGGTGTGGCGCACATTTCTGCGCCCGGGCGACACCATCGTGGCCGTGGCCGATATTTATGGCGGCGCTTATGATTTGCTCACTGAGGTGTATACCGCGTGGGGCGTTAACGTGGTGTTTACCGACCTCACCGAGCCGCGCCATCTCGATGCCGTTCTGGCGGCGCAAAAAGTGAAAATGCTGTGGCTGGAAACGCCGTCCAACCCGCTGTTGCGGCTGGTGGATATCGAAGCGCTGGCCGCCAAAGCTAAAGCCGCCGGCGCGCTGGTGGGCATAGACAACACCTTTGCCACGCCTTATCTGCAAAATCCGCTCGATATGGGCTGCGATATTGTGTTTCATTCGGCCACCAAATATTTGTGCGGCCATTCCGATGTGTTGATGGGCATTGTGGTGGTGAAAGAAGAAAAACCGGCAAGCCTGCTGCGCAGCATGATGGTGAACACCGGCGGCGTGGCGGGGCCGATGGATTGCGCTTTGGTGTTGCGCGGCATCAAAACCTTGGCCGTGCGCATGAAACAGCATCAGGAAAACGCGCTCGAGCTGGCGCGCCGCTTGGAAGCACATCCGGCGGTGGAAAAAGTGTTTTACCCCGGCTTGGCGAGCCACGAGCATCATGCGCTGGCGCAAAAGCAGATGCGCGGCTTCGGCGGCGTGGTGTCGGTGTATTTGAAAAACAACAGCAAAGCGGCCGCAAACAGCGTGATTAGAAACATGAAGCTCGTGAAAATGGCTGCCAGCTTGGGCGGCGTGGAAAGCCTCGTGAACCACAGCTTTTCGCAATCGCACAGCGGCATGTCGGCCGATGTGAAAGCCGGCTTGGGCATTCGCGAAGGCTTGCTGCGCTTTTCTGTGGGCATTGAAGATATTGAAGATATTTGGGCGGACATCGCCGCGGCGCTGGAGGCTGTCTGAAACCATTCAAATAAATAACTAAAAGGCCGTCTGAAAACCTTTCAGACGGCCTTTTGCACTTTCAGCAACAGCGTAGATTGGGTTGATAAACCCAAGGTTTCAGACGGCTTGTGGATTGGTTGGGTTTGCAACCAAGCTACCCGCCGTATCACTTTTTTATGCATTTCACTATAAATAAACTACAAGAAATAAACTACAAGGCCGTCTGAAAACCTTTCAGACGGCCTTTGCAAAATTTAAGCCCGTTGCGCCTGCACAGGCAGGCCTAATTTGGTATTTTTGTTACACGTTTCACACGCTGCCGTGCAGCAGGGTTGTTTTGTATCAAACTTTAATATCTTTTTAAGAAAAAAGCGCTTTTCCATAGTGGCCGCCACCTTGGTGGCGGCCTATAATTTATGCCAACTGTAATTTAATAACATGCATTATAGAGGCAGGCTATGGATTCTGAGCAGCATGAATTTGAAAGAATTTATGCCGATGATGCGGCCGGCGTGGCGGAAATCGTGGCTTTTTTGCACCGCAACGAGCTCAATATCGATGATTTTATCGAAGTATTTCTGGCAGCGCGCAATGCCGATGGCGCGATTATCGCCTGCGGCGGCGTGGCGCCGGGTGTAATCAAATGCGTGGCCATTGATGAAGAATACCGCGGCTGCGGCATGGCGCTTTCTTTGTCTTCCGCACTGATTCAATTGGCTGCCGAGCGCGGCTATCACCGTCTTTTCATTTATACCAAGCCCGAAAACGAGGCGCTTTTTTCCGGCTGCGGTTTTTATCCGATTGCCACGGTGCCCGAGCGGGTGGTGTTGCTGGAAAACAGCCCCGTGCGCCTCAAGCAATATCAGCAGCAGCTCTCCGCCCTGAAAAAGCCGGGTAAGCGTATCGGCTCGATTGTGCTCAACGCCAATCCGTTCACGCTCGGCCACCTTTATCTGATTGAAACGGCTTTGCAGCAATGCGATTGGCTGCATGTTTTCGTGGTGGGGGAAGACCGCTCGCAATTTTCCTATGCCGACCGGCTCGCGCTGGTGCGCGCCGGCACGGCCCATCTTTCCCGCCTCACCATTCACGAGGGCACGCCTTATATTATTTCGCGCGCCACTTTTCCCTGCTATTTCCTGAAGCTCGACGACATTATTTTCAAATGCCATATGGAATTGGATTTGACGATTTTCCGCCGTTATATCGCGCCGCCTTTGGGCATCACCCATCGCTTTGCTGGCAGCGAGCCTTACAGCGTAATCACCAATTATTACAACAAACAAATGCAGGTTTGGCTCGATTCACCCGAAATCGATGCGCCGCCCATCCAAATGGTGGAAATTCCCCGCAAGCAGTTTCAGGGCGGCTTTATTTCCGCCACCAAAGTGCGCGGCTTTTTGGCCGAAGGCGATTTTGCCGCCATCAAACATTATGTGCCCGAGTGCACTTATCAGTTTTTAATCAACCAATATGAAAAGGTGACCGCATGAGCGCCATCACGAAAGAGAGCGTGGCCGGCACACTGGAATCCAGTGATGCCATGGTTTACGCCAGCCCCAATCCCGGCGGCGGCCGGCTAATCAGCATCAACAGCAGCGTCGGCCAGCAATTTGCCCCGCAAATCAAAGCCAGCGCCGAGGCCGTGTTAAACCGCTTGAATATTGAAGACGTGGCCTTGCAAATCGAAGACAAAGGTGCGCTCGACTGCGTGTTGCAGGCGCGTGTGAAAGCCGCTTTGCTGCGCGCGGGTGCAAAAGCCGGCTGGGAGGATTTGCTATGAAGCTGCGCCGCTCTATGTTGTTTGTGCCCGGTGCCAATGCCGCCATGGTGAGCACTTCGTTTATTTATCAGCCCGACACCATTATGTTTGACCTGGAAGACTCGGTGGCTTTGTCGGAAAAAGACAGCGCCCGCATGCTGGTGGCACATGCTTTGCAACACCCGCTTTACCGCGAAATGGAAACGCTGGTGCGCGTCAACCCGCTTACTTCCGAATACGGCTTGGCAGATTTAAATGCCGCCGTGCGTGCCGGTGCAAGCGGCATCCGCCTGCCCAAAACCGATGGCGCACAAGACATCACCGATATGGAAACCGAAATCGAGCGCATCGAGCGCGATTGCGGCCGTGAAGTGGGCAGCACGCTGATGCTGGCGGCGATTGAGTCACCGCAGGGCATTTTGGCGGCCAACGAAATCGCCCAAGCATCCAAGCGCTTAATCGGCATTGCCCTGGGCGCAGAAGATTATGTGCGCGCCATGAAAACCGAGCGCTCGCCCGAGGGCATCGAATTGCTGTTTGCCCGCTCCACCATTTTGCACGCCGCGCGGGCCAACGGCTTGATGGCGTTTGACACGGTTTATTCCGATGCGCGCAACGAAGAAGGCTTTTTGCGCGAAGCCGCTTTAATCAAACAGATGGGTTTCGATGGCAAATCGCTGATTAATCCGGCGCAAATCGCGCTGATTCACAACCTGTTTGCCCCCACGCAAAAAGAAGTCGATTACGCCGAAAAAGTGATTAAAGCCGCAGAAGATGCCGCCAAAGCAGGCTTCGGCGTGGTGTCGCTCAACGGCAAAATGGTCGACACCCCGATTATCGAGCGCTCGCGCTTAATTGTGCAGCGTGCGCAAACTTCCGGCATACGCGAGGAATAATCATGAGCAAAAGCAGAGAACAACGCGTTGCCGAAAGCATCGCTCAGAGCAACCGCCGCAGCTTTGAGCCGGTGGTGAAAAAAGTGCAGTTGTCTAACGAATATCTGGCGCGCAAAGTGTGCCCCGATATCGAAGCGGCCGTGCGCGCCTGCAATCTTTCAGACGGCATGACGGTTTCTTTCCACCATGCCTACCGCGGCGGTGATTTTATTTTGAATCAGGTGATGGATGTGCTCGCCGATATGGGTTTTCGCAACCTCACCGTGGCCGCCAGCTCGCTTTCCGGCTGCCACGATCCCTTAATCGGCCACATTCAAAACGGTGTGGTGCGCAAAATCTACACCTCCGGCCTGCGCGGCAAGCTGGGTGAATTTATTTCACAAGGGCATATGCAGGAGCCGGTGGAAATCCATTCGCATGGCGGCCGCGTGCAGCTGATGCAAAGTGGCGAGCTGATTCCGGATGTGGCGTTTTTGGCAGTGGCCAGCTGCGACACCTTCGGCAACGCCAGCGGCAGCCTCGGCAAAAATATCTGCGGCTCGCTGGGCTATGCCAAGGCCGATGCGCAATTCGCCCGCCAAGTGGTGCTGATCACCGAAGCCATCGAGCCTTATCCGCACAACCCCGCGAGCATTCATCAAGACCAAGTAGACTTTATCGTGAAAGTGGATGAAGTGGGTGACTCAAGCAAAATCGGCGCCGGCTCCACCCGCATGACCACCAATCCGCGCGAATTGCTGATTGCGCGCCGTGCCGCTGATGTGATTGATAAATCGGGCTATTTCAACCACGGCTTTTCGCTGCAAACCGGCTCGGGCGGCGCTTCGCTGGCGGTGGCGCGTTTTTTGGAAGACAAAATGCGCCGCCAAAATATCCGCGCTTCGTTTGCGCTGGGCGGCATCACCGCCAGCATGGTGGATCTGCATGAAAAAGGCTTGATCGACAAATTAATCGATGTGCAAAGCTTCGACAGCGCCGCTGCCGCTTCGCTGGCACGCAACCCCAATCACATCGAAGTGAGCGCCAACCAATATGCCAACTTCGGCTCCAAAGGCGCTTCGGTGGAGCGGCTGGACGTAGTGGTGTTGAGCGCGCTGGAAATCGACACCAAATTCAATGTGAACGTAATCACCGGTTCAGACGGCATCATTCGCGGCGCGTCAGGCGGCCACAGCGACACCGCCGCCCATGCGCGGCTGGCGATTATCGTGGCGCCCTTGGTGCGCGGGCGCATTCCCACCGTGGTGAAAGATGTGCTCACCACCGTTACCCCCGGCGAGCACATCGATATTTTGGTGACCGACCACGGCATCGCCGTGAACCCGAAGCGCCCCAAGCTGGCCGAGCGCCTGCATGAAGCCGGCATCGACACCGTGCGCATCGAAGATTTGTATCAACGCGCGGTGATGCTCACCGGCCGGCCCGACGCCATCCGCTTCACCGATCGGCCCGTGGCGGTGATCCGCTATCGCGACGGCAGCGTGATTGATGCGGTTTATCAAATTGCGGCCGACACGGAAGGCTGAGCATGTATTTAGCGCCCGATTTTCCCGTGATGGCCGGTGGCGCGGCGGCCTTGGATGACGTGCTGGCGGCGCGTGATGCGCGGCAGGCGGCGCAACAGGCGCTCTTGGCCGCCGGCGCAAACTGCGTGGTGAGCTTCAGCGTGCTCGCGCCGGGCGCGGTGAAGCGCAGCCCTTTTTTGGATGAAGTGTTTGATATTGGAAAAGGCCGTCTGAAACACGAATTAGGCCGTCTGAACATTTCTACTCATGCCGAGCGGCTGCTCAATCATGCCGGCGGCCAAAGCCTGCTACTGGCGGCAGACGGTGCGGCCGATGCGTTGAAAGCAGCGCTTATCGGGCTGGAGCAGAGCCACCCGCTCGGGCGCTTGTGGGATATTGATGTGATTGATGGCAGCGGCAAACCTTTATCGCGCCCGCAATCCGGCCTGCCGCCGCGCGCTTGTTTGTGCTGCGATGCGCCGGCAAAAGAATGCGCCCGTGTGCGCCGCCACAGCATGGCTCAATTGCACGAGGCCATGCAGCAACATTATCGCGTTTATCTCAACATGGCCGCGCTGGGCGGGGGCATGCGCGATGCGCTGGTTGCCGAAGCCGAGCTCACGCCCAAGCCCGGGCTGGTGGATGCCGATAACCAAGGGCCGCACCCCGATATGACGCTGCCGATGTTCCGCCAAAGCGCTGCGGCGCTGGCTCCTTTTTTGGCCGAATGCGCGTTTGGCGGCAGCCGTTTTGCGCATGAAGCGCCGGGCTCTGCCATGCTGGCCGCCATCCGCCCGATCGGGCTGGCGGCGGAAGAGGCGATGTATGCCGCCACCGGCAAGGTCAACACCCATAAAGGCGCTTTATTTGCCTTCGGCATTGCGGCGGCGGCGCTGGGGCGGCGCATAGCGCGGCAGGAGCAGGGCGATTGGCCGGCTTTGTCGGCCGACATCCGCGCGATTTGTGCCGGCCTTGAGCCGGAATTGGGGCGGGGCAACACCGCCGGCGCACGCTTTTACCGCCAACACGGCCTGCCCGGTGCGCGCGGCGAAGCGCTTTCGGGCTTTGCCACGCTTACCGATTTTGCTCTGCCGGCCTATCAACAAGCGTTTGCCGCCACGGCAAATCGCACGCATGCCTTGCGTTATGTGTTTCTCACCTTGCTGGCGCACAACGGCGACACCAATGTGGTGAAGCGCGGCGGCATCGAAGCGCTCGATTGGCTACAAGGCCGCGCGCGCCATATCTTGGCCGACCCGGCCGCGCTCCGGCAGCCTGAAGCGCTTTATGCCGCATTGAAAACGCTGGATGCGCAATGCACCGAAAAAAACCTCAGCACAGGTGGCAGCGCCGATTTATTGGCCTTAACCATCTGGCTCACCGAATACCCCAACCTTTTAGGAACTTTTTATGAACCAACCTGATAGCGGGCTTGCCGCCCCATCGTTCAACTGGAAAAAGCATTGGAAACAAATTGTTTTTTTCGCCATTCCGATTCTGATTTTTTATTGCCCGCCGCCTGAAGGCTTATCGTTGGTGGCTTGGCGCTTGTTTGGCTGGTATGTGGCCGCCATTTTCGGCTTGGTGGCCAAGCCTTGGTCGATGCCGGTGGTGTTGCTCGCGGCGGTAACCGGCTCGGCGATTGCCGTGGGGTTCACGCCCAACGAGCAAGGGCTGGACATGAAAAACGTGCTCTCCGGCTATGCCTCCACCACCACTTGGCTCGTGTTTACCGCTTTTGCGCTGAGCACCGCTTTTGTGGTGACCGGCCTCGGGCGGCGCATTGCTTATCTGATGATACGCAGTTTCGGCAGCACCACATTGCGCCTGGGCTACATCAACACCGTTCTTGATTTGCTGATTTCTCCGGGCATGCCCTCGGTTACGGCGCGCGGCGGCGGCATTATGATGCCGATTATGAACAGCGTGGCCGGCGCCATCGGCTCCGACCCGGAAAAAAGCCCCAAGCGCGGCGGCCTTTTTCTGCTGCTCAACACTTATTTCACCGTGAAAAACACCGGCTATATTTTTCTCACCGCCATGGCGCCCAATGCGCTGGCGCTCAGCCTGATTCTGCCGATTCTGCATGTGGAAGTGAGCTGGATGCAGTGGTTTCTCGCCGCTTCCGTGCCCGGCCTGCTGATGACTTTCCTCACGCCGCTGGTGCTTTATTTGATGTATAAGCCGGAAGTGACCAAAGTGGATCGGGAAGAAATCGCCGTGAAAGGCTTGCAGGAAATGGGGCCGATGAAACGCAGCGAAAAATGGCTGCTGGCGATTTTCATCTGCGCGCTCTTGGGCTGGATTACCGGCGATTTTACCGGCATTGATGCGGCGGCAGTGGCGCTGGCGGCGATGGTGGGCTGCATTATTGTGAGTGTGATTAATTGGGATCACATTCTGCAAAACAAAGGCGGCTGGAACACCTTGATTTGGTATGGCGGCATTATCGGTTTGTCTTCTGCGCTCTCCAAAGCCGATTTCTTCAAATGGATGGCGGGCGTGTTTTCCGATGTGCTCGGCGGCGGCCAATTGCAGGGCGGCTACGGCATGCTGGTGTTGATTCTTTTCATCAGCGTGGTGATTCGCTATTGCTTCGCCTCGGGCGGCGCTTATATTGCGGCGATGATGCCCGTGTTTGCCACCATAGGCGCGGTGACGCATGTCGATCCGGTGCTGCTCACCTTCGGCCTGCTTTTCTCCAACGCTTATGGCGGCATGCTCACCCATTATGGCTCGGGCCCTGCACCGATTATTTTCGGCACGGGCTATGCCACCACCAAACAATGGTGGACGGCAGGCGCGGTAATCGGCTTCGGCTCGCTGGCCGTGCATGCCACTTTGGGCGTGTTGTGGTGGGAATTGCTGCACAGCATGGGGCTGGTTTAATAGCGTCATAAACGAAAGGCCGTCTGATACCCATTCAAAAAAGTAAGCTAACAAGGCGGCGAGCCGCAGACAGTACAGATAGTACGGCAAGGCGAGACAACGAAGTTAGGTTATTTTTTTGGATTGGTATGAAAAGCTTTCAGACGGCCTTTCGCTTATTTATGAAAATTAATTACATCTGAAAACGCTTTCCGCTAAAATCAGCCGATTAAGATATAGTGAAATCAAAGAAAAACGGATACAAAACACACAAATCCCAAATCGTGTGCAGAGTGTGCGCAGCCACGCACGCGGTTTAAACGGCTTTTGTTTGTATGGCTTTCTACATGCGCCTGTATCAGTTTTATGCAGTTCGCTATAAATGATTGATTCATGAAATCACAAGATAAATATTGAAAACCGAGTCTTGCTTTCCAATATTTATTTTTTAACACACATCCGAAAGGCAGCGCATCATGCATTACAACACCGTTATCGTGGGCGGCGGCGCAGGCGGGCTGGAGCTGGCTTCCAAGCTCGGGCGTGCGCTCGGCCGCCGCGAGGGCCCTGAAAAAATCCTGCTGATCGACCGCTCAACCTTCCACATTTGGAAGCCCACGCTGCACGAAGTGGCCACCGGCACGCTCAACCCGCAGCAGGAAGGCTTGTCCTATAGCATACTCGGCCGCGCCAACAGCTTCAGCTTTATGGTGGGCGAATTGATTCAATTTCAGCCCGAAGCCAAACGGCTCACGCTCAAAGAAGTGCATCAGAGCGATGGAGTGCAGATTATTCCCGAGCGCGAAATCACTTTTGAGCGCTGCGTGTTGGCCATCGGCAGCGGCTCCAACTTTTTCGGCACCCCCGGCAGCGAATATGCTTATGTGTTGGAAAACGCGCAAGATGCGCAAGCTTTCCACAGCCATTTGCTCAACCTGTTTGCCAAAGCCGCGTATTCGCCCGACAAACAATTAAACGTGGCGATTGTGGGCGCAGGCGCCACCGGTGTGGAGCTTTCCGCCGAAATGATGGAGGCTTATCACGAAATCCACAGCACCAGCGGCTCGGCGCAGCATTTCCAAATCCACATCACCCTGATTGAAGCCGCGCCGCGCATTTTGGCCGGCTTGCCCGAAAAGGTGTCGGTGCAGGCCACCCGCGCTTTGCGGGAAAAGCACATCCGCGTGATGACCGACACCAAAGTATTGTCGATCCACCCCGATAAAGTAGAAACAGATCAGGGCGAAATCGCCGCCGATGTGATTGTGTGGGCGGCCGGCATCAAAGCGGCCGAGCGCAACCGCGAATACGGCCTGCCAGTAAACCGCATCAATCAGTTTGAAGTAAACAACCGGCTCGAAACCCCGGCAAAAGGCGTATATGCGCTGGGCGATTGCGCGGCTTGCCCGTGGGAAGAGGGCAGATTCGTGCCCGCCCGTGCACAGGCGGCGCACCAGCAGGCGGATTATTTGTGCAAAGCGTTTTTAGCAGAAAGCAAAGGCCGGCCGTTTGATCAAACTTTTCACTATAAAGATTCCGGCTCGCTGGTGTCGCTGGGCAACAACCACGGCGTGGGTAATCTGATGGGCAGCCTCTCGGGCGGCAATTTCTTTATCGAAGGGCTGATTGCCAAATATATGTATATGTCGCTGCACCTGATGCACCACAAAGCCATCATCGGCTACCGCAAAACCGCCTTACTGGCGCTGGCGCGCATGGCGCAAAACCGCGTGTCGGGGCGCTTGAAGCTGCATTGATGCGGCGGAACCGGCAGGCCGTCTGAAAGCGTTCAGACGGCCTTTGGCAAATCTAAAACCGCCGTTCTGGCGCAGCTATGAGCAGTAGGTCGGATTCTCGAATCCGACGCTTGTTCGCAGAACAAGATTCTCTAGGCTGCGGCAAATGTCGGATACCCGTATCTGAATCTACAACTGAAACTGCTGTCGTCACCGAAACCCAATCCCGCTCTCTGAGCGAGCATGAAGGGGCGGAATAGACAGACTGTGTGGCAAGCCTGCCTTGCCGCCAATATCTGCATAATAACGTTGCATAGCCATGCCCACGTTTCACCCGCATCCTGCACCGCGCCGGCAAAATGCCGTCTGAAAAGCGCGCTGTGTTAAAATCGGCAGATTCTTTTTTCAGACGGCCTGTTGATTTTCATGATGCTCAACCCGCACCGCCAACTCACCGAGCTTGTGCGCCTCTTGCAGGAGCGCGGCTATATTTTTGCGGCCGACCCGCAGCCGATCACCGAAGCGCTGCGCCACGCACCGGGCAGCGCGGAAACGCGCCTCAACCGCCGTGCCGAAATGATAGACAGCGACGGCAGGCTGCACGATGCGCTCGAGCGCGTGCGCCATTTCTTTGGCTGGCTTTTGCTGGCCGCCACCGTGTTTTGGCTGGTGCTCGGCTTTTCCGGCACTTTTACGCTGATGCAGCAATCGGGGCTGAATTTCTTTTTCGTGCTCGCCAGCGTGCTCGGCGTGCACACGCTGATGCTGCTGGCCTGGCTCGCTTTTATGCTTCTGCGCATCAAGCCGGGCGGCTTTTTGGGCAACCCGGGCTGGTGGATACGCGGCAAAGATCCGGTGAACCAAGCCATTTTGCGGCTTTATGGCGATGAGTGGCGAAAGCCGGCCATGCGCTGGGCAATCAGCCAAACCAGCCACCGTTTGTGGCTGGCCGCGCTGGCGGGCATGCTCGCCGCCGTGGTGTTGCTGCTGCTGGTGCGCCAATACACCTTTAATTGGGAAAGCACCTTGCTTGGCGACCACACTTTTGTGGCGCTGGTGCAGGCGCTCTCGTGGCTGCCGGCCAAGCTCGGCTTTCCCGTGCCCGATGCCGATGCCGTGTTGGGCAGCCGCATGAGCGCCGACATTGCCGCTTCGCGCCAGTGGGGCGGCCTTTTGATCGGCAGCATTCTGTGCTACGGCCTGCTGCCGCGTTTGGCCGCCTGGCTGGTGTGCAAAATTTTGGCCGGCCGCGCCCAAAGCCCGTTGCCGCTGGATAATCCTTACTATCAGCAGATTATCCAGCAATGGCAAACGCGCGTGGTGGATGCCGATGATTATTCGGAAAGTATTGCCGTGGCGGCGCCGAAAATCCATTTGAGCGAGAGCCTGCCCAAATGGGCGCTGATGCTGGAGGGCGAATGGCCGGATCAATCGTGGCACCGGCATGTTCTCGGGCAACCGTGGTTGGATAAAGGCACGGCCGACAGCCGCGATGCCGTGGCTGCATTAAAGCAGGATTTGGCACAGCAGCCGGCGCAATTGCTGCTGGGCGTGCGTGCTGCGCAAGTGCCCGACCGCGGCGTGTTGCGCCAAATTGCCGGTTTGGCCGAAGCGGCAGAGGGCGGGGCGGTGGTGCAATTGCTGGTAGACAAAAATGCCGCTTCAGACGGCCTAGAAGATTATCTGCAACAATGGCACGAAGCCTTGAGCGCGCGCGGCCTGGCCTGGCTCGACCCGCCGCGCATCAGCCAGCAAATGCGGTAGCGTGGCGCCTAAAGTTCAGACGGCCTGATTATGTGAATCATTCAGTAGGAAACATCAAAACATGACACCGAAAGACAGCCTGCTGGCCGCCATGGTGATTACCATCTGGGGCGTGAATTTCATGTTCCTCAAGTTTGTGCTGCAAGACCTCTCTCCTATGGTGTTGGGGATGCTGCGTTTTGCGCTGGTTGTGTTTCCCGCACTTTTGTGGCTGAAACGGCCGCCGGTGGCGTGGCGTTGGCTGGTGCTTTACGGCATCACCATCAGTTTCGGCCAATTCGGGCTGATGTTTGCCGCGCTTTCATTAGGGCTGCCAACCGGGCTGACTGCCTTGATTTTGCAGGCGCAAGTATTCATCACCGTGGCCTTGGCCGCCTTGTTGTGGCGCGAGCCAATACGCGCCAACCATTTGCTCGGCATGTTGACGGCGGCGGCAGGTTTGCTGCTGATCGGTATCGGTCAGCAGCAGGGCAGCGTGCCGATGGCGGCCTTGTGGGCAATATTGGGGGCGGCGGTGTCGTGGGCTTTGGGCAATATCGTGGTCAAATACATCGGCAAGGTCAATGCCTTGTCGCTGGTGGTTTGGGGCAATATTTCCTCGCTGCTGCTG
Source organism: Uruburuella suis (assembly GCF_004341385.1). GTDB lineage: Bacteria > Pseudomonadota > Gammaproteobacteria > Burkholderiales > Neisseriaceae > Neisseria > Neisseria suis. The sequence goes on from NZ_SLXE01000007.1 coordinate 29,834, forward strand.
TTTGCGCTGGCATCGTTTGCGCTTTACGGCGGCGGGGGTGTGTGGCAGCAAATCAGCGGCCTGAGCCTGCGCGGTTTGTTTGGCGTATTGTTTGTGGCTTATGCGGCAAGCCTGATCGGTTATGCTGCGTGGGGCAGCCTGTTGTCGCGTTATCCTGCCGGTAAAATCACCCCGCTGTCTTTGCTGGTTCCTGTGGTGGCGCTGCTGGTGGCGTGGGCGCTGTTAAACGAATACCTCAATATCTGGCACTGGCTGGGCGTGGTGTTGGTGATGGCGGCGCTGCTGATACATGTGTTTGGCGGTAAAATCGCTTTCAAACGGGCTTGACGCTGAAAAAAGGACATCCATGAAACCGCTTTCCCTGGCCGTGGTCGGCCACACCAACACCGGCAAAACCTCGCTGATGCGCACCCTTTTGCGCGACAGCCGTTTTGGTGAAGTGAAAAATGCTGCCGCCACCACCCGCCATGTGGAAGAAGCGGCCATTAACGACGGCAGCCAAACACTGGTGTATCTCTACGACACCCCCGGCTTGGAAGATGCCGGCGGCGTGCTCGACTGGCTCGAAGCCAACACGTCAGCGCGTTCAGACGGCATCGAGCGCTTGCAGCAATTTCTCGCCAGCCCCGCCGCCGAGGGCGATTTCAACCAAGAAGCCAAGGTGTTGCGCCAGCTGCTGCAAAGCGATATGGCGCTTTACGTGGTGGACGCGCGCGAGCCGGTGCTCAATAAATATAAAGACGAGCTCACCGTGCTTTCGTGGTGCGCCAAGCCGGTGATGCCCGTGTTTAACTTTATCGGCGGCCGCGATTTGGCCGAATGGGGCAACATGCTGGCGCGGCGCACCCTGCATGTGTATAGCGGTTTCGACACCGTGGCTTTCGATTTCGAAGGCGAAATCCGCCTGTGGGAAAACCTGGCCACCATGCTGCCCGAGCGCAATATTATCGACCGCCTAATCGCCATGCGCCGGCGCGAATGGCAAAAAATTGCTGCCGATTCCCGCCGCGATATTGCCGATTTCCTGCTCGATGTGGCCGCCTACAAGCAAGAAATCGATGCCGATGGCAATCCCGAGCCGGTGCTGCACACCATGCAAGAGGCCGTGCGCCAGCTCGAGCGCCGGCTTCAGCAGCAATTGTTCCAACACTACCGCTTCTACCACAGCGAAATCGACAGCGGCCAATGGGCGCTCAAAGCCTTCCGGCAAGATCCGTTTGATGGCGAATTGCTGAAAGAATACGGCATCCGCACCACCACCGGTGCGGCCACCGGCGCTTTAATCGGCTTGGGTGTAGACATGGTTACGTTGGGCGGCTCGCTCGGGCTGGGAACCGCCATCGGCGGCGTGCTCGGCGGCGTGTTGCCCAATATGCAGACCATCAGCGACAAGCTGGCCGGCAAACACACCCTGCATATCGACCCCGAAACCCTCACCCTTTTGGCCGCCCGCGCGCTCGATTTGCTCGCCGCCCTGCAAACACGCGGCCACGCCGCCCAAGCCGACATTCAGATGCACAGCGGCAAAGCCCCGTGGCCCGCAGCCAAATTGCCCGCCGAATTAAACAAAGCGCGCAGCCAGCCCAAATGGTCTTCCCTCAACACCCGCGAGCCCGAGCAAAGCCGCCGCGATCGCGCCGAAGCCGCCGCCGCGCTGGCGGCGCGTTTGGGCTGAACCGGCTGGCCTGATTTTGGCTAAAACGCCCAGGCAGAAGCAGGGCGGCAATGAATGCCCCGCAAATTCCGCCCGCCTGATTTGCACCGCTGCGCTTTAAGCAGGTGCTGAAACGAAAAAAACCGAACAAAAAATCTAATTTTCATGTTGTTTTTTTGTTGTTTTGAGCACAAATCAAACAAAAAAAGCACAGCAGGTGTTGACGCAAATAAAACATCAGCGCAAAATGGCACCCATCAAGACGCCGATGCGGCTTGATATTTCTCCTCTATTTCTCCTTTGTAGACTTGGCGCATATCTTGTGGATATGCGCATTTTTTTATGCATTCCACTATATCTGTACTGTCTGCTTGTACTGTCGCAGGCTCGCCGCCTTGTTAGCTTACTTTTTTGAATTGGTATCACACATTTCCGAAAATAATCAATTCTCTATAAAATCAAACTATTTGATGATTTTCGTGTTGATGGCGGCTACCTGTCTGAGAAGTGAAGCGGTGCTTCAGGTCGGGTTCCTTGCCTGCGCAGGAGTGACGGAAAGGAGGTTTTGCAAAGGTTTCAGGCCGTCTGAAAAGAAAAGTTTCAGACGGCCTTTTCATGCGGATATTAGCGGTTTGCGAAAATGCGGTTTGCAGTGCATGCTCGGATTTTGGTTTGATATAAAATATTATTTTTACGCCAAGTAAGCGATTTATTTGGATTTTTGAAATTAAACTACAAAATAAATGGTTAAATACACATTGAGAAGAAATAAAATGCAAAAAATATTTGACGGCTGCAGCTCTGTTTGGCATAATGCATTTCATTAGCTGGTTTGAACAACCGGTTAGTAGTTTCTCCTCTATTTCTCCTTTGTAGACTTGACACACATTCTTGCGGATGTGTGTATTTTTTTTGCCTGGAAATCCTGTGTGGCAGGCCAAACCAAGCATCATATAGAATATAAAAAGCCTAAACTGCCTGCGTTGTTGCCTTGTTTTGATTTTAGTGCTGTCGTGTTTTCATAGGGCAAAGCCGCCTTGAAAGCATTCGGAAAAGGTTTTCCGGGTGTTTTCAGGGCGGCTTTTATTTGGTTTTGCGGTTGGCTTGCCGATTTTTCTGTTGTTTCACTACATCGAAATGTCAGGACGCCTATGGCAACAGTGGCGCGCCTTGCAAGCCTGCGCTTTCGTTGAAGCCAAACATAATGTTCATATTTTGAATGGCCTGGCCGGCGGCGCCTTTCACCAGATTGTCGATAACCGACAAGGCAATCCACACATCGCTTTGCGGCGCTTTTTGAATGCTGATGCGGCAGATATTGCCGCCGCGCACGCTGCGGGTTTCCGGCGTGCTGCCCTCGGGCATCACATCGACAAACGGGCTGTTGCGGTAAAAATCGCTCAGCAGCGCGTGCGGATTTGCACCGTCTTGCAGATGCAGATATTGGGTGGCGTGCATGCCGCGGATAAGCGGGGTGAGGTGGGGCACAAACACCAAGCCTTCAGCCGCTTCGGCTTGCAGGCTGCGGATGGTTTGCTTGATTTCGGGCAGGTGGCGGTGGCCGCCCACGCCATAGGCTTTGAAATTGTCGCCCGCTTCGCAAAATAAAGTGCTTACGCTGGCTTTGCGCCCTGCGCCGGACACGCCGGATTTGCAGTCGGCAATCAGCGGCAGGCCGGCTTTGAGCAGGCTTTGTTGCAACAGCGGCAGCAAGGGCAGCGATACGCAGGTGGGATAGCAGCCGGGGTTGGCAATCAGGCGGGCGCTTTTGATTTGCTCACGGTTGAGCTCACACAAGCCATACACCGCTTCTTTCAGCGCTTCGGCTGCGGTGAAAGGCATGCCGTACCATTTTTCCCAAGTGGGGATGTCTTGAATGCGAAAGTCGGCCGATAAATCCACCACCCGCACGCCTTGGGCGATCAGGCCGGGCGCATCGCGCATGGCCACGCCGTGGGGTGTGGCGAAAAACACCAAATCGCATTGCGCCAAATCTGCTTCTTCCGGCGTTTGGAAAACGAGGTCATACACGCCGCGCAGGCTGGGAAAATAATCGGCCACCGGCATACCCGCTTCGCTGCGGCTGGTTACGGCCGTTACTTGGGCGTGCGGGTGTGTGGACAGCAGGCGCAATAATTCCACACCGGTGTAACCGGTGGCGCCGACGATGCCGATTTTAATCTGGGTGTTCATGCGGAAGGCTCCTTGATGGATATGGATTTGGCTCGCAGCGGTTAAGCGGTGCGGATGAAGAGAAACGGGCTTTATGCTATCACATTCGCGGTGGCGGTGTGTTTGAAACGTGGTGGTGATTGCCAAATGTGTAAAGGCCGTCTGAAAGCTTTTCAGACGGCCTTGGAGTGGCATTTATATATCGAGCTGCGAGCCCATTTCCACCACGCGGTTGCCCGGTATGCGGTAGTAATCGGTGGCCGGAGTGCTGTTTTTATACAGCCATTTGAAATAGCGGCTTCTCAGGCGGCCCATATAGCCGCTGCGGGTAAGCGGCAGAATGTGCAGGCTGTCGCGCGAGAGGAAAAAAGAGGTTTCCATCAATTCGAGCTCCACGCCCTGTTTGCGTGCCAGGCCGAGCAAATGGCGCACGCGCGGCGTTTCCTGAAAGCCGTAATGCCCGATAATGCGCACAAAGCGCGGCCCCAGCTGCTTGATGGCCAACCGCTCGGCTTCGGGCACGCGCGGCACATCAAGCGTTTGAATGGTAAACAGGATATTGCGCTCGTGCAGCACTTTATTGTGCTTCATATTGTGCAGCAGCGCCTTGGGCACAGAGGCGGCATTGCTCACCATATACACCGCGTTGCCCGGCACGATTTGTGGCGGAAACTGATCGAGGTTTTCGATAAAGCTGTTTAAATCCAAACCATTGTCGGCGTGTTGCCGGGCGATGATGGCGCGCCCCTGCCGCCAGGTGGTGAAGGTAAACACCAAAATAGCGGCCACCATCACGGGGAACCAGCCGCCGGTGGGGATTTTCAGCAGATTAGAGGCAAAGAAAGCCAAATCAAAGGTGAGAAATATTGCGGTAAGCGCAATCGCGGCGGCTTTAGGCCAGCGCCAATTTTTCACCATCACAATAAAAAACATCAACGTGGTGAGCACCATGGTGCCGGTGGCGGCGATGCCGTAAGCGGAGGCCAAGTTGGCGGAGCTGCGAAAGCCCAACACCACCAGCAGCACAATCACCAGCAACATCCAATTCACGGCGGGAATATAGATTTGGCCGATTTCGGTTTCGCTGGTGTGGTTAATCTGCATGCGCGGGGTGAAGCCGAGCTGGATGGCCTGGCGGGTGAGCGAATAAGCGCCCGAAATCACCGCCTGGCTGGCAATAATGGTGGCCAGCGTGGCCAGCACAATCAGCGGAATCAGCGCCCATTCGGGCACGCTCAGAAAAAACGGATTTTTAATCGCTTCGGGCGTGCGCAGCAAAAGCGCGCCTTGGCCGATATAGTTTAAAGCCAAAGCGGGCAGCACCAGCGAGAGCCAGGCCGTTTGAATCGGCCGGCGGCCGAAATGCCCCATATCGGCATACAAAGCCTCGGCACCCGTTACCGCCAGCACCACCGCGCCCAGGCTCACAAAGCCGGCCCAGCCGTGATGGGTGGCGAAATAAAGGCCGTAATAAGGATTGATGGCGCGCAACACCGATGGGTTTTGCACAATCTGATAAATGCCGGCAGCGGCCAGCGTGGCAAACCAAAGCAGCATCACCGGCCCGAAAAAAGCGCCGATGCGCTGAGTGCCTTTGCGCTGGATAATAAACAGCACCAGCAACACTGACAGCGCAATCGGCAGCACCCAATGCCCGAGTGCCGGGTTGATCACCGTCAAGCCCTCGGCTGCAGAGAGCACCGAAATGGCCGGCGTGATCATGGCATCGCCGAAAAACATCGCCGTGCCGGCGAGGCCCATCATCAGCACCACCCAAGCGGGCTTGCCCTGAAGATATTGCAAGGCCAGCTGCATCAACACCACCACGCCGCCTTCGCCTTTATTGTCGGCATGCAGGATAAACACCACATATTTGAGCGTCACCACCAGAATCAGCGCCCAAATAATCAGCGACACAAAGCCCAATATGCCGGTTTCGCCGACCTGCATATGCGAAGCCAGAAAGGTTTCTTTCAGCGTGTAGAGCGGGCTCGTGCCGATGTCGCCATACACAATGCCCAAGGCGGCCAAAACCATGGCAGAGGCCGGGCGGTGGTGATTTTGCATGAGTTTGCAATCGATAAAAAATAAGATGCAGAGATTTTACGCTTGGCTTGTGGAAAACTAAACAGGCCGTCTGAATGTTTTCAGACGGCCTGTTTAAACCAATGAAAAATATAAACATTTATCCGGATTTGCCATCGGCGCGTGGCTTGAGCAGCCACGGAATATAGCGCCATGCAAACAAAAGCAGCGCCAGCGCAAATAAAGCCGCCGAGCAATAAATGCTGTGGGTGTAGGCCGCGCCGCTGGCAAAAGCGGCAAACACCCGCGTGAGCGTGGCCAGCACCATCAGCCAAAAAGCCAGCGGCACCGGCGATGGCGGCGGGTAAATCGCATGGCCGGTGTGGCCTAGCGCCGTGCGCGCCATCATGCCCAGCGTGAGCAGGCCGATGCCGCCCACGCCGATTAAATGCACACCCAGCGACAAATAAGCCGGCAACCATTGTGCAATCCCCGTGACCAACAAGCCCAACGCGGTGAAAAAATAGCCGGCAAAAAGCACCCACAGCATCGGCTCGCGCACCACATCTTTATGCCACCAGCGAAACACCTGTACCAAATTAATGATGCCCGCCGCCATGCCCAAAAGCCCCGCCAGCGGCAAGGCCGTTTGAAACATCATCAAAACCGCCATCAGCATCGGCAGCACCAGCGCCGACAAAGCCACCCACATCGGGCTGGCCACCTGCGCAATATTCAGGCGTTTGGCAGTGAAAAAAGGCATGATGCGCATGCCTACCAAGCCGATAAAGCCCGCCACCATCACCAAGCCCGCCAACAGGCCGTTGAGCAGCGCCCCCGCTTGGAAAGGCTGCAAATAAAGGTGGAACACCGCATGGGTGAGGCCGAACACAAACAGCGCCGCAATCGCAATATAATTGCGCGAATTGCGGCTGCGCACCACCGGTAAAGCCATGCACACCGCCGCATACCAAAAAAATGCCGTGCCCGAAATGCCGCTGATAGCCGCACCGTTGGGCAAGTAAAGCGCCAGCCGCGCCAGAAGCCACAAAGCCGTGAGGGCAAACAGCGCGCCGCCGCGGGTGGGCGGCTGGCCGGTCCAGGCCGTTACCGCTGTGAGCAAAAAGCCCACCACCACCGCCCCGGCATAGCCCCAAATCATTTCATGCGCGTGCCAATAAAAAGAAGGCAGCTCGGCCGTGCCCTGATAGCCAAAGCCCCACAATAAAATCGACAGCGCACCAAAAAGCGCCGCCAATGCGTAAAAAGGGCGGAAAGCCATGGCCCAAACAGCGTGCTTAAACAGCATAAAAGCGGCTCCTTATACCAATTCAAAAAAATAACCTAACTTCGTTGTCTCGCCTTGCCGTACTATCTGTACTGTTTGCGGCTCGCCGCCTTGTTAGCTTATTTTTTTGAATTGGTATTATTTAATTGTTTTTAAAAGTGTACAAATATTTTCAGACGGCCTGATTCAATCAAGCAGGCCGTCTGAAAACCATGTGTGTTTACAAATGAACCAAAGGTTCATCCAAATAAGGCTCGATGGCCGGAAACAGCGAGCGCTCTTCAAAGCGCGCATGTTCGCGCAAGGTTTCGGCAAAGCGCCGGTTCCATTCAGCATCTTGATACTGAGGCGCAGCCAGCATACCGCACAGCGCAGCGTGATCTTCTTCAAAGCGTTGTTGCAAAGCCGCATCAAGCTTGCCCCAATGCGGTGCAAACTGCGTTTCTTCCGAGGCAAAATGCGCCAGCAAATCGGCGCGGTGGTTTTCAATATCGGCCTGATGATCGGCCGAGAGCTCGCGCAAAATGCGCAAACACAAAGCCAAAGAATGATGGTGCTCGCGTGAGCGTTCGATTAAATCGGGGTGTCTTTTGAGGGGTGTCATGATGGTGTTTCGCAGCGGTTTGTGTTATAAGTTTCATCTATTATGAAACTTAAGACGGCATAAAGTCAATCCTCAATCATTCCGCCCTGAGAGAAGCGCTATGTATTTGACCCAACACACCGATTACGCCATGCGCGTACTGATCTACACCGCCATCAACGATGATGCGTTGGTTAATATCAGCACCATTGCCGACACCTACGGCATCTCCAAAAGCCATTTGATGAAAGTGGTCACTGCCTTGGTGAAAGGCGGCTTTCTGGCCAGCGTGCGCGGCAAAGGCGGCGGCTTGAGGCTGGCGCGTGCGCCTGAAAACATCAATCTCGGCGCGGTGGTGCGGCATTTGGAGCCGATGCAGCTGGTGGAATGCATGGGGCAAAACAACGATTGCCTGATCACCCCCAATTGCCGCCTTGCCGGCATACTCGGCGGCGGCATCAAGGCTTTTTTGAATTATCTCGACGGCTTCACGCTGGCCGATTTGCTCAACAAGCCCACTTATGATTTGCTTTATATGCCCAAAATAGAAATCGCCGCCGTTTGAAAACGTTCAGACGGCCTTCTGCCTTGCTGTTAGGGTCTGTTCACATTTCATCACGCGGCAATCTTTTGGCTCAAAAACGCGCCTGCTGCGTTGAAAATGCTCGCAAGGTGTTCAACCTTGCTGTGCTTTTCGCCTTGCAGCCACGCTTTTGCGCTCAAAATCTTACTCGCGGATGAATTGTGAACAGACCCTGGCCGGCGGCGCGTTTCTGAAAAGCAGCCAAACATGATAGACTGGCGGCCATTGTTTCCACCCTTACAAACCCATCATGACACCCAGCAAACTCATTATCGCCAGCCGCGAAAGCGCGCTGGCCATGTGGCAGGCCGAGCACATTCAGGCGCGCCTGCAAGCTCTCTACCCCGAATGCGATGTGCAGATTCTCGGCATGACCACGCGCGGCGACCAGATTCTCGACAAAACCCTCTCCAAAATTGGCGGCAAAGGCCTGTTTATCAAAGAATTGGAGCAAGCCTTGCAAGAAGGGCGCGCCGATTTGGCCGTGCATTCGATTAAAGACGTGCCCATGGATTTGCCGCAAGGTTTCGCCCTGGCCGCCATCGGCGAGCGCGCCAGCCCGTTTGATGCATTTGTGTCCAACCATTATGCGCGGCTTGAAGATTTGCCGCCGCGCGCGGTGGTGGGCACTTCCAGCCTGCGCCGCGAAGCCCAGCTGCGTGCCCGTTATCCGCATTTGGAAATCAAGCCCTTGCGCGGCAATGTGCAAACCCGCTTGGGTAAGCTCGATAAAGGCGAATACGATGCGATTATTCTCGCCGCCGCCGGCTTGCAGCGGCTCGGCCTGGATGAGCGTATCCGCGTGATTTTGTCGCCCATCGACAGCCTGCCCGCCGCCGGGCAGGGCGCGCTGGGCATCGAAATCGCTGCGCAGCGCTATGATTTGCTCGAAGCACTCAACCCGCTCAACCACGCCGTTACCAACGCCTGCGTGAGCGCCGAACGCGCTTTGGCGCGCGCGCTCGACGGCAGCTGCCAAGTGCCGCTAGCCGCTTATTGCACCGAAGAAGCCGGTCTGCTCACCTTGCGTGGCCTGGTCGGCCACCCCGACGGCTCTATTCTTTTGCAGGCCGAAGCCCAAGCGCCGCTCGCTTATGCCGATGCGCTCGGCCGCGCCGTGGCGAAAAAGTTGGCCGACGATGGCGCAGTCGAGCTGATTCAAAGCATTTTGGCTGAACAATAAACGCAAATAATGGGCAGGCCGTCTGAAAAGCGCAATTTCAATATTTTATTGTTGCCAGGCTTTCAGACGGCCTTCTGCCTATCTTGTGGTGGCAACCTTCACCATGCTTTGCAGCTCACCGCCTTATTATCTGTATCTGCCTTATTATCTGTATCTTTAGCATGAACGATAGCGAAGTGAACGAAAAACGGACACCAATACAATCAATCTCAAACCGTGTGTAGGGTGTGTGGCGCGAGCCACGCACGCGGTTTAACCGTTTCTGCGTGCGCTGCTGCGCCATACACTCTGCACCGGCCTGTGTAAGCTTTTCATTCACTCCACTATTATTTTTAATATTTCTAAATTGTCATCAGGCCGTCTGAAACCATGCCCGCAATTTTAATCACCCGCCCCGCAGGCCGCGCCGCCGCCGAAATGCAGGCTTGCGCCGCCGCCGGCTGGCGCGCCCTGCCTTTCAGCCCCATCCGCATCGAAGCCGATGCCGCCGCATTGGCGCGTCTGCCCGAGCAAGTGGCCGCCGCCGATGCCGTGTTTTGGGTGAGCCCGAGCGCGGTGGATATTGCCGCGGGCGTGCTGGATTTTTCAAGCTGCACGCCGCTGCACATCACCGTGGGGCAGGCCAGCGCCCAAGCGCTGGCGGCATTTTGCCGCCAGCCGGTTTACGCGCCGCAAGAGGGCAACGACAGCGAAGCCGTGTTGCAGCTGCCGCTGTGGCAAAGCCTGCCGCGCGGCGCAGAAATATTGATTATCCGCGGCCGCGGCGGGCGCGGTTTTTTAGCGCAATCGCTGCGGCAGCAAGGCTTTAAGGTGCAAATCGCCGAAGTGTATTTCAGACGGCCTCAGCCGCTCGATTGGGCATTGTTTGCGCAAGAAAAGCCCGAGGCCGCTTATGTGACTTCATCCGAAATTGTGCACGAATTGTTTACACAAGCGCCGCCCGAGTTGGCGCAAAATCTGAAAAACTTGCTATACTTTACCCATCATGAGCGCATAGCCGCCGCATTGCGCGCCGCCGGAGCAGAAAATATCCGGCTGGTGGCGCGGCTGGACATGCACACCCTACAGCGTGAAACGGAGTAAGCAATGAAGCCCGACGAGACGCCGCCGGAAGCAAACGAAGCTTCTGCCAACCAAACCATCACGGTATCATCCGACGGCACCGCCACGCCGCCGCAAAATGGCGACAAGTCGGAGCAATCCTCCCCCGCGCCCGCCGCGCCCCCAAAGCCCGCCCCCGAATCTGTCGATACAGGAAACCCCATGTCTGAGCAAAAAAACAGCCAAACGAGCGCCGTTGCGCCCGTTGCCCCCGTTGTCATCAAACAATCTTCCGGCAAAGGCCTGGCCGCCGGCGCGCTGGTGTTGGCGCTGTTAGGCTTGGGCGCGAGCGGCTTTTTGTTTGTGCAGGGGCAGAATATTCTGAAAACCCAGCAGCTGAGCTTTGATCAAAAAATCGACAAAGCCGCCTTGGGCGAGAGCCAAAATGCTAACCTGCTGCAAGACAATATCCGCAAGCAGGCCGAAGTGCAGGCCGCGTTGGCGCAGCTTTCAGACGGCCAAAAGCAAAATGCAGAGCAAATCACCACCGCCAACCGCGCTTATCAAGAGCTGCTCAAAGGCCGCGCCAATTGGGTGGTGGATGAAACCGAAGCCACGCTGAACCTGGCTTCGCAGCAGCTCTTGCTCTCAGGCAATGTGCCGGTGGCGGTAAACACGCTGGAAAACATCGAAAGCCGCCTGAGCCGCTTCGATCAGCCCGAATTGCTGCCCATCAAACAAGCCGTGAGCAGCGATATCGCCGCCTTGAAAAACCGCCCCTATCTGGATATTTCCGGCACCTCGCTCAGGCTCGACCGCCTCGAAACCGCCGTGGCCGGGCTGCCGTTGGTGCTGGACGGCACTTTGCAGCCGGGTAAAAACACCGCCCAAGCCGTTGATACCTCGGCCATGCCGTGGTGGCAGGCTGCTTGGGAAAAAACCTTGGCCAGCCTGCAAGGCATGGTGGAAGTGCGCCGGCTCAACAATAACGACGCCATGTTGATGGCGCCCGAGCAAACCTATTTCGTGCGCGAAAACCTGCGCCTGCGCCTGCTTGATGCGCGTGTGGCCTTGCTGCAACACAACGGCGAAGTGTATCAAAGCGATTTAAACAGCGCCGAGGCCGCCGTGAAACAATATTTCGATGCGCGCTCACCGGCCACGCAATCGTGGCTGAAAGAATTGGCCGAGCTCAAAAGCCTCGATATCCGCATGATTTCCGATGATGTGCTGCGCGCCAGCCAAACCGCCGTGCGCGCTTATCAAGACAGCGTGCGCACCGCCATGCCGCAAGCCCTGCCCGAAGCGGCAAGCAGCGCGGCCGCTAGCCAGCCGGCCGCGGCATCGGCACCGGCTGCTGCACCCGCAGCGCCTGCACAAGATGCACACGATGCAGCCAGCCAGCCTGAAGCGGCCAAGCCCGCCGCTCCGGCACCTGCCGTGAAAGGGGAGCAAGCATGAGAGGCCTGATTTGGATTATCGTGTTGTTTGCCGTGGCCGTGGCCATTGCCATGGGCGCAAGCCTGTATAACGGCAATGTGTATGTGGTGGTGGAGCAAACCATGTTGCGCATCAATCTGCATGCCTTTATCTTGGGCTTGCTGGCGCTGGTGATTGTGCTTTATCTGCTGGTGCGCCTGATTGCCGGCATTTTGCATGTGCCCGGCCGCATGCAGCGCTTCGGCGTGGCGCGGCAAGGGCGGCAGGCAGCGGCGGCGCTCAATAATGCCGGCTTGGCGTTTTTTGAGGGCAAATTTCAAAAGGCCGAGCAAGAAGCCGCTAAAGTGCTGGCCAACAAAGAAGCCGGCGACAACCGCACGCTGGCCTTGATGCTGGGTGCACACGCGGCCGATCAGATGGACGATACCGCGCTGCGCGACCGTTATCTGAAAGACATCGAAACCCTGCCCGCGAAAAAGCAGCTTTCCCGCTATCTGCTGCTGGCCGAAGCGGCGCTGGGCCGGCGCGATTATCCGGCTGCCGAAAACAACCTCAATGCCGCCGCCCAAATCAACCCCAGCCTCACCCGCTTGGTGCGTTTGCAGCTGCGTTATGCGTTTGACCACGGCAATGCGCTGGAGGTGCTCGACAAAACCGCCAAGCTGCAAAAAGCCGGTGCCATCAATGATTACGAAGCCGGCCAATACCAAAGCTGGGCTTACCGCCGCCTGCTGGCGTTGGTGCGCGACGGCGGCGGCCTCAAAGCCTGCCTCAAGCGCATACCCGATGAGCAGAAAGCGGGCGAATTGTGTGCCGTGATTGCCGAAAAATATGTGCATTTGGGGCTTTACAGCCAAGCGGTGAAATGGGTGGCGCATTATTATCCGCACACCCGCCAAGCCGAATTGCTGGAGCCGTTTGTACAAAGCGTGCGCTATCTCGACGACAAAGCGCAGCGTAAAGCCATCGATTTGGCCGACGGCTGGTTGCAGGCGCAGCCCAATGATGCGCAATTGCTGATGTTTCTCGGCGAGCTGGCCTACAGCAAGCAGCTTTGGGGCAAGGCGCAAGGCTATCTCGAAGCCAGCTTGGCCATCAGCCCGAGCGTACAGGCGCGTTTGGCCTTGGCCAAGGTGTTTGACGAAACCGAGCAAAGCGCCAAAGCCGAATCACAGCGCCTGCTCGCGCTCGACGGCGCCACCCACGATGAAAACGAAGCCTTGCTGGCGCTGGAAAACAAATAATTTTCAAATAATTTGAAAGCATGTTGGCAAGGCCGTCTGAAAAAACCGAACTGCACCCCAAAAGTGGTCTTGTTGCATTGGTTTACCATTTGTAAGCTTGCTTTTTTGAATGGGTATTACTTGTTTGAATGGGTGTTAAGGGTTGTATAAATTTGAGGCCGTCTGAAACTTTTCAGACGGCCTCAAATGTTTGGCGTAAAACTTATTGGTTAGCTTCAATCTGCTGCTGCAATTGCGGCAGCGGGCTGTAGCCGCTTTGGCTGCGGCCGTTGGGGAAAACCAGCGTGGGTGTGCCGTTGAAGCCGAGCTGCTCGCCCAGCGACACGGTTTCGGCCACAGGGTTATCGCAAGCGGGGGCGGCAGGCGGCACTTTGCCTTGGCGCATCCATTGCGTCCAAGCGGCGGTGCGGTCGGGCTGGCACCAAATCAGCTCGGCTTTGCGCTGGGCATCGGGGTGCAGGCTGGCAATCGGCAGCATGAAGTTATAAATGGTGATGTCGGTCATCTTGGCGAATTCATGCTCCAGGCGTTTGCAAAACGGGCAATCGGGGTCGGAAAACACCGCCACTTTCAGCTTGCCGTTGCCGCGCACTTCTTTAATCGCCATATCCAGCGGCAGGGTGGAAAAATCGATTTTATTCAATTCGGCGCTGCGCTCGTCGGTGAGGCTTTGGCGGGTGTTGACGTCAATCAGGTCGCCCACCAGCATGTAATTGGCGCTGCCATCGACATAAACCACTTGGTTGCCGCTCACCACCACTTCATAAAGGCCGGCAATCGGCGTGTTGCGCACGCTTTGCACTTTCAGGTTTTGGCCTTGGTAGGTTTGTTCCAATTTGGCCGTCAGCGTTTGCGCCAACTTGCTGTCTACATTGCCGCTTGCCGCCGTTGCGCTCTTGGTTGCGGCCGGGGCAGATGCGGCGCTGTTGTGGGATACCGGCGTTTGGCCGCAGGCGGCCAGCGGCAACAGCGCCAGCGGCAATAAAGAATGGAGCAGGTGTTTGTTCATGCAAAGCCTCGTGTGGGGTGCGCAGGGCGCAATCAAAAATAGGAGGCGCACGCGCGCCGGTGCGCCATTGTACCAACTATCCCGCAGGCGGGCAAAAGCGTGCGCAAGCTTGGCGCAAGCGCCACTTCGTGCCACAATGCAGCATCTGTGGAGAACCAGCCGATGACCCCGATTTTAGCTTTCGATATCGAAACCGTGCCCGATGTGGCCGGTATCCGCCTGCTGCACGATTTGCCCAAAAGCGTGTCTGATGCCGATGTGGTGGCATTTGCGCAGCAAAAGCGCCGGGCGCAAACCGGCGGCGATTTTATGCAGCACCACCTGCACCAAGTGGTGGCGATTTCCTGCTGCATGCGTTGGGGGCAAGATAAAATCCATGTCGGCACCATCGGCGAAATCAACGACAGCGAAGAAACCATGATTGCCAAATTTTTCGATTTGGTGGAAACCCACACGCCGCAATTGGTGAGCTGGAACGGCGGCGGCTTTGATTTGCCGGTGCTGCATTACCGCGCGCTCATACACGGCGTGGCTGCCGCGCGCTATTGGGACATGGGCGAGGGCGATTTCGGCGACAGCCGCGATTTCAAATGGAATAATTACATCAGCCGCTACCACAGCCGCCATTGCGATTTGATGGATTTGCTCGCCCTTTACCAACCGCGCGCCAGCGTGCCGCTGGATGACATGGCCAAGCTGTGCGGCTTTCCCGGCAAGCTCGGCATGGATGGCAGCAAAGTGTGGGATGCTTATCACGCCGGCGATTTGAAAGACATCCGCGATTATTGCGAAACCGATGCGGCCAACACTTATTTAATGTATTTGCGTTTCCGCCTGCTCGGTGGTGCGCTTGATGCGGATGAATACGAGCAGGAAATCAAACGCTTGAAGCATTATCTGCATTCGTTGGCCGAAGAAAAGCCGCATTGGGCGGAATTTGTGGCGGCTTGGTCTTAATCAATAAGCAAGGCCGTCTGAAAGTTGAATGTGCTTTCAGATGGCCTGTGCGGCAATTTTCATTTCCCATTATTTTTCACCCGTTCAGACGGCCTCTTTATGACCCAAACACCGGCACTCAAACAAATCACCCTGATCGGCGTCGGCCTGATCGGTGGCTCGTTTGTGCTTGATTTAAAACGGCAGGGTTTGGTGGAAAAAGTGGTCGGCATCGATTTGGATGCCGACAATCTGGCGCGCGCACTCGAGCGCAAAGTCATCGATGAAGCTTTTGAAGAGATTAACGCCCAAAGCGTGGGCGGCGCCGATTGGGTGCTGATTGCCACGCCCGTGGCCACGCTGCCGCACATCTGCCGCCAATTGGCACCGCTTTTAAGCGTCCACACCATTGTGAGCGATGTGGGCAGCACCAAGCAATCTGCGCTCACCGCCTTTGCCGAACACTTGGGCGCACATCTGCCGCGCTGCGTGGCCGCCCACCCGATTGCCGGCTCCGACCGACACGGCGCGCTGGCGGCGCAATTCGGCCTTTATCAAGATAAAAAGCTGATTATCTGCCCGCATGCGCAGCAAGATGCGGGTGCGCTCGAAACCGTTGAAACCCTATGGCAGGCCGTGGGCGCACACACCTACCGCATGAGCGCCGCCACCCACGATGCCATTTTCGCCGCCGTGTCGCATATGCCGCACATGCTGGCTTATGCTTATGTGCACCAAATCGCCGAGCATCCCGACGGCCAAACCTATCTCGATTTCGCTGCTTCCGGTTTCCGCGATTTCACCCGCATCGCATCGAGCCACCCGGCTATTTGGACCGACATTTGTATGGCCAATAAAGACAGCCTGCTCGATTTGCTCGCCGGCCAGCAGCAAGCGCTGGCTTATCTGCAAAATTTGCTGCAAAGCAACGATGCCGATGCACTTTACCGCTATTTCGAAGAAGCACAACACACGCGCGATGATTGGCAGGCGCGGCAATAGAGGCAAATAATACCCATTCAAAAAAATAATATACAAACAGGCAGCCTGTAGGTCGGATTCTCGAATCCGACACTTGTTCGCAGAACAAGGCACGCACATCACTTTGGCCGTTGGCCAAATGTTGGATTCAAGAATCCGACCTACGCGAATGATGCTGCCGAACTGCTTTTATTTTGTAAGGTTATTTTTTAGAATTGGTATAAAACAGGCCGTCTGAAAGGTTTTCAGACGGCCTCTGCATGCAATATTCATAAGGGTTTATTTGAATCGGTATGAGCGGCAGCTTGCAGGCGTTCGGTGAAATTGCCCAAATCCACGCCGGCTTGCCCTGCGGCGGCGATAATCTCGGCCACCGGCATGCCGGCGGCGGCTTGGTCCAGCCCCCACAGCAGCGAGCAGCGTGTGCCGGTGCGGCAATAGGCGAGCACGGGTGTGTGGCTGCTCTGGCGCAGCGCTTTAAAGCGGGCCACATCGCCGGCTTGAATGGTGGGTGCGGCCACGGGCTGGTGCTGCACATCATCAATGCCTTCTGCGGCCAGCCATTGCTGCACTTGGGCAAAATCGGGCTGGCCGGGCTCTTCGCCGTCGGGGCGGTTGCAAATTACGCGGCCGATGCCGAGCCGCGCGGCTTCTGCGGCATCGGCAGGTGTGAGCTGCGGGGCGATATAGAGGTTGTCGGTGAGTCGGTAAATGCTCATTCGGGCTCCTGGGGCGAGTGGGTTTCAGACGGCTTGATTATAGGCCGTCTGAAAAAGTTGCGGGATAAAGTTTGCTCAGGCTGGGGTTTGTTCATATAGTGGAATGCAAGAAAACGTGATACAAAACTACGCACTATAACAGGTAGGTTGGGTTGCCAAACCCAACGTTTCAGACGGCCTGTGGGCTGGTTGTGTTTTCAATCCAAGCTACCCGTTGTGTCACTTTTTCCTGCATTCCACTATATTTCAACACGGCAGGCGCTATTCTTCACCGGCCTCTGTCTGCAAAGCTCGCAGCAGCGGCACCGGCAAATCTTCGAGCAGGTTCCAAAACAGCGGCGTGTCAATCGGCTCGGTGCTGTCGCGGCCGAATACCAAATCCACTTCGATATAGTCGCGCTGGCCGGTGCTTTTTTTGCTGCCCCGGTATTCGCTGCGGGCGGTTTGCTGTGCGCGCTCGAGGCTGTCGGCTTTGTTGCTGCTGAGCACTTCGGCCACGGCGAGGCCGGTTTTGGCGAAAAAGGGCAGCGGGCGGCTTTGGCCGAGCCGGAAATAGGCCAGCCATTGCGCCAATTGCGCACGCGCGGCGGCCTGCGGAATGTCGGCCAGGGTTTGGCTTTGGCCGGGCAGCAGCAGATGGGTGCGGCATTCGGGGTGTTCGTGTGGGCGCACGGCGCAGAAAATCAGGTGTTGCAGCAAATAGGCGAGCATGTCGGGCGCGGAGGGTGCGCGGTTGAGAAAATAAATCTGGCCGTGGCGGTGCAGGTGGCCGAGGCTGCCTTCGAGTGTGTTTTCGCCCAAGCTGAGGCAGTAGGGCTGCGGCGGCAGCTTGGGGCTGGCCAATAATTCGCCGTCGAGCGATTTGGCGGCGGCTTGGAATTGCTGCTGCCACAAGTGGCCGAGCTCGCCTTCGGGCAGCAGGCTCTCGGCGCTCAGGCGGCCGGCGGTTTGGCCGAAATCTTGGTGCGCGCGCCGCGCTTGGGTGTAGGCTTCGGTGATGCGGCTGCTGTGCGGTGGGTCGAAAGGCTCGGCGGCATCCCAGGCTTCGTCTGCATAGGGTGCGTGCCAGCTGAGGGTGTGCTGCAGCCAATGGCGCACGGGGTTGCGCCAGAAGCGCAGAAAGTTTTCTTGCTCAATCACGGCATCGGTGGCGGCTTCGTTTAGCGGCGCGCTGAAAAAGGCGGCTGTTTGGGCTTGGGGCTGGTTGAGGGCGGCGGCGTAATCGCTGCGGCTACTGATGAGGCCGTCTGAAAGGGCGTCGGCGCTGAAATAGCGGGGCGAGAAAGCTTGCAGCGGGTGTTGCAGCACATGCTTGGCGGCCCATTCGCTGCTGCGCTGCCCGCTCATGGCGGCCAGCGTGTCGATAAGCTCGCTGATCAGGGCGGAGGGGGCAAGCGGCTCGTCGTTGCTGATGTTGCGGCCGAGATAGGATAAATAAAGCACTTCGCGTGCGCTGATGATGGCTTCGAGAAACAGATAGCGGTCGTCGTCGCGGCGGGCGCGGTCGCCTTTTTGCGGGTGGCGGGCAATCAGGTCGAAGGCGGCGGCTTTGGTGTTGCGCGGGAAATCGCCATCGTTGAGGCCGAGCAGGCAAATCACTTTAAAAGGCAGGCTGCGCATGGGCACCATGCTGCAAAAAGTGATGCCGCCGCGCAGAAATCCGGCCTGGCTTTGGCCGCTGAGAAAGTGTTGCAGGTGCTCGATAACGATGTGTTGCGGCAGATAGCCGCCAAAGTGCGCCAATTCGGCTTCGGCCTGCCAGCGTGCCAGCGCCTGCTCGATTTGTTGCAAGGCGTGTTGGTCGTTGCTGTCGGGGGCAAATAAATCGGTTAGCAGGCAGCGCACGCGTTCGCACCAAGCGGCAATATCCGCCGGCTGCTGCCAGCGCTTTTGTGTGTCGGCAAGGGTGCGGATCAGTACGGTGAAGCGGCTGAACACGGCGATTTGGTTGGGGTCGCCGTGCCAGGCGCTGATGTTTTGCCACACGGGGTGCGCGCTTTCGGGCAGCATCCAGCCCAAAATCAGCCGCTCCAGCGCCTGCTGCCAGGTAAAGAGGCTGCTGGCTGCGCCGAATTCGCCACGCATGGTGCTGTCTAAGCCCCAATGCACGTTGAGCGCGGCGATGGTGTCGTGCAAAAGCGGCAAATCGTCGCGGCTGAGGGCAAAGCGGCGCAGCACCAAATCGTTTTCCAGCAGCGGCAGCAGATAATCCACTTCGAAGCGGCTTTCCAACAAGGCGAGGGTTTGTGTCAAAGCGTGCAAAAGCGGCTGGCGGCGGCTGAGCTTCACGTCGGAAATCGAATAGGGCAAAGCCTGCGCGCCGCCTTGCGCCTGCCCGAACACGGCTTCGATATAGGGGCTGTAGGGCTCGATATTGGGGGTGAGCACGGCAATATCGTACGGCTGCCAATCGGGGTGCTCGGCCAAAAGCGCGAGCAATTGGTCTTTCAAAATGTGCAACTCGCGCAAAGGGCTGTGGGCGGCGTGAATGCGGATGGAGCTGTCGGCCGGTGCATGCTCCTGCTTGGCGGCGGGCAGGCTGAGGGTTTGGATATCGTGTTGCAAGCGTTGCAGCAAAGTGGGCGCGGTTTGCGCGTCATCGCTGAAATAGCTGCGCTCTTCGCTGATGTGCGCTTCGGCGAGCGCATCGAAGAAATCGCGCCCCTGCTTGCCCAGCGAAGCGAGCAACGGGTGGCCGCTCTGGCTCAAATCAATGTCGTCGCCGCTTTGCAGGATTTGCGCCGCTTCAATCACATTGCCCCAATATTCGCTGCTTGGGTTGAGCGCGAAAATGTGCACATCGCAATGCTCGGCCATGGCTTCTAAAAGCTGCAAATACATCGGCGCCATGGTGGCGATGCCGAACACAAAAAAGCGCTGCGGCAATTTATCGGCGCTCAATGCGGCCAAAAGCTGCTGCCACATGGCCACACGGTGCGGCGCGTTGCTGCTGCCGTCATCAAGAAAGCGCCACAATTCGGCCTGCCAGATTTCATCTTCACCCAGCTCCAGCAAACGGCCTTGCTGCCAGGCGCTGATCCATTGCGGCCGGTAAACCAGATATTGGTCGAAAATATCGGCCAGCTGCCCCGATAGCTGGTAAGCCGCCGCTTGGCCGCCGGCCAAATAGCTTTGCAACGCGGCACGGGCGGCTGCGTATTCAGAGGCCGTCTGAAACGCTTGGCTTTGAAACAAATCCAGCAGCCGCCAGCGCATCACTTCGGGCGCAAACGGGCTCAGCTCGGGCAGGCCGGGCAGGCATTCGCGCATCAGCCGCCAGGTGAGGCCGGCGGGCAGGCTGAATTTCAAATTGGCCGCCACGCCCAATTCTTTGGCCAGATGCAGGTTTAAAAAGCGGCGCATGCCTTGGCTTTGCACCACGATTTCTTCTGCTGCCAGCGGGTTTTCAGGCGGCATCAGCTTTTGCAGCCCGGTAAACACACGGGCGAGGTTTTCAAGGCGGTTGGATTGATAAAGATAGAGCATGGCGGCAGGTGGGTAAGGAAATAGGCCGATTATGCGCGATTTGGCGGGCGGCGGCAAAGCTGGATTTCAGCCGCTTTCACCGATACAATCATCAGAGCGCTTGAATTGCGGCTTGTGGATAAAATAAAGTTTTGCAGTGTGCTTTGTGCCATGATTCGAAACGGCCGCACCCACCATACCCAAAAAGCCTATAAGGCAGAGGAAACCAACATGGATAAAATTGAAAAAAGCAGCGAAGAATGGCGCGCCGAGCTGGCGCCCGATGTGTATCACATCACCCGCGAAGCGGGCACCGAGCGTCCGTTTAGCGGGCAATACAACCATTTCGATGCGGCGGGCGATTACCATTGCGCCTGCTGCGGTGCTTTATTGTTTAAATCACAGCAAAAATTCGACAGCCATTGCGGCTGGCCGGCATTTTTCGAGCAAGCCGAGCCGCAAAGCACTTACCGCGTGCGCGATTTGAGCCACGGCATGGTGCGCGAAGAAGTGCGCTGCCGCCGCTGCGATGCGCATTTGGGGCATGTGTTTCCCGACGGGCCCAAGCCCACCGGCGAGCGCTATTGCATCAATTCGCTGGCGATGGCATTTGAAGCCGAATCGAAATAAAGCTTTCAGACGGCCTGAGTGTTTCCATGCAGAGGCCGTCTGAAAACATTATGGAAATGTAGTTCAAAAAACAAAAAGGCATATTTCGGCTTTGTGGCTCAACACTGTGCCCAGCTGAAGGCCGTCTGATACCAATCCAAAAAAATAACCTAACTTCGTTGTCTTGCCTTGCCGTACTATAGTGGAATGCACAAAAAAGTGATACGGCAGGTAGGTTGGGTTGTAAACCCAACAAATCCACAGGCCGTCTGAAACGTTGGGTTTATCAACCCAACCTACGCCGTTGCAAAATGTAGTTTTGTGTAACTTTTTCTTGCATTTCACTATAGTTGTACTGTCTGCGGCTCGCCGCCTTGTTAGCTTACTTTTTTGAATTAGTATGAAACACAGGAAACCAAACCATGCACAATAGCGATTGGCAGCAAGGCTGGTGGCAGCTTGCGCGGCGGCTCGATTCGCCCAATTTCGAGCCGCGGCCGGCGGGCGAGGCGGCATCGCTGGTGGTGCTGCACAATATTTCGCTGCCGCCGTTTGAATACGGCAACGGCGCGGTGGAAAAATTGTTTACCAATCAAATCAATCCTGCCGAACATCCTTTTTTCAGCATTCTCACCGAATTGCGCGTGTCGAGCCATTTTCTGATCACCCGCGAAGGTGAAGCGGTGCAATTTGTGTCGTGCAACGATATGGCTTATCACGCCGGCGTGTCGGCTTTTTGCGGGCGCGAAAAATGCAATGCTTTTTCAATCGGTATCGAATTGGAAGGCTGCGATTTTGAACCTTTTAGCGATTTGCAGTATCCATGTTTGGATAAGCTGCTGCGCGCCCTGATGGCGCAATACCCGATCAGCGCCGTTTGCGGCCACCAAGATATTGCCCCCGGCCGCAAGAGCGACCCCGGCCATTTTTTCGATTGGGCGAGGCTGGCTGCGGCCGGTTTTCCGCTGGCGCGCCCGATTGACGCGTGTTGATATGGCGGCGCGATTTCAATTCAGGGCAAGGCGAAGCAAGGCCATAGCGGTTTAAATCGCGCCACGATACTGTCATGGCGGGCAAATTTCGCTATAATCCCCCAATTAAAGCAAAATCATCCAAACCCTTTCACAGGTTGAAACAAATATGAGCGATATCACCCTGATTATTCTGGTTTTCTGCGCCGCGGTTATCCTCGGCGTGATTGTGTACAATATGTATCAGGAAAACAAATACCGCCAGCAGGTGCGCGAGCAATTCGGCCATGCCGATAAAGATGCGCTTTTGGGCAGCAAAACCGATTTCGTGCGCGACGGCAAGCCGCTGGGCGGCGAAGCGGCTGAGGCGGCTGAGCCGGTGCGCACCAAAGATGTGTCCCGCCCCAGTCAGAAAGCCGAAGAAGCCGAAGCCATCGCTCAGCCGGCCGCGCCGCAAGCGGACAAAAATGATTTGTTTGCCGAAAAAGTGGCCGCCGCCGCTGCCGCCAAACCCGATGCCGCGATTGAAGTGGAAGAAGATGATTTTGTCGAGCCGGTGTTGCAGCCCGAAGCCGAAAAAGGCGAAGAAGCCTTTGCTTTCGAGCGCGTCGATGCGCCGGCGCCTTCGCAAACCCGCCTGCAAGGCAAGCAGAAAACGCTGCTTCATTTAAACGATCTTACCAAGCTCGAATTGCCGTGGTTCGACCCGCGCTTCGATTATATGGCCTATATCGCGCTGAGCGAAGCGCAAGAGCTGCACGCCATTCCGCGCCTTTCTAGCCGCCACCGCTTTCAGATTGCCGGCTGCACCATGGACGACCGCTTCCAAATCGCCGAGCCGATTCCGAGCGTGTATTACCAAGGCTTTGTAATCGGCCTGCAAGCCGTGAGCCGCAACGGCTTGGCCACCACGCAAGAGCTGGAGCAATTCGGCGAGCAGGTGAATTCGTTTGCCGAAAAAATGAATGCCTCGCTTTTGCTCACCGATGTGGAAACCTTCCTCAACGTGGCGCGGCCGCTGGATGAATTGTGCGCCCGCGTCGACCAAACCATCGCCATGCATTTGGTGTCGCGCGGCAGCATCAGCGGCACGGAATTGCGCGCTGCCGTGGAAAACCTGGGCTTCGAACTGGGCGTGGACGGCGCTTTCCGCCTGCCGAATGAAGAAGGCGAGCCGCTCTTCACCTTGGTTACGCTCGACAACACCCCGTTTACCGCCAGCCTGCTTTCGAGCCAAGCCTATCGCGGCTTCAGCATGTTGTTTGACATCACCCATGTGCCCGCGGGCGAAAAGCAGTTTAACCGCTTTATGGATTTGGCCGTGAAGCTCTCCAGCACGCTGAGCCTCGATTTGGTGAACGACAAGCTGGAAGAATTGTCCACCCAATGGCTCAAAGAAGTGCGCAGCTATGTGGTGGCGCGTCAGGATGAAATGCAGAAAGTGGGCATCGAGCCCGGCGGCAGCTTGGCTGCTCGGCTGTTTTCCTGAGTAAAATATCTGCAAAAAACCAAGCGGGTGCATGATAAAATGCACCCGCTTTCCATGGGGTCGGTATTGCGAATGAGGCAGGGCGTGGCGCAGCCGCACACGCAGTTGAAGCAGCTTCTGCCCGCTCGGCTGTGCCATACGCTTTGCGCCGGCCTGTATAGTGGAATGCAAGAAAAAGTGATACAAAACTATGCTCTATACTATGACGGAGTAGCTTGGGTTGATAAACCCAAGGTTTCATACCAATCCAAAAAAATAACCTAACTTCGTTGGCTCGCCTAGCCGTACTAGGTGTACTGTCTTCGGCTCGCCGCCTTGTTAGCTTACTTTTTTGAATTGGTATCAGACGGCCTAAGCCTATAGAAACGGCAATTAAACATTGAAATTTTAATTAAAAAACTTATTACTTTTTAATTACTTAAATTTTACAAATGCTCAAGTTTTAATTGTCGAATCTATAAACAAGGCCGTCTGAAACCTTCCCCACATTTTCAGACGGCCTAATTCCAAATGACAAACGACACCGCCCGCCGCATCCGCCAGCTCACCGACACGCTCAACCGCTATGCTTATGAGTATTACACGCTCGATGCGCCCAGCGTGCCCGATGCCGAATACGATATTCTGTTTCGAGAGCTCGAAGCGCTCGAAGCGGCTCATCCCGATTTGCGTCTGCCCGAAAGCCCCACCCGCCGTGTGGGCGGCGCGCCTTTGGCCGGCTTTGCCAGCGTGGTGCACGCCGTGCCCATGCTGTCGCTGAGCAATGCTTTTTCGCCGCAAAACGAGGCCGGCGCATTTGACCACAGCGAAATGCTCGCTTTTGATGAACGCGTGCGCGGCGGCTTGGCCGGGCAGCAGCCAGAATATGTGATTGAACCGAAATTCGACGGCTTGGCCATCAGCCTGCTCTATCGAGGCGGCGTGTTGGTGCAGGCGGCCACCCGCGGCGATGGCGCCAGCGGCGAAGACGTTACCGACAATGTGCGCACCATCACCAATATTCCGCTGCGCCTGCACGGCAGCGATGTGCCCGAAACCATCGAAGTGCGCGGCGAAGTGTTGATGCTGAAAGCCGATTTTGCCGCGCTCAATGCGCGTCAAGAAGCCGAGGGTCAAAAAGCGTTTGCCAACCCGCGCAACGCCGCCGCCGGCAGCCTGCGCCAGCTCGATTCGCGCATCACCGCCCGCCGCCGCCTGCACTTTTTTGCCTACGGCATTGCGCAGCAAAGCGGCGGTGCGGCTTTAAACACGCATTTGGATGAGCTGCATTATCTGAAAACATTGGGCTTCAGCCTGCCTGAAGGGCACTACGCCAGCTTCGGCAAGATAGGCGGCGTGTTGGCATTTTATGAGCAAATGGCGCAAAAACGCCCCGAGCTGCCTTATGAAATCGACGGCATGGTGGTGAAAGTCAACAGCTTGGCGCAGCAGGCGGCATTGGGCTTTATTTCGCGCGCGCCGCGCTGGGCGGTTGCGCACAAATTTCCTGCCGAAGAAGCACTCACCGTGGTGGAAGCCATTGATGTGCAAGTGGGGCGCACCGGCGCAGTAACGCCTGTGGCGCGCTTGCAGCCCGTGTTTGTCGGCGGTGTAACCGTGACCAACGCCACGCTGCACAACGAAGGCGAAACGCAACGCAAAGATGTGCGCGTGGCCGACACCGTGGTGGTGCGCCGCGCCGGCGATGTGATTCCCGAAGTGGTGCGGGTGGTGTTTGAGCGCCGGCCAATGCAGGCAGTTGCACCGGCGGCTTTTTCAGACGGCCTCTCGTTTGGCAAGCCTGCCGTGGGTTGTGTTGAAAAGCCCGCGCCGCAAATATCGGCACCGGCAGCCTTTCAAAGTGATTTATTCGGCCAAGCCGGGCTGGCGGGCGGCAAAGAAAGAGAAGAAAAGGCCGCAGCGCCGCAATATCCGCAATACCGCCTACCCGAGCATTGCCCGATTTGCGGCAGCCGCATCGAGCGCGAAGAAGGCGAAGCGGTGGCGCGTTGCAGCGGTGGCATGTTGTGCAAAGCCCAGCGCGCGCAAGGCCTGATCCACTTTGCTTCGCGCAAAGCCATGGACATCGACGGCTTGGGGCAGCGGCAGATTGATGCGCTGGTGGCGCAAGATTTGGTGCACCATTTTGCCGACTTATACCGCCTCAATGTGCCGCTGTTGCAGCAAATGAAAGAAAATGCCGCCGATGATAAAGAAGAAGCGCAAACCGCTTCAGACGGCCTGAAAAAAGCATCGCCCACCAAATGGGCCGAAAATATTCTCGCCGGCATCGAAGCGAGCAAACAGCCCGAGTTGGCGCGCTTTCTGTTTGCGCTGGGCATCCGCCATGTGGGCGAGCGCACCGCCAAAGTATTGGCGCAGGCTTTCGGCACGCTGGCCAATGTGCGCGCCGCGCCCGAGCCTGCGCTCGCCTGCCTGCCCGATATCGGCGGCGTGGTGGCGCATTCGGCGGCGCACTTTTTTGCCGACCCTGCCCAAGCCGCGATGATAGATGATTTGTTGGCCGCCGGTGTGGCACCGCAGCCGCAGCCGATTAGCCTGCCGCCGGCGCAATACGTGCAGCCCGCGCGCTGGCTCGCGCGCCTACCCGGCTTTAAAATCAGCGAAATCAAAGCGCAGGCATTGTGGGATTTGGCCGGCAAAAGCATAGAAGGTTTGCTGCACGACAAAGCTTTGAGCGCCGATTGGCAGCAATGGCGCGCGCAAGCGGAAAATCAGGCTTTATTGCACGCGATGCAGCAATTTTTAAGCCAAATGCCGTCTGAAAACGAACAGGCCGGCAGCAGCAATCAAAATCAAGCCGTTGCCGGCAAAACCTTTGTGCTCACCGGCACCCTGCCCACGCTCAAGCGCGACGAAGCGCAAGCCATGATAGAAGCGGCCGGCGGCAAAGTGTCGGGCAGCGTGTCGAAAAAAACCGATTATGTGGTGGCGGGCGAAGCCGCGGGCAGCAAGCTCGAAAAAGCACAGTCGCTGGGCGTGGCCGTGCTTGATGAAGCCGCATTATTGGCGCTGCTTAACGCATAGCCGTTTAAAACACTTGCAAGCCGCTTGGCAGTTTGCCTGCGAAGCCGGATAATACGAAGGTTAAGATTGCCGATTAAAGAGCCGCCCCGCAAAGCAGCGGCCAAACTTTTCCACCCGGCCAAGGTCGGAGCCATTGAATCAAATATTTTGGAGAAACTCATGAAACCCATCAAAAAAGCCGTATTCCCCGTGGCCGGCATGGGCACCCGCTTTTTGCCCGCCACCAAAGCCAGCCCCAAAGAAATGCTGCCGATTGTCGATAAGCCCTTGATTCAATACGCCGTGGAAGAGGCCGTGGAAGCCGGCTGCACCGAAATGGTGTTTGTCACCGGCCGCAACAAGCGCAGCATTGAAGACCATTTCGACAAAGCCTATGAGCTGGAAACCGAGCTGGCGCAGCGCAATAAAGACCAATTATTGGCGCATGTGCAAGATATTCTACCGCCCGAAATCACCTGTCTTTATATCCGCCAAGCCGAAGCCTTGGGGCTGGGGCATGCCGTGTTGTGCGCCCGCGCCGCCGTAAACGACGAGCCTTTCGCCGTGATTTTGGCCGACGACTTAATCGACTCGCCCAAAGGCGCGCTCAAGCAAATGGTGGAAGTGTATAACCAAACCGGCAACAGCGTGCTCGGTGTGGAAACCGTCGACCCCTCGCAAACCGGTTCTTACGGCATTGTGGAAGTGGAGCAGCTCAAAAGCTATCAGCGCATCATCAATATTGTGGAAAAACCCAAGCCCGAAGATGCGCCCTCCAATCTGGCTGTGGTGGGGCGCTACATCCTCACCCCGCGCATTTTCGACCTGCTCACCAACCTGCCGCGCGGTGCCGGCAACGAAATCCAGCTCACCGATGGCATCGCCCGCCTGCTCGACCACGAATTCGTGCTCGCCCACGCTTTCGACGGCATCCGCTACGATTGCGGCAGCAAGCTGGGCTACCTCGAAGCCACCCTTGCTTTCGGTCTTAACCACCCTGAAACCGGCGCCGAATTCCGCACCTTATTAAAGCAATACGCCGACAAGTTTTAAAAACAAAGCAGGCAATCAAAGGCCGTCTGAACAAAGTTTCAGACGGCCTTTCCTTTTTCAACACATAGTGGAGCGCATAAAAAAGTGACACAGCAGGTAGGTTGGGTTGAAAACCCAACAAGCGGACAAGCTGTCTGATACCCATTCAAAAAATAATATACAAACAGGCAGCCTGTAGGTCGGATTCTCGAATCCGACACTTGTTCGCAGAACAAGGCTCTCATATCGCTTTGGCCGTTGGCCAAACGTCGGATTCAAGAATCCGACCTACACGGATAATGTTGCCGAACTGCTTTTATTTTGTAAGGTTATTTTTTTGAATTGGTATCAGATACCCATTCAAAAAATAATATACAAACAGGCAGCCTGTAGGTCGGATTCTCGAATCCGACACTTGTTCGCAGAACAAGGCTCTCATATCGCTTTGGCCTTGCGGCCAAATGTCGGATTCAAGAATCCGACCTACGCGGATGATGCAGCCGAACTGCTTTTATTTTGTAAGGTTATTTTTCGGATTGGTATGAAACGTTGGGTTTGTCAACCCAACCTACGCCGTTGTCGCATGCAGTTTCGCATAATACCAATCCAAAAAAATAACCTAACTTCGTTGTCTCGCCTTGCCGTACTATCTGTACTGTCTGCAGCTCGCCGCCTTGTTAGCTTACTTTTTTGAATTGGTATAACTTTTTCTTGCATTTCACTATAGCACACAACAGCTGATGCGCAGGTACGATTAGCGCAGCGTAATCATACGCACGAATCGCATCCCCGCTACCCGAAACCCCACCACAGCGCCAGCATACGCGCTTGTGAAAAGCCGCACCTAAATCTTCAATTCCACGCGAATCAGCCCGCGCAGCGCATTGCACAACACAATCTCATCCGCCTGCCGCAATTGCGCCTGCGTGATGCGGCGCTCGAAAATGTGCGCGGTGTTTAAATAATGTTGCGAATCGGCCAGCACGGCGCGGCGCATCACGCCGTTGAGAATGTCCAAATCCAACAGCGGCGTGTGCCATTCGCTGCCAAAGCGCACAAACACATTGCTGCGCCCGCCTTCGAGCAAACAGCCCTCGGTGTTGAAAAAAAGGCTGTCAAACGCGCCTTGCTGCTCGGCCTGTTGCCAGCCGGCATCATAAGCCGCGCGGCGGGTGGTTTTGAAGCGGCGCAGATAATCGTGCAACGGCAAAGCTTGCGGCGCGATCAGCGCATATTGCGCGCCGTGCAAGGGTGCACAGGCCGCGTGGCTCAAATGCAGGCCGTCTGAATTGAGCAAGGCTTTCACACGATATGGCCAGGCATCGGGCAAGGCTTGCAGATAGCGGCCGATTTGCGGCGCCGCATCGGGCGGCAGGCGCAGATTGAGCGCGTCGGCGGCTTGTTGCAAGCGCTCAAGGTGCAGCGGCAGCAATGTGCATTGAGCATTCTCGGCACGCAGCGTTTCAAACACGCCGAATTCGGGCGCGAGCGCGTTGAGAAAGTGCGCTTTCCATTGGCATTCTATATATTCGGCTTCGGCTTCGCTGTCGGCCACAATGCCCGAGCCCACGCCGTAAGTGCCTTGATAAAGGCCGTCTGAAAGCGGCTTGAGCTGCAAAGTGCGTATCACCACATTGAGCGTACCCTCAAAGCCCAGGCCGCTTGAGCAAGGTTTGAGATAGCCGATGCTGCCGGTGTAGAGGCCGCGCGGCGAAGTTTCCAGCGCATCGATAATCTGCATACTCATGCGCTTGGGCGCGCCGGTGATGGAGCCGCAGGGGAACGCGGCCCGAAAAATATCCGCCGCGCTCGTGTGCGGCTTGGCCTGCGCCTCGATGGCCGTGGTCATCTGCCACACGCTGCCGAAGCGGCGCACCTGAAAAGGCGCGGGCACGCGCACGCCGCCGGTGGTGGCGATTTTGCCCAAATCATTGCGCAGCAAATCCACAATCATGATGTTTTCCGCGCGGTTTTTCGGGTCGGCCTGCAAAGCCTGCGCGCGCGCCTCATCGCCGCCATCGCCCAACACCGGCGCCGTGCCTTTCATTGGCTCGGTGGTAATCAGGCCGTCTGAAGCAATGTTGACAAACAATTCGGGTGAAAAAGAGAGCGTCCAGCCCGGCTGCTGCTTGTGGTCGGGCAGGTGCGCCAGCGCCGCATAAG
This sequence comes from Uruburuella suis, assembly GCF_004341385.1. GTDB lineage: Bacteria > Pseudomonadota > Gammaproteobacteria > Burkholderiales > Neisseriaceae > Neisseria > Neisseria suis. The sequence continues at coordinate 59,427 of NZ_SLXE01000007.1, forward strand.
GCACAGGCTGGCGCAAGCGCCGATAAAGCTGCGCCGGGTGGCCGTAGCTTTGCAGCTGCAAGCGCGTGGTGTAATTGATTTGATAAGTGTCGCCGCGCGCAATTGCCGCCTGAATTTCGCCCACCGCGTGCAGATAATCGGCTTTGCCGGTGTTGCTTGTCGGCGTGCTGATGCCGGCGGGCGCATGGTCGGGATAGCGGCTTTGCAGCCATTTTTCCGGCTCGGCAACCGTTTCGCATTTTCGAAACCAATGCAGCGCCAGGCTGGCATCGGGCTGCGGGCTTAAATGTTGCAGCGGGTGGCCGAAAGCATAATCCGCCCACAGCACCACATGCAGCCCCCGCTGCCAGCCTTGCTGCAACAGCCCATCCAGCCCGTGCAGCGTGTCGGCCTGCAAAAAGCGGCTTTCCACATAATCATCATAAAGCGTGGCGCAATCGCGCACCGCATCGTCGAGCAAGGCAAAATAAGGCATACGGCAGGCAGCAAAATAAAAGCGCGATTATATAGTGAAATGAATCAAAAAGTGCTGCGGCGTTGCCGCGCCTTGGCATGCTGCTTGTGCTGTTTGCGGCCGGCTGCCTTGTGCATCTTCATTCTTCATTTCTCTGCTTTATAGATAGCGCAAAGCGTGCGGCGGGTTGTAACAAACGCAAAACCGCCGCCGCATCAGGCAAAAACGGTAATTATTTTGTATATATTTGTTAAAAGCGCTAAAATAAGCACATATAAATAGAGACGAAACCACCCAATAAAAGGAGCAGCAAATGACAGCAGACCAACAATTAAAGCCGTATGAAAAAATCGATTTAGGCAATAAAAAAGACCAACTGCAAGTGTTTGAAGAATCTGTGCTCGAGCATCAAGGCCGCAGCAGCGCCGAAGATTCCAGCGTGGCGCCGCTGCCCGAAAACTATCCCTACCGCACCCGCATGAGCCGGCGCGTGTATGAGCGAGAAAAAAAAAAGCTGCAAATCGAATTGCTCAAAGTGCAAAGCTGGGTGAAAGAATCGGGTCAGCGCATTGTGTGCATTTTCGAAGGCCGCGATGCTGCCGGCAAAGGCGGCACCATCAAGCGCTTTATGGAGCATCTCAACCCGCGCGGCGCGCGCGTGGTGGCCTTGGAAAAACCCACCGAAACCGAGCGCGGCCAATGGTATTTCCAGCGCTATATCCAAAACCTGCCCACCTCGGGCGAAATGGTGTTTTTCGACCGCTCGTGGTACAACCGCGCCGGCGTCGAGCGCGTGATGGGCTTTTGCGAGCCGCACGAATATTTACTGTTTATGCGCCAAACCCCCGAATTCGAACGTATGCTCGTGTCCAGCGGCATTCATCTGTTTAAATTTTGGTTTTCCGTGAGCCGCGAAGAGCAGCTGCGCCGCTTTATTTCCCGCCGCGACGATCCGCTCAAACATTGGAAGCTCTCACCCGTCGATATCCAATCGCTCGACCGCTGGGATGAATACACCGATGCCAAAAACGCCATGTTTTTCCACACCCACACCGGCGACGCCCCGTGGACAGTGGTGAAATCCGACGATAAAAAACGCGCCCGCCTCAACTGCATCCGCGCCTTTTTGCACCATCTCGATTATCCGGGTAAAGACGTAAAAGCCATCGGCGCGCTCGACCCCCTGATTGCCAGCGTGCCCGGCACCACCTTCACCAAAGAGAGCAGCTTTGATGTGCTCGACGATTAAGCCCGATATTAAAGCAGCACATCGAGCATATATATAGAAGCGATAAGCCAAGGCCGTCTGAAGCCTTTCTTTCAGACGGCCTTTACCATAATAGCGTGTAGGTCGGATTCTCGAATCCGACACTTGTTCGCAGAACAAGCATCTTTCACTTTTGTAGAATAAACATCGTGCCTATTCGGCCTTGCGGCCAAATGTCGGATACAAGTATCCGACCTACGGATTTTCAGCAAACCGGCGGGCTTGTGCGTTCAAGGCCGTCTGAAGCCTTTCTTTCAGACGGCCTTTCCCATGACAACGTGTAGGTCGGATTTTCTAATCCGACGCTTGTTCGCAGAACAAGCATGATGCATCCCGCTTGAAACATTCCTACCTTGAAAGCTGCCCCGCCGATTCCCGTCCAAGCGGTCGCAATGCCCGTTTTAAGCCGCCCACACCCGTTTTCAGCATTAAACAAAACAACAAAATTGCCCCGAGCCGCATCGGCAAGTGCCAAAATGCCACACAAACCCCGATTGTGTTGTAAACCTGCAAATCAAATTACTGATTTTATATCGCTATGATTTTTAAGGGCTTAAATAAAATATGTGGGAAAAAGCACACACTTTGGGGCATAAACTGCCAAGCAAAAGGCGGATAAAGTTTGTTTTTTTACAACGAAGCAATTATATTAGCAGACATGAAATCGCTAACGCTGCGATGAATGCAAAAGCTTGGATGGATTTCATATCACCCCATTTAAGTTTGATTTCTTAAACATAGAAAAGGAATACAGCAATGAAAAAAACTCTGATTGCTTTGACCCTGGCGGCTCTGCCGGTTGCAGCTTCTGCCGACGTAATTCTGTACGGCCAAATCAAAGCCGGCGTTGAGGTTTCTCAAACTAAAACTAAAGTTAATGGCAAAGAGACCAAAAGCGACACCGGTTCGCAAATCGCCGACTTCGGCTCACGCATCGGCTTCAAAGGCCACGAGCACTTGGGCAACAACCTGAACGCCATTTGGCAGGTTGAAAACAACGTAAACGTTGCAGGCGACGGCGACTGGGCCGGTCGTGAATCATTCATCGGTTTGGAAGGCAACTTCGGTAAAATCCGTGCCGGTAAGCTGGAAACCCAACTGAAAAGCATGGATTCTTTGGATCCGTGGGAATACAGCAACAACGCTTTGGGCTTGGGCATGTTCCAACGCACTGGTGAGCGCATTGTTTCTGTGAAATACGATTCTCCGGTTTGGGCCGGCTTCAGCGGTAACGTACAATTCACCCCGCGTGATAACGGTACTGAAGTACGCAATGAAGGCGTGACTACTGGTCGTGCTGACGATGCCAGCGACACTTCACGCTACTACGCCGGTTTGAACTATGAAAACGCTGGTTTCTTCGCCCGCTACGGCTTCGGTTACAAAAAATCTGCTTATGTGACTACTGCTGGCGAAAGCAAATCAGGTCAAGCGCATAAAGTAGAAGGCGGTTACGATGCCAACAACCTGTTTGTTGGTTTGGGCTACCAATACACCAATGGTTGGGATAGCTATGACAGCTATGTTGCTCAGTTGAGCAGCGATAGCTACTACATCGCTGCTGCCGATGACAGCGTAGGCCTGAAAGCACATGAAGTGGCTACCACTGTTGCTTACCGCTTCGGCAATGTTGTACCACGCTTCTCTTATGCCCACGGCTTCAAAGGTAAAGGTGCTGGTTTGACCGATTCAGAGCGTAAGATCACCAAATACGACCAAGTTGTGTTGGGTGCCGATTACGACTTCTCTAAACGCACCACTGCCTTGGTGTCTGCCGGCTGGCTGCGTGCTGGTGGCGGCGACAACAAGTCTGAAACCACTGCCGGTATGGTTGGTCTGCGTCACAAATTCTAATCTCACGATTAGCCTTGAAAAGAGCCTGCTTCGCAGGCTCTTTTTTATGGCCACCACCACCGTAGCCGCCGTAGGTACGCACGCCGCGCTTTTTGCGGCGTAATCGTACGCATGAAGCCTCGCAACCTTCATAAAACAAAGGCCGTCTGAAACCCAGTCACCGTAGGTACGATTAGCCGCGCTTTTTGCGGCGTAATCGTACGCATGAACTCCCACAACTTATAGAAACAAAAGGCCGTCTGAAGCCCAACTGCTTTCAGACGGCCTGCTTGATTGCTACGGAATACGTTCGAGCGCATGCGTACGATTACGCCGCCTTTGGGCGGCTAATCGTACCTACGCTGTGGTTGTGGAACACCCTTAATCGCATGCGCACGATTACGCCGCTTTTGGGCGGTGTGCATACCTACGCTGTGGTTGTGGAACACCCTTAATTCGTATGCATGCAGTCACTCACCAAAATCGCCTTCTTCAATTATGCCGGCCCAATCTTGCGGATAAACGCCTTGCTCGACATAGCGGTGAAAAGTGGAATATGGCGAATCTTTCACTTGCTCAACCAAGCCGTGTTTCAGCGGATTGATATGCACATAATCGAAATGCCGTTGAAAATCTTCTTCATCGCGAATCAAATGTTCCCAATAATGACGTTGCCAAATGCCGCGTTCGCCTGCTTGCTGCCGGATGGGCGAGCGATATTCGGTTAAAGGCAGGCTGCGGCTGAAATGGCTTTTAATCAGCCGCCAGCGCGTGGAATAATTGCTGTCTCCTTGGGGTAAGCGCCAAATGCAATGCATATGGTTTGGCAACACCACCCAAGCCACAATCTCAAACGGATGGCTTGCCCGCACTTTTCGAACCGATTGCCTGAGCAATTCTATTTCACGCACCAATAAATCATTGTGCCTGCGCTGCAACAGGTTGACGGTGAAAAACCACATGCCGCCGGGGCGGTGCATACGTTTGTAATTCGGCATATTGCAAGATGTCGGATTTAATGTGTAAAGGTGATTATAAATGAAAATATATTTAAGCGCTGTAGGTGCGCACGCCGCGCTTTTTGCGGCGTAATCGTACGCATGAACTGCGGCCGTGCGCACTTACGATGTTGCGCATTACTTCGCGCGCAGCCGTCGTAGGTACGATTAGCTGTAGGTACGCACGCCGCCCAAAGGCGGCGTAATCGTACGTATGAAGCCTCACAACCTTCATAAAGCAAAGGCCATCTGAAACCTCAAAGCTTTCAGATGACCTGCTTGATTGCTACGGAACACGCTCAATCGCATGCGTACGATTACGGCCTGTTGCCGTGCGTACCTACGATGTGGCGGCATTATTTGGCGCGTAGGCGGTAAAGATAGGTGGTTTCCTGCGTGCGGGCGAAGGCTAAGGGGTCGGCGGTGTTGAGGGCTTTTTGGTGTTGCGGTTTGGTGTGCAGAATATCGATCACATTTAGTGAGGCCGTCTGAAAGCATTGGCTGAGAAATTCGGGCGCTCGCAGGTGCAGGTGCTCGGCTAAATCGGAAATGATCAGCCAGGCTTCGCCGCCGGGGTTGAGGTGGGCGGCGGCACCGTTGAGAAAGCCTTGCAGCATGGCGCTGCCGGGGTCGTAGAGGGCGGCTTCGATGGCGGATGTGGGTTTGGCCGGCAGCCACGGCGGGTTGCACACGATTAAATCGGCGCGCGCGGCGGGGAATAAATCCACCGCTTCGATTTGCACTTGTTTTTCCAGCCCCAGCCGTTGCAGATTGGCGCGGGCGCAGGTGATGGCGCGCGGGTTGGTGTCGGTGGCGGTGATGTGCGGCACGCCGCGACGACGGGCGAGCAGGGCGGCGAGCACGCCGCTGCCGGTGCCGATATCGAATGCGTGCTGGCAAGATTCGGGCAACGGCGCCTGCATCAATAAATCGAGATATTCGCCGCGCAAGGGGGAAAACACGCCGAAAGGCACGTGGATTTTGCCGCCGAGCGCGGGGATGTCCACGCCTTTTTTGTGCCATTCGTGCGCACCGATAAAGCCCAGCAATTGGTTGAGCGGCAGCAGAAAAGGCGTATCGTTGGCCTGCCCATACACATCGTTCAGCGCGGCACGCACATCGGGTGCGCGCGGCAAATCGAGCGTGAAGCCTGCACCGATTTCCACCGCCAGCATATTGAGCAACCGGCTTTGCTGCGCCTGCTGCATGCGGTGGCGGTGGAAAGCGGCTTGAATATCGGCATCGGCGGCGCGTGTGCTGTTTTTGTGCAAACGCTTTTTCATCGCTGCCAGCACTTGCTTGGCGTTGTGAAAATCGCCGCGCCACACGCTGGCAATGTGTTCGCGGGCGTTTTTCAGCACCGTATCGGCATTGGTTTCGTGCACAAACAGCGCTTGCTTGGGCGGCTTTTGCGTGCTTTCGTTGCGCCAGGGCAGCTCATCGTGGCGGCCGGTGGAAATCAAATCATATTTATCAAGCATAGCGGTTTGTCAAATATATTGGCAGCCGCCAGTTTACGCTATTTTCAGACGGCCTGTTTGATTGCTGCGGAACGCGCCCGAACGCATGCGTATGATTACGGCATGCGGCCGTGCGTACCTATGCAGCTCTAAAATAGACAATTTGTATATAAAATATCATAAAATATAAATTTGCAATCAAAATAAATAAAATTGTTGCCGTTTTGTCTGATTTAAGTATAATCAGGCTCATCAATCCGTTGGAAAACATTTTTTAGACAAAGGTGCATCATGCAACTGGACATCGACCGTTTAATCGCTTATTTCGGCGGCGTGAATGCGCTGGCCGAGGCGCTCAAGCAGCAAGACCCGCAGCATGCGGCCAGCACGGCGGCTATTTATAAATGGCGCACGCGCGGCTCGCTGCCGCTCAATCAGCTGCAAAAGCTGACGGCGCTGGCCGAAGCGCAAGGCCGGCCGCTGGATTTGAATGCTTTTATGCAGCAACAAACCACTCTGGAGAAACAAAACATGCCCAAAGATAATCGCGTTATCATATTCGACACCACGCTGCGCGACGGCGAGCAATCGCCCGGTGCCGCCATGACCAAAGAAGAAAAAATCCGCATTGCGCGCCAATTGGAAAAGCTGGGCGTGGATGTGATTGAAGCGGGCTTTGCTGCGGCCAGCCCGGGTGATTTCGAAGCAATCAACGAAATCGCCAAAACGCTTACCCGCGCCACTGTGTGCTCGCTCAGCCGCGCCATGGAGCGCGATATCCGCGCCGCCGGCGAAGCGGTGGCACCTGCCGCCAAGCGCCGCATCCACACTTTTATCGCCACCAGCCCCATCCATATGGAGCACAAGCTGAAAATGAAGCCCAAGCAGGTGATTGAATCGGCGGTGAAAGCGGTGAAAATCGCCAAGGAATACACCGATGATGTGGAATTTTCCTGCGAAGATGCGCTGCGCTCGGAAATCGGCTTTTTGGCTGAAATCTGCGGCGCGGTGATTGAAGCCGGCGCCACCACCATCAATATTCCCGACACCGTGGGCTATTCGGTGCCGCACCGCACCGAAGCCTTTTTCCGCGAGCTGATTGCGAAAACGCCGGGCGGCGACAAAGTGGTATGGTCGGCGCATTGCCACAACGATTTGGGCTTGGCTGTGGGCAACTCGCTGGCTGCCGTGCTCGGCGGCGCGCGCCAAGTGGAATGCACCATTAACGGTTTGGGCGAGCGCGCGGGCAATGCCAGCTTGGAAGAAATCGTGATGACGTTTAAAACCCGCCACGATGTGTTCGGCCTCGAAACCGGCGTGGACACCACCCAGATTGTGCCCACTTCCAAGCTCGTGTCTACCGTTACCGGCTATCCGGTGCAGCCCAATAAAGCCATTGTGGGCGCCAATGCATTTGCACACGAATCGGGCATTCACCAAGACGGTGTGCTCAAACACCGCGAAACTTATGAAATCATGTCGGCTGAGAGCGTGGGCTGGGCCGCCAACCGCTTGAGCTTGGGCAAGCTTTCCGGCCGCAATGCCTTTAAAACCAAGCTTGCCGATTTGGGCATCGAATTGGAGAGCGAAGAAGCGCTCAATGCCGCTTTTGCCCGCTTTAAAGAATTGGCCGACAAAAAACGCGAAATTTTCGATGAAGATTTGCACGCGCTGGTGTCGGATGAAATGGTGAATTTGTCGCAAGACAACTATAAATTCATCTCGCAAAAAATCAGCACCGAAACCGGTGAATTGCCGGCGGCTGAAGTGGTGTTCAGCGTGGGCGGCGTGGAGCACCGCGCTAGTGCCAACGGCTCGGGCCCGGTGGATGCGATTTTTAAAGCCATCGAGAGCGTGGCCGATAGCGGCGCCGTGTTGCAGATTTATTCGGTGAACGCCGTCACCGAGGGCACAGAGAGCCAGGGCGAAACCACCGTGCGCCTGGCGCGAGGCGGCCGCGTGGTGAACGGGCAGGGCGCAGATACCGATGTGTTGGTGGCCACTGCCAAAGCCTATCTTTCTGCTTTGAGCAAGCTGGAATTCGGCACCGAAAAATTGAAAGCGCAAGGAAGCGGGATTTAATTGTTGTTGCTGAATCAAAGGCCGTCTGAAATTTTTTCAGACGGCCTTTTTTCATGCGTATAGTGAAATGCAAGAAAAAGTGACACAAAACTATGCACTATAACGGAGTAGATTGGATTGATAAACCCAAGGTTTCAGACGGCTTGTGGATTTGTTGGGTTTACAACCCAACCTACCCGCTTTTTCAGACGGCCTTTTTTCATGCGCATAGTGAAATGCAAGAAAAAGTGACACGAAACTGTATTTTGCAACGGCGTAGATTGGATTGATAAACCCAAGGTTTCAGACGGATTGTGGATTTATTGGGTTTTCAACCCAACCTACCCGCAATATCAAAGGCCGTCTGAAATTTCAGACGGCCTTTGATATTGCGGTGTTTACAGCGCGGATGCTTCTTTGGCCAGCTTGGTGATGGCGGCCCAATCTTTGTTTTGCACGGCTTCTTTGGGGGTGAGCCATGAGCCGCCTACGCACAATACGTTGGGCAGGGCCAAGTATTCAGGCGCGGTTTCGAGGCTGATGCCGCCGGTGGGGCAGAAGCGCACGTCGGCAAAGGGGCCGTAGAGGGCTTTGAGCATGGCTTTGCCGCCCACCACTTCGGCGGGGAAAAGTTTCATGGTGTTAATGCCGTGCTCCAGCGCCAGCATCAGCTCGCCAGGAGTGGCAATGCCGGGAATCACGGCGATGCTGCTTTTTTCTGCGGCTTTGGCGAAATTGATGTTGAAGCCGGGGCTGATGGCAAAGACAGCGCCTGCATCGGTGACGGCTTTGAGTTGCTCGCCGTTGGTTACGGTGCCGGCGCCGACAATGGCATTGGGCACTTCTTTTTTGATTTGGCGGATGGCTTCGAGGCCGGCGGCGGTGCGCAAGGTGATTTCCAAGGTGGGAATGCCGCCTTCAACAAGGGCGTGCGCCAAATCTACGGCGGTTGAAAGATCGTCGATGGCGATAACGGGCACAACTTTGCCGGCGGTGAGGATTTCGCGTGGGGTCATGAGGTTCTCCAATGTAAAAAAATAATGCGGGTGGGTTTCAGACGGCCTGTTCATCATAAAAGGCCGTCTGAAAAAGGTTTAGGCAAAGTCGCCACCGAAGCTCATGGCACCGGTTTCGGCGCTGCTGCTGAGACTGCGGAAGCCGGCGAAAAGCTCGCGGCCGGTGCCGTGGGCGTTTTTGCGCAAATCGGCATGGGCGTGTTCGCGCGCCAGCCATTCGGCTTCGTTGATCAGCACGTCCAGCTCGCCTTTTTCGGCATCGAAGCGGATGAGGTCGCCGGTGCGGATTTTGCCGATGGCGCCGCCGAGCAGGGCTTCGGGGCTCATGTGGATGGCGGCGGGCACTTTGCCCGATGCGCCCGACATGCGCCCATCAGTGACCAGCGCCACTTTGAAGCCGCGGCTTTGCAGAATGCTCAGCTGCGGAGTGAGCTTGTGCAATTCGGGCATGCCGTTGGCACGCGGGCCTTGAAAACGCACCACGGCGATAAAGTCGCGCTCCAATTCGCCGCGGTCGAATGCGGCCAACACATCGCGTTGGTCGTCAAACACAATGGCCGGCGCTTCAATCACGCGGTGCTCGGGCGCGACGGCGGATACTTTGATGACGCTGCGGCCGATGTTGCCTTTCATCAGGCGCAGGCCGCCATCGGCAGAGAAAGGGTTGGCGGCGGTGCGGATTACGTTGTCGTCGCCGCTTTGGGCAGCCGCATCGCGCCATTCGAGCTTGCCCTCAATCATAAACGGCTCTTTGGTGTAGGGGCGCATGCCGTGGCCGACCACGGTGTCGACATCTTCGTGCATCAGGCCGGCATCAAGCAGCTCGCGAATCACGAAAGCGAGGCCGCCGGCTGCGGCGAAATGGTTGACGTCGGCTTTGCCGTTGGGATACACGCGGGTGAGCAGCGGAATGATGTCGGAAATTTCGTTGAAATCGTCCCAGTTTACGATAATGCCGGCGGCGCGGGCAAAGGCCACTACGTGCATGGTGTGGTTGGTGGAGCCGCCGGTGGCCATCAGGCCGACAATGGCGTTGACGATCGATTTTTCGCTAACCATTTCGCCCACCGGCAAAATGGTGTTGTGTCTGACGGCGGTGGCGATGTGGGCGGCGGCGGCGCGGGTGAGCGCTTCGCGCATGGGAGTGTTGGGGTTGACGAAGGCGGTGTTGGGCATGTGCAAGCCCATCATTTCCATCATCATTTGGTTGGAGTTGGCGGTGCCGTAGAAGGTGCAGGTGCCCGGGCTGTGGTAAGAGGCCATTTCGCTTTCAAGCAGCGCATCGCGGCCGACTTTGCCCTCGGCAAACAATTGGCGGGTTTTGGCTTTTTCATCATTGGAAATGCCGCTGGTCATCGGGCCTGCGGGCACGAAAATGGCGGGCAGGTGGCCGAAGCTCAACGCGCCGATCAATAAGCCGGGCACGATTTTGTCGCACACGCCCAAATAAAGGGCGGCATCAAACATTTGGTGCGAAAGCGCCACGGCGGTGCTCATGGCAATCACATCGCGCGAAAAGAGCGACAATTCCATGCCGGTGTAGCCTTGGGTGATGCCGTCGCACATGGCGGGCGTGCCGCCGGCAAATTGGGCGGTGGCGCCGTGTTTGAGGGCTTCTTCTTTAATCCAGGTGGGGAAAACCTGCAGCGGTTGGTGGGCGGATACCATGTCGTTATAAGCCGACACAATGCCCAGATTGGGGGTTTTCTCTTGCTGCAATTCGATTTTCACCGCGTGAGGCGCGGCGGCAAAAGCGTGTGCCAGATTGGTGCAGCCCAATTGGCTGCGCTCAAGGCGGCCGGCATGGTGGGCGGCGCGGATGCGATCCAAATAAGCGGCGCGGGTGGGGCGGCTGCGCTCGATAATGCGTTGGGTAACGGCAGCAAGGATGGGGTGGAGGGTGGGCGTGTTCATTATTGTGTGCCTTTCTGGCTGGATATCGTGAAAGGGCAGGCAGCCAAGGGGGCAGGCCGTCTGAATGGCTTTTTCTATGGGATGATTATAATACGGATGAATGTTAAATTGTAGTTAAATTACATAACGAAAGTTGAACCAAATCAAACTTTATTTTGTAGCTTTGTAACATAATAGGCGTGAAAGATGACGTTAGTTTTATCTAAGTCAAATAATTTTCGCGAAACCGCATAGACAAAAGTTGTAGTGGCGTGTAGGATTGCTACGACTTGCACAGGGCCTGTAGCGATAGGCGGGAATGTGTAAAACCGAATTTAAGTATCTGTAGTTTAATATAAAATCATAATGCCTAACAGATAAACACACAAAATTTTTATTACGATGGCGCAAGCCGTTCAGATTAGATGGAAGATGAAAAATGAGTAAACAAGCGAATTTTGATTTGGTGTTGTTTGGTGCAACCGGCGATTTGGCCATGCGCAAATTGCTGCCCTGCCTTTATCAGGCGCATGCCGCCGGCCTGCTCAACCCCGAAGGGCGTATTTTGGGCGTGAGCCGCAGCGATTTCACCACTGCGCAATTTCTGCAAAAAGTGGAAAGCGATTCCAAAATCCACATCAAAACCCATTTCAGCGATGAATTGTGGGCTTCTTTCATTGCCCGCATCCAATATTTAATGGTGGATGCCACCCGCCCCGAAACCTTCAAAGCCTTGGGCGAAGCCGTGGCCGAGCGCCCCGACACTGATAATGTGGTGGTGTATCTTTCCACCGCGCCGAAATTCTTCACGCCGATTTGCCAAAACCTGGCCGACATCGGCCTCAACAGCAGCAAAGTGCGCGTGGTGCTGGAAAAACCGCTGGGCACCGACCTGAAATCTTCGCAAGAAATCAATGCCGCCGTGGGCGCATTCTATCAAGAAGACCAAATCTACCGCATCGACCATTATCTGGGCAAAGAAGCGCTGCAAAACCTGCTGGCGCTGCGCTTTGCCAACGTGGTGTTTGAGCCTTTGTGGAACAACAAATATGTGAAAAGCGTGCAGCTGACCATTGCCGAAGAGCTGGGCGTGGAAGAGCGCGGCGAATTTTACGACATCACCGGCGCCTTGCGCGATATGGTGCAAAACCACTTGATGCAGATGCTGTGTATGACGGCTATGGAAGCGCCGGCGAGCCTCGATGCCGATGCCGTGCGCGATGAAAAACTCAAAGTGGTGAAATCGCTCAAGCCGCTCACTTCGGCTGATGTGGATGAAAATGTGGTGCGCGGCCAATATATTGCCGGCGAAAAAGAAGGCAAAGCCTTGGCAGGCTATTTGAATGAGCACCAAGTGCCCGCCGGCAGCCACACCGAAACCTATGTGGCGATTAAAGCCGAAATCGACAACGCGCGCTGGGCGGGTGTGCCTTTTTATCTGCGCACCGGCAAACGCATGGCCGGCAAAGTGGCCGAAATCGTGTTGAATTTCCGCGATTTGGACAGCCATATTTTCGAGGGCAGCCATGCCGCGCCCAACCGCTTGGTGATTGAATTGCAGCCCACCGAATCTATCCGCCTCTACACCCAAGTGAAAACCCCGGGCGCGGGCAATCATGTGGAAACGGCCGCGCTGAGCCTGGATTTGGGCAAAGCCGTTGCCGGCCGCCGCGCCGAAGCTTACGAGCGCCTGCTGCTGGATGTGATCAACGGCAAGCTGGCCTTGTTTAACCGCCGCGACGAATTGGAAGCCGCTTGGGAATGGGTGATGCCGATTATGGAAAATTGGGCGCAAAGCTCGACACCGCCGCATGGCTATGCCGCCCACAGCTGGGGCCCTGAAGCCGCCCGCGAACTGCTGGCGCGCAACGGCGATAAATGGCACGAAGCGCAATAAGGCTTTCAGACGGCCTTTGGCAATAAATAAAAGAAAAGGCCGTCTGAAAAAAAAGTAAAACCAACCACAAGGATTATGCCATGAGCACTCAATGGTATCCGCATGAAAACGCCGCCGCTTCAGCCGCCGCGCTGGCCGATGCCGTGGCTGAAACGCTGCAAGATGCGCTGGATAAAAAAGGGCAGGCCGTGTTGGCCGTGTCGGGCGGGCGCTCGCCGATTGCTTTTTTTGATGCGCTTTCGCAAAAAGATTTGGATTGGAAAAATATCGGCATCACGCTGGTGGACGAGCGCATCGTGCCCACCGATCACGCCGACAGCAACACCGGCCTAGTGCGCGAATATCTGTTGAAAAACAAAGCCGCCGCCGCGCATTGGATTCCGATGGTGGCTGATGGCGCTGGTGAGGCCGCGCTGGCCGACAGCGAAAAAGCGGTGGCTTTTGCGCTGCAACATTACCGGCAGCCCGATGCGCTGGTGCTGGGCATGGGCGGCGACGGCCACACCGCCTCGCTGTTTCCACAGGCACCGCAGCTCGATAAAGGCTTGGATCCGGCCTATGCCGAGCCGCTGCTGCACACTTCGCCCGTAACGGCGCCGCACGAGCGCATCAGCATGACGCTCGAGGCGGTGGCCGCCACGCCGGCGGTGTTTTTGGCCATACAGGGCGCGGAGAAAAAAGCCGTATATGAAGCGGCTGCCGCCCAAACCAGTAAAACCTATCCTTTAAGCTTTGTGCTTAACCATAAAAAGGTAACTTGCCATGTCTACTACGCAAACTAAAGAAACCGTTTCATGGCCGCGCTTGGTGGCCGATATCGGTGGCACCAATGCCCGCTTTGCGCTGGAAACCTCGCCGCAGCAAATCGAAAAAGTAGAAGTGCTGCCGTGCAACGATTACGACACCGTGGTAGACGCCATTCGCGAATACCTGAGCCGTGTCGGCAATCCGGCCATCAGCCATGCCTCTATCGCCATTGCCAACCCGATTTTGGGCGACTGGGTGCAGATGACCAACCACCACTGGGCCTTTTCGATTGAAACCACGCGCCAAGCGCTGCATTTGGAAAACCTAATTCTGCTCAACGACTTCACCGCGCAAGCCTTGGCGATTACCAAGATGCCGAAAGAAGAGCTGGTGCAGATCGGCGGCTTCAAAAAAGTGCCCGATGCGCCCAAAGCGGTGATCGGCCCGGGCACAGGTTTGGGCGTGAGCGGCCTGATTCCGAGCAAATCGGGCTGGGTGCCGCTGGCGGGTGAGGGCGGCCATGTGAGCTTCGCTCCGTTTGACGATGCCGAAATCATGATTTGGCAATATGCCAAGAAAAAATACGGCCATGTGTCGGCCGAGCGCTTTTTGAGCGGCGCCGGCTTGGTGCTGATTCACGAAGCTTTGGCCGCGCGTGAAGGGGTGAAGCGCCAAAAACTCACGCCCGCGGAAATCAGTGACCGCGCCCTGAGCGGCTCATCGCCGCTTTGCCGGCTCACGCTGGATATTTTCTGCGCCATGCTGGGCACGGTGTCGTCCAACCTCGCGCTTACGCTGGGCGCCAGCGGCGGCGTGTATTTGTGCGGCGGCATTATTCCGCGCTTTATCGATTACTTTAAAAATTCGCCGTTTCGCAACCGCTTTGAGAGCAAAGGCCGCTTCGATGCTTATCTGGCCGCGATTCCGGTGTATATCGTGTTGAGCAAATATCCGGGCATTTCCGGTGCTGCCGTGGCGCTGGCCAATCATTTGGGTGAGGTGGACGAAATATCGGCCGAGCCGGAAAAAGAAGCCGCTGCACCGGTGGCTGCCCAAAAAGCAGCAGCCGGCAACGAAAACGCATAAATGCGTTCAACATTACGCAAACAAACAATAACATCCGATAAATAGAGTAGAAACAGGCAGTATGGTTTTCAGACGGCCTATCCTCATCAAAAGGCCGTCTGAATACCCTTTCATAAACATGCCGGCAGGCTTGCTGTTTGAGCAGCGTGCTTATGAAAGGGTATAGAAGGCCATGAATCGTTGCCGGTTTGTTTAAAACACAGTCAGGAAACAAGATGATGTTAAGTAAAATCAGCGAAGCTTTAGCCAATTTGTCAGGCGCAGAGCGTAAAGTGGCCGAATGTGCGCTGGCCGAGCCCAAATGGTTTGTGCATGCGGCCGTGGCCGAAATTGCCGAGCATGCCTCGGTGAGCCAGCCTACAGTTATCCGCTTCTGCCGCAGCTTGGGCTATAAAGGCCTGCCCGAATTCAAGCTTTCTTTGTCGGCCAGCATCGGCCACGAAGGCATGCCTTATGTGCATGAAGAGCTCAATGCCGACGACGACATGGGCGGTGTGATGGAAAAAGTGCTCGGCAACACCGCCGCCTCGATTTTGGGCGCACGCCGCTCTTTGAAAGAAACCGATCTGGAAAACGCCATTGCCATGCTCTCGCATGCGCGGCGCATCGAATTTTACGGCGTGGGCAATTCCGGCATCGTGGCGCAAGATGCGCAGCACAAATTTTTCCGCTTCGGCATTTCCACCGTGGCTTATGTCGACACCCATATCCAGCTGATGGCCGCATCGGTGCTCAGCGATCAGGATGTGTTGGTGGTGATATCCAATTCAGGCTCATCGATTGAAGTGCTCGATGCGGTGAGCATTGCCAAAGAAAACGGCGCGGCGGTGATTGCCATCACCCGCGCCGATTCGCCGCTCTCGCAGCTGGCCGATTGCGTGCTCAGCGTGATGCCACAGGAAGACACCGAGCGCTACACGCCGATGGTAACGCGCCTGCTGCAATTGGTGGTGATCGATATTCTGGCCATCGGCCTAGCGCTGCGCCTGGGCGAAACAGCCAGCTTGCAGCTTGAAAAGAGCAAACGCAGCATACACACCAAACGTTTGGAACACGAGAAAGAAGATTCATAATGAAACACTTGCAAGAATTGCCCGCCTGGCGCGAATTGTGGCAGCATTTTGATGCCACCAAGTCTGACCATATGCGCGAATTGTTTGCCACCGACCCGGGGCGCGCCGAGCGCTATTGGCTGGAGGTGGGCGGCCTGAAAGTGGATTATTCCAAAAACCGCATCACCGATGAAACCTTGGCGCTTTTGATGAAGCTGGCACGCGAAGCCGGCCTGCCCGAGCGCATGAAGCAGATGTTTCGCGGTGAAAAAATCAACACCACCGAAAACCGCGCCGCGCTACATGTGGCGCTGCGCAACCGCACCAATGCGCCGATTTTGGTGGACGGCGAAGATGTGATGCCGCAGGTGAACCATGTGCTGCACCGCATGGGCGAATTCGCCCACGAAGTGCGCAGCGGCGATTGGCTGGGCTATACCAATCAAGTGATTACCGATGTGGTGAATATCGGCATCGGTGGCTCGGATCTGGGCCCTTTGATGATGTGCACCGCGCTCAAGCCTTTCGGCCATCCGCGCCTCAAAATGCATTTTGTGTCGAATATCGACGGCTCGCAGCTGCGCGACGTGCTGGAAAAAGTACATCCCGAAACCACGCTGTTTGTGGTGGCTTCAAAAACCTTCACCACACAGGAAACCCTCACCAATGCGCTCACCGCGCGCGAATGGTTTTTGAAACACGCCGACGATAAATCTGCCGTGGCCAAGCATTTTGTGGCGGTGTCCACCAATAAAAAAGCCGTGGCCGAATTCGGCATCGACACGGCCAATATGTTTGAATTTTGGGATTGGGTGGGCGGCCGCTACAGCTTGTGGTCGGCCATCGGCCTGCCGATTATGCTTTATTTGGGCGAAGAAAACTTTATCGAAATGCTCAACGGCGCCCATTTGATGGACCAGCATTTTATCAATGCACCGTTGGAAGAAAACCTGCCGGTGCTCTTGGCCATGATAGGCGTGTGGTATATCAATTATTACGGTGGCGGCAGCCATGTGATCGCCCCTTACGACCAACACTTGCACCGCCTGCCCAAATTTATCCAGCAGCTCGATATGGAGAGCAACGGCAAGCAGGTAACGCTCGACGGTGAAGCTGTGGCCTGCGAAACTGCGCCGATTATTTGGGGCGAAACCGGCATCAACGGCCAGCATGCTTTTTTCCAGCTACTGCACCAAGGCACGCACATCACCCCGATTGATTTGATTGCTTCGCTGGAAAAACGCAGCAATCTGCCCGGCCACCATGAAATTCTGCTGGCCAATGTGTTTGCCCAGGCCGAAGCCTTTATGCGCGGTAAAACGCCTGATGAAGTGCGCATCGAGCTGAAGGCGCAGGGCATGGATGAGGCGCACATCGAAGCTTTGGTGCCGCACAAAACCTTTTCCGGCAACCGCCCGAGCAATCTGATTTTGCTCAATAAAATTAATCCGCGCAATATGGGCAGCCTGATTGCGCTTTATGAACACAAAACCTTTGTGCAGGGTGTGATTTGGGGCATCAACAGCTTTGACCAATGGGGCGTGGAATTGGGCAAGCAATTGGCCAAAACCATTTTGGCCGAGCTCACCGGAGAAACGCCGGTGCAGCCGCACGACAGCTCCACCGAGCATTTAGTGCGTCTTTACCGCAACGCCAATTGCGATAAAGACGGCGCGTGCTGATTTTTTCCACGTTTATTTGAGCTGGGTCAAATAATGGAAAGGCCGTCTGAAAGCGTGATATCCAATATGCTTCAGACGGCCTTTAAGTAATTGATTGCGGTAATAAAATAACAGTATGAAAATTTCAAAAACGGCAGTATGATGCAGGTCTGATTTAACGTAAGTTAACTTCAAACACTCAACAATTGTAACAAAAGTAACAAAAGTAACAAAAGTAAGATTCTAACTAACCCAAATAAAGGCAATCAAAATGTCTACGCAATCACAAAATCAAAGCAACAACACCGCTTTGTCGGTGTTGACCGCGCTGTTTTTCATGATGGGTTTCATCACCTGCATGAATGACATCCTGATTCCCCACCTGAAAGCGATTTTCGACCTGACTTATTTTCAGGCCATGCTGATTCAGTTCTGCTTCTTTACCGCTTACGCCATCATGTCGATGCCGATGGGCAAGCTCGTGGAAAAGGTGGGCTATAAAAACGGCGTGATCGGCGGCTTTTTGCTCACCGCCGTGGGCTGTTTGCTGTTTTATCCGGCTGCCGGCAGCGCCTCTTACCCGACCTTTTTGGGCGCGCTGTTTATCTTGGCTTCAGGCGTAACCCTGCTGCAAGTGGCGGGCAACCCTTATGTAACGCTGCTGGCCAAGCCCGGCAAAGAATCGTCTACCCTCACTTTGGTGCAGGCCTTTAACTCTTTGGGCACCACCGTGGCACCGCTTTTGGGTTCGGCGCTGATTTTATCCGATGCCGCCACTCAAGCCACCGCCACCCAGGCCGAGCAAATCGCTTCGGTGCAGATTCCTTATTTGGGTTTGGCCGGTTTGCTGATTTTGCTGGCGCTGTTTGTGAAAATGATCAAGCTGCCCGATGCGCGCAAAATTGCCGAAGCTGAAACCGAACACAACCACGACGGCAAAACCAGCGTGTGGCAATACAAACATTTGGTGTTGGGCGCGGTGGGCATTTTCTGCTATGTGGGCGCGGAAGTGTCTATCGGCTCGCTGCTGGTGAGTGTGATGGAAGTAACCGCCGGCCTCGACCACGCCACCGGTGCCAAATTCTTAGCGCTCTACTGGGGCGGTGCCATGGTGGGTCGTTTCTTGGGCTCGGCCGTGATGAACAAAATCGCGCCGCACAAATACTTGGCCTTTAACGCCTTGATGGCCGTGGCGCTGATTACCATCGCGATTTTGGCCAACGGCGGTGCGGTGTCGATGTGGGCGCTGATTGCCATCGGTTTTTTCAACTCGATTATGTTCCCCACCATTTTCTCGCTGGCCACCAAAGGTTTGGGCAAATTCACCGGCATCGCATCCGGCGTGATCTGCACCGCGATTGTGGGTGGTGCGATTGTGCCGGTGGTGCAGGGCTTTTTCGCCGACCATATCGGCTTGCTGCTCTCGTTTGTGGTGTCGGCGGTGTGCTACCTCTACATCGTATTCTTTGCGGTGAAAGGCCATAAAGCCGACGAAGCTTCCGCATAAGCACTGTCAAACACACAGGCCGTCTGAATGTTCAGACGGCCTGTTTTACGTTACAATACGCAATTTAACGCTTGTAAAGCCGCTGTAATACCAATCCAAAAAAATAACCTAACTTCGTTGTCTCGCCTTGCCGTACTATCTGTACTGTCTGCGGCTCGCCGCCTTGTTAGCTTACTTTTTTGAATTGGTATAATATTTGGGCGGCTCGGAAAACCTTATGTTTAGTGAACGCCCTTTATTGGAAATGTCGCGCCCCGAAGCTTTTGCCGTGGCCGCCGTGCTCGTGGCTGCGATGGGCTACAGCATTATCTCGCTCGGCTGGCTGCCGCATATGGCCATACTCACCGCCATTGTGGTGCTGCTGGCCTACGGCCTGCTGCGCAAAGTGCGCTATGCCGGCATGCAGCAGCGCATGGCCGGCGCGGTGGCGCAGGGCATGGGTGCGCTTTATCTCTTTTTCTTTATCGGCCTTTTGGTGAGCGCGCTGATGATGAGCGGCGCCATTCCCACGTTGATGTATTACGGCTTCGGTTGGATTTCACCGGCTTATTTTTATTTGTCGGCCTTTATTTTGTGCTCGCTGATCGGCATTGCCATCGGCAGCAGCCTCACCACTTGCGCCACCATAGGCGTGGCTTTTATCGGCATGGGTGAGGCTTTCGGTGCCAATCTTGCGATGACGGCGGGCGCGGTGGTGTCGGGCGCGTTTTTCGGCGACAAAATGTCGCCGCTCTCCGACACCACCAGCATTGCCGCATCGGTGGTGGGCATCGATTTGTTTGAACACATTCGCAATATGGCCTACACCACCATTCCGGCATGGGTGATCACAGCGGGCTTGCTCTTATGGCTGCTGCCGGCGGTGGGCGCGGGCGATTTGGGCGGCACGGCGGTGTTTCGCGAGCAGCTCGCCGCCACAGGGCTGGTGCATGCTTATTCGCTGCTGCCTTTTGCCTTGCTGGTGCTGCTGGCCGTGCGCAAGGTGAATGCGATTGTGGCGATGATGGCCACCATTGCGCTGGCGTTGGCGCTCACTTTTCTGCACAGCCGCCCTGATTTGGCGCAGCTGGGCAGCTGGTTTTACGGCGGCTTCAAGCTTGATGGCAGCTTTGAAAACATCAGCCGGCTGGTGTCGCGCGGCGGCATCGAGAGCATGTTTTTCACCCAAACCATTGTGATTTTGGGGCTGAGCCTGGGCGGGCTTTTGTTTGCATTGGGCATTATTCCCAGCCTGCTGGAAGGCATGCGCCGTTTTCTCACCAATGCTGGCCGCGCCACATTTTCCGTGGCCGCCACGGCGGTGGGGGTGAATGTGTTGATCGGCGAGCAATATTTGAGCATTTTGCTCTCGGGCGAAACCTTCAAGCCCGTATATGACAAGCTCGGCCTGCACCCGCGCAACCTCTCGCGCACGCTGGAAGATGCCGGCACGGTGATTAACCCGCTGGTGCCTTGGAGCGTGTGCGGCGTGTTTATCAGCCAAGTGCTGGGCGTGCCGGTGTGGGATTATCTGCCTTATGCGTTTTTCTGCTATTTATGTTTGATTCTGACTTTGCTGTTTGGCTGGAGCGGGCTGACACTGAGCAAGAAGTAAACAGAAGGCCGTCTGAACATTCAGACGGCCTCACCTTTACAACATGCCGCTTAGCCTTCAAAATCATTCCGACCCGTTATACCAATCCAAAAAAATAACCTAACTTCGTTGTCTCGCCTTGCCGTACTATCTGTACTGTCGCAGGCTTCCGCCTTGTTAGCTTACTTTTTTAAATTGGTATTATTCCGACTCAGGTCGGAATCCATATTTTTGTATATAACAAAGTAATTCAAAATTAATTTTTTGAAATATTGCTCGTTCGTGTGAAAAACTTATAAAAATCGAAGGCCGTCTGAAAGGGTTCAGACGGCCTTTGGGTTATAATTCATAGGTGAATGAAAAAAACATGAAAGGCCGGTTATGTCTGGACAAGATTTGAATTTGGGTCGTTTGGTGCATGGCTATTGGCGTGCGCATGAGTGGGGTTTGAATGCCGAGGGTTATTTGGCGCTGATTCACGATGTGCTCTCGCTCGGCATCCGCACGTTCGACCATGCCGCCTGCTACGGTGGCTTTGCCAACGAAGAGGCATTCGGGCAGGCGCTGGCGCTGGAAAAAGGCCTGCGCGAGCAGATGACTATTGTGAGCAAATGCGGCATTGTGTTTCCCAATGCCCAATTGCCGGAAATGAAAAGCAAACATTACGACAACAGCCGCGCCCATATTGTTTGGTCGGCCGAGCGCTCGGTGGAAAAGCTGCAATGCGGCTATCTGGATTTGCTGCTGATACACCGCCCCTCGCCTTGCGCCCATCCCGAAGAAATCGCCGCTGCGTTTGATGATTTGCACCGCCGCGGCTTGGTGCGCCATTTTGGGGTGTCAAACTACAGCGCACAGAAATTCAGCATGCTGCAATCGTATGTCGACCAGCCGCTGGCCACCAATCAAATTGAGATTTCGCCGCTGCATTTGGCGCCTTTTGAAGACGGCAGCCTGGATTATCTTTTGGAAAAACGCGTGCAGCCGATGGCGTGGTCGCCCTTGGGCGGCGGGCGCTTGTTTGACAAGGCCGATTTGCAAAGCCGCCGTGTTGCCCAAGCCTTGTTGGCCGCCGGCGAGCGGCAGGGCGAAACCCGGCTCGACACGCTAGCCTATGCCTGGTTGCTGGCGCATCCGGCCAAAATCACGCCGATTGTCGGCTCCGGGCGTTTGGCGCGCATCCGCGATGCGGCAGATGCGCTTGCTGTGCGCTTTACCGAAGAAGAATGGATAGCCGTGTATGCGGCAGCACAAGGGCATGATGTGCCGTGATTTGAGGGTTTGATCAAAGAGGCCGTCTGAACATTCAGACGGCCTCTTTTGTGCAAGTGTGCTTTCGTTAAGCGACAGCAGCTTTATCGTTTCAAACGTGCATTTTCACAGCCAGCCGTGCAGATTTTCTTCCGCCAATGCCGCCAGCGCGTCAATCCAAGCCGGGTTGTCGTTGAGGCAGGGAATATAGTGAAACTGTTCGCCGCCGGCAGCGTGAAACTGCTCGCGCCCGGCGATGGCGATTTCTTCCATGGTTTCGAGGCAGTCGGCGGCAAAGCCGGGGCAGAATGCGTCTAGCGTGGTGGTGCCTTGTTTGGGCAGGCTGTCAAACAAATCCTGCGTTGAAGGCTCCACCCACTTGGCTTTGCCGAAACGGCTTTGAAACGACACCAGATAATCGGTTTCGGCCAGGTTCAAAGCGGCAGCCAAAAGTTTTGCCGTGTGGCGGCATTCTTCGGGATAGGGGTCGCCTTGGTCGTGGCCGGCCTGCGGGATGCCGTGAAAGCTCAGCATCAGCTTGCTGCTGCGGCCGTGCACCGCCCAATAGGCTTCGATGTGCTGCTTCATGGCTTTGATATAGCCCGCATCATCGTAAAAGCGGCTGATGGTGCGCACGCTCATTTGGTTGCGCTGCTGCTGCAACACGGCAAACACTTTATCGAGCGCGGCGGCGCTGCTGGAAGCGGCATATTGCGGGTAAAGCGGCAGCACCAATAAGCGGCCGACGCCTTGCGCTTTCAATTCGGCAAGGGTGCGCGGCACAGAGGGCTCGCCGTAAGTCATGGCGTGACGCACGATAATGTGTTCGGGCAGCTTTTGCGCCAATGCGGCGGCCTGGCGCTCGGTAAACACGGCCAGCGGCGAGCCTTCGGGCAGCCACACTTTTTCATAGCCGTGGGCGCTTTTTTTCGGCCGCAAGGTGAGCACGGGGCCCTGCAAAATCGGCTGCCACAGCCATTGCGGCAATTCCACCACGCGCGCATCGGAAAGAAATTCGCGCAGATAAGGGCGCACGGCGGCGGCGGTGGGCGCGGCCGGTGTGCCGAGATTGAGCAGCAGCACGGCGGTGCGCTGTTGTTGCGAAAAAGGCAGAGCCGGTTCGGGCAGAAAACGGGGCATGTTTGTCCTTGTGGAAAAGCGGTTCAGACGGCATATCGCGGCAAGTTGCGCTTTTTGGAGCCTGTTTGCAATCTTTTTTGTAGCAGATTTTCAACGCAGCCCGTAGGTCGGATTCTTGAATCCGACACTTGTTCGTAGAACAAGGCACTCGTATCGGTTTGGCCGGTGGCTAAATGTCGGATTCAAGAATCCGGCCTGCACGGATGGCGCTGTCGAACTGCTTTTATTTTGTAAGCTTATTTTTTTGAATGGGCATTCGTGGCATGAATCAGGCCGTCTGAAAAGTTTTCAGACGGCCTTTAAATGTTTACAAATTGTCTTTTTGCGCCAGAATGCGGCGGCTGCCACCCACATCGGCAGGCGACACTACGCCGGCATCTTCCAGCGCCTGCATCAGGTTGGCGGCACGGTTGTAGCCCACGCGCAATTGCCGCTGCAGCGAAGAGATGGAGGTTTTGCGCGATTCGAGCACAAAAGCCACGGCCTGGTCGAATAATTCGTCGCTGTCGGCATTGGGGTTGACGGTGTTGGTGGTTTCCAGCGCCGCTTCGCCGCTGAGCAAGCCCTCGATATAGTTGGTGGGTGCCTGGCGCTTGATGTGGGCCACAATTTGATGCACTTCGTCATCCGATACAAAAGCGCCCTGCAAGCGGGTGGGCTCGGCGTTGCCCGGTTGCAGAAAGAGCGAATCGCCGTATTTGAGCAATTCGTCGGCGCCCATTTGGTCGAGAATGGTGCGGCTGTCGATTTTGCTTTGCACGGTAAAAGCCATGCGGGTGGGAATATTGGCTTTAATCAAGCCGGTAACCACGTCCACGCTCGGGCGCTGGGTGGCTACAATCATGTGGATGCCGGCGGCGCGCGCTTTTTGCGCCAGACGGGCGATTTGCTGCTCCACCGATTTGCGCTCGGTCATCATCAGGTCGGCCAATTCATCAATCACCAGCACAATCATCGGCAGCGTTTCGAGCGGCTCGGGCGCATCGGGGTTGAGGCTGAAGGGGTTGAGCAAGGGCTTGCCGGCGGCTTTGGCCTGCTTCACTTTTTGGTTGAAGCCCTCGATATTGCGCACGCCCACATGCGAGAGCAGGCGGTAGCGTTTTTCCATTTCGGCCACGCACCAATTGAGCGCCTGGCCGGCTTCGCGCATATCGGTAACCACGGGGCAGAGCAAGTGCGGAATGCCGTCGTAAATGCTCAATTCGAGCATTTTCGGGTCGATCATGATAAAGCGCACTTCTTCGGGCGTGGCCTTGAAAAGCATAGACATAATCATGCCGTTTACGCCCACCGATTTGCCCGAGCCGGTCATGCCGGCCACCAAAAGGTGCGGCATTTTGGCCAAATCGCCCACCACCGGCACACCGGCGATGTCTTTGCCCAGCGCCACGGTGAGCTTGGATTTGGCTTCGGTAAACACATTAGCCGCTAAAATTTCGCTCAGCATCACATCTTGGCGGCGCGCGTTGGGCAATTCGATGCCCATGGTGTTTTTGCCGGCAATGGTTTCCACCACGCGCACGGCCTGCAACGACATCGAGCGCGCCAAATCTTTGGCCAGCCCCACAATCTGGCTGCCTTTCACGCCTTGCGCCGGCTCGATTTCAAAGCGGGTGATCACAGGGCCTGCGGTGGCCGACACCACTTGCACGCCGATGCCGAATTCGGCCAGCTTGGCTTCGATGCGCTCGGCGGTTTGCTGCAACACATCGGGGTTGACCACGGGCGCTTCGCCTTGCGGCTGACGCAGCAGTGCCAATGAAGGTTTGCTGTATTCGCCTGTGGGCAAGGGCTCGGCGGCTTGGCCTTTTTCGTCAAACAAAGCCGGCTGCACCGGTGCGCTCGGCGGCGCCACTGACACGGCCACTGCTTTGCGGTTGCTGCTGGTGCCGTCGATTTTTTCCACCGGCTCGGCGGTGATGTTTTTTGCTTCGCGCACCATGCGGCGGGTGGTTTTGGCATCGGGCAGCTCTTTGATGTATTTGTGCTCTTTGCGGATAAGCTTCAGCCACAGCCATTCAATTTTTCCACCGGCTTTTTCGAGAATGTCCAACCATGAAGCCTGCACCAGCAGCGATAAAGCCAAAAGCATAATCACCAGAATAATCAGCAGGCTGCCCGAAGTGCCCAACAGCCAGCTCATGCCTTGTGCGGCAAACGAGCCTATCATGCCGCCCGCGCCCACCGGCAGCGCTTCGGCAAGCTGGGTTTTAAAGGCAAACACTTCCAGAATCGGGCTGCAGATTAAGAGCACCAGCAGGCCGATGGCGGCTATGGTGGTGTTGTAAGTTTTTTGCTCGTCGTTGTGCAGCGGGCGGAAGTTTTTATACAAAAACACGCAGGCGGCAATCACCCACCACCACACCGATAAGCCGAAAAGATAATAACCCACATCGGCCAGATAAGCGCCGAAAAGGCCGCCGAGGTTGCGCACCGCCTCATCTGAAGCGGCCACGCTGCGCGACCAGGCCGGATCGGTCATGGTGAAGCTCGCCAGCGAGAGCGCCACAAAAATCGCTGCGGCCAGCGCCAAGAGCCATAGCGTGTCGTTGATGAGGTTGACTACATGCGAAGGGCGCGGCGCTTTGCCTTCGTTTTTCACCACGCCTTTGGGCTTGCGCGGCGGTTTGTCGGCTGCGGCTTTGGCATTTATCGGTTTGCTGTTGGTGCGGGTGCTGCGCTGGGGGGACTTGTTGGCCATAGTATTCGGAATCGGGCGGCCGTCTGAAAAGCACGGTCACAGAGGATAAAGCGGTGTGACAACCTATGCGGCGCATGGTTGCACGCGGGAATCAAGCATTCGTTTAAAAATAGTCTGGCTGCATTAATGTAACCGTGCCTGCGGCCACCTTTGCGACTTATTTTTGAACGTGCTGTCAAACCGGCAAATTATACAATATTGCGCTGCATTTAGGGGAAAAGGCCGTCTGAAAGCAAAGCGTTTCAGACGGCCTTATGGTTTGGCAGGCAAGAGGCTCAAGCGTAATGGCCGGCGCCCAAGATGCAGGGTTTGTGTGCGCCGGTGGCGTGGTGGGTGCCGGCGGGGATGCGGTTTATCCAGCAGGCGGCAAGCCAGCCGAAGGCGGCGGCTTCCACCCATTGCGGGTCGAGCTGCAGTTCGGCGGTGCTGTGTAAAGCGGCTTGTTGCGGCGCAAGCAGGGTGCTCAGGCGCGCCATCAGCGCCTGATTGCGGATACCGCCGCCGCACACATACACTTGCCGCGCGGCAGGCGCACTGCTGTCGATGGCTTGCGCAATGCTCTGTGCGCTGTATTCAAGCAGGGTACGCAACACGTCGTGGGCGTTTTCAGCGCCGTTTAAATGGGTGTGCAGCCATGCGAGCGAAAACAGCTCACGGCCGGTGCTTTTCGGGTGGGGCAACGCAAAATAAGGGTGGGCGAGCAAGGCGGCGAGCAAGTCGGGCAACACGCGCCCTTGGGCGGCTTTGGCGCCATCGGCATCATAAGGCTGCTGCCACACATGTTGCACCCAGGCATCCATCAGCATATTGCCGGGGCCGGTGTCGAAGCCGAAAGCAGGTGCATCGTCCGGCAGCACGCTGATGTTGGCAATGCCGCCGATGTTGAGCACCACGCGGGTTTCGTGCGGGCTGTGAAAAAGCGCTTCGTGAAACGCCGGCACCAAAGGCGCACCCTGGCCGCCGGCGGCCAAATCGCGGCTGCGGAAATCGCCGATGGTGAAAATGCCGCTCAATTCGGCCAAGCGCGCCCAATCAGCCAGCTGAATGCTGTAGCCCGCTTCGGGCGCATGGCGCACGGTTTGGCCGTGGCAGCCGATGGCGGTAATGTCGGCAGGCGTTAAGCCTTGCTGTGCGAGCAAATCGGCCGTTACGCCGGCATAAAGGTTGCTTAATTGTTGCGAGAGCAGCATGCTGCGATGCAATTCGTTGTTGCCGCAGTTTTGCAAATTGAGCAAGTCGGCTTTCAACGTGTGGCCATAGGGCGCAAACGCATGCGCCTCAGCAGCGAGCCAGCGCGTGCCCTGCATGCGGATCAGCACGGCATCTGCGCCATCCATGCTGGTGCCGGACATGATGCCGATATAGAGTTGGGTGTTCATCATAAATTGTTCAGGCCGTCTGAAAATGAAAGGGGATTATAAAGGCAAAGCAGCCATAGAATAACGAGAATAACGCAAACTATCGGGCAGGCCGTCTGAAACAAAAAAAGCGCATCATCACAATGCGCTTTTTTGTTTCAGACGGCCTGCGGTTTATTTCAGGTTGCCGCCGGATTGGTTGGCCATATACACCACAGCCGCTTCGATTTCGGCATCGGTGAGGTTGGCATTGCCGCCTTTGGGGGGCATCACGCCGCCATCCGGGCCGGTGTAGCCTTCAATAGCGTGTTTCACCAAGGTGGCTTTGCCTTGTTTTAGGCGTGTAGTCCAATCGGCGTTGTGGGTGATTTTCGGTGAAAACGGAATGGCGGAATCGGCAGAGTGGCAAGCCATGCACAAACCTTCAAACACTTTTTTGCCATCGGCGCTGCCGGCGGCCACCGGCGCGGCGGCGGCATCGGCGCCCGAAGCATCTGATGCGGCGGCATCGGCTGCGCCCACGGCAGGCGCTTCAAAGTTGCCGCCCGATTGGTTGGTCATATACACAATGGCGCGCTTGAGCTCATCATCGGTCAAGTCGGCTGCGCCGCCTTTGGCCGGCATGGCGTTAAAGCCGTTGAGGGCGTGGTTGAACAAGGTGTCGAAGCCTTGTGCAATGCGCGGCGCCCATTCGCCGTTGTGGGTGACTTTGGGTGAATTGGGCACCACGCTGTCGGCCGCGTGGCATTGGATACAGATTTTGTTGAAAATCTGCTCGCCTGTGCGCTGGCCCACCGGGGTGCCGTCGCCCATGGTAACGTTGCCCACCGGCATAATGCGTGTTTCGGTGGCAGATTGGGTGCTTTGCTCAACATCGCTGTAATAGCCGCTGGTGGCCAGCTTAACCAGGAAAAACAACACTGCAAGCAGAATAACGATACCACCCAAAAGGGTAGTCAGAGCAGAACCTCGGGCATTCTTGTTGTTAAGGTGATTCATTTGGTTGGCCTCGCCGTTTGGTGGTTGTGACGAAAATAATTGTTGTAGATGAATTGTTTGTTAAATTGTATTAACAATAATTTGCTGGATTATACTGAATTCGCGGTGGCTTTCCAATCTTTAAAACTTAGTTTAGCTCAAAATAAGGTGGATTTTTTTTCGAAAGGCCGTCTGAAGCCTTTTTTTGCACCTTTAAAATATTCTGGCGGTGTGTGTTTGCCACAAATATTTTGCGCGGCGGCCGCTTTGTGCGATAATTGCGCTTCTTTGAAATCCGCACCCATAGCTCAGTTGGAAGAGCGTCAGTTTCCGAAGCTGGAGGCCACAGGTTCGATCCCTGTTGGGTGCGCCAAATTTTATTATGCGGGCAGCCGGTGGTTTACACGGGCTGCCCGTTTTGCATGGCTGCAACATGCCAAAGCACGCAGGCAGGCCGCTGCAAGGGCTGCGCCGAATCGGCCGTTAATCTGTGTATGAAAAAAATTGTGTTAAACAATGCAAGTTTTTATCTTGCCGACCCGCGCGGTTTCGGTTAAGGTGTGGTTTCCTTTTTCATAAACTCTCAAGTGCCTGAATGAATTGACTGGGCAGCTTGGTTGTCGCCGGATTGCGGCAGTGCGCGTACCCTAAACCGCTGCCTGCCTCAATCGCATTACAGGTGCGGTGGCGAAGCCGGTTGCCCCTATTGGTTTACGCACGATACAAAAGAGGTTGCTATGCAATTATCCGGTGCACAAATTCTCGTGCAGAGTCTTAAAGCGGAAAACGTGGAATACGTTTTCGGCTATCCCGGCGGCGCAGTTCTTGAAATTTACGATGCGCTTTTCCAGCTAAACAAATTCCGGCATATCTTAGTGCGCCACGAGCAGGCGGCAGTGCATGCGGCCGATGCTTATGCACGCACCAGCGGCAAAGTGGGCGTGGCTTTGGTCACTTCCGGCCCCGGCGCCACCAATGCGATTACCGGCATTGCCACAGCCTACACCGATTCGATTCCGATGGTGGTGATTTCCGGCCAGGTCGGCACACCGGCCATCGGCAGCGATGCGTTTCAGGAAATCGACATGATCGGCGTGTCGCGCCCTTGCGTGAAGCACAATTTTCTCGTAACCAGCATACACGAGCTGGCCGACACAGTGAAAAAAGCTTTTCAAATCGCCCGCAGCGGCCGCCCGGGCCCGGTGGTGATCGATGTGGCCAAAGACGTTACCCAAGCGATGGCCAAATTCAGCTATCCTCAGGAAGATATTTTCATCCGTTCTTACCAACCCGTGGTCAACGGCCACACCGGTCAAATCAAAAAAGCCATTCAAATGTTGGCTGCGGCCAAGCGCCCGCTGGTGTATTTCGGCGGCGGCGTGGTGCTGGGCAATGCCGCGCAAGAGCTCACCGAATTTGTGCAGCTCACCGGCGTGCCGTGCACCGGCACTTTGATGGGCTTGGGCGCTTATCCTTCTTCCAACCGGCAATTCCTCGGCATGCTCGGCATGCACGGCACTTATGAAGCCAATCTGGCCATGCATAATGCCGATGTGGTGGTGGCTGTGGGCGCGCGTTTTGACGACCGCGTGGTGTCGGTGCCGGCCAAATTCAGCGAAAAACCGAAAAAAATCATTCATATCGACATCGATCCTTCCAGCATTTCCAAGCGTGTGAAAGCCGATGTGCCGATTGTGGGCGATGTGAAAAACGTGTTGCGCGACTTTGCCTGCATTTGGAAAAAGCAGGAATTAACCTTCAACGAAGCGGCGCTGGCCAAATGGTGGGAAGCCCTGGAGGCTTGGCGCAGCCGCGACTGCCTGCGCATTCCCGAAGCTGATGGCGACATTATCCTGCCGCAAATGGTGGTGAGAACCCTGGCCGAAGTCACCAACAACGATGCCATCATTACCTCGGATGTGGGCCAGCACCAAATGTTTGCCGCCCAATATTATCCGTTTGAGCGGCCGCGGCAATGGCTCAATTCGGGCGGCTTGGGCACCATGGGCGTGGGCTTGCCTTATGCCATGGGCGCTTATTTGGCCGACCCGAGTAAAGATGTGTGCTGCATCACCGGCGAGGGCTCGATTCAAATGAATATCCAAGAGCTTTCCACCTGTTTCCAATACAAGCTGCCGATTAAAACCATCTGCCTCAACAACGGCTATTTGGGCATGGTACGCCAATGGCAGGAGCTTTATTACAGCAACCGCGAATCGGAAACCTATTTCGATTCCTTGCCCGATTTTGTGAAGCTGGCCGAAGCTTACGGCCATGTGGGCATGCGCATTGAAAAAGCATCCGATGTGGAAGGCGCATTGCGTGAAGCGCTCGCTCTGAAAGACCGTTTCGTGTTTCTCGATTTCATCACCGACAAAAAGCAAAACGTGTTTCCCATGGTGGGCAACGGCAAAGGCCTGGATGAAATGGTGTTGCCGCCGCATATGCGCGAAACCCCGCAAGACAGTGATGTTAATGAGGTAACCGACCGCGATTACGACATAAGGAGCGTGCCATGAGACACATCTTATCTATCCTGATGGAAAACGAATCGGGCGCGATGAGCCGTGTGGTGGGCTTGTTTTCGGCGCGCGATTACAATATCGACTCGCTCTCGGTGGCCGCCACGGAAGACAAAACCCTCTCGCGCATGACCATCGTCACCCACGGCGATGATGCCGTGCTCGAGCAGATCACCAAGCAGCTCAACAAGCTGATCGAAGTGGTGAAAGTGGTGGATTTAAACGAAAGCCGTTTTGTCGAGCGCGAGCTGATGCTGGTGAAAGTGCGCGCCGTGGGCAAAGATCGCGATGAAATGCTGCGGCTCACCGAAATCTACCGCGGCCATGTGGTAGACGTTACCGATAAAAGCTACACCATCGAAGTCACCGGCACCAGCGACAAGCTCGATTCGTTTCTCGAAACCGTCAGCAGAGGCCTGATTCTCGAAACCGTGCGCACAGGTGCTGCCGGCATCGGCCGCGGCGAGCGCATTTTGAAAGTATAAGCCGCAGCCGCAAACCTTTCAGACGGCCTCAGGCTTTTTAAAAGGCCGTCTGAACAGCGATTGCGCACACAATCCGATTTAAAACACTCATGTTTTATTTCTGATTGACCGATTGGCAAAAGATAATGGAGCAAGGCCATGTCCGGCATCAAAATTGTGGCTACCGTGGTGGTGAAGCCCGAATATCGTGAAGCGCTGCTGGCGCAATTTGCCGACTTGGTGACCGCCAGCCGCCGCGAAGCAGGCAATTTGCGCTACGATCTGCACCAAGCAGCGGGCAGCCCTGAAACGCTCGTGTTTATCGAGCATTGGGCTTCGCAAGCCGCCCTTGATGCCCACAATGCCAGCGCACATTTTCAAAGCTTTGTAAAAGCCGTTGAAGGCAAAAACGACTGCATCGACATCGTGTTGCTGCAAGATGTGTCCGACAACGCTTAAGGAAGCTCTGAATAACTCATGATGACGGCTTTTACCGCCCTTTTTACGCTATGCTGCGTTGGAACTTTGAGGAAATAGAAACACTATTCCCTCAAAACCCCGCCTTGCCTAGCATAAAAATGCTGGCAAAATCCATGCACCAGAGTTTTTCAGAGTCCCCTTAAATCGCGAAACCAACCCTTTTTAATGAATTAACCCCCTTTTTTGAAACAAGGAATCTGAACCATGCAAGTTTTTTACGATAAAGACGCCGACCTCTCCCTGATCAAAGGCAAAACCGTGGCCATCATCGGCTACGGCTCGCAAGGCCACGCCCACGCCGCCAACCTGAAAGATTCAGGTGTAAACGTGGTGATCGGCTTGCGCCAAGGCGGCTCATGGAAAAAAGCCGAAGCCGCCGGCCACAAAGTGCTCAGCGTGGCCGAAGCCACCAAAGCGGCCGATGTGGTGATGATTTTGCTGCCCGATGAAAACCAGCCGCAAGTGTATAAAAACGAAATCGAAGCCAACCTTAAAGAAGGCGCCGTGCTGGCTTTTGCCCACGGTTTCAACGTGCACTACAACCAAATCGTGCCCCGCGCCGACCTCGATGTGATTATGGTTGCCCCCAAAGGCCCCGGCCACACCGTGCGCAGCGAATACAAAAAAGGCGGCGGCGTGCCCACCCTGATTGCGGTTTACCAAGATAAATCCGGCAAAGCTCGCGACATCGCCCTCTCTTATGCCGCGGCCAACGGCGGCACCAAAGGCGGCGTGATTGAAACCAACTTCCGCGAAGAAACCGAAACCGACCTTTTCGGCGAGCAAGCCGTGTTGTGCGGCGGCGCGGTGGAATTGGTGAAATGCGGCTTTGAAACCTTGGTAGAAGCCGGCTACGCCCCCGAAATGGCTTATTTCGAGTGCCTGCACGAATTGAAACTGATTGTGGATTTGATGTATGAAGGCGGCATTGCCAACATGAATTACTCCATTTCCAACAATGCCGAATACGGCGAATACGTGACCGGCCCCGAAGTGGTAACCGCCGCCACCAAAGACGCCATGCGCAATGCCTTGAAACGCATCCAAACCGGCGAATACGCCAAAATGTTCATTCTTGAAGGCGCCACCAACTACCCGGCCATGACCGCGCGCCGCCGCATCAACGCCGAGCACCCGATTGAAGTAGTGGGCAACCAATTGCGCGGCATGATGCCGTGGATTGCGCAAAACAAATTGGTGGATTTGGATAAAAACTAATCATCACCGATCTTTGCAAAAGGCCGTCTGAAAGCTTTCAGACGGCCTTTTATTATTGCGTTAATGAAAGTAAAAGTCGTATCCGAAATTTGTAAATATTTGTTTTGCAACAATGCTTTAT
The DNA here is from genome assembly GCF_004341385.1 of Uruburuella suis. Lineage (GTDB taxonomy): Bacteria > Pseudomonadota > Gammaproteobacteria > Burkholderiales > Neisseriaceae > Neisseria > Neisseria suis. The sequence continues at coordinate 92,165 of NZ_SLXE01000007.1, forward strand.
TGTTTCAAAAGACTGATGCGGCCATGTAATAAAATATCATTCGGTTTCATCTTGAAATCCCCCGCGTTTGCGGCTAAGCTGAATCGGTCTCGATAGCAATGAGAACGAGCGCAAAATCATACCGATAGCATGTCACACCAACATACAGTCAGTTATCTCAGGAGAACCCATCATGGCAAAAGATTTAAACGTATTCGATAAAGCATATGGTTTGCTGATCAACGGCGAATGGACCAACGGCAGCAAGGGCGAAACCCTCACCTCATATAATCCTTCCAACAATCAGCCGCTGGCCACTTTTATTGATGCGAGCAACGAAGATGTGGATGCTGCCGTGGCCGCCGCGCAAGAAGCCTTGAAAACCTGGCGCCACACCACCGTGTATGAGCGCAGCGCCATTTTGAACAAAATCGCCGATGCGATTGAAGCGCACGCCGAAGAGCTGGCCTTGCAGGAAACCCTCGACAACGGCAAGCCCATCCGCGAAACCCGCGCCGCCGATATTCCGCTGGGCGCCGAGCATTTCCGCTACTTTGCCGGCGTGATTCTGGCCGAAGAGGGCAGCGTGAACGAAATTTATAATGAAGACATTTCCATTGTGCTGCGCGAGCCCATCGGCGTGGTCGGCCAAATCATTCCGTGGAACTTCCCCTTCCTGATGGCCGCTTGGAAAATCGCTCCCGCGCTGGCCGCCGGCTGCACCGTGGTGATTCACCCCTCATCCAGCACCTCGCTGAGCCTGCTTTCATTCGCCCAAAAAATCAACCATTTGCTGCCAAAAGGCGTGCTCAATGTGATTACCGGCCGCGGCTCCAAATCCGGCGAATACATGCTGCACCACAAAGGCTTCAATAAGCTGGCCTTCACCGGCTCCACCGAAATCGGCCGCCATGTGGGCATTGCCGCCGCCGAAATGCTGATTCCCGCCACGCTCGAATTGGGCGGCAAATCTGCCAATATTTTCTTCGACGATATGCCGTTCGACAAAGCGCTCGAGGGCGCGCAAAAAGGCATTTTGTTCAACCAAGGCCAAGTGTGCTGCGCCGGCTCGCGCATTTTCGTGCAAGAGGGCATTTACGATAAATTCGTGGCCGCGCTGGCAGAAGAATTCAAAAAAGTGAAAGTCGGCCTGCCGTGGGAAGACGACACCCAAATGGGCGCGCAAGTGAACGCCGGCCAAATGGACACCATCACCAAATATGTGAAAATCGGCGAGCAGGAAGGCGCGCAAATCATCACCGGCGGCAAGCGTGCCGAGAGCGGTGATTTGAGCAAAGGCGAATTTTTCGAGCCCACCCTGATTGCCGCGCAGAGTAACGATGACCGCATCGCCCAAGAAGAAATCTTCGGCCCCGTGGCCACCGTGATTAAATTCAAAACCGAAGAAGAAGTGATCGCCATGGCCAACGACAGCGAATACGGCCTCGGCGGCGCGGTGTGGACACTCAACATCAACCGCGCCCTGCGCGTGGCCAAAGCCGTGGAAACCGGCCGCATGTGGGTAAACTGCTATAACCGCCTGCCCGCCGGCGCCCCGTTTGGCGGCTACAAAACCTCAGGCATCGGCCGCGAAAACCACAAAATGATGCTCGCCGCCTACACGCAAGTGAAAAACATCTACATCAGCACCCGCGAAGAGCGCGAAGGCATGTATTGATTTGCGGCTTTATCATCAAGCAGGCCTTCACCGGCCTGCTTTTTTCATGCATAGGCCGTCTGAAACCTTGGGTTTGACGATCACCGCGCGTAGGTACGGTTAACCGCCCTCAGCGGCGTAACCGTACGCATGTAAACTTGCGACCCAATATGCGTGTATCCGCCGAATATAAGCTCATGCCTGCCTGCGCACCACAAACATTCAGACGGCCTACGGCATGCAGATGGGTTTTGGTAAACAGCCATCAATCCGGCAATCATGCAAGAAAAAGTTAATTTATGTTTGATGTTTTATGTATACAGGTTATAATTCGTCAAGATATTGAACTAAAATAAAGTTCATTTTTTATTGCTCACATTATTTCCAAACAAAACGGGGTTTTATCATGGCTAAAGCCAAAAATATCCAACAAATTACGTTAACCGCTGTGTGCGTGGCCGTGTTGGCCGCTTGTGGTGGTGGCGGCGGCAGCAGCGGCTCGCCCAACACATCTTCTACCGATACCAATGCCTATGCAGAAGAGGCGGAAGCGGCCAATAAGGTAAGGTTGCAGATTGAAGCCATCGGCGCGGCAGACACGCTGGAAGTGGGCGATGTTGCCGCTGTTCAGAGGGCGGTAGATGCTTTTAATAATCTGAACGATCTGGAAAAAAATTTGGTTCCGCTTGCCTCGCGCAATGCTCTGAAGGCTATGGTTACGACCATTAACACCAATGCGCAAACCGCTGAAAATATTGCCGAACAGTTCTCGAAGCTGCCGGCTACAGCCGATACTGAGGCAGAGAAAGCGCAGGCGGCCGGCGTTGCCGCCGCTTATAATGCCTTGAGCGATGCGCAAAAAACCTGGTTCAGCGCAACATTGAAAGCCCGACTGGATGCGCTCTCCCAAAATACCGCTCCCGACTCCGGCAACGGCGGCACCTCCGGCAACGGTAGCACCTCCGGCAGCAACGACAGCCTGCCGCCGCTCAACCTGCCCACGCCGTTGCACACCTCATTTATTTCTTCCAACACCGCCCAGCAGCATAATCCGCATATGCAGCTGCGCTTGGTGGACGGCCAACCCGCGCTGCTCGACACGCAAATCGGCCTGATCCGCAGCTTGGTGATCAGCCCGAATGCCCCGGTAGTTGTGGATGGTGCAGTGCTGAGCAGCAATAATCCTGTGGGCTATCTCACGCCTTATTCAGCTACTACCAAAGCCAGCTCGGCGGGCACCACCCAAGAGAATATCCAAGGCTTAACCGGTGCGCCCCGCGGCGTGTATTCCAACGTGAAAACTTCGCTGGATAAGGAAATCAAAGAAAATTTCGATGCATTGGAAGCGGCGAAAAAAGTGTTGAAAGATCCTGAGGCCGACCTTAAAGCCCGCCTTGCCGCTCTGGAGCAAGTGGATAAATTGCAGCCGATTTATGACCAAGATATGGGGCGCCGCGAAGTAATGGAATCTAAGGTCAACACCGTTTTGAAAGACCTGGCCTACATCAAAAAAGACAAAAACGGCTTGGTGTTTGATAAAGCCTTTGACGGCGTGTATGTGATTCAGTTTGAAAACGGCACCGAAGTGGTGATACACGATTCTGCCGCCGCCGGCTGGACCTATCAAACCTTTGCCCATTATATCGACCCGAACAACGGTGTGTTGCGCGGCTATCAAAGCTTGGGCGACGAAACCACCGTGGCGCAAATGCCGGTTTCCGGCACTGCCACTTATACAGGCATCACCACGGCCTATCTGGATAAGCAGCAAGTTACCGCCAAGGTGAATGCCGTGGCCGATTTTGCCAAAAAAGGCGTGCGCTTTACCACCAGCGATTCGCAAATCCACACGCTTAACGGCAATGTGCGCACGTCCACCGCTGCGGATAGGCTCAATATGAGCGGCACGGCTTCGTGGGCGGCGGGTGAAAATGCCTTTAAAGGCAATGTTGCCACCGCTGATAAAGCTTTGAGCGGCACCTTTAACGGCAAATTTTACGGCGGCGCATCCGTGGCCGAAATCGGCGGCACCTACGGCCTGAAAAATGCCGACAACAGCGAGCAGCTGATTGGCGGCTACGGCGCCAAACGCCAATAAACCGTGCAGAACAGCCGGCCGCCTGAGCAATCAGGCGGTTTTTATTGGTGCAGGCAGGGCGCTTGTGCCAAGCTTTCATACCATTCAAAATAAATAATCTATAATAAAGCCCATTCACAAGCCACCAGCGAACAGAGTTTGTCTTTTTCTGCAACCAACGCATTCCACGCAATGCAGCCAG
>NZ_SLXE01000008.1:0-45958 GCF_004341385.1 Uruburuella suis
GCCAGCAGGATATGCTCGCGGGTTTGCGGCATGGGGCCGTCAGCGGCCGAGCACACCAAAATCGCGCCATCCATTTGGGCAGCACCGGTAATCATGTTTTTTACGTAGTCGGCGTGACCCGGGCAGTCTACGTGGGCGTAGTGGCGGCCGTCGGTTTCATATTCTACGTGTGAGGTATTGATGGTGATGCCGCGGGCTTTTTCTTCCGGGGCATTGTCGATTTGGTCGTAGGCTTTGGCCGCGCCACCGAATTTTTTAGACAAAATGGTGGTCAATGCTGCGGTCAATGTGGTTTTACCATGGTCAACGTGACCGATGGTGCCAACGTTTACGTGCGGTTTGTTCCGCGCGAATTTCTCTTTAGCCATGGCAATTCTTCCTATCCTAAGCTTTAGTTTGGGTTGAAAAATATAATAATGATGGTGCCCATGGGCAGAATTGAACTGCCGACCTCTCCCTTACCAAGGGAGTGCTCTACCCCTGAGCTACATGGGCTTAATTGTGTCATACCTTAATGGAGCGGGTGAAGGGAATCGAACCCTCACCGTAAGCTTGGAAGGCTTCTGCTCTACCATTGAGCTACACCCGCACTTACTTTCTCTGCTCCAATATAAGATTGGATTTTGGTGGAGGGAGAAGGATTCGAACCTTCGAAGCTTACGCAACAGATTTACAGTCTGCCCCCTTTGGCCGCTCGGGAATCCCTCCAAAAGAGAAACGCAATAGTATAGACCTGATTGCGTTCCGTCAAGCGCCTTTTTTTATTTTTTTAAAATAAATTTGCAAGGCAATAATTTTAAATATTTATTTTTCCGCAACAAGGCGTTCGTATTTAGCTTGCAGCTCATCCGGGCTTTCAGGATGCTCTTCATCAATCAAAATACAGTCCACCGGGCACACCTGCTGGCATTGCGGCTCGTCATAGTGGCCGACGCACTGGGTGCACAGATTGGGATTGATTTCATAAATCTCTTCGCCTTGATAAATGGCATCGTTCGGGCATTCCGGCTCGCAGACATCGCAGTTGATGCACTCATCGGTAATAAAGAGTGACATTGCTTTTCCTTTATGTGTGTGTTCAAAACCGTTAACGGCGAATTATAACATAATCTGTTTTGCCGGCAGCGGCTTTATCATCCTTTGCACTTTGAGAATAATTCTTAAATCTTTTTTATTCAGCCACTTGGCTATAGAGCAATAATTCAAACCTACTCATGCCGGCTTTGCCTTCCCGATAGGGAAGCAGCCCGGCCGGCCGCTCGGGCAACTTGCCGGCTTCCACATAAACCATCGCGCCGTGATTCAGACGGCCTGCCAATAAATCAAACAGTTGCGGCCATTGCTGCCAAGCAAACGGCGGATCTAAAAACACTACATCAAAGTGCTGTTGCGTTTGATTTAAATAAGTCAGACCGTCTGAACACACAATCTCAACTTGCGGCAAGGTTAGCGTATGCGCCGCCTGTTGCAATGAACGAGCGGTTTGGCGGTTGCTTTCCACCATCACCACTTTAGCAGCTCGGCGCGAAGCCGCCTCCAGCCCCAATGCACCGCTGCCGGCAAACAGATCCAGCACGTTTTTGCCGGTTAAATCCTGCCCCAGCCAATTAAACACTTTCTCGCGCACCATGTCGGGCGTGGGGCGCAAGCCTTCGGCATCGGCAAAACCCAGCTTACGGCCGCGGTGCGTGCCGCCGATGATGCGCACTTGGTTTTGATGTTTATTGTGTTTCATTTATTTTGCTCATTCATATAAAACAAGGCCGTCTGAAAGTATTTTCAGACGGCCTTTTATCACGCTTCGTCCGTTTTTGCGCCTTTCGGTGCCGGCGGTTCGATTTGCTCTTTCCAGCCGCATTCTTTTTGCGGACACACTTTTTCTACGCCCCAGCGTTTGGTGGTTTTGATGGTGAGCACCGGCCAGCCGCAGTTGGGGCAGGTTTCGGCAATCGGCGGGTTCCAGGTGGCGTAGTTGCAGTCGGGGTAGGTGTTGCAGCTGTAAAACAGCTTACCGTAGCGGCTTTTGCGCTCGATCAGCTGGCCTTTTTTGCATTGCGGGCAGCCTACGCCGGTGTCTTTGGGCGGCTCGAGCGGCTCGATATGTTTGCATTTCGGGTAGTTGGCGCAGCCGATAAATTTGCCGTAACGTCCTTTTTTATACACCAGCTGGCCACCGTCTTTGGGACAGAAACGGCCTTCGACTATGGTCGGCTCTTCGGCTTCTTTGGCCGCGTCTTCGGCGGTTTCGCCCACATTGCGGGTGTAGTCGCAATCGGGGTAGCCCGAGCAGGCGATAAAGCGGCCGCGTTTGCCGAATTTGATTTGCAGCTTGTGGTTGCCGCATTTGGGGCAGATTTCTTCCAGCTCTTCGGTGGTGATTTTGGCGCGCTCTATGCCTTCTTTTTCTTTCACCTGCTTATCGAAGCCTTTCCAAAACTGGCTCATCACCGGCACCCATTGGCGCTTGCCGCTGGCAATGTCGTCGAGCTGGTCTTCGAGCTTGGCGGTGAAATGGTAATCGACGTATTGGGCAAAATGCTCGGTGAGGAATTTGTTGACAATATCGCCGGTGTCGGTGGGCATAAAGCGTTTTTGCTCAAGGGTGACGTATTCGCGGTCTTTGAGCGTGGAAATAATGCTAGCATAGGTGGACGGGCGGCCGATGCCGAATTCTTCCAACGCTTTCACCAACGTGGCTTCGTTGTAGCGCGGCGGCGGGCTGGTGAAGTGTTGCTCGCCGTAGAGCGCATCCACGGGCAGCACTTCGCCCTCTTTCATTTCGGGCAGTTTTTTGTTGTCTTCGTCTTCGTCGCTCTCATCGGTGCCCTCTTCATACACACTCAGAAAGCCGGCAAAGGTCTGCACTTGGCCGGTGACGCGGAAAATGCCCTCGCCCATGGCGATATCGACGGTGGTTTGGTCGAATTTGGCCGGCGTCATTTGGCAGGCCACGGTGCGCTGCCAAATCATTTGGTAAAGCTTGAATTGGTCGGCGCTCAAAAACGGTTTCACGCTCTCGGGCGTGCGGTATACGGAAGTCGGGCGGATGGCTTCATGCGCTTCTTGGGCGTTTTTGGATTTGGTTTTGTATTGCTTGGCCGATGCGGGCAGATAATCTTTGCCGATTTTGTTTTCGATATAGTGGCGGATTTCGGTGAGCGCTTCGTCGGAAAGGGTCACGCTGTCGGTACGCATATAGGTAATCAAGCCGATAGCGCCCTGTCCCACATCGATGCCTTCATACAATTGCTGCGCGGTGCGCATGGTGCGGTCGGTGGTCATGCCCAGCTTGCGCACGGCATCTTGCTGCATGGTGGAGGTGGTGAACGGCGCGGCGGGGTTGCGGCTGCGCTTTTTCTTCTCTACGGCGGCCACTTGCGCTTCTTTACCTTCCAATGCTTTCAACACATCGGCTTGCGATGTTTCATCGGGCAGGGAAAATTGCTCGAGCTTGTCGCCTTTGTATTGAATCAGCTTGGCGGTGAATTTGCTGCGGCCTTTGTGGCTGTCGAGATGCAGCGTCCAGTATTCCTGCGTTTCAAAAGCGCGGATTTCGTTTTCGCGCTCGCAAATCAGGCGCAGAGCAGGGCTTTGCACGCGGCCGGCGCTCAAGCCGCGGCGGATTTTTTTCCACAACAAGGGCGACAAATTGAAGCCGACCAGATAATCGAGCGCGCGCCGCGCCTGCTGGGCATCAACCAGATTCACTTCCAGCGCGCGCGGATGGGCGATGGCATCGAGCACGGCATTTTTGGTGATTTCGTGAAACACCACCCGCTGCGGCTTGAGGTTTTTCAGGCCGCGTTTGGATTTCAAAATTTCCTGCAAATGCCATGAAATGGCTTCGCCTTCTCTATCCGGGTCAGTGGCGAGATAAAGGTTTTCCGCTTCTTTGGCGGCGGCCACGATGGCATCGACGTGTTTGATGTTGCGCGCCACCAGCTCGTATTTCATGGCGAAATCGTTATCGGGGTCGACAGCGCCGTTTTTCGGCACCAAATCGCGTACATGGCCGTAGGAGGCTAAAATTTCAAACTCGCTGCCCAGGTATTTTTTCAGCGTTTTGGCTTTGGAAGGCGACTCGACAATCAAGAGGTTTTTGGCCATATCCGTTCTCTATGAATATATTGGGTTGGGATTCAGACGGCCTGTTTTCCAAGGCCTATTCATCATTTATCTCACGGCAATCTTTTAGCGCGGGATGAATGGCAAACAGAGCCTATAGGCCGTCTGAACAGATGTGTTGCTCAAATTTATTTGTTTTTATGAATGCCGTCTGAACGTTTTCAGACGGCCTTTTTATCTTTCACATATTTGCCATCAATGCATGGTGGACACGCCGTGCAGCGCCATCATCAAATCATCGCCGATCAACACCGGCAGCTCCGATTTGTGTGCCCACAACACCAGCAAGGTGAGCACTTTGGCCATATCCACCGTGATTTCGTCAGGCGGCATGTGCAGCAGAGCGTGTATGACGAATTCGCGCTGCTCGCCGTTGATGGCATCGGCATTTTCCAGAAAATGCAGCAGGCCGATCACTTCTTGCGGCAAGGCATCTTGCTCTTCGGGCGTATACACCCGCAAAGCATCGCTGCGGTAAGCCTGCACCGCAGATTCTTCGTTATCAGACAACACCGCCAACAACATCAGCGCGTTGTTGATCTGCACATCGTCAAAGCCGACATCTTCCAAAATCTGCCCTAAATCGTCCGGCGGCGGGCAGTCGTCGAAATCTTGATAGTGCTCGATTAAAAAGGCGATGACTTCTGCCATTTCGGCCATGATGGGTTCCTTCATTTATGCTTTCTTTTTGATTCGTTGGTAGCGGCCGCCTGTCATGGCGGCGATTTGGCCGTCAAGCTCCAGCTCGAGCAGCCTAGCATACACATCTGCTGCCGGCAGACCCAAGCTTTGCGCCAGGCTGTCGGGGTGCACCGGGTCGTAGCCCATGGCTGCGAGCAGCTCATCTTTCCCGCTTTCATCCATCGTTTCAGACGGCCTCTCGGCTGTTTGAAGCGGCTCGGTTGCATCTGCGGCTGAGCTTTCGTTGCGCTCTTTATATATAGAATATGATGACAAGGGCGCTTTTTGCAACAGTTGCGGACATTCTTGCAAAATATCGTCGAGGCATTCCACCAATTTTGCGCCCTCTTTAATCAGCTTGTGACAGCCTTTGCTGTGCGGATTATCAATCGAGCCGGGCACGGCCATCACCTCGCGCCCCATTTCTGCGGCCAGCCTGGCCGTGATCAGCGAGCCGGATTCGGGTGCGGCTTCCACCACCAGCACGGCTTGCGCCAAAGCGGCGATAATGCGGTTGCGACGCGGAAAATTGCCGGCCAAAGGACGGGTGTCGAGCGGGAATTCACTCACAATCAGGCCGCGTTCGGCAATTTGGTAGGCCAGATTTTTGTTGGCCGGCGGGTAAATGCGGTCGATGCCCGTGCCCCACACCGCAATCGTGCCGCCCGCACCGGCCAATGCACCCTGATGCGCCGCCGCATCGATGCCGGCCGCCATGCCCGACACCACGGCAATTTCCTGCTCGCTGATGGCTTCGCCGAAATCGCGGGCAATGCGCAAGGCTTGCGGCGTGGCATGACGGCTGCCCACCACAGCCACCGCCGGCCGTTGCAGCAAGGCGGTATTGCCGCGCAAAAACAACACCGGCGGCGGTGTGATGCCCTCGGTGAGCATGAGCGGGAAATCTTCATCGCTCAGCAGCATTAAGCGGCAATCGGGCTGCGCTTCCCAATTCAGCGCTGCTTCCACCGCTTTCAAGGCCAAAGGATTATCGCGCCCCCAATCGCGCAAGGCCTGCTTTTGGCACAATAGTCCGCGCACGGCATCCACAGGCGCGGCCAGCGCGGCACGGGCGCTGCCGAAATGCCGGTGCAGCGCCAAAAAGCTTTCTGCGCCGATATAAGGCGTGAATGCCAGTTGCAGCCAAGCCAAACGCTCGTGTTCATTCCTCTCCATTTTCCCCCCCTTAATTTTATAGTTTTCTTGGTTATTATTTCATCTTATGACAAAATTTTATCTAACACAACACAAAGGCCGTCTGAAACCCTGCGTTTCAGACGGCCTGCCCTTCATAATGATGCAAACATCAATAAGGATCGATATTGCTGTGGATATTGTATTGGTTAAACTCGTGGCTGTGCGAATCTTGCGGCACATTGGGCGCATGCGGCCTGTCTTCTGCCATATTGTCCAAATCACGACCCGGCTCGGATGCGGCATCGCCGATGTTGATATTGGTTTTGCTCTCGAGAATAATCGCCGATGCCAGATTTTCACTGACGCGGTAAACCATGGCCAAGCCGACTTCTTCAGCCGGAATCGACACATATTTCACCACGCTGCGCCGCCCTTTCGCACCCTCTTCCAAATCCACCTGCACCTGGCGGCTGCGTTTGTAAAGGCTCAACACCGTGCCTTTTTCCAAGCCCGCCGCTTCGCCACGATTGAGCGTGATGGTTTGAAACTGGCCGGCCTCGCCGATACCGTCGAAAATCGACACCACTTTGGCATCGATATGGCGGTTGGGCGCATGCGGCATCATGCGGAAGCTGTCGCCTTCATCAGTCATTTTCAGCAAAAAATCGCCCTTGCGGATTTCCGACACCGCCTCTTCCACCACCATCGGCTGCGCGGTTTGCGTCGGCACTTTCAGCAAAGGATGCTCGCGGGTGTAATATTCGCCCTCTGGCAAATAAGCCGCATCTTTCTCGCTGCGCGCATCCAACGCGCTGTTGGTATAAGGCAGCGTGCTCACAATGCCGCTGAACACCACTTCCTGGCCGAGAAATTTATGCGTATCGGGGTCGACAATATCTTTATTGGCGCGATACACCAAATAGCGCCCCGGCTCTTTGATACCATAAGCATAAACACGATCGCCGCGGCTATAAAGCATACGGCTGTCGGGGCCTTCGATTAACTTGGGCGCATCTTGCGTTTGCAATTGAGGAATCACCTGCGGATGCTGCATAAACATGCGGTAGAAATTCACATTCACCGTTTGAATGCCGTAGCCGGCAGACATTTCGCGCACGCGCGGCGTGAGCTTCACCACGGGAATGCCGTCTTGATAAGCGGCCGCACCTTCAAAACCCAGGCGCGGCTGGCCGTTTACATAGCTCAAAGCCAGCACTTGGCCCGGATAAATCAGATGCGGGTTGCGGATTTCGCTGCGGTTTGCCCCCCAAAGGCGGCTCCACTGCCACGGGCTGTAAAGATAGCGGCCTGAAATTTTCCACAGCGTGTCGCCGGGCTGCACCACATAACGCGCCGGCGCATCCGGGCGCAACTTGAGCCCTGCGGCCAATGCGGGCATGGAAATTGCCAAGCCAACGGCGCAAAGCAAGGTTATAATACGTTTCTGCATGACGTCCCCTTGAAAATGATTTGAATTGTCATCAATTTAGTTTAGTAAATAATCAGCAAGCCGCCGCATGGCCGCTTGCCCGCCCCCAATCAATTATCTTTGCATTTTAACACCGAATATTACCAATATCATAGTTTTAAAGCGCCACACATCACCATTACATAGAGAAACTTAATATGGCTTTACTCAACATCCTCAAATATCCCGACGAGCGCCTGCACACCGTGGCCAAACCCGTGGCGCAGATTGATGAGCGCATTCAAACGCTGGCGGCCGATATGCTGGAAACCATGTATGCCTCGCACGGCATCGGCTTGGCCGCCACCCAGGTAGACGTGCACGAGCGCGTGGTGGTGATGGATCTCACCGAAGAACACAACGAGCCGCGCGTGTTTATCAACCCCGTGATCACCCATAAAGACGGCGAAACCACCTACGAAGAAGGCTGCCTGTCGGTGCCCGGCATTTACGACACCGTCACCCGCGCCGAGCGCGTAACCGTGGAAGCCTGCAACGAAAAAGGCGAAAAATTCACCCTCGAAGCCGACGGCCTTTTGGCCATCTGCATCCAGCACGAGCTCGACCACCTGCTGGGCAAAGTGTTTGTGGAATATCTCTCCCCGCTGAAGCAAAACCGCATCAAAACCAAATTAAAAAAACGTGCCAAGCACGATCTATAACCTTTTCAGACGGCCTATTAAATATGAAAGTGATTTTCGCGGGCACGCCCGATTTTGCTGCCCAAGCATTGCGCGCCATTGCCGCTGCGGGCTTCGAGATTTTGCTGGTGCTCACCCAGCCCGACCGCCCCAAAGGCCGCGGCATGCAGCTTCAGGCCAGCCCGGTAAAGCAAGCCGCGCTTGAATTGGGCTTGGCCATCGCCCAGCCCACATCGTTGCGCCACGAAGAAGCACAAGCCCTTTTGCGCGCCCAAAATGCCGACGTGATGGTGGTGGCCGCCTACGGGCTGATTCTGCCGCAAGCCGTGCTCGACACGCCCGCGCACGGCTGCCTCAACATCCACGCCTCGCTGCTGCCGCGCTGGCGCGGTGCCGCCCCGATACAGCGCGCCATCGAAGCCGGCGACGCTGAAACCGGCGTGTGCATCATGCAGATGGATGCCGGCCTCGACACCGGCGCCGTGGTGAGCACCCACCGCTACGCCATTAAAAACACCGACACGGCCACCGATGTGCACGATGCGCTTGCCGATTTAGGCGCACAAGCAATTGTTGCAGATTTGCAACAATTACAACAAACAGGCCGTCTGAACGCCAGCCCGCAGCCGCAAACCGGCATCACTTACGCACAAAAGCTCAGCAAAGAAGAAGCCAAAATCGATTGGAACCAACCCGCCCTCATCATCGAGCGCAAAATCCGCGCCTTCAACCCCGTACCCGGCGCGTGGGTGGAATATCAAAACCAGCCGCTGAAAATCTGGCAGGCGGAGGCGGTGGAACAAAGCGGCCGCGCCGGCGAAGTGCTGGCCATTTCTTCAGACGGCCTCATCGTAGCCTGCGGCGAAGGCGCACTCAACATCACCGAATTGCAACCCGCCGGCAGCAAACGCATGCCCGTTGCGGCTTTTGCCGCCGGCCGCCACATCGAAAAAGGCACCCCATTATGAGCATGGCTCGCGCCCAACAATTGGCTGCCCAAAGCATCGCCGCCGTGGCCGACGGCAAAAACCTGCAAGACGTGCTGGCCGACATCCGCGCTGCCCACCCCGACCTCACCGTGCAGGAAAACGGCGCACTGCAAGACATCGCCTACGGCGTGCAGCGTTATGCCGGCAGCCTGCGCTTTATGCTGGCGCAAATGCTCAACAAGCCCATCAACAACGCCCAGCTAGAAAGCCTGCTACTGGCGGCCATGTATCAATTGCACCACACCCGCAACGCACCGCACGCCGTGGTTAACGAAGCGGTAGAGAGCATCGCCAAAATCGGCAAAGGCCAATACCGCGCGTTTGCCAACGCCATTTTGCGCCGCTTTTTGCGCGAGCGCGAAAAGCTTGCCGCTGCCTGTCAAAAAGACAACACCGCCAAATACAATCTGCCCGAATGGTGGGTGGATTATCTGCACAGCCATTATCCCAAGCATTGGCACAACATCCTCACCGCCCTGCAGGCGCACCCGCCGATGACACTTCGCGTCAACCGCCGCCGCGGCAATGCCGAAAGCTATCTGGCCGCGCTGGCCGAAGCCGGTATCGCCGCCAAAGCGCTCGACGATTATGCCGTGCAACTGGCCGAGCCGCTGCCCGTGGCACAGCTGCCGGGCTTTTCAGACGGCCTTGTGTCGGTGCAGGATTTCGGCGCCCAAAAAGCCGCCTATTTGGTCAACCCGCAAGATGGCGAGCGCATTCTCGATGCCTGCGCCGCGCCCGGCGGCAAAACCGGCCACCTTTTGGAGCTGGCCGATTGCAAGCTTACCGCGCTCGACATTGATGCCGAGCGCTTGGCACGTGTGCAAAGCAATCTCGACCGATTGGGCTTTCAGACGGCCACCTTGGCCTGCGCCGACGCACAAGATTTAAACGCATGGTATGATGGCAAATCGTTTGACGCCATATTGGCCGACCTACCCTGCACCGCCTCGGGCGTGGTGCGCCGCAACCCCGACATCAAATGGCTGCGCCGAGCCGGCGATGCAGCCAAAACCGCCCGCCAGCAAGTGGCGCTGCTCGACGCTTTATGGCACACCCTGACAAAAAACGGCCGCATGCTGCTGGCCACCTGCTCGATTTTCGAAGAAGAAAACGCGCAGCAGCTGCAGCATTTTCTAACCCGCCATGCCGATGCCCGGTTGCTCGAATCGCATGTGCTGCTGCCCAACAAGCACCAAGATGGCTTTTATTACGCGCTTATTCAAAAGCAGTAAACACACACTGCTCATTTTGCCGCTTCTGCTGCTGATTTCTTTTCAGACGGCCGCAGAAGGCATCAACACGACCCGCGCCCAAGCCAAGCTCACCGGCAGCGGCCAGCTTTCCATCAGCAGCCGCTTCCAAACCGATCTGCCCGACCAGCTCAAGCAAGCGCTCACCCAGGGCGTGCCGCTCACCTTCACCCTCAGCTACCAGCTCTCCGCCCCCACCACCGCCGCCTACCGCTTCAAGCTCGGCCAAATCGTCGGCAGCAGCGACAGCAATGTGCAATACAGGCTCTCCTATCACCCGCTCACCGGCCGCTACCGCGTCACCGTGGGCACTTTTTCCACCGAATACAACACGCTGGACACCGCCTTGCGCGGCATAGGCGCCATTGCCAACTGGAAAGTGCTGCCCGAAGGCGCCTTGGGCGGCACCGGTGCGCAGAGCGTACGCGCCGAAATCCGCCTGATGCTCAGCACCGCGCAGCTGCCCAAGCCCTTTCAAATCAACGCACTCACTTCCAAAAGCTGGCAGCTTGATTCCGGCTGGAAAACCTTAACCATTTCACAGGAATAATCATGCGGCGCTTTCTGATTGTGGCCGTTTTCCTTGCCATGGTGTCGCTCTACATGCTCACCATCGCCACCGGCAACAGCAGCAAGCTGGCCGATTATTTCTGGTGGATTCTCGCCGCAGCCGGCATCTTGATCGGCGGCTTGCTGGCGGTGTTGATGCGCTATGCGTGGCTTTTGATGCGCGACAGCCGCCGCGGCATATTCGGCTCGCAAATCGCGCGGCGGCTGGCCGGCATGTTTACCTTGGTGGCCGTGCTACCGGGCATGTTTCTTTTCGGCGTGTCGGCACAATTCATCACCAACAGCATCGATTCGTGGTTTGGCAACGACACCCAAGAAGCGCTCGAGCGCAGCCTCAATCTGAGTAAATCCGCGCTGAATTTATCGCTCGACAACACGGTGCGCCGCGCCACCGCCATACAAATCGAATTAATCAGCTCCGCTTCACTCGGCAACGATTTGGCCGCCGCCTTGCCGCAAGCCGCCGGCGCCGCCGAATTCAGCCAACTTGCGCTCTATAATCTGAACAACGGCCGCATCGAAGCCGAGCGCAATCCGCAGCGCCTGCCCGCTCCCGAGCCCGACAAACACACCCGCGAGCTGCTCAGCCAAGCCGGCTCCGCACGCAGCATCGAAAGCATCAACAACGTGCTTTATGCACAAGGTTGGCTGATGCTCACCGAACACAACGCGCAGCAAACCGTCTTGTTTTTCCGCCAACCCATTCCGGCCAACGTGGCCAAAGATGCCTCGCTGATTGAAGCGGCCCGCGCCAAATACGCCGAATTGAGCTACGCCCAGCAAGGCCTGCGCACCTTTTTTCTGGTGACTTTGCTGGCCGCCACCCTGCTGGCGATTATGCTGGCTTTGGTGTGGGCGCTTTATTTCGCCCGCCGCTTCGTTGAGCCGATTTTATCGCTGGCCGAAGGCGCACGCGCGGTGGCGCAAGGTGATTTTTCGCAAAAACGGCCGATTTTCCGCAACGACGAATTAGGCCGCCTCACCCATTTGTTCAACCACATGACCGAGCAGCTCTCCATCGCCCAAAGCGCGGCCGAGCGCAACAGAGTGCAGCAGGAAGCCGCGCGCCATTATCTGGAATGCGTGCTGGAAAGCCTCACCAGCGGCGTGATCACCGTAGACGACACAGGCCGTCTGAAAACCTACAACCACAGCGCCGAAGCCATACTCGGCACTTCGCTCTCGCACATGCTCGGCAGCAATTGGTATGACTGGACGCACCAATCGCCGCAGCAAGCCATTTTGGCCGAAACCTTTGCCGCCATTATCGACACCGCCGGCAGCGGCAAGCCGGTGCAGCTCACTTATGCTGCGCCCGACGAATCGCGCATTTTGCTGGCCAAGGCCACCGTGCTGCCCGATGACAACGGCAACGGCATTGTGATGGTGTTTGACGACATCACCGCCTTGGTGCGTGCGCAAAAAGATGCCGCTTGGGGCGAAGTGGCCAAGCGGCTGGCGCATGAAATCCGCAACCCGCTCACGCCCATCCAGCTTTCTGCCGAACGTTTGGCATGGAAATTGCATGACAAATTAAACGAAGCCGATGCCCAAATGCTCACCCGCTCCACCGACACCATCGTGAAGCAAGTAACGGCAATGAAAGAGATGGTAGAAGCCTTCCGCAACTATGCGCGCTCACCCGCGCTCAAGCTCGAAAACACCGATTTAAACCAGATAACAGAAGAAGTACTCTTATTATATGAAGGCAGTTCGTGTACATTCTCTGCTAATTTAAGTAATATACCGTTGTGGATTGCTGCCGATACCGGTGCCATGCGCCAGGTATTGCATAATATTTTCAAAAACGCAGCAGAAGCCGCAGAAGAAGACCCATCACCACATGTTCACATCGAAACCCGCTCTGACGAGCAAAATGTCGTGCTGACGGTGTCCAACAACGGCAAAGCCTTCAGTAAAGACATATTGCATCACGCCTTTGAGCCTTATGTCACCGACAAACCCACCGGCACCGGCCTGGGCTTGCCGGTGGTGAAGAAGATAATAGAAGAACACGGCGGCCGCATCAGCCTGAGCAACTCAGCCCAGGGCGGCGCGTGTGTGAAAATCGCCTTACCCCGATTGGTAGAAACTTATGCGCAGCAGTGATATTTTAATTGTAGACGATGAAATCGGTATCCGGGATCTCCTGTCGGAAATCCTGCAAGACGAAGGCTACACCGTAGCCTTGGCCGAAAACGCAGAAGAAGCCCGCCAGCTGCGGCACCAAACCCGGCCGGCCATGGTGTTGCTCGATATTTGGATGCCCGATTGCGACGGCATCACCCTGCTCAAAGAATGGGCGAAAAACGGCCAGCTCAATATGCCCGTGGTGATGATGAGCGGGCATGCCAGCATCGACACCGCCGTTGAAGCCACCAAAATCGGCGCGCTCGATTTTCTCGAAAAGCCAATTGCGCTGCAAAAGCTGCTCTCCACGGTAGACCGCGCCCTCAAATATGGCGAAATGCAGGCCGCATCCGGCCTCTCGCTCGACAAACTGGGCAACAGCCCCGCCATTCAAGAGCTCAACCGCGCGCTCGAGCGCTCGGCCAAGCAAAACACTCCCGTGCTGCTCGCCGGCGAAACCGGCTCGCCTTTCGAATTGGTGGCGCGCTATTTCCACAAAAACGGCACCGCTTGGGTGGAACCCGGAAAAACCGAGCATATCGTAGATATTCCGCTCGATTTGCTGCAAAAAGCCGGCGGCGGCATTCTTTATTTGGGCGATATTGCCCAAAACAGCAAAAATATCCAGCAAGGCATCGGCTTTTTGCTCACCAAAGCCGAGCGCTACAACGTACGCATTATCTGCGCCTGCAGCCGCACGCTGGCCGAGCTGGCGGAAAATCCCAATCAAGACGGCAAGCTTTTGGCCACGCTCGCGGCCTTCACCGTCGGCATTCCGCCTTTGCGCAGCCAGCCCGACGATATTGTGTTTTTGGTGAACCAAATCGTGACCGAGCTGGCCGAAACCCAAAAAATTCCGCTGGTAAAATTCAGCACCGCTGCGCTCAACATCATGCGCCAATACGATTGGCCGGGCAATCTCGACCAATTGCGCAGCATTGTGAAAAACCTGGCGCTCACCGCCGACAACGATGAAGTGGGCGAGCAGGCCGTCAACAATATCCTCGGCCAATTCACCCCCAATACCAACACCGAAATCGTGGGCGGCTTCAATTTCAACATGCCGCTGCGCGAATTGCGCGAAGAGCTGGAACGGCGCTATTTTGAATACCACATCGCCCAAGAAGGCCAAAACATGAGCCGGGTGGCGCAAAAAGTGGGGCTGGAGCGCACCCACCTTTACCGCAAGCTCAAGCAATTGGGCATCAATTTCTCACGCCGCCAAGGCAGCGACAAAAACGGCGAAGAGTAATCTTTACGCAGCAAAAAGTGGCAGCAAAAGGCCGTCTGAAATCGTTTCAGACGGCCTTTTGCTGCCAACTTCATTCATCATCACGCAACCTTGTCCACACCAAGCAGCTGCAAGCGCCCATCAAATTGCCACCCGCTGCAATCTGTGCTTTAATCAACGCGCATGAAACAGGGGTGCTGCCACACGGCGGCTGAGAGTGACCCTTACACCCGAACAAGATAATACTTGCGTGGGGAGTTTTCAGCGTAGTTTTTTTCAGACGGCCTCAAGCAGCAACCAAACACAAGGCCGTCTGAAACCCAAACACCACGCTCCTGTTTCCCGATTGCCACCCCGAGAAACAGGAGCATTTTTATGACCACCGCCAAGCCCACCGAATCGCAGCAGCTCGATCAGCTTTCCCACGATTTGGGCATTCAATTTGCCTATCCGAATTCCGACAAAATCTATCTGTCCGGCAGCCGCGCCGACATGCGTGTGCCGCTGCGGCAAATCCGGCAAGACGACACCGTGTTTGCACAAGGCCGCGAGCCCAATCCGCCGATTCCGGTTTACGACACCAGCGGCCCTTATGGCGACCCGAATGCCGAAATCGACCTCAAGCAAGGCCTCGCCGATGTGCGCGGCACCTGGATTGCCGAGCGCGGCGACACCGAGCAATTGGCCGGATTATCGAGCGAATACGGCCAAGCGCGCGCGCACGACCCGCAAACAGCCCACCTGCGCTTCAACCAAATCACCCGCCCGCTGCGTGCCCAAAGCGGCAAAAACGTGACTCAAATGCATTATGCGCGCCGCGGCATCATCACGCCGGAAATGGAATTTGTGGCGCTGCGCGAGCGTATGAAGCTCGATGAGCTGATGCGTGATGCGCGCTATGAAAAGCTGCTGCGCCAGCACGCCGGCCAAAGCTTCGGCGCCAATATTCCCAACCATCCCGACCAAATCACGCCCGAATTCGTGCGCAGCGAAGTGGCGGCAGGCCGCGCGATTATCCCCGCCAACATCAACCACCCCGAGCTGGAGCCGATGATTATCGGCCGCAATTTCCGCGTGAAAATCAACGGCAATCTGGGCAACTCGGCGGTTACTTCATCGCTCACCGAAGAAGTGGAAAAAATGGTGTGGTCGCTGCGCTGGGGGGCAGACACGATTATGGATTTGTCTACCGGCGCGCACATTCACGAAACGCGTGAATGGATTATCCGCAATGCACCTGTG
Organism: Uruburuella suis; assembly: GCF_004341385.1. GTDB lineage: Bacteria > Pseudomonadota > Gammaproteobacteria > Burkholderiales > Neisseriaceae > Neisseria > Neisseria suis. Next base: position 15,468 of record NZ_SLXE01000008.1, read on the forward strand.
CCCATCGGCACAGTGCCGATTTATCAGGCGCTGGAAAAAGTGGGCGGCGTGGCCGAAGATTTAAGCTGGGATTTGTTTCGCGACACTTTAATCGAGCAGGCCGAACAGGGCGTGGATTATTTCACCATTCATGCCGGCGTGTTGCTGCGCTATGTGCCACTCACCGCCGAGCGCCTCACCGGTATTGTGTCGCGCGGCGGCTCGATTATGGCCAAATGGTGCTTGGCGCACCATCAGGAAAACTTCCTCTACACCCATTTCGACGACATTTGCGAAATCATGAAAGCCTATGATGTGTCGTTTTCGCTGGGCGACGGCCTGCGCCCCGGCTGCATTGCCGACGCCAACGATGAAGCGCAATTCGGCGAATTGCACACCTTGGGCGAGCTCACCGCCAAAGCGTGGCAGCACGATGTGCAGGTGATGATTGAAGGCCCCGGCCATGTGCCGCTGCAACGGGTGAAGCAAAACATGACCGAAGAGCTGCAACATTGTTTTGAAGCGCCGTTTTACACTTTGGGCCCGCTCGTTACCGACATTGCGCCGGGCTACGACCACATCACCAGCGGCATCGGCGCGGCCAATATCGGCTGGTATGGCACGGCCATGCTCTGCTATGTTACCCCCAAAGAGCATCTGGGCCTGCCCGATAAAGAAGACGTGCGCACCGGCATCATCACCTACCGCATCGCCGCCCATGCCGCCGATTTGGCCAAAGGCTGGCCGGGCGCGCAATTGCGGGATAACGCTTTGAGCAAAGCACGCTTTGAATTCCGCTGGCGCGACCAGTTCCGCTTAGGCCTCGATCCCGAACGCGCCGAGGGCTACCACGACCAAACCCTGCCCGCCGAAGGCGCAAAAATCGCCCATTTCTGCTCGATGTGCGGCCCCAAATTCTGCTCGATGAAAATCACGCAGGAAGTGCGCGATTATGCCGCCGCACAAAAAGGCATGCAGGAAAAAGCGGTGGAATTTGTGCAGCAAGGCGGCAAGATTTATCGGTAAACATATTTCAACCGCATAAGCCCGAGGCCGTCTGAAAGCAAAGTTTCATACCAATCCAAAAAATAACCTTACAAAATAAAAGCAGTTCGATAGCACCAACCGCGTAGGTCGGATTCTTGAATCCGACGTTTGGCCATCGGCCAAAGCGATGTGCGTGGCTTGTTCTACGAACAAGTGTCGGATTCAAGAATCCGACCTACGGGCTGCCTGTTTGTATATTATTTTTTAGAATGGGTATCAGACGGCCTCGAAACCATCAATTGTGTTTTTTGTTTGTGCTCATATGATAAGGCCGTCTGAAACTTTGCTTTCAGACGGCCTTATCATTGATGATGCAATTATTTCACGGTGGTGCGGCTGCTCTCCACGCCGCCCTTGATTTCACCATACATCTGCGTGTTGCCCGTGCCGCTGCCGGCACAAGCGGCCAGCAATGCAAGGGCAGCAAGCGCCAATAAGCTTTTTTTCATGTGGTTTGCTCCTAAAAGTTTCAGACGGCCTCATCATAAACCAAAGCGCGCCCGTCTGCATTATGCGGGTTTGCGCCCCAAGGTGATTCTATCGAGCCCGGCCAAATCGGGCAGCGTGGCCACTTCGACAAAATCGTGCTGCACCAACAGCGCGCGCGCAGCTTCACCCTGATTGTAGCCGTGTTCCAGCAACAGCCAGCCGCCGGCTTTCAAAACATGCGGCGCACCTTCTGCCAGCGCGCGCAGGCAGCTTAAGCCATCGCTAAAATCGGTGAGCGCCTGCTGCGGCTCGAAGCGCAAATCGCCTTGCTGCAAATGCACATCGCCCGCTTCGATATAGGGCGGGTTGGACACCACCACATCGTAAACCTGTGTTTCAGACGGCCTGTCCACCGCAAACCACGAGCCTTGCGCAAATTCAAGCTTTGCGCCCAACGAAGCCGCATTTCGAGCGGCCACCGCCAGCGCATCTGCGCTGATGTCGGAAGCACGCACATGCGCATCGGGGCGCTCCAGCGCCACCGTTACCGCCACCGCGCCGCTGCCCGTGCCCAAATCCCACAGCCGGCCTTGCGGCGGCAATCGTGCCAGCGTGGCTTCCACCAAGTGCTCGGTTTCGGGGCGCGGAATCAGCACCGCATCATTCACGATAAAAGTGCGGCCGTAAAACTCGCGCACGCCCACAATATAAGCCATCGGCTCGCCGGCCAAACGCCGCTGCACCAGCGCAGACAATGCAGCTTCGTTTTCCCCGTCAAGCGCATCCCGCCCGCGGGTGAGCAGCTGGGCGCGGCTCAGGCCGGTGCAATGCTGCAACAAAATGCGCGCTTCCGGCAGCGGCAGCGGCGCGGCGCGCAGCCAGTTTTCAAGCGTGTTTGCCATTTCAGACGGCCTTTATCGGTGGGTTAAACAAAGCGTGTAAAACGATGATTATTTTATGATAATTGTTTTATTTTTATATAGTGGCATTAAAGAAAAATGGCTACTGAGTAGAAAATCGCACCGACATAGATTGGTTTGCTTGGGTTGACAAGCCAAGCTGCCGTTTGTAGCCATTTTTGATGCATTTCACTATAAAAGGCCGTCTGAAAACCGTAAATCTTTTTCAGACGGCCTATAGTTAAATGCAAGAAACCAACTGCCACGGCGCTACAGCAAAAAGATCGTTGCCAGCCCCAGAAAAATCAAAAAGCCGCCCGAATCGGTTACCGCGGTAATCAGCACCGAGCTGCCCAAGGCCGGATCGCGGCCGGCTTTTTCCATCGCCACCGGTATCAACACGCCCACGGTGGCGGCCAGCAAAAGATTGAGCGTCATCGCGGCCACCATCACCAAGCCGATGCCGGGGCTGTCGTAAAGCAGCCATGAAATCAGCCCCATCGCGCTGCCCCAAATCAAGCCGTTTACCAGCGCCACGCCCACTTCTTTTTTCAGCAGCCGCCGCGCTTGCGAGCCGGAAAGCTGCCCCATGGCCATAGCGCGCACAATCATGGTGATGGTTTGGTTGCCCGAATTGCCGCCGATGCCGGCCACAATCGGCATTAAGGCGGCCAGCGCCACGATTTTGGCAATCGAGCCTTCAAAAGCGCCGATCACGCGGCTGGCGATAAAGGCGGTGCACAAATTAATCGCCAACCACATCCAGCGGTTTTTCACCGAATCCCAAATCGGCGCAAACAAATCTTCTTCTTCCTGCAAGCCGGCCATGTTCAACATATCGGCTTCGGATTCTTCGCGGATTACGTCCACCATTTCATCAATGGTGATGCGGCCGATCAGCTTTTTATTGGCATCGACCACTGGCGCGGTAACCAAGTCGTAGCGCTCAAACGCCAGCGCGGCTTCTTCCACATCGTCTTCGGGGCGAAAGCGCACCACATCGGTGGCCATCACATTCTCCACCCGCTCTTCGGGGTCGGCCACCAGCAGCTTGCGCACGGGCAGCACGCCTTTGAGCACATCGTTATCGTCTACCACGAAAATTTTGTCGGTGTGGTCGGGCAGGCTCTCGAAGCGGCGCAGATAGCGCAGCACCACTTCGCAAGCCACATCGGCGCGGATGCTCACCAATTCGAAATCCATAATCGCGCCCACTTGGCCGTCTTCAAACGACATCGCCGCCGCCACTTGCGCGCGCTCTTCTTCATCGCGGGTTTTCAGCGCTTCATACACCACTTCGTGCGGCAAATCGGCGGCCAATTCGGCCAATTCGTCGGCATCCAAATCATCCACCGCGGCCAGCAATTCTTGCTGGTCCATGGTTTCAATCAGGGTTTCGCGCACCGCGTCCGACACTTCCAGCAGCACTTCGCCGTCTTCTTCGGGCGCGGCCAAATGCCACACCAGCGCGCGCTCTTTCTGTGGCAGCGATTCGAGCAGGCCGGCCACGTCGGCCGGGTGCAATTCGTGCAAAATGGCAATCAGCTCAACCAGCTTGGCATTGAGCTTGCGATCTTCCACCGGCAAATCGGCGTCGATCTGCTCGGACACGGGCAGCAGCGCTTCGGCCAGCTCGTGGATGCGTTCGATATCGAGCGGCAGGCGGTCGACATCGCTTTGGGTAACAGATTCTGCTTGGGTGCTCATAAATACTCCGCCCGCCTGATTGCGGGCGCAATATCCGGCGGGATCAGACGGCGTGGCCGTGTGTGGATGAAATCGGTAAGGTTAATGAACTGGGAAGGTCCATGATGCGTGCCTGCGCGGTGCAGGGCTTGAGTTGGAAACGGGGCGTATTTTACACCTTTCGGCCGGCCTTACCAATGCTTTATCGCCAGGGTCTGCTCACATTTCATCACGCGGCAATATTTTGGCTCAAAAACAAACAGGCCGTCTGAAACGTTCAGACGGCCTGTTGCCACAACTTTCATACAAGATTAAGCGTTGCCTTCGGTCACGCTTTGCTGATACATGGCTTCGAAATTAATCGGCGCCAACAGCACCGGCGGGAAGCCTGCGCGGGTGATGGTGGCCGACACGGCTTCACGCGCATAAGGGAACAAAATATTCGGGCAGGCCACAGCCAGCAAAAGCTGCATGTCTTCTTCCGGAATATGGGCCAAACGGAAAATGCCGCCTTGGGCCACTTCGTTTAAAAACATCACGCGGCCGTCTTCGAGCTTGGCGGTTACGGTTACGGTAACCGACACTTCATAAAATTCGTCTTCCAGTTTGGTGCTCTCGGTAGACACGCGCATATCTACTTCCGGCTCGCCCTGCTCCAGAAAAATCTTCGGCGCATGTGGCACTTCCAACGACATATCTTTCACATACAGCTTCTCGATGCTGAACACGGGTTGCAATTCTTCGCTCATAAAATTTCTTCCTGTTTAAAAGTTAGGCTGCGTCAACACAGCAAAAGGGAACAACATTCATTTCACATTATGGCATCAATCGCCCGCCAAAAGCGAGGCCAGCCCGCCCGCTCGGTGCAGGGCATACAAATCGGTGAAGCCGCCCACATGGGTTTGTCCGATAAAAATCTGCGGCACGCTGCGTTGGCCGCTAAGCGCCTGCATTTGGGCGTAATCCTGCGGATTTTTATCCACCCGGATTTCTTCGATTTCAGTCACGCCCTGAGATTTCAAAAACTGCTTGGCCATGGTGCAATAAGGGCAAAACGGGCCGCTATACATTTTAACCGGCTGCATGGATTAAATCCTGCCATTAATATTATTGCGCCGATATGGGGATAAACGGCCGCTTTTGCAATAGCCGGAGGCGCAAACCGGCAAACGCTGCGCAAGCGTATATAATAAGCGCACGCCGCACCGCAGGCCGTCTGAAAAGCCGCATCGTTTCAGACGGCCTCATCCTACTCTTTCTTAAAACTACGCTTTCTTAAAACTTATCAGGTTTATCAACCATGAAAACACTCGAACTTTATTTAGTGCGCCACGGCAAAACCGTGTTCAACACCACCGGCCGGCTGCAAGGCTGGAGCGATTCGCCACTCACGCCCGAAGGCTGCCAAGTGGCGGAAAACCTCGGCCGCGGGCTTGAGCAGCAGCGCATCACCTTCGATGCCGCTTTCAGCAGCACCAGCCCGCGCGCCGTCGACACCGCCCGGCTGATTTTAAACCACAGCGGCCAAGCCGGCCTGCCGCTGGTTTCATTGCCCGATTTGCGCGAATATTGCTTCGGCGGCTTTGAAGGCGAGTTAACACACATTGTGCACGATAAAATCACCGCTTATCGCGGCCTGCCCAGCACCGAAAACTGGCTCGCCGCCTACCGCCACGGCGAGCGCAACCTGATTGCCGAGAGTGTGCACGCGCTCGACCCTTTGGGGCTGGCCGAAACCGAAGCCCAATTCAGCGCCCGCCTGCAACAAGGCTTGGATGAATTAATCGCACGCACACCGCACAACGGGCGCGCGCTGTTGGTGTCGCACGGCATCGCCATCACCACCATTTTAAAAATGATTGATGCGCAAAGCATCCTCTATCAAAGCGTGCCCAACGCTTCGGTGAGCCGCCTGCACCATCAAAACGGCATGTGGGTGATTCAATCCATAGGTGATACTTCATTCAGTTTGCTTTAGCTTGTTTACCACACTCCGGCACGCACCACCGCCCCGCTATACTCACCGCCACAAAATGGCGGTTTTTTTGTTTAAATATAAACAAATTCTAATAAATTCGATTTATTTATTAAAATATCATATAAAATTTTAAATATCGTAAAATATTGGAACTTAATGCCATTCAATTAAAACGATAAAAATATTCACTATATAAACAATAAATTATATTCTTTAAGTTTATTTAATATTCATTTGCAATGTAAATTTTTTGACATTATGATGAACTTACAACACGGCTAACGCCCTGCTGAAGTAACTAAAAACAACATTAATGATACATAAATTATAATTACATATCATACTAAATAAAACATTATCGGGCTCAGACTTTATCCAATTTGATTATCAAATCCCAAGGAGCTTATCATGAGTCAGCACAAACATATCCACCCCGCGCCGGTTTCCGCCGGCCGCCAAATCGCCACCGCATTAGCGTTGGCCGGCTTGGCTTCTTTTTCACTGCCGGCCATTGCTGCTGATTACGTCGGCATCAACGATCTTGGCGCAAGCCGTGACAATCAGGACGGCAGCGGTGCAAGCGGCAGCTATGCCACCTCCATCGGCACTTGGACAAAAGCCAGCGGCTTGGCTTCCACCGCCGTAGGCTCTCGTGCCAATGCCGGCGCAGAATCCGCTGTGGCCATTGGCGCATCCGCCGACGCAACCGGTTCAGCTGCAATCGCACTCGGCGAGGAATCAGCTGCTTCAGCCAATGCCGACACCGCTATCGGTCGTAAATCAAAAGCCACCGGCGGGCAAAGCACAGCCATAGGTTCTGGCGCAGCCGCTTCCGGTAATTTATCTTCAGCAATTGGCGCAGGCTCGACAGCCAGCGGCATCAGATCATTGGCCTCCGGCTCCGGTGCTTCTGCTACGGCCGGCTCGGCAACCGCCATCGGCACCGAAGCACAAGCTACTGCAACCTCTGCCACAGGCGTGGGTGCCAAGGCGCAAGCCACAGCAATTTCATCTTCCGCTTATGGTTATAATTCAACCGCCAGCGCCACTTATGCCACCGCCCTCGGCAACAAGGCGACTGCCAGCGGCACTGCCAGCACGGCTGTTGGTTCGGAAGCCAATGCCGGCGGAAAATATTCTTCTGCCTTTGGTGAATATTCCAATGCCGCAGGTGATGCCAGCGTTGCCATCGGCGCACAATCGAGCGCCGCCAGCAACCAATCGGTTGCCATCGGCCGTAACGCCAAAGCCACAGACGAAAATTCCGTAGCCTTGGGCGCCAACTCTGCCACAGCCGCCGCAGTGGGCACCTCTTCAGCCACCGTTAACGGCATCACCTACGGCGGCTTTGCCGGCGCCGCACCTGTGGGCACCGTGAGCGTGGGCGACACCGGCGCCGAGCGCACCATCACCAACGTGGCTGCCGGCCGCATCACATCGACCAGCACCGATGCTATCAACGGCAGCCAGCTTTACCAAGTAGCCAACCAAATCGACAACAACTCCACCCAAATCAACAACATCAATAACCGCATTGATGATATGGACAAAGACTTGCGCGCCGGTATTGCAGGTGCCACCGCCATTGCCTTCTTGCAACGCCCCAACGAAGCGGGCAAAAGCATGGTTTCCGCCGCAGTGGGTGGCTACCGTGGCGAGCAGGCACTGGCTTTGGGCTATGCCACCAATTCCGACAACAACAAATGGTCCACCAAAGTCGGCTTGGGCATCGACACCCAGAAAAACATCAACTGGGGCGGCAGCGTAGGCTATCAGTGGTAAACGCCCGATAAGGCCGTCTGAAAGCTTCAGACGGCCGCACCATCCCGCAACTCATCAATATCAATAAGGACAAGCACATATGAAACCATCAAAAATTATGCTGCCGCTTGTGGCGGCGCTGGCCTTGGCTGCCTGCGGCAATTTGAGCAAAGTGACCAAAGAGGGCACCACCGACAACCCCATCTGGCCTGATGCTGAAAAAACCACTTTGCGCCACAGCGGCACCCAAAACGGCTCATGGCCCAACTGGGACAACGTGCGCACCATCGAAGCGGGTATGAACAAAGATCAAATCTACGAATTGATCGGCCGCCCGCATTTCAACGAAGGCCTCTATGGCGTGCGCGAATGGAATTATGTGTTTCACTATCGTGAAGCCGGCGAAATCAAAACCTGTCAATACAAAATCCTGTTTGACAAACACATGAACGCCCAAACCTTCCATTGGCTGCCCGAAGGCTGCGCCCCGCGTCCGCAAGAGCCGCAACGCGAAGTGATTATCCGCGAAGTGGTGGCCTCGCCCAAGCCCATCCGCCAATAATGCACAGCGGCAAAACCCTTTGGATTACCCTGATCAGCCTGAGCCTTTGCGCTCAGGCTTTTGGCGCTGATCCGCGCAAGCGCAAAGCGGTGGTCGACACCAAAAAAGCCGAATTGTGCCTAGAAGAGCGCTGTTATCCCGTGCTGGTCGGCAAAGACACCCCCAAAGGCACGTTCGACCTCAACATCGTCAAAACCGACCGGCGCGGCTACGGCGGCGATGTGATGAGCTTTAAAGAAGATGCAAAATACCTCTACGCCATCCACCGCGTGTGGACGCTCAAGCCCGAAGAGCGCCGGCTCGAGCGCATCGCCTCGCCCAACGCGGCCGACCGCTACATCACCCACGGCTGCATCAACGTGACCGACGATGTGTATGAAAAGCTCAAATCTTATTTTGTGGTAGAAATCCGCTAAACCCAGCCCATGCCGATATATTGCGCATGGGTTTTTATTGCCCGCAGCAAACGGCGCAAGTTTTCAGACGGCCTCTTGACATATCCTTTATAATCTTGAATATCCCATTATTTTTTTCAGACGGCCTGCCAAGCATATGCCGTCTGAACCCTATTTGAGAACACTATGAAATTTATCGACGAAGCCAAAATCGAAGTGGTGGCGGGCAAAGGCGGCAACGGTGCCGTGAGCTTCCGCCGTGAAAAATTCGTGCCCCGCGGCGGCCCCGACGGCGGCGACGGCGGCAAAGGCGGCAGCGTGTGGGCCGTGGCCGACGAAAACATCAACACCTTGGTGGAATACCGTTTCGTGAAGCGCTATCAAGCCAAAAACGGCGAAAAAGGCCACGGCGGCGACCGCTACGGCAAAGGTGCCGACGACATCGAATTGCACATGCCCGTGGGCACGCTGATCCGCGATATCGACACCGAAGAAACCGTGGCCGACCTCACCGCCCACGGCCAGCGCGTGTGCCTAGCCAAAGGCGGCAGAGGCGGCATGGGCAACATCCATTTCAAATCCTCGGTCAACCGCGCACCCAAACACGCCACACCCGGCGAAGAGGGCGAAACACGCGCCTTGCAGCTCGAATTGAAAGTGCTGGCCGATGTCGGCCTGCTCGGCATGCCCAATGCCGGCAAATCCACCCTGATTAGCGCCGTGTCTGCCGCGCGCCCCAAAATCGCCAATTACCCCTTCACCACCCTGCACCCCAACCTCGGCGTGGTGCGCATGGATGAAAACCACAGCTTCGTGATGGCCGACATTCCCGGCCTCATCGAAGGCGCAGCAGAAGGCGCCGGCCTCGGCCACCGCTTTTTAAAACACCTCTCGCGCACCGGCCTGCTGTTGCACGTGGTGGATTTGGCCCCGTTTGACGAAGCCGTGAGCCCCGCCGACGAAGCCTTGGCGATTGTGCACGAATTGCGCAAATACGATGAAGAGCTGTTTGACAAACCGCGCTGGCTCGTGCTCAACAAGCTCGATATGCTCAGCGAAGAAGAAGCCCAAGCGCGCGCGGCGGCCTTTCTCGAAGCCATCGGCTGGGATTATCCCGCCCCCGACGACCGCTTCGAATTCGACATGATCACCCCGCGCGTGTTTAAAATCAGCGCGCTCGCCCACCAAGGCACGCAAGCTTTGGTGCAGCAAATCAGCCAATACCTCACCGAGAAAAAACGCCTCACCGCCGAAGCCGATGCCGCCGCTAAAGCCGCACAAACCGCTGTGCCGGCCGATGAAGTGAAAACCGACACTTCCGTGTTTAAAGCCGAATAAGGCCGTCTGCAACCGCACGCATTTGCCGGATTCGGCACAACCGACAAGAAAGGCCGTCTGAAATGAAAACCGCCCTCGCCGCCTTCATCGCCGCCACCGCGCTTAGCGCTTGTGCTGCGCCGTCTGAACCCACACTTGGCGGCGACCGCGATGCCCACGGCTGCATCGGCTCCGCCGGCTACAGCTGGTCTGCACTCAAACAAACATGCGTGCAAGCGTGGCAAGCAGCAGATTTGAAGCTTGACGACCCCGCCAACTCCACATTGGCCGTGTATGTGATTTTTTCCGAAGACAAAGCCCAAGCCGAAATCTTCGCCGCCGATGTGCCGCAAAACACCTTGCTCGAAGCGGTGAAAGGCGGTTATGCCTCGCGCGACGGCAAAGTGCGCCTGATGCGTGAAAACCAACAATGGCGCTTGATAAAATAATTGAATCAGGCCGTCTGAAACGTTTCAGACGGCCTCCCGCACAACCCCGATGAAATGAAAACACGATGTCGCTAACCGTTTACAACACCCTCACCCGCCAAAAAGAAACCTTCGTTCCGCTCAACCCCGAAAACGTGCGCATGTATGTGTGCGGCATGACGGTTTACGATTATTGCCACCTCGGCCACGCCCGCGTGATGGTGGTGTTTGACATGATTGCCCGCTGGCTGCGCCAAAGCGGCCATCCGCTCACTTATGTGCGCAACATCACCGATATCGACGACAAAATCATCGCCCGCGCCGCTGAAAACGGCGAAACCATCGGCGAATTGACCACGCGTTTTATTGCCGCCATGCATGAAGACGCCGATGCGCTGGGCGTGATCCGCCCCGATGTCGAGCCCAAAGCCACCGAACATGTGGCGCAGATGATTGCCATGATTGAGCGGCTGATTGCCAACGGCAAAGCTTATGCGGCTGAAAACGGCGATGTGTATTACGCCGTGCGCGAATTTCCCGCCTATGGCCAATTATCGGGCAAATCGCTGGATGATTTGCGCGCGGGCGAGCGCGTGGAAGTGGATTCATTTAAGCGCGACCCGCTCGATTTCGTGCTCTGGAAAGCGGCCAAGCCCAATGAAGCCGATTTCTGGCCCAGCCCGTGGGGCAACGGCCGCCCCGGCTGGCACATCGAATGCTCGGCCATGGGCGAACAATTATTCGGCGACACCTTCGATATCCACGGCGGCGGCGCCGATTTGCAGTTTCCGCACCATGAAAACGAAATCGCGCAAAGCTGCGGCGCGCAAGGGCATTGCCACACGCACGAGGTAAACGGCAAGCTGATTGACAGCCATGTGAAATATTGGCTGCACAACGGCTTTATCCGCGTGGACAACGAAAAAATGTCCAAATCGCTGGGCAATTTCTTCACCATCCGCGAAGTGTTGCAGAAATACGATGCCGAAGTGGTGCGCTTCTTTATTCTGCGCGCGCATTACCGCAGCCCGCTCAATTATTCCGATGCGCATTTGGATGATGCCAAAGGCGCACTCACCCGCCTCTACACCGCCCTGAAAAACACCCCGCCGGCCGAATTTGATTTAAGCAACGATGCCAACGATTACACCCGCCGCTTCTTCGCCGCCATGAACGATGATTTCGGCACCGTCGAAGCCGTGGCCGTGTTGTTTGAATTGGCGCTCGAAGTCAACAAAACCGGCGATGCCCATCTGGCCGGCTGCCTCAAAACGCTGGCCGGCATCATCGGCCTGCTGCAACGCGATCCGGCTGAATTTCTGCAAGGCAGCGCGGCTTCAGACGGCCTCACCAACGCAGCAATCGATGCCTTAATCGAGCAGCGCAAACAAGCGCGCGCCGATAAAAACTGGGCCGAATCCGACCGCATCCGCGATGTGCTCAACGCCGAAAACATCATTCTCGAAGACGGCGCAGGCGGCACCACCTGGCGGCGCGGCTGAGCCTAGGGTCTGTTCACACTTCATCACAATGTGAACAGACCCTAGCAACAGGCCGTCTGAAAGCCGGCAGCCTGAAAAGCTTACACGCTTGACAGCACAACCTTTTTTTGGCAAAATAGCCAGCTTGCCTAAGCACTAGGCCTTTGAAGCACAGGCAAAACCCCTGTGCCCGCTAACCGAAAGGAAACATCATGAAACAAGGTATTCACCCCAACTACCACGAAATCACCGTAACTTGCTCTTGCGGCAACAAATTCACCACCAAATCTGCGATGGAAAAAGAAACGTTCACCATCGAGGTGTGCTCTGAATGCCATCCGTTTTACACCGGCCAACAAAAAATCGTTGACAGCACCGGCCGCGTGGACAAGTTCAACCAAAAATTCGGCAATATGTTCAAACGCTAATCGGCAAACATTTGCTCAAAAAGGCTGCTTCGGCAGCCTTTTTTTATGGCTTTTGCAAAGGCCGTCTGAAAACTTTTCAGACGGCCTTTCTGTGGTGAAATCAAAGAAAACTGATACAAAAATAATATCCATTCAAAAAATAAGCTTACCAAACGACAAGCCATACCAAATAGGTAGGTTGGGTTGTAAACCCAACAAATCTACAAGCCGTCTGAAACGTTGGATTTATCAACCCAATCTACGAGTTGCCTGTTTGTATATTATTTTTTAGCGGGTAGATTGGATTGTAAACCCAACAAATCCACAAGCCGTCTGAAACGCTGGGTTGATCAACCCAATCTACGCAGATGGTGCGGTCGAACGGCTTTTATTTATTGGGCAAGGTTAATTTTTTAGGATGGGCATCAGACAGCCTCTCTATTACCCCAGGACGTCCTGACAACTCGATTTACGGGTGTATTTCGCCCCTGAAAACGCATCTGCCGCGTTAAAAAGCCTCGCAAGGTGTCCAACCTTGCTGCGTTTTTTGCCTTGCATCTGCATTTTCAGGAACAAAATCCTCCTCATAAACGAATTGTCAGGACGCCCAGCCCGCCGCTAAACCTCTTGCGGATCCACATCCACCGACCATCTGATTTTATGCGCGCGCGCCTGCGCCAGCGCCTGCCCCCACAAGGCGAGCGCATGGTGCAGATCTTTGCGCGAAGGCGCTTCCAAAAATAATTGTGCGCGCTCGCGCTCGGCCAGACGCACCATCAACATGGGCGCAGGGCCCATTTGCACCACGCTTTCGGGCAATTGCGCGGCCACGCTTTCTTTTATTTCCTGCAAAAACTGCATGGCGGCGCGGATATCGAGGGCATCGGCGCGTATGGCCGCCTGAAAACCGAAAGGCGGCAGGCCGAAAAGGCGGCGCTCGGCCAGCTCGGCATCGGCAAAGCGGCGGTAATCCTGCGCTTTGATGGCGGCAAACACGCCATGATCGGGCAGCTGGGTTTGTATCAACACCCTGCCCGGCGCATCGGCGCGGCCGGCACGGCCGGACACCTGCATCAATTCAGCAAACAGCCGCTCCGGCGCACGGAAATCGGCGCTATAAAGGCTGCCGTCGGCATTGAGCACCACCACCAGATTGAGCCGCGCAAAATCGTGGCCTTTGGCCAGCATTTGCGTGCCCACCAAAATATCGATTTCATCGGCGCCGATGCGTTGATACAAAGCCGCCCAATCGTTTTTATGCGCGGTGCTGTCGCGATCCACGCGCTCGATACGCGCCTTCGGCAGCATGGTGCGCAAGGTTTCTTCCACACGCTGCGTGCCCTGCCCCACAGCGGTTAAATCCTGATTGCCACAATCGGGGCATTTATAAGGCACGGCTTGGCGGTAGTCGCAATGATGGCAGCGCAATTGCCGCGCGCGCCGGTGCAGCACCATTTTTGCCGAGCAGCGCGGGCAGCCGAAAGTGTGGCCGCAGTCGCTGCAAAAAAGCGCGGGCGAAAAGCCGCGCCGATTGAGATACACCAGCGACATGCCGCCCTGCTTGAAATTGTCTTGCAATAATTTCAGCGCCGGCTCGGAAAAGCCGTTATCGAGCGGCAGGCGGCGCACATCCAGCACATCCACTTGCGGCAGCGCGGCGGCGGCGCGGGCGCGCGCGCCCAATTCGAGCAGGGTATAAGCGCCGCTTTGCGCTTTGTGCCAGCTCTCGAGGCTGGGCGTGGCGCTGCCCAGCACAATCGGGCAAGCGGCCTGCTGCGCGCGCCACACGGCCAAATCGCGGGCTTGGTAGCGCAATTCGTTTTCCTGCTTGAACGAGCCGTCGTGCTCTTCATCCACTACAATCAGCCCCACATCGGCCAGCGGCGTAAACACGGCCAGCCGCGTGCCGATAATCAATTTTGCCTGGCCGAGCATGGCGCGCAGATAATCCTGCGTGCGTGCACCGGCGGCGGTTTGGCTGTGCAGCACGGCGGTGGGCACATCGGCAAAACGCGCCTGCACGCGCTTGAGCAGCTGCGGCGTGAGGTTGATTTCGGGCAGCAAAAAAAGCACCTGCCGCCCCTCGGCCAGCACCTTGGCCACGGCATCGAAATACACTTCGGTTTTGCCGCTGCCGGTGATGCCGTAGAGCAAAAACGGCTGAAAGCGCCCGAATGCGGCCTGAATGTGCGCTGATGCGGCCTGCTGCTGCTCATTTAAAATGTGTTCAGACGGCCTCAACACCGGCAAGGCGGCGGCATCTGCGTTTATCCACGCTTGCGCCTGCCATTGCCCGATAAGCTTGGGCGCTTGCGGGTTGATTTTTTTGAGCGCGGCCATGCTCAGGCTGCCGCCGCACAGCGCCTGCCACAACGCATATTGTTTGCGGTGGCGCTCTGGCGGTGCGTTCAGACGGCCTGCTTCGGTTAAACTGTAAAATAAGGGCGGCTCGGGCAGCGCAACGGGGCGGGCTTCGCGCAAACCCTGCGGCAGCGCCGCGGCCACCGCTTGGCCGAGCGGATAATGATAATAGCGGGCGGCAAAAGCCAACAGCCGCCGCCAGGCTTCGGGCAACGGCGGCTCATCGGCAAACACGGCTTGCAGCGGCAGGATTTTGGCGGGGTCGATATCGGGTGTAATGCCGCTCTGCCACACAATGCCGGCCACGGTTTTGTTGACAAAGCGCACCGCCACCCGCGTGCCGGCGCTTAAGGCTTCGGGGTGGGCATAAGTGAGCAGGCCGCCGGCCAGCGGCACATTGAGGGCGATATGGTGGTAAATCATGCGTGCATTATAGCCGACATTTCCAGCAGGCCGTCTGAAACAGAAACGGATTTTCAGACGGCCTATCGACATCGCACCCAACCTCAAAAACAAGCAAGCAAAGGCTGCAAACAGCACACCGCATAAACAACACGGCAAAACAAAGAACGCTTCAGCTTGTTTTTAGGTTTAACTATTGATTCGGCAATTAAATATTGAACATTTTCAGATGCCGGCAAACAAGCCTTTGGCTTGTTGCCCTCTCCCTAGCCCTCTCCCACGGGAGAGGGAACAGGTTTCTGCTGCGGGCAAGAGGATCTGAATATTCAATAATTAGTTGCCGTATCTATAAACACATTGCCCTTCAAATTTACCAAGCAGGCCGTCTGAAACCCAATATTCAGACGGCCTTTCACATTTAAACGTTACAATCGGGTTGTTTTTCGGCATAATGCTTTCTTTAAGTTTTGTAAACCATTTGTTTCAGACGGCCTGTGTTTTATGCTGCCTGAAAAGAAAGATGTGTATGTCTGCCAAAACCCCGTCGCTTTTGGGCGGCGCGCTGATTATCGCCGGCACCGTGATTGGTGCCGGCATGTTTGCCAACCCCACCGCCACTTCGGGCGTGTGGTTTGCCGGCTCGCTGGCAGTGCTGCTCTACACTTGGTTTTCCATGCTCTCCGGCGGCCTGATGCTGCTGGAGGTCAATACCCATTATCCGCACGGTGCGAGCTTCGACACCTTAGTGAAAGATTTGCTCGGCCAAGGCTGGAATATCGTCAACGGCATTGCGGTGGCGTTTGTGCTTTATTTGCTCACTTATGCCTATATTTTCGTGGGCGGCGATCTCACCGCTAAAGGATTGGGCAATCTGCTCGGCAGCGAAGTGGGGTTGCCGGCCGGGCAATTGGTGTTTTTTGTGGTGCTGGCATTTTGCGTGTGGGCGTCCACCCGCTTGGTCGACCGACTCACCAGTATTTTAATCGGCGGCATGATTATCAGCTTTTTCTGGGCCACCGGCGGCCTGCTCACGCATGTGCAGCTGCCGGTGTTGTTGGACACACAAGCCGCCGAGGGCACACGTTATTGGATTTATCTGGCCGCGGCGCTGCCGGTGTGTTTGGCTTCATTCGGCTTTCACGGCAATGTATCCAGTCTGCTGAAATATTTCAACGGCGATGCGCCCAAAGTGGCGCGCGCGCTGTGGGTAGGCACGCTGATGGCGCTGGTGATTTATGTGCTGTGGCAGCTGGCGATTCAAGGCAACCTGCCGCGCCACGCGTTTGCGCCGGTGATTGCGGCCGAGGGGCAGGTTTCTGTGTTGATTGAGAGTCTGTCGGCTTTCGTGCCCACCGGCAGCATGGCCACGGTGTTGTCGTTTTTTGCCTATTTGGCGATTGCCACTTCGTTTTTAGGCGTGACGCTGGGCTTGTTCGACTATCTGGCCGATGTGTTTAAATGGGACGATTCCACCACCGGACGCAGCAAAACCGCCGCGCTCACCTTTCTGCCGCCGCTCGTGGCCTGCCTGCTTTTCCCCACCGGCTTTGTGACCGCCATCGGCTACGTGGGCTTGGCCGCCGCCGTATGGACCGCGCTCACCCCGGCCATGCTGCTCTATAAAGCACGCAAAAAATTTCCGCAAAGCCACGGCTATCGCGTGTATGGCGGCTTATGGCTGGTGGTGTGGGTGTTTGCCTTCGGCCTCATCAACATTGCCGCGCAGATATTGAGCCAACTGGAAAAAGTGCCGGTGTTTAAAGGCTGAAGCTTGCACAATTCGGCAGCATTCAAACAGGCCGTCTGAAACATTGTGTTCAGACGGCCTGTTTACTTTGCCTATATTGTCATTGACCCACAAGCAAAAATAGTGCTTAATTAAAGAACAATAATTTTTTAATTTCAAGGAGATAGAAATGAAACTTATCCCAACCGCCGCCCTGCTGCTCGTCCTCGCCGCACCCGCCTTCGCTGCGAGCCCTGTCAAAACCCTGCCCGGCGACATCACGCTGGCGCAAGCGCAAGCCGTGGTGCGCTCGGCGCAAGCCAAGGCCGAAGCCATCAAAGTGCCGATGAATATCGCCGTAGTGGATGCCGGCGGCAACCTGAAAGCCTTCGCCCGCATGGACGATGCCTTTTTGGGCAGCATCGACATTGCCGAGCGCAAAGCCCGCACCGCCCGCTATTTCAATATGTCCACCCGCGCCCTGGGCAAGGCCGCCCAGCCCGGCCGGCCGCTCTACGGCATTGAAGCCACCAACGGCGGCTTGGTGATTTTCGCCGGCGGTGTGTTGCTGTTGGATAAAAAAGGCACCATCGTCGGCAGCGTGGGCGTGAGCGGCGGTTCGGTGGATGAAGACGAAGATGTGGCCAACGCCGGTGCCGCAGCTTTATTGCGCTGAAGGCAAGCAATGCGCACAACAGGCCGTCTGAAGGGTTTCAGACGGCCTGTTGTGCGTTATGTGTGTGCACCATGCGTACGATTACGCTTTGTTTTGACAAAGCTAATCGTACCTACGTTTGCTACGTTTTTTGCGGCGTCATCGTACGCATGAATGCCTACGCTTGTATAAAACTTGAGGCCGTCTGAATGCTTTTCAGACGGCCTCAAGTTTGCACATCAATCTTACTTAATGATCCAAATAAAGGTAATTTTTCCAGCTGTTCATCCGCAGCAAAATCTTGCGCATCATGGCCAAATGATGGGCATGCTCGGTATAAACCGCTGCTTCTGCCGTGGTGCCGAAAGGCAGGTGATAAGCAGAAACATCTTCTTTCAGCTTGAGCTGCACCATGGTGCGCGCCGAGCTGTCAATAAATTTCTGCGTGTATAAAATGCCATTGGGCTGCACTTCGTGCTCGCCTATGGTCGGCAACACGCCCACCACTTCCGCTTTAAACACTTTGCCCGGAATGGCCGGGAAAATCAGCTCCGCTTCATCGCCCGCTTTGAGACGCAGCAGGGAATTTTGGCGGAAGGCAGCCACATACATTCTGTCTTGCTGGTGCACAAACGTCATCAGCGGGCGCAGCGGCAAGGTGCTGGTCATCATGCCTTCTTTTAAGAAGTTTTGCGTGATATAGCCATCGGTAGGCGCGCGCACAACGGTGGAATCGAGCTCAAACTGTGCTTGGCGCAATGCGGCTTCTTTGGCGGCCACGCTGGTGTGCACGCCGTTAATAGCAGAGCCGTAGCTGCTTTGGGCTTTTTGCACATTGGCGGTGCTGGCTTCCACATTGGCCTTGGCAGCCAAGTATTCTCGGTTGGCAATATCAACATCCGACTGCGTTACCGCACCGGTGCCGGAGAGGGCGCGGTAGCGCTCGTATTCTTGGCCTCTTTGTTTCAAGCGCACACGGGCTTCTTCCAAAGAAGACTTGGCCGCGCTCAAGTCGGCGCTCAGCGAAGCCAGCCCTTGATCGGCAGCCGCCAGCTCGGCCTTGCGCATATCCACAGCCGCCTGAAAAGGCTCGGGGTCGATTTTGAATAAAACTTCACCTTTTTTAATCAATTGGTCGGCACGAGTGGGCGTAACCTCGATAATCCGCCCGCGCAAATCGGCCAACACCGGGGTGATGACATAATATTGCGTGGTGAGCTTGGTGTGCGGATGATTGTAGTTCATAAACAACAGCATCGACAGCAGCAACACCACGCCGCCCAAAATCGCCGTGGGCACGCTCCATTTGGTGAGCGGGATTTTAAACAGCTTGAAAATGCCCACGCAAACAGAGGCATAAATCACTAAAATCATTAATTCCATTATATGCTTCCTTCGTTTTTCTGCTCTTGTGTGCTGTTGCTGTTGTTAATCTCAGATTGAGCGTGAAGTCGGGTGGAAAGCGCTTGCAGCTCTTGGTTTAAACGAGCCACTTCGGCTTCGAGCTTGCGGGTGCTTTCCTTTAATTCGGGCACTTGGTCGGCCAGCGCGCCCAGCTTTTGCATGGATTGGCTCTCTTTTTGGTGGTTGCCGTTGCCCCAGCCGTTTTCCTTATGCCAAAGCGTGGCCCAAATCCACAGAAAAGGCCAAATCACATGCAGAGTAAACAAACTCACCCAGCCGGCATAATGAATGGCTTCCAAATGCGGATGGTTGCGTTTTTTGGCGATCTCATAAGGAATATCGTGAATGGCGATCACACCATAAAAAATCGCTAGGCTCGCAAAAACCAGAAAGAAAAGTGCCAGATAGTCTAAAAACATATCATTCTCTTGAGTCAAACATAAAAAATGCCATGCCTAATTTAGGAATATGGCATGACCTTATTATTTAAAAATATCGGATAAACGCGTATTACCAGCCTTATATCAATTCAAAAAAGTAAGCTAACAAGGCGGCGAGCCGCAGACAGTACAACTAGTACGGCAAGGCGAGACAACGAAGTTAGGTTATTTTTTTGGATTGGTATTATCCAAACTTTGCAAACCTTGCATTGTAATCTATATCAAATAAAAATAAAATTTTTCCCTATTCTCTTTATCTAAAAAACTGTTTATAACTGCTCATCCTTGCCGGTTTGTGTCATAAAAGCGCACATAAAAAGCCGCCCGAAGGCGGCTTTCCATTGTCTGCAACGTTTAATCCAAATTGCCCAACACAATGCGCAACATGCGGCGCAGCGGCTCGGCCGCACCCCACAAAAGCTGGTCGCCCACGGTGAAGGCGCTGATGTATTCGCCGCCCATGCCCATTTTGCGGATGCGCCCCACCGGCACGCTGAGGGTGCCGGTTACTTTGGCCGGGGTGAGCTCATGAATGCTGGCCTCTTTTTCATTGGGCACCACTTTCACCCAATCGTTGGCAGAGGCCAAAATGCGCTCGATTTCCGCCACCGGCAAATCCTGTTTCAATTTCAGAGTCAGCGCCTGGCTGTGGCAGCGCATGGCGCCCACACGCACGCACAAGCCGTCCACCACCATCGGGTTGGCGCTGCGGCCGAGGATTTTATTGGTTTCCACGCCGCCTTTCCATTCTTCTTTGGATTGGCCGTTGCCCAAATCGGCATCGATCCACGGAATCAGGCTGCCGGCCAAAGGCACGCCGAATTGCGCTTGCGGATAGGCATCGCTGCGCAAGAAATCCGACACTTTGCGGTCGATATTCAAAATCGCGCTGGCCGGATCGGCCAATTCAGCGGCCACTTGGCTGTGCACCGCGCCCATGCCTTCAATCAATTCGCGCATGTTTTTGGCACCGGCGCCGGAAGCTGCTTGATAAGTCATGCTGGTGGCCCATTCCACCAAATCGTTTTGAAACAGGCCGCCCAAAGCCATCAGCATCAACGACACCGTGCAGTTGCCGCCGATATAGTTTTTCACGCCGTTTTTCAGGGCATCATCAATCACGCTGCGGTTAACCGGATCCAACACAATCACCGCATCATCGTTCATGCGCAGCGATGAAGCGGCATCAATCCAATAGCCTGCCCAGCCGGCATCACGCAAGGGTTGAAACACCGATTTGGTGTAGTCGCCGCCCTGGCAGGTAACGATAATATCCATCTTGGCCAGCTCGACAATATTGTTGGCGTCCAACAAGGTTTTGGCGCTTTGGCCCAAATCGGGCGCTGCGCCGCCCACGTTGGAGGTGGTGAAAAACACCGCTTCCGGGATATGGGCAAAATCGTTTTCTTCCTGCATGCGCTGCATCAGCACAGAGCCGACCATGCCGCGCCAGCCTACAAACCCAACTTTCATTACATGCACTCCTTGAATTTCAGTGATACGGTTTTGTGAACAATTATGATATTAAGGAATGGTTTTAACGCCATGCGCCCGAAATGTAAAGTGCTTTATGGCGATTTCAAAAAATTTGTTGTAAATATTGCGCCGCAACCGATATTATCATGGCTCCCCTATCGGCTCTTTTGCAAAGGATTCAATATGAACAGCCACCTGCCCGCGGGACACACCACCCAAATCGATGTGGCGCCCGCCCGAGCCGGCAAACGCATTGCCGCTTATCTGATTAATGTTATTTTGACGATATTGGCTTATGTGCCTTTGTTGATAGCCATTGTTGTTTGGCCATCAAACAGCTACATTGAGCGGACACAAGGGCTGGAAGCATTGGCCGCTTCAGATTGGCTGATGCCCGGCTTGCTCATTGGCTTCTTGGTTTTGCTGGCCTATATCATCATCCAAGTGCGCATGATGAGCAAACACGGCCAATCGATCGGCAAAAAAATCATGCACATCCGCCTGCTGAAAACCGATGGCACCAACCCGGGCTTTTGGGGCGCGGTGATGCTGCGTGAAGTGGTGTATAACATTATGCTCGCCATCGCCGCCATGATTATCGGCTATGCGGTGGTGCTGCTGAGCGGCGCGCCGGCGGCCACGGCGGACGTGATCGCAAATGTGCTGACGCTGTCGGCCTCGCTGGCCTGCTTTGTTATGCTGTTCAACAAGCAAAAAAGCCGCCGCACCTTGCAAGACTATCTGGCCGGCACCGTGGTGGTGCAATTGCGCTGAAGCAGCGGCATGCAAATATTGGCCATCACATTCTCAAGCGCCGCCGTAAACCACCATCAAGGCTGCCTGAAACTGCATTGCGGCGAAACCAAACCGGCAGACACAAGCAGTTGCACTACGCAATTTTCCTTTTCCGCAACCATCAGCTACAGAGGCAAAAGGGAAGCCAATTTTCTCCAGTGTTGTGTCATCAAACTTAGCGAAAGGAAATGATGATGAAATCTCACCGTATCAAATTGGCCATTACCGGCTTTATCGCATTGATGGGCATCGCCACCGCCGCTTATGCACAATCGGCAGCCGAAATCGGCGCCATGCACAACAATTGCAATCACCCCAACTACCAAGGCGACCGCTCCCGCTGCGGTGGTGGTAATCGGGAGCCTGTTTATACCGAGGTTTGGGAAGATCGCTACGGTGCGATTGCGGTTGATCACGACACCGGTAATGCCGGCGTAATAGAGGCGCAAAAAAGCAAAAGACAAGCGGAGTCGATTGCGGTTAAAAACTGCGCGGCCAAGCCATGCAAAGTGGTTTCAAGCATACGTAATGGATGCCATGCCGTGGCTTGGGGTGGCGGATATAGCAATTATGGAAACGGTGTAGAAGAAGCACAAGCAATTACCCATGCAATGAAAATATGCGCAACCACCAGTAATAGCTGTGAAATTAAATACAGCGGCTGCAGCCTGCCTGTGCGGGTGAAATAATATAAGCTGGTGCTATGTGCATTAAAGCGCAGAGTAACTTAACAGTCTAAGCAAGCCAACTTTCTTTGGTGCTGTGTAATCAAGCTTAGCAAAAGGAAATGATGATAATGAAACCTCACTGTATCAAATTGGCCATCACCGCCTTTATCGCATTGATGGGCATCGCCACCGCCGCTTATGCACAATAATTGCAATCACCCCAACTACCAAGGCGACAAAATATACACAAGTCAAAAACATCAAAGGCCGTCTGAATCTTTTTCAGACGGCCTTTGATATCTATATATTTTGTTCAAATCGTAAATGCATAATCTTGCTGCTGCACATTGCCGATCAATGCCTCAATCTCTTCGGTGCACGCCACCACCAACGCGCCGGCCTGCTGCATGCTGAGCACCGCCTGCTGCTCTTGCACACTATCCAGCGTGCGGCAGGCTTCCAGATTCACAATCACGCGCCAAGGCCCATACCAACACAATTGCAACACCGTGGCCTGCACACAATATTCGGTAATCAGGCCGCCGATCAATATGATTTTGGCCTCTTTTTGCTTAAGCCATTCAATCAGCCCGGTGCTGATGTTTTCCGCCATATCATGAAAACACGCGCCAAAAGGGTGTGCCCCCTGCTCCAGGCCGATGTGTACCAAAAATTGATAGTCAACAGCATTGGGCAGATTGGGCAGGGTTTCAAAACCTTCCGTGCCCACAATCGCGTGGCTCACCCAATTTTCGGCCTGCTCAAGCGGCAGATGATCCGACTGCTGCGGCACAATCCATCCGGCATCCGGCACATGCGCATCTTTGGTCAGCACCCGAAAATCCGCCCATGAAGCCTGCCGGTTCAAATGAGGCACGATAGATAAAGCATCCGCCACCGGCACTTCATCCGGACACATTTCCGAAAAAGCCCGCTGGGGGTGCACATCGATTGCAACAATACTCATGGCTGCATGCTTTCTTTTCACCTGTTCAAAACACAGCAACAGCGCCTTGCCATGCCGTGATTAAAGATAATCGGTTAATATTACCGACAATCGGCATTGCCAGCAATACATTACTTTACATATTTTCTCATTTCCACTTTTCTATTGTGATAAAGCCAACACCCGCGCCATCCAACACCTTCACCTCCCCGCCGCCGTAAAATTTTATTTCCGATAAAAAATAAAATCTTATCCGGAAAAACACCGGCAAACCGGAAAACAACTTGCACATCACACCTATTTCTGTTTTAATACGCATCTTTCAAGGCATGGCCAGATAGCTCAGTCGGTAGAGCAACGGATTGAAAATCCGTGTGTCCCCAGTTCGATCCTGGGTCTGGCCACCACTAACCGCATTTTGCGGTTATTTTTTTGCCTGCAGAAATCTGCATAAATTCAAGGTCTGTTCACATTTCATCTCGCGGCGTATTGGCTCAAAAGCGCGGATGAATTGCGAACAGACCCTAGCAAACCCTTTATTCATCGTGCTTTCAGCCGATTTTATCTTAAACTTTGCTATCTATATTTATCTGCACCCATCTTATCAAATCGCCTGCAATTCACGGCATCTGCAAAAGCGTGGAAACGCCGCCCTACAACAATGAGATTGATACCCAGCCTCTGAATCAGCGCTAAATCCAAATGAAAAAGAGGGTTTTAAAAAACCAATAATGCAAAGGCCGTCTGAAGGTTTGCCCTCAAAACGGAAACGTGCGCTCAAAAATGCGCCTGCCGCGTTGAAAACGTGCGCAAGGTGTCCAACCTTGCTACGTTTTTTTGCCTTGCCCCTGCATTCTCAGAAACAAAATCCTCCTCACAAACGAATTGTCAGGACACCTTAGGCGGATTTGCCGCCACCAAGCTTATTTTGCGGTTATTTTTGCCCGAAACTTGTACACTGTGCCCATTTTCGCAGCCGTTGGCTCAGCCTTTTGAATTAATACCACATAAAACAATATCGAAATTGAGTAAATTTTATCGTTGTGGTTTAATGCTGTGCAAAGTTACCCTATAATGCAAGTCCTTATTCATATTTTCCAAATATGGCTTATCCTGCACACCCTTCGGCCATGCAGCCGGATCAGGATGCACCACCAACCAGGTTGATCACATGAGTGTCGGTTTATTGAGAGTATTGGTTCAAAGTCAGGTTATTGTGGGCAACCAGGCAGAACGCTACCAAAAAGCGCTAAACGAACATAAAAGCATCATGCCCATGTTGTTTGAAGAAGGCATCATCTCGCCCCGCGCTTTGGGCGAATTGCTGGCGCGCATGTTCAGCTATCCTTTGCTGGATTTGCGCCATTATCCGCGCGCCAATATTTTGCCCGACATTCTCACCGAAGAACAAATGCTGCAAAACCGCTGCATTCCGATTTTCAAGCGCGGCCGTAAAGTGTATTTGGCGGTGTCGGATCCCACTCAAATTCATAATTTCCAGAAAATTGCATTTAATTCCGGCGCATCCATCGATTTGGTGGTGGTGCGCGACGATCAATTAAGCACGCTTTTGGAATGGCTGGGGCAGCGCTCCACCACCATTTTGCAGGAAATCAGCAAAGAGCAGCAGGAACGCGCCCCCCAAGGCGGTGTGCTGTATGTTGATAATGAAGAAGCGGAAGACGGCCCGATCGCCCGCTTTATCCACAAAACCCTTTCCGATGCGCTCAATGCGGGCGCATCGGATATCCATTTTGAATTTTACGAGCAAATGGCGCGCGTGCGCTTCCGTGTGGACGGGCAATTGCGCGAAGTGGTGCAGCCGCCTGTGGCCGTGCGCGGGCAGCTGGCTTCGCGCATCAAGGTAATGGCGCGCCTCGATATTTCGGAAAAACGCATTCCGCAAGACGGCCGTATTCAAATCGCGTTCCACAAACACGGCCGCCCGATTGATTTCCGCGTCAGCACCTTGCCGACTTTGTTTGGCGAAAAAGTGGTGATGCGTATCCTCAATTCAGATGCGGGCTCGCTCAATATCGAGCAATTGGGCTTTGAGCCTTTTCAGAAAGAATTGCTGCTGGAAGCCATCCACCGCCCCTACGGCATGGTGCTGGTCACCGGCCCCACCGGCTCGGGCAAAACCGTTTCGCTCTATACCTGCCTGAATATTCTCAACACGGAAAACGTGAATATCGCCACCGCGGAAGACCCGGCCGAGATCAACCTGCCCGGCATCAACCAAGTAAACGTCAACGACAAACAAGGGCTCACCTTTGCTGCGGCCTTGCGCTCCTTTTTGCGCCAAGATCCCGACATTATCATGGTGGGCGAAATCCGCGATTTGGAAACGGCCGACATCGCCATCAAAGCTTCCCAAACCGGCCACATGGTGTTTTCAACGCTCCACACCAATAATGCGCCGGCCACTTTATCGCGCCTGCTCAACATGGGTGTGGCGCCTTTCAACATTGCCAGCTCGGTAAACCTGATTATGGCCCAGCGCTTATTGCGCCGATTATGCCCGGCCTGCAAAGCACCGGTCGAGCGCCCGCCGCTGCCCGCTTTGAAAAAAGCCGGCTTTTCCGATGAAGACTTGGCCAAAGAATGGACGCTCTACCGCCCCGTGGGCTGTGACAATTGTCGCGGCAAAGGTTATAAAGGCCGCGCCGGGGTGTATGAAGTGATGCCGGTTTCAGAAGAAATGCAACGCGTGATTATGAATAACGGCACCGAAGTGGACATTATGAATATGGCTTATCAAGAAGGCATGGTAGACTTGCGCCATGCCGGCTTGCTAAAGGTAATGCAGGGGCTTACCTCGCTGGAAGAAGTGCTGGCGCACACCAATGATTAAACAAGGCAAAATTAAATGAAAAAAAATAATGCAGGCGGATTGTTTGCAAACAAAAACAAGGGCAAACGTTTTAATTTCGAGGGCAAAAACACCGGCACCGACCAACTTGTGCGCGGCGAAGTGGTGGCCAAAGATGAAGAAGAAGCGCGCAAAAAACTGCAACGGCGCGGCATCAAACCTTTGCGCATCAGCAAGGTAAAAGCCACGCGCAAGCGGCGCATCACCCAAGCCGACATCACCGTGTTTACCCGCCAGCTCGCCACCATGATGAAAGCCGGCCTGCCGCTGATGCAGGCCTTTGAAATCGTGGCGCGCGGCCACTCCAACCCTTCTATGACGCAGATGCTGATGCAGGTGCGGAGCGATGTGGAGCAAGGCAGCTCGCTGGGCAAAGCTTTTTCCAAACACCCCAAATATTTCGACCGCTTCTATTGCAACCTGATTGCCGCCGGTGAGGCCGGCGGTGTATTGGAAGGCTTGCTCGACAAGCTGGCCGTTTATAAAGAAAAAACCCAAGCCATCAAGAAAAAAGTGAAAAGCGCGCTCACCTACCCCATTGCTATTATCGTGGTGGCCGTTGCGCTGGTGCTGGTGATGATGATGTTTGTGCTGCCCGCCTTTAAAGAGGTTTACAGCAATATGGGCGCCGAATTGCCCAAGCTCACCCAAATTATTATGGGCTTTTCCGACTTTTTCGTCAGCAACGGCTGGATGTTTATCATCGGCATGGTCACCACTTGCGTGGTGCTGTATAAATGGCACCAACGCTCGCCCGCCTTTCAAAAGCGCGTGGATGCAGGTTTGCTGCGGCTGCCGATTTTCGGCTCTATCGTGCGCAAAGCCACCATTGCCCGCTGGGCGCGCACCACGGCCACGCTGTTTGCCGCCGGCGTGCCGCTGGTGGAAGCACTGGAATCGGTGGCCGGCGCATCGGGCAATATTCTGTATGAAGAAGCCACTTACGATATCCGCGCCAAAGTTACCCAAGGTTTATCGCTCACATCGAGCATGCAAAACACCGAATTATTCCCCAATATGGTTTTGCAGATGGCCGCCATCGGCGAAGAATCCGGCTCGCTGGACGATATGCTCAATAAAGCCGCCGAATTTTATGAAGACGAAGTGGATAATGCCGTGTCGCAGCTCTCCTCTTTGATGGAGCCGATTATCATGGTGGTGCTCGGCTCGATTATCGGCGTGATTCTGGTGGCCATGTATCTGCCCTTGTTCAACCTCGGCAGCGTGGTGGGCTGATATGATGGATTTCAATGCCTTAGCACCTTTCGCTATTCCCTTAGCGGCCTTGTTCGGCTTATTGGTGGGCAGCTTTCTCAATGTGGTGATTTACCGCGTGCCGGTGATGATGGAGCGCAGCTGGACGGCATTTGCCAAAGAGCATCTCGGCCAACCGCTCAGCGCCGAAGAGCAGCAGCCTTTCAACCTGATCAAGCCCGATTCGCGCTGCCCGCAATGCCAAGCGCCCGTGCGGGCATGGCAGAATATTCCCGTGTTCAGCTATCTTTTGCTCGGCGGCAAATGCGCCTCCTGCCGCACACCCATCAGCAAGCGCTATCCTTTGGTGGAGTTGCTCACCGCCGCTTTATTCGCCCTCGTGGCCTGGCAATACGGCTGGAGCATCATCACGCTGGGCGGCTTGCTCTTTACCGCCATGCTGATCGCGCTCACCTTTATCGATGCCGACACCCAATACCTACCCGATCAAATCACCTTGCCGCTGATTTGGCTGGGCTTGCTGTTTAACCTCAACGGCGCTTTTGTGCCGCTTTCTTCTGCCGTGCTCGGCGCCGTGTTCGGCTACATGAGCTTGTGGCTGCTGTGTTATGTTTACAAGCTGCTCACCGGCAAAGTCGGCATGGGCGGCGGCGATTTCAAATTGCTCGCGGCCTTGGGCGCTTGGCTCGGCGTGGGCGTGTTGCCTGTGATTGTTTTTATCGCCGCCCTAATCGGCGTGCTGGCCGCCGTGCTTTTGCGTGTGGCCAAAGGGCAGCAATTTGCTTTCGGCCCCAGCTTGGCCGTGGCCGGCTGGCTGGTGTTTATCGCCAATGAAAAAGTGTTGGCCGCGCTGGGCTGGTGGCTGCGTGCATCAGGATTTTCAGCATGACGGCTTGGGTTGGGCTCACCGGCGGCATCGGCAGCGGCAAATCGCAAGCGGCTGCCGAATTCGCGCGGCTGGGTGTGCCGGTGATTGATGCCGATGCCATCAGCCGCAGCTTAAGCGCCGACAACGGTGCCGCGCTGCCCGCCATTCTCGCCACATTCGGCGCAAGTGTTTTTCACGAACCAGGCCGTCTGAACCGCGCAGCCTTGCGCGATTTGGTTTTCAGACGGCCTGAAGAAAAAGCGCGGCTGGAAGCGGTGATGTTTCCGCTGATTATCGAAGCCATCCGGCAGCAACAACAGCGCCACAGCGAAGCAGTTTACGGCATACTCGATATCCCGCTTTTGGTTGAAGAGCCCCTCTTTCGCACGCTGGTACAACGTGTGCTGGTGATCGATGTGCCCGAAGCCGTGCAAATCACGCGGGTGGCGCAGCGCAGCGGCTTATCCGAAGCCGAAATTAAACGTATAATGGCCGCTCAAGCCGGCCGGCGGCAGCGCTGCCGAGCCGCCGATGATGTGATCGGCAATGAAGTTTCACTTGAAATGCTGGCCGCCAAAGCAGAGCGGCTGCACCGCTATTATCGGGCGCTATTTTCCCGCCCCACCCGAGTTTGCCCATGATCCGTTTCGAGCATCCGCTATCTGAACGTGTGCGCAGCTTTTTGCGCATCGAGCATTTGTTTGTCCGCTTCCATCGCGAAAGCATGCGCTGCGACAGCCCGTGGGCGCACCATCTGGCCTTGTTCACCCTGTTTGAAATCATGGAATGCGCCGCGCGGGCAGAATTGAAGCTGGATATTTTGCAGGAAATCGAGCGGCAAAAGCAGCTCTTAGCCGGCAGCCGCGCCGCCTCAACCGAGCCGGTCCAGCTGCAACAATTGCAAGCAGTGGCCGAAAACCTGCAAGGCATACAGCAGAAATTCGGCCAGCATTTGCGCGAAAACGAATGGTTGATGGCCATCAAACAGCGCATGCTGGTGCCCGGCGGCACCAGCCCGTTTGACTTGTCTTCCTATTATTTCTGGCAGCAGCTGCCGCACGAGCAGCGCCTGGCAGACCTCAACAAATGGATTGCCACCCTCACCCCCACTTATGAGGCCATCGCCGTGCTGCTCACCATTTTGCGAAGCAACACCCGCGCCGTCGATTGCGTGGCCGTCAACGGCAATTACCAGCACAACAGCCTGGCGCAAAATATCCACATGCTCACCATCGAGCTGGAGAAAAACAAACACGCCCTGCCTGAAGTGTCGGCCAACAAATATTTCACCCACATCCGTTTTTTAGCCGCCTCGCAAGAGAGCGCCCGCGGCAAGCCGATTACCGAAGACATGCCGTTCAAGCTGATTATGTGCAGCTTCGACCCTGTAGTGGCCTAAACCCATGAGCGAAAAAATCACCATCGTATCCTGCCCGACCTGCGGCAAAAAAGTAGCCTGGCTGCCGATCAACCGCTTCCGCCCCTTTTGCAGCGAGCGCTGCAAACTGATTGATTTGGGTGCGTGGGCAAAAGAAGATTATTCAGTTGATGCGCAAGAAGACGATCCTTTTTCAGACGATATTGCGCGATAACAACATCAACACCCACGCACATTTTGCCGTATCCCCACCATTGCATACCGTAAAGGCCGTCTGAATATTCAGACGGCCTAAATATTTCATACCAATTCAAAAAAGTAAGCTAATACCAATTCAAAAAAATAACCTTACAAAATAAAAGCAGTTCGATAGCACCAACCGCGTAGGTCGGATTCTCGAATCCGACGTTTGGCCGGCGGCCAAAGCGATGTGCGTGTCTTGTTCTACGAACAAGTGTCGGATTCGAGAATCCGACCTACAGGCTGCCTGTTTGTATATTATTTTTTTGAATTGGTATAACGAGGCGGCGAGCTGCAGACAGTACAGATATAGTGAAATGCAAGAAAAAGTGACACAAAACTGCATTTTGCAACGGCGTAGATTGGGTTGCCAAACCCAACGTTTCAGACGGCTTGTGGATTTGTTGGGTTTTCAATCCAACCTACCCGCCGTATCACTTTTTTATGCATTCCACTATAGTACGGCAAGGCGAGACAACGAAGTTAGGTTATTTTTTTGGATTGGTATCATTCAAACACCCAGCCTGAACCTTTCGCAAAATTCCATTTTTGTCGCACCCGTAAAGGTTTTGGCCGTCTGAAAGGTTTTGGCCGTCTGAAAGGTTTTGGCCGTCTGAAAGGTTTTGGCCGTCTGAAAGGTTTTGGCCGTCTGAAAGGTTTTGGCCGTCTGAAAGGT
>NZ_SLXE01000008.1:46054-69065 GCF_004341385.1 Uruburuella suis
AGGTTTTGGCCGTCTGAAAAAAGCCCGCAACTTCGTGCGGGCTTTTTTCAGACGGATGCCGGATTAATCGGCCTGGCGGCGCAATACGGCGGGAATTTCGAAATCGTCCAATACCGATTGGTTGGAGAAATCGGAGGCAGCCAAATTCATGCTGCGGGCGCTGCGGCCTGAGCGGATGACGCTGTCGATATTCGGAAAACCGTCGTCGGTGCCGGTGGCTTGTTGGGTTTTCACCATGCGCAGATTGGGGCTGGCGGCGGCGCTTTGGTGCTCTTTCAGGCCGGTGGCGATAATGGTGACGCGGATATCGCCCTCTTCCATGCTCTCGTCTTCGGCGGTGCCGTATTTGCGCTCGGCATCGGCATGGGCGTATTCGTCCACCACTTTCATGATTTCGCGGTATTCCGACATTTTCAGGCAGCCCGGCGCGGTGGTGATGTTAACCAACACGCCGCGTGCACCATCAAGGGTAACATCGTCCAAGAGCGGGCTGGAAATGGCCTGCTCGGTGGCCAGGCGGGCGCGGTCGATGCCTTGGGCAAAGCCTGAGCCCATCATGGCCATGCCCATGATGCTCATCACGTTTTTCACATCGGCAAAGTCAAGGTTGATAAAGCCGGGGCGGGTAACCACTTCGGAAATGCCGGCCACGGCATCGCGCAACACATTGTCGGCGGCGCGGAAGGCTTCGCGCACGGTCACGTCTTCGCCCAATGCAGTCATCAATTTGTCGTTCGGAATCACAATTAGCGAATCCACTTGGCTTTTGAGGTGATCCAAGCCTTCTTGAGCGATGTTGATGCGTTTGCCTTCGTGGCCAAACGGGCGCGTGACCACGGCCACGGTGAGAATGCCCAGCTCTTTGGCGATTTCGGCAATCACGGGCGCGGCACCGGTGCCGGTGCCGCCGCCCATGCCGGTGGTGATAAACAGCATATTGGCGCCGCGGATGGCTTCGGCGATGGCTTCGCGATCTTCTTGAGCGGCCGCGCGGCCGATTTCGGGGTTGGCGCCGGCGCCCAAGCCACGGGTGAGGTTCACGCCCAGCTGGATGCGTTTGGCTGCATTGCTGCCGCCCAAGGCTTGCGCATCAGTATTCGCGCTGATGAATTCCACGCCTTGCACGGTGTTGTTGATCATATTGTTGATGGCATTGCAGCCGCCGCCGCCGATGCCGATTACTTTGATTACCGCAGGGCTTGCGGCAGACTCTACTACGTCGTAAACCAATTCCATAAAAATGCTCCTCTGCGCCCTGCATTAAGGCGGATTTAAATTAGTGTGAACAATCTGCATTATATATAAGAACGCGCGTTTATAGCAAAAAGGTTCTTATATCTTTACTTTGGGTTTAAAAATTGTTTTTTAACCATTCTTTGATTTTGACCAGCAGGCTTTCACGCGGTTCCTTCACGGCCACGGCACCGCTCACAGGGCTGCCGTATGCATCGCCGCGCGCGGCCTGCAAAAGGCCGATGGCGGTGGCATAGCGCGGGTTGCGGATGCGCTCGGACACGCCGCCCATTTCCTGCGGCACGCCGATGCGGGCGGGCAGGTTGAACACATCTTCGGCCAAATCCACCATGCCGGTGAGCAAAGAGGCGCCGCCGGTGAGCACCACGCCGGAAGTGAGCACGTCTTCGGGAAAGCCGCTGCGGCGCAACTCATTGAGGGTTAATTCCAAAAT
The DNA here is from genome assembly GCF_004341385.1 of Uruburuella suis. Taxonomy (GTDB): domain Bacteria; phylum Pseudomonadota; class Gammaproteobacteria; order Burkholderiales; family Neisseriaceae; genus Neisseria; species Neisseria suis. Next base: position 47,742 of record NZ_SLXE01000008.1, read on the forward strand.
TTCTTCCACGCGCGGGCCGATTACGCTGGCCAACACGCGGCGTGAAATTTGGCGCGGCTGGCGGTCGCCCACGCTGGGCACTTCAATCATTTCATCGAGGCCGTCCATGGTGGCGATGGCTACGCCGTGGTGGATTTTGATGTATTCGGCGGCGTTGTGCGGGGTGCGCAAGGCTTGTGCCAAATCTTTGGTAATCAAATCGCCTGCCACGGGAATCACGGCGGTGTGGCGGATGGCGCCGTTGGTATACACGGCGATATCGGTGGTGCCGCCGCCGATATCGATCACGCACACACCCAAGTCTTTTTCGTCTTCCGTGAGCACGGCCTGCCCGCTGGCCAAGGGTTGCAACATGATTTGTTCCATGTGCAGGCCGCAGCGGTTGACGCATTTTTGGATGTTTTGCAGCGCGGTGATGGCACCGGTGATGATGTGCACCCGGGTGTCGAGGCGCACGCCGCTCATGCCGATGGGCTCTTTCACGCCGGGCTGGTTATCAATAATATACTCCTGCACCACGGTGTGCAGAATATTGTGGTCGGGCGGTATGTTTACGGCTTTGGCGGTTTCGATGGCGCGATCGATGTCGGCTTGGGAAACTTCGCCGTCTTTGATTTTCACCACGCCTTGCGAATTAAGGCTGCGGATATGGTTGCCGGCAATGCCGGTGGTGACGCTGTCGACCTTGCAGTCGGCCATCAATTCGGCTTCATTCATAGCTTGCTTGATGGCTTGGGCGGTGGCATCGATATTGGTCACCATGCCGGCTTTGAGGCCGCGCGACGGTGCCTGCCCCAGGCCGACGATATGGATTTCGTTGTCTTCCTGCACTTCGCCTATCAGGGCAATCACTTTGGAAGTGCCGATGTCCAGCGCGCTGATGTATTTGCCTTTTACCATGATGTTCCATTCATTTTCTGTTTACTGTTGATTGTGATCGGCGGCTGAAGCTGCCGTTTCAGACGGCATTTCGCTCGGTGCGCGCTCGCGCACGGCAAAGCCGTCTTTATAACGCATATCGACATAGGCCAAGCCGCTTTGTTGTGCGCGCAATATGCCCGGCCACACGGCGGCAAACTGCTGCAGGCGCGCATTTTCATGCTCGCGCCCCAAGCGCACGGTGATGCCGTTGTCCAACACCACCGACCAGGCGGAGCGCGGTGTGTATTCCAGCTTGGCGATGCTTAAGCCTGCCGGTTTCAATAATCCGCTGAATTCTTGGTAATGCGCCACCATGGTTTTGGCGGTGCCCGGCTGGCCGTCGAATTCGGGAAAGGTTTCGGTGGTGGCCGCCTGAAAAATATTGCCGTTGGCATCCACCAGGCCGGCAGCTTTCCAGCGTGCCACCGGTTCGCGCTCAGTGAGGTGGATTTCCACCACATCGGGCAGGCGGCGGCGCACCTGCGCTTTGTCTATCCACGGCAGCGCCTGAAAGGCTTTTTGTGCGCCGTTCAAATCGGCGCTGAAAATATTGCCGCGAATATAGCGCTGGGCAACGGTTTGCAGCTCTTGGGTGCTCACACGCTTCAAATCGCCTTCGATTTTCACCTGCTTCACCGGAAAATACGGTGAATGATACAGCCACACGCCCGCTGCGCCCAGCAGCATCAAGAGCACCAGGGCAGTCAGCCAGCGGGTGATGCGCCGCATGGCGCCGGCATTATCCCACATGAGCGGTCTTTAAAATTTCAACACATAAATCGGCAAAGCTCAAGCCGCTTTGGGCGGCGGCCTTGGGCACCAAGCTGTGGCTGGTCATGCCGGGCAAGGTGTTGACCTCAAGCAGGTAAAGTTTGCCGTCGGTGTCTTTCAAAAAGTCAACGCGCCCCCAGCCTTGGCCACCGATGGCGGCAAAAGCGCGCACAGAAAGCGTGCGCATCAGCGCCTCATCGGCTTCGTTCAAATCGGACGGGCATTGATATACGGTGTCGTCGCGGTTGTATTTGGCTTCGTAATCGTAAAATTCGGTGGCCGGAATAATGTGTATGCTCGGCAGCGCTTGGCCGTTTAGCACGGCGCAGGTGTATTCGCCGCCGCCGATAAAGCGTTCGGCCAAGATTTCGCCGTGCAGATGTTTCACCGATTGATAGGCGGCTTGCAGGCTGCCGGTTTCTTTCACTTTCACCACGCCGACGCTGCTGCCTTCTACGGCCGGTTTCACAAACAGGGGCAAGCCCAGCTCGCGCTCGATGGCGGCAAAATCGCTGTCGTCATGCAGCACGGCAAATTCGGGCACAGGCAAGCCCAAACCCTGCCACACCAGCTTGGTGCGGTATTTGTCCATGCCGATGGCGCTGGCCATCACGCCGCAGCCGGTGTAAGGCACGCCCAAGGCTTCGAGCAGGCCTTGCACGGTGCCGTCTTCGCCGTAAGTGCCGTGCAGCGTGTTGAAGGCCGTCTGAAAACCGAGCGCCTTCAATTGCACGATATCCTGCGTTTTGGGGTCAAACGGGTGCGCATCAATGCCGCTGCTTTGCAAAGCCGCCACAATGGCCGCGCCGCTGTTGAGCGATACGTCGCGCTCGCTGGAAAATCCGCCCATCAAGACGGCCACTTTGCCGAAATTCTGCATGCTGTTTTCTTTTCATCTGTTTCAGACGGCCTGTTTGTTCAGACGGCCTGATGTGCTGTTAATCTAAATCATCCAAAATCAGCGGCTGCCCTCTGCCAGCGCCTGCGCCGCTTTATTGATGCTGCCCGCGCCCATGGTGAGCACCACATCGCCCTCTTGCAACACATTGAGCAAGGTGGCGGGCAAATCATGGACTGCTTCGCAATAAATCGGTTCCAGCTTGCCCATCACGCGGATGGCGCGTGCCAGCGCGCGGCTGTCGGCGGCCACAATCGGCTCTTCGCCGGCGGCATACACTTCGGTGAGCACCAGGCTGTCGACCGTGCTCAACACATTCACAAAATCTTCAAACAAATCGCGCGTGCGGGTGTAGCGGTGCGGTTGAAAAGCGAGCACCAGCCGCTTATCGGGATAAGCGCCGCGCGCCGCCGCCAGCGTGGCGGCCATTTCCACCGGATGGTGGCCGTAATCGTCAATCACCAAGGCTTTGCCGCCATTAGGCAGCGCGATTTCGCCATAGTTTTGGAAGCGGCGCCCCACGCCTTCAAAGGCCAGCAGGCCTTTTTGAATCGCTTCCACCGATGCGCCCACTTCCAGCGCCACCGCAATGGCGGCCAGCGCGTTGAGCACATTGTGGCGGCCGGGCATATTGAGCACCACTTCAAACGGCGCCTGATTATCGTGTTTCACTTGCACGGTAAAGCGCATTTGTGCGCCTTCTGCACGCATATCGGTGGCGTAAATATCGGCATTATCGTCCAGCCCGTAAGTGGCAAACGGCTTGCTGATTTTCGGCAACACCGCGCGCACATGCTCGCTGTCTACACACAAAAACGCTTTGCCGTAAAACGGCATGCGGTGGATGAAATCGACAAAAGCCTGGTGCAGCTTATCCACGCTGTGGTCGTAAGTGTCCATATGGTCGGTGTCGATATTGGTCACCACCGACATCACCGGCGTGAGATGCAGAAACGAAGCATCCGATTCATCGGCCTCGGCCACAATATATTCGCCGCGCCCCAAGCGGGCGTTGGTGCCGGCGGCGGTGAGTTTGCCGCCGATTACAAAAGTGGGATCCATGCCGGCCGCTGCCAAAATCGAGGCGGTGAGGCTGGTGGTGGTGGTTTTGCCGTGGGTGCCGGCTATGGCGATGCCGTCGCGGAAACGCATCAATTCGGCCAGCATCAGCGCGCGCGGAATCACCGGAATTTTGCGCGCCTGCGCCGCCACCACTTCGGGGTTGTCTTTTTTCACGGCGGTGGAAGTCACCACCACATCGGCATCGGCCACATGCTCGGCGGTGTGGCCGGGATACACTTCTATGCCCAAATCGCTCAAATGGCGTGTTACCGCGCTTTGCGCCTGATCCGAGCCGGACACCTGGAAGCCCAGATTGTGCAACACTTCGGCAATGCCGCACATGCCCGAGCCGCCGATGCCGACGAAATGAATGTGGTGAACCCTGTTTTTCATCATAACTGCGTATCCTTGCTGCCGTTTCAGACGGCCTTTTTAGCGCCGCTGCACATAAAGGCTTTATTCTAAAGGGCAGCGATATTCTGTGCCATATTTTTAATGTAAAGGCGGTTTTTATTCGTGAACGGCCGTCTGAAAACAGGCAAACTATTTTCAGACGGCCTCTGCATTCAAACTGAGGCCGTCTGAAACTCACATGGTGGTGGCAATGGCAATGTCGGCCACATCTTCCGCGCTGTGCGGCAGCGCCAGCGTACGCGCCTGCTCAGCCCATTCCAGGCAACGCGTGCGGTTTAAGCCGCCCAACACTTCGGCCAGATTGGCCGCGGTCAGCTGCGATTGCGGCAGCAGCAGGCCGGCCTGGGCATGCGCCATAAAACGGGCGTTGGCGGTTTGGTGATCGTCCACCGCATGCGGATAAGGCACGAGCAGCGCGCCCACGCCGGCGGCGGTGAGCTCGGCGATGGTGAGCGCGCCGGAGCGGCACACCACCACATCGGCATCGCGGTAAGCCGACACCATATCGTCGATAAATTCCACACATTCGGCCTGCACGCCCAATTGATCATAAGCCGCCTGCAGATTGCCCAGCTTGTTGCGCCCGGATTGGTGGTAAATCTGCGGGCGCGCTTCTTCTGGCAATAAAGAAAGCGCTTCGGGCAGGGTTTTGTTCAACACATCAGCGCCCAGGCTGCCGCCCATCACCAACACTTTCAGACGGCCTTCGCGGCCGGCAAAGCGAACCGCAGGCTCGGGCAGATTGGCAATTTCGGCGCGCACCGGATTGCCCACCAGCCCATCGGCATTATCGAAAGCTTTGGGAAACGCATAAAGCACGCGCCGCGCCCAGCGCGCCAGATATTTGTTTGACATGCCGGCAATGGCGTTTTGCTCGTGTATCACAATCGGCACACCGGCAAGCTTGGCCGCCACGCCGCCCGGAAAGGTAACAAAACCGCCAAAACCGATCACCGCGTCGATACGGTGTTTTTTAATAATGGCCGAGGCCGTCTGAACGGCTTTAGCCAAGGTAAACGGCAGCATCAGCTTGCGCTTCAAGCCATTGCCGCGCACACCTTTAATCGCCAGTGTTTCCAGCTCGATATCGTGCTGCGGCACAATGCGCGTTTCCATTGCGCCCTCGCTGCCCAGCCACACCACATGGTGTCCGCGCGCGCGCAGCACTTCGGCCACCGCCAGCGCCGGAAAAATATGGCCGCCGGTGCCGCCGGCCATCAATAAAAAGTGCTTAGCCGCCATGATTTATCCTTCTACTTTATAACCGCGCATTTTAAGGCGGTTTTCATAATCCACCCGCAGCAGCAGCGTCATGCTCACCAGCATCACAATCACCGCCGAGCCGCCGTAAGACATCAGCGGCAGCGTGAGCCCTTTGGTGGGCAGCAGGCCGATGTTCACGCCGATATTGAAAAAGCTTTGAATGCCCAGCCAAATGCCCACGCCTTTGGCCACAAACGCGCCATAATAAAGCTCCAAATCGCGCGCCTGCTTGCCGATGGAAAACGCGCGCCACACCAGCCAGCCGTAGCAGAAAATCAGCACGCAAATGCCGGCCATGCCGAATTCTTCGCCGATTACCGCCAAAATAAAATCTGTGTGCGCTTCAGGCAGGTAAAAGCGTTTTTCCAGGCTCGCGCCCAGCCCCACGCCAAACCATTCCCCGCGCGCAATCGCCATCAGCGAATGGGTGAGCTGATAACCTTTGCCCAATGGGTCTTCCCACGGATTGAGAAACGCCGTTACCCGCGCCACGCGATAAGGTGCCATCGCAATCAGGCCGATCATGCTGAGCAAACCCGCACCCACCATCATCAAAAACCAACGCCACGGCAGGCCGGCCAAAAACAGCAGCCCCAGCGCCACCACCGTCACCACCACAAACGAGCCGAAATCCGGCTCCAGCATAATCAGCCCCAGCCCCGCGCCCACCGGCACGCCGGCGAAGGCCACTTTTTTAAACTGCTTCAAAATCTCGGCGCGGCGGGTGAAAAAGCTGGCCAAATAAAGAATAATCGCCAATTTGAAGATTTCGGTGGGCTGAAGGTTGACCGGCCCCAAATGTATCCAGCGCTTTGCGCCGTTGATTTCACGCCCCGCAAACAGCACCACCACCAGCAAAAACAGGCTGAACAGCAAAATCCACGGCGTCCATTTTTTCCACCTCGCCATCGGAATTTTGGCCGCCACCAAGCCTGCTGCCGCACCCGTGCTCAAAAAAATCGCCTGGCGGCCGAGGTAAAACCATTGGTCGCCGCCATCGTGCGCCGCATAAGCAATCGAGGCCGAATAAATCATCATCAGGCTGAAAGACGACATCAACACAATCATCCACAGCAGCGATTGGTCGATTTTATGGCCGCTTTTAAGCAATTTGCGGTCGAGAATTTTCGATTCGGTAATCATATGAATAATACACAGCTTCCGTTTCAGACGGCCTCTTTTCACCAGGCCGTCTGAAACCTTGTTATTTTGAAACTTCGTTACAAAGCATGAAATGCGTTGGCAAACACTTCTGCGCGATGGGCATAACCTTCAAACATATCGAAGCTGGCACAAGCCGGGCTGAGCAGCACAATATCGCCACTTTGCGCGATTTCATAAGCACGGCGGGTGGCTTCTTCCAACGTGGCACAATGCAGCAACGTTAAGCTAAAGCCCTGCAAATCGGCTTCGATTTTCGCCGCATCCGCGCCAATCAAAAGCACCGCGCGCGCCTTGTTGCGCAAAGCTTCGCCCAGCGGCGTGAAATCCTGCCCTTTGCCCTGCCCGCCCGCAATCAACACCAGCGGGCTTTGCAGGCCGGCAATCGCCGCTTCGGTGGCGCCCACATTGGTGCCTTTGCTGTCGTCAATAAAGGTAATGCCATTTTTCTCACCGATTTTTTCAACACGGTGCGGTAGGCCTTTGAATGTTTGAATATGCTTCAGCAACTCATGGCGCGGCAAACCGATGGCTTCGCACAAGGCCAAAGCCGCCAGCACATTGGCCGCATTGTGCAGCCCTTGCAACGGAATATCCGCCGCCGCCAGCAAATCGGCTCCGCCCGCTTTCAGACGGCCTGCATCCACCCAGTAATCGCTTTCGTGTGCCAGCGAAAACCATTTCACCTCGCGGCCGTGGCGGCGCATGGCGCGGCACAACACATCATCGGCATTGAGCACCTGCACGCCGCTGCCGCGGAAAATTTTGTCTTTGGCATGGGCATAATCGAGCAAATCATCGTAGCGGTTGAGGTGGTCTTCAGAAATATTCAGCACCGCGGCCGCATCGGCATTCAAATGATGCGTGTTTTCCAACTGGAAGCTGGAAAGCTCGAGCACCCACACATCGGCCGGCCGGCCTTCGCGCTGCATATAGGCTTGCAACACAGGCGTGCCAATATTGCCGGCCACCACCGTGTCGAGCCCGCATTGCGCGCACAAATAACCCGCCAGGCTCGTGACCGTGGTTTTGCCGTTGCTGCCGCTGATGGCGATGATTTTGTCGCTTTGCTCGGCCAACAGGCCGGCCAGAATTTCAATGTCGCCAAACACACGGCCGCCGTTTTGCTTGAAAGCTTCGATTTCAGGCTGCCGCTCGCTGATGCCGGGGCTGATGGCCAGCATATCAAAGTCGTGCGCCAGCGCATCTTTCAGACGGCCTTGATAACACGGCAAACCGTGAAATTGCTGCTTCAGCTGCATTTCGCGCTCTGCGCTCAAATCGGCATCATAAGCCGACACATCGGCACCCTGCTGCTGCAAAAAGGCAATCATGGAAACGCCCGTGCCGCCCAAGCCCAGCACCAACACGCGCTGCTGCGGCCAATCAACCGCAGCCGGATTCTGTTGCAAAACCTCTTGGCGTTTCATCGCGCCAATCCTTCCCAAATGAATATTGCTATCTAGGGGCTGTTCACATTTCATCCGTGCGTAAGATTTTGAGCGCAAAAGCGCGTTTGCAAGGCGAAAAGCGCAGCAAGGTTGGACACCTTGCAAGCATTTTCAACGTGGCAGGCGCGTTTTTGAGCCAAAAGATTGCCACGAGATGAATTGTGAACAGACCCTAGGCTCAGCCGGCCATAAAATTCAGCACGGTATCGATAAACACGCCCACAAAAGCCACGCACACGCCCACCACAAACACGCTCAGGGTGCGCCGGTAATATTGCTCGCCTTGCTCGCGCGGGTAATCCATCCGCAAAATCCGATAAAGCACGGCAATCAAGCACGAAATGCCGGTCAGCATGCATATGCCCACCACACCGGCGAGCACATCGCCGAAAGGCACATCCGACTTCACCCACGATGACATAAAATTCAGAATAAAACCGAGCAAAATGCCGGTGGCAGTAACCAAGGGTTGACGGAACGCCTGTATTTTGTCTTCCATCATATTGCTTTCATGTGTTTGATTTTATTTTGTGCAGGCCGTCTGAAACGCGGCGGGCCACACATTTTTATTAATAAATAGTTTAACGGATTTTCAGCGAGGCCAGCCCGATCAGCACCAACACAATGGTGATAATCCAAAAGCGCACCACCACTTGAGTTTCTTTCCAGCCTTTTTGCTCATAATGATGGTGAATCGGCGCCATCAGGAAAATGCGCTTTTTGCGGGTTTTATACGAGCCCACCTGCAACATTACCGACACCGCTTCCACCACAAACAGGCCGCCCATAATAAACAGCACGATTTCCTGGCGCACAATCACCGCCACCGTGCCCAACGCCGCGCCCAGCGCCAGCGCGCCCACGTCTCCCATAAACACTTGCGCAGGATAAGCGTTGAACCACAAAAAGCCCAAACACGCCCCGCACATGGCGGCGCAGAATATCACCACTTCATTGGCACCCACCACATGCGGCAGTTGCAAATAGCGGGCAAATTCCACGTGGCCGCTGGCATAGGCAAAAATCGCCAAGCCGCCCGCCACCAACACCACCGGAAAAGCCGCCAAGCCGTCCAGCCCATCAGTGAGGTTCACCGCATTAGACGTGCCCACAATCACGAGATAAGTGAGCGCCACAAAGCCGATGCCGCCCAAAGGATAAGCAATCTGCTTGAAAAAAGGCACGATAAACGCATTGCTCGCGCTCAAATGTGCAAAGTAAAACAAAAAGATACCGGCCGAGAGCGCCACCACCGATTGCCACACCAGCTTGAATTTGCCCGACACACCGTTGGGGTCTTTATAAACCACTTTGCGCCAATCGTCGTAAAAGCCCAGCGCGCCGGTGGCCAAAAGCACCGCCAGCAAAATCCAGATATAGGGGTTGGCCAGATTGCCCCACAATAAAGTGGACACGGTTATGGCGGTGAGAATCAGCGAGCCGCCCATGGTGGGCGTGCCGTTTTTCACCAAATGCGTTTGCGGGCCGTCGTGGCGCACGGCCTGGCCGACTTTCAGCGCCGTGAGCTTGCGGATGGCCCAAGGCCCCAAAAGCAGAGAAAACGCCAGCGAAGTGAGCGCCGCCATCACCGCACGGAAAGTGGTGTAGTGCACCACATTGAATGCGGTGATCCAGTTGTCGAAAATTTGGGCAAGCCATAACAGCATGAGCCGGTTCCTTTTGTGTTTGTAATCTTGCCTGCGGCCGCAGCGGCAGGCCAAATGCATGATTAATGCGCAGTGCCGCGCTTTTGCCTTGGCCGTTTAATACCAATTCAAAAAAGTAAGCTAACAAGGCGGCGAGCCGCAGACAGTACAGATAGTACGGCAAGGCGAGACAACGAAGTTAGGTTATTTTTTTGGATTGGTATAAGCGGCCTGAAGCGGCTATTTTAAAATAAATTGTTTGGGCTTGTTTGCATTTCATCTTGCGGCCGGCGAGATATGTTGCAGGCCGTCTGAAAGATTCTGCGTTTACTTTTCCGCACCCTGCAAAGCCTGCACCACTGCTTCCATCTTCATAAAGCGCGAGCCTTTCACCAGCACATGCGCCTGCTCGGGCAAATCGTGCAGCAGCACCTGAATCAGCGGATCTTTATCGGCAAACCACAAGCCGCGCCCGCCGAAAGCCTCGGCCGCCGCAGCGCTGAAGCCGCCCACGAAATAAGCCGCTTCAATGCCTTTATCGCGCGCATAAGCGCCCACTTCGGCATGCATGGCCGCTGATTCGTCTTCGCCCAATTCGCCGATGTCGCCCATCACAAACACGCGCGGGGTGGGCAAGGCGGCCAGCACATCGAGCGCGGCTTTCATGCTGTCGGGGTTGGCATTATACGTATCATCCAGCACAACAGCATTTTTTATGCCGCTTTTGATTTGCAGACGGCCTTTGATGTTGGCAAAGCTTTGCAGGCCGTCTGAAACTTCCTGCAGGCGCAAACCGGCCGCCAGCGCCAAGGCCGCAGCGGCCACGGCATTGTGAATATTGTGTTTGCCCGGCACCGGCAGCAGCACCGCCGCACGCTCACCGCCGCGCACCAAATCGAATGCGCAAGAGAGCGGCTGCAACACGATATTTTCCGCATGGATATCGCCCTGCCCCACGCCGAACGTGTGTTGCTTGAAAGCTTTTGAGGCCGTCTGAAACACCGCGGCGTTGGCATCTTCACACGGAATCAGCGCCAGGCCGTCGGCATTCAAGCCTTGGTAAATTTCGCTTTTGGCCTTGGCAATATCGCCCACGCCGTCAAAGCCGCAGCCCACATGTGCGCGCAAGGCATTGTTGACCAGCGCCACATCGGGGCGCGCGATTTGCGTCAGCTGCGCCAGCTCGCCGAAATGGCTCATGCCCATTTCAATCACCGCATAACGGTGTGCGCCGGTGAGCTTTAATAAAGTGAGCGGCAGGCCGATGTGGTTGTTGAAATTGCCGGCCGTGGCCAACACCGCCGCTTCGCCGAAACGCTGGCGCAACACGCCGGCGAGCATTTCTTTCACCGTGGTTTTGCCCGAAGAGCCGGTGATGCCGAACACAAACGGATTCACATTTTCACGCCAAGCCTGCGCCAGCGTTTGCAAAGCCTGCAGCGTGTCCGCCACTTTCAGCGCGCGCGGCAGCGCAGCGCAATCTTCGCGCGACACCACCGCCGCCAATGCGCCTTTGGCCAACACATCGGCCACAAAATCATGCGCATCAAAGCGCTCGCCCGCCAGCGCGAAAAACACATCGCCGCTTTGAATATCGCGGCTGTCGGTGACGATGCGTTTGACTGCCGCGTTTTCAGACGGCATCGGCAGATGCAGCACTTGGCAGATAAAGTTTAAATCTAAAGGTTTCATATGCTTTGCTTGGTTTTCAGACGGCCTTATATGCTAGGCCGTCTGAAACATAAATTAAATGCCGGATTTAAAAATCAGACGAACTATTTTGTGCTCACACCATTTCAAACAAGGGTGCAGGCCGTCTGAAAAATAGGAGCATAAGCGCTACGTTTAACGAACCGGCGCCCATGCTATCGTTGCGCCAGCGCCGTTTCGGCCACTTCAAAATCGGAAAAATGCTGTTTCTGACCTTGCGCATCCTGATAGGTTTCATGGCCTTTGCCGGCAATCAGAATGATATCCTGCGCCGAGGCCTCGGCCACGGTATATTCGATGGCGGTGCGGCGGTCGGTGTGCACAAATGCGGGCTGCGGCACGGCGGGCAGAATATCGTCGATAATCGCTTGCGGCGCTTCCAGGCGCGGGTTGTCGCTGGTGACCACCACTTTATCGGCGGCGGTGGCGGCCGCACCCATCAGCGGGCGCTTGCCTTTGTCGCGGTTGCCGCCGCAGCCGAACACACACCACAGGCGCGCGCCTTGCGGCTTGATTTCGTTGAGCGTGGCAATCGCTTTTTCGAGCGCATCGGGCGTGTGCGCGTAATCCACCACCACCAGGGGCGCATCGGGGCGCATGATGCAGTCCATGCGGCCGGTGGCAGGGCGGATTTGCGCCAGCGCGGCCAACACTTTATCGAGCGGATAGCCGTTGGCGCACAGCAAGCCCACGCAGGCGGCGAGGTTTTGCGCATTGAAGCGGCCGAGCAGACGGCTGCGCACTTCGCCGCTGCCCCACGGCGTATTCAGCACCACGCTCATGCCGTCTGAAGCGGCGGCAAATTGCGTAATACGGATATCTGCTTGCTCGCCAAATCCATAGCCATACACGGCCAAATCGGGGCGCCCGGCTTTCAGACGGCCTGCCAATGCCGCGCCAAATGGGTCATCAATATTAATCACCGCGTGTTGCAGGCCTTGCCAGTAAAACAGACGCGCTTTGATTTCGCCATAGGCTTGCATGCTGCCGTGATAATCGAGGTGGTCGCGGGTGAGGTTGGTGAAGATGGCGCTTTTAAAAGCCACGCCGTTTACGCGCAATTGATCAAGCCCGTGGCTCGACACCTCCATCGCCACATTTTTCGCGCCTTGGCGGGCAAAGTCGTGCAACAGGGTTTGCACCGCCACCGGATCCGGCGTGGTGTGGGTGCTCTCCTGCAAGCCGCCCCAAAAGCCGTTGCCTACCGTGCCGATAACGGCGGTTTTGCTGCCGAGCAAATCGCCGGCCTGCGCCAGCCATTGGCTCACCGAGGTTTTGCCGTTGGTGCCGGTGATGCCCCAAACATCGAGGCCGTCCCCGCCTAAAACATGCGGGGATGACGTTTCTGAAACATGGCCATACACAGCCGCGGCCACCATGCCGGCGCGGCTTTTCAAATCTTTGATGCCTTGGTTGGGCACTTTGCATTCAGACGGCCACGCAAACGTGCCGTCGTCATCCCAAAACACAAACGCCGCCCCGTTGTCGATGGCGGCGGGAATATAATGGCGGCCGTCTGCATATTCGCCTTGGCAGGCGATAAAGATATCGCCGGGGCGGATTTTACGGCTATCTGAATGCAACAGCCGCCCTGCTGCATGGTCACACAGCAGAGGCGGCAGTTGGGCTTCGGCCAAAGGGCTCAGTTCGCTGAACATAAACGGTTTTCCTGCATTAGGGTTTGGCTTGCGCCTGCACCATGGCGGCTTCTTTCAAAGGCTTGGTCGGCGACACGCCCAGAATATTCAGGCTGCCGCCCATCACTGATTTAAACACAGGGCCGGCAACAATGCCGCCGTAATAACCGTTGGCGCTCGGCTCGTCAATGCTGACGGCCACAATCACACGCGGATTCATCGCCGGGGCAAAGCCGATAAACATACCCACGTGTTTGTTGTCCACATAGCGGCCGTTTACCAGCTTGCGCGCGGTGCCGGTTTTCGCGCCCACATCAAAGCCGTCCACCGCGCCGGCGGTGCCGGTGCCGCCTTTTTCGGTAACTGAAATCATGATGTTGCGTACGGCTTTAGCAGTGGCCGGTTTGATAATCTGCTCGCCTTTGGGCGCGGCCTGCTGCTTCTCAAAGCTCACCGGCAGCAATTCGCCGTTGTGCGTAATCACCGTGTAGGCGCGCGCCAGTTGCAAGAGGCTCAGCTGCAAGCCATAGCCGAACGACATGGTGGCTTGCTCAATCGGCCGCCAATTTTGCCATTTGCGCAACATGCCCGCGCTCTCACCCGGAAAGCCCGAATGCATGCGCTGGCCTACGCCGATGCTGTGATAAAAATCATACATCTCCTGTGGCGAAAACATGGCCGAAAGACGGCTGGTGCCCACGTTGGACGATTTCTGCATAATGCCGCGCACATCCAGCGAGGGATACACATGGGTGTCGCGCACGGTGGCGGGGCCGATTTTATACGGATTGGTGTTAAACCAAGTGTTCACGCCCACTTTGCCCGAATCGAGCGCCTTGGCAATGGTGAAAGGCTTCATCGCCGAGCCCGGCTCGATCATATCGGTTACCGCACGGTTGCGGCGCTGCTCGCTGTCGGCATGGCCGGGGCTGTTGGGGTCGTAGGCGGGGCTGTTGGCCAGCGCCAGAATTTCACCGGTTTGCGCATCCAGCACCACCACGCTGCCTGCTTTGGCACGGTGGTGGCTCACGGCTTTATTCAATTCTTCATAAGCCAGCGTTTGAATGCGCTGATCGAGCGACATCACCATATTGCGGCCGTTTTGCGGATCGCGGTTGCGCGGCGAATCGAGGCTGTCAACGATATTGCCTTTGTTGTCGCGCAGCACCACTTTGGCACCGTTGGCACCGCGCAAATCGTCTTCACGCGCCAGCTCCAGCCCTTCTTGGCCTTTGCCGTCGATGTTGGTGAAGCCGATTACATGCGCAAACAGATTGCCCATCGGATAATGGCGCTTAGATTCTTTTTGGAAAGCCAAACCTTTGATGCCCAAAGCCGCCACTTTATCGCTGGTTTGCTTATTAAGCTGGCGCTTCAGATAGATAAAGTCTTTGTCTTTTTTCGCCAAACGCGCCTCGATGGTTTCCACCGGCACATCAATCAGCGCCGAGAGCTGCTGCAATTGCTCGGCGCTCGGCATTTCATCCATGCCCGAGGGCACGGCATAAAGCGATTCGGTCGGCGCGCTCAGCGCCAGGGTGGCGCCGTTGCGGTCGGTGATGGTGCCGCGCGAGGCCGGCAGCGCAATGGTGCGCACAAAGCGCTGGTCGCCCTGATTTTTCAGAAAATCATGCTGCGTGGTTTGCAAATACACCCCACGCCCCACCAAAGCGGCAAAGGCCAGCGCCAATCCGCCCAGCACAAAAGCAATCCGCCCGTTGGTGCTCACGGGTTTCTTGCCCTTGGGCTGCTTGGGCAGCATCTGCGGCTTGTATTCGTTTTTGATTAACATAGCAACTTCTCGTTTTTATAGTAGGTTTACTGCCTAATCACCCATTGTTTACACTTATTTCACTTCCACCATTTTGGTGTCGAGCGCGCTGGGCGGGCGCAGATTTTGCTTTTCCGCCGCCGCCTTAATCAGCTGGTGGTTGGCCAGCTTGGCCTGATCCAGCTTTAAGCGCGCATAATCCTGCTCCAAATGGATTTCCTGCTTTTCGGCCTTATCCAGCGCAATGAATTGCTGGCGCGACCTGTCTTGCACGGTTACCGCTGCCAAGCCCGACAACAAAGCCAACACCAGCAGCATCACATTTAATTTATTCATTCTCTATCAACAGCCTTTTGTGCAACAGCCTTTTGTGCTCCGCTGCGGCTGGCTGTACACAGCCGGCCGCCTATCCTTCGAATTTGCCTTCAGTTCGCTCCGCCACCCGCAACACCGCTGATCGCGCGCGCGGATTCATTTGCACTTCGTTTTCAGACGGCTTCACTGCTTTGCCGATTAAAGCCAGCGGCGGCTGCGGCAAATCGGCCTCTCTTACCGCCGCCCACTTCGGCAACGGCGCATGTTGCGAATGCTGCTTCATAAATTGCTTCACAATGCGGTCTTCCAGCGAGTGAAACGCAATCAGCGCCAGCCTGCCGCCCGTGTTCAAACGCTGCACCGCCTGTGGCAACACAGCCTTTACTTCTTCAAGCTCACGGTTGATGAAGATGCGAACGGCTTGGAACGTCCGGGTCGCCGGGTCTTGTCCGCGCTCGCGAGTAAAGACGTTTTTCGCCACGAGCTGCGCCAGCTTGCCGGTTGTATCGATGGGTGCCGTTTCGCGTTGCGCCACGATGGCGCGGGCGATTTGGCGACTAAACCGCTCTTCACCATAATTTTTAATCACCTCGTGTATTTGCTGCTCATCCGCCACAGCCAGCCATTCAGCGGCAGATTGGCCGCGGGTGGTGTCCATGCGCATATCCAGCGGCGCATCAAAGCGGAAGCTGAATCCGCGCGCGCGCTCATCAATTTGCGGTGAGGAAATGCCCAAATCAAACAGCGCGCCATCTATCTTTTCAATGCCCAATTCATCCAAGGCCGTCTGAAACGTGGCAAAGCCGTTGTGCACCACGCACACCCGCTTATCTTGTGCCGCCAATTCATTGGCCACGGCAATCGCCTGAGGATCTTTATCAAACACCACCAAGCGGCCTTGGCTGCCCAGCTTCGACAAAATCAGCTTCGAGTGGCCGCCACGGCCAAACGTTCCATCCACATACACGCCGTTTTCACGGATATTGAGCGCGGCCACCGCCTCATTCAGCAAAACCGTAATGTGCCGGTGCACTTCTTGTGTGCTCATAGCTGCAAGTCCGTTTTGCTCAATTCAAACGCCAATTCATCGGGATCGATATCCAGCGCCTGATTCATCTCTGCTTCCCAATGCTCACGACCCCACAACTCCAAACGGTTGGCGCGGCCGACCAAGGTCACTTCCTTATCGAAATCCACGCGGCGGCGCAGATTGGCCGGCAGTAACACGCGCCCGGCGGTGTCGAGCTCCAAGGTGTCGGCATTGTGCAGCAGCAGATTTTGATAACGCTGCAAAGCCGGATTACCGGCCACTTTCAAGCCCAAAAGCTGCTTGGCCACGCCTTCCCATTCCGGCTCGGGGTAAACCAGCAGGCGGTGGCGCGAATCCAGCGTGGCCACCACGGCCGGCGTGTAATGGCGCAGCAGCAGCTCGCGGAACTTGGCAGGAATCGCCAACCGCCCTTTGCTGTCTATGCTGAGTTCGTGTACGCCGCCAAACACTTCGCCCCACTCCTTGGATAATTTCGGGTAATTGCCACACTTTGACACACATTACCCCACATGCCTACACTATAAAAAATTTTGCAAACTCGGTCAAATCGGCCTTTCTGTAAAAACAAGCGGCCAGACAAGCACTTATCGAAAAAAAAGCAGGCAGCCGCCCGCAAGGCAGCCGCCATTCCCGATATAAATCACTATATCTAGTATGAAATTCAAAGTTAAGCTACTACATATGGTATAAATCCACCACAAACCACAGCCTTGCAATCCGCGTTATAATAAACCCACGCCTCTTTAAAATTTACATTTATTAACAATGAATAGCCCACAACTTCCCGCCCCTTCTGCCACAGCCGCTGCCGCCAGCCAAGCGCTGTGCCGAATCATCCGCACTGAAATCCAAAACCACGGCGGCTGGATACCGTTTTCCCGCTTTATGGAGCTGGCGCTTTACGCCCCACAATATGGTTACTACACCGGCGGCAGCCACAAAATCGGCGGCAGCGGTGATTTTATTACCGCACCCACACTCTCACCGCTCTTCGGCCAAACCCTCGCCCGCCAACTCGCCGAGCTGCTGCCGCAAACCGCCGGCAACGTTTACGAATTCGGTGCCGGCACCGGCGCTTTGGCCGCCACCTTGCTGCAAAACCTTTCAGACGGCCTCAAACATTACTACATCATCGAAGTCTCACCCGAGCTTGCCGAGCGCCAGCGCGCCCACATCGCCGAAGCCGCCCCCGAAGCCGCCGGCAAAGTCACCCACCTCAGCAGCCTGCCCGACACCTTCGACGGCATCATCATCGGCAACGAAGTGCTTGATGCCATGCCGGTAGAAATCGTGCGCCATGCGCACAATCAATGGCAGCAAATGGGCGTGACCCTGGCCGACGACAGCAGCTTTATCCAGCAGGCACAACCGCTGCCACCGAGCGCGCTCTCGCAGGCGGCCACTAGCTATTTCCCCCACTCGCCGCAGCCCTACACCAGCGAGCTGCACCCTGCACAACACGCTTTCATGCATACCTTGGCCGAAAAACTGCAACGCGGCGGCATTATCCTGATCGACTACGGCTTCGATGCCGCCCAGTATTACCATCCGCAGCGCCACATGGGCACGCTGATCGGCCATTACCGCCACCACACCGTGCACGACCCGTTTTTCCACATCGGCCTCACCGACCTCACCGCCCATGTAAACTTCACCGACATCGCCCAAGCCGGCACCGATGCCGGGCTGGATTTAATCGGCTATGCCACGCAAGCCCATTTTCTGCTCAATCTGGGCATCACTGACATCATGGCCAAGAGCACCGAGCCGGCTTCTGCCGACTATATCCGCGATGCCGCCGCCATCCACAAACTCACCGGCCAACACGAAATGGGCGAATTATTCAAAGTGATTGCTTTCGGCCGCAACATCGGCATCGACTGGCAGGGCTTCAGCCACGGCGACATTTGCCATAAATTGTGATAAAAAGGCCGTCTGAAAAGGTTTCAGACGGCCTTTTTATTTAAATAAATCAAACAACAAAAAAATTATCATCAAATTATATTTGACAGCCAAACACCATTCCCTTATAGTACGCGCTTCACCAGTTGGCGAATTAGCTCAGTCGGTTAGAGCAGAGGAATCATAATCCTTGTGTCCGGGGTTCGAATCCCTGATTCGCCACCAAATATCGGGGGTATAGCTCAGTTGGTAGAGCGCTTGCATGGCATGCAAGAGGTCAGCGGTTCGATCCCGCTTACCTCCACCATATTCAGAAAGCCGGCTTTTCCGCCGGCTTTTTTATTGTTTGAGCATTTCACCGCAATTTTATACCAATTCGAAAAAATAACCTTACAAAATAAAAGCAGTTCGGCGGCATCATCCGCGTAGGTCGGATTCTTGAATCCGACGTTTGGCCAACGGCCAAAGCGATGTGCGTGCCTTGTTCTGCGAACAAGTGTCGGATTCGAGAATCCGACCTACAGGCTGCCTGTTTGTATATTATTTTTTCGAATTGGTATTATTCAAAATTCAATGCAAATAGCCGTCTGAAAATCTTTCAGACGGCTATTTGCATTGAGGGATCGTCATCACAACTGGCTGTTGTAATATTTATACGCCAAATCCATATTGTCAAACTGATGCAACTCACCCGCCTCAAGCACCATGGCATTATCGCAATATTGCTTCATGGCGCTGTGGCTATGCGACACTAAAATAATCGAACGGTCTTGGCGCTTTTCAAACAATTCATACTTGCACTTGGCAGAAAAGCGCGAATCGCCCACCGCAATCACTTCATCAATCAAATAGCAATCAAATTCCACCGCCAGTGACAAAGCAAAAGCCAGCCGCGCTTTCATGCCCGAAGAATAACGCTTCACCGGCTCATAAAGATACTGCCCCAGCTCGGAAAAATCTTCGGTAAAGGCCTTCACATAATCAATATCCACATCATAAATGCGGCAGATAAAGCGCAGATTGTCCATGCCCGTGAGGCTGCCCTGAAACGCACCGCTGAACGCCAGCGGCCACGAAATGCTCATGCTGCGCTTGATTTCACCCTCGGTGGGCGATTCAACGCCGCTAATCAGGCGGACGAGTGTAGACTTTCCCGCACCATTGCGGCCGAGAATCCCCACTTTCTCACCTTTTTGCAGCTGGAAATTAATGTCGTCCAACACCGTGCGCCAGCCGGCGCGCGTTTGATAGCGTTTGGATACATGTTCAACAGAAATCACTGCGGCTCCACCCCTTTGCTGAGTTGACTCACCATCGCCAATCCAAAAAACAACAGCACCAGATTACACAACAACAAATACCACGGATTTTCATAAGTAATCACCGATGAGCCGAAATAGCCGGCACGAAACATTTCCGTGCCGTGCACCATCGGAATCCACAGCACATATTCGCGGATTTGCGCCGGCAATGCATGCACAAAGAAAAACACCCCCGAAAGCGGCATCATAATAAAGCTCAACGTACCCCAAACTTTGCCGAATGCTTCGAATTTATATGCAACCGAACAAATCACCAATCCCAAGCCGATCGCAAACATCGCCATTAAAAACCAAGCCATCAACATATAAAACACATCGCTTGGCGGCGCAATCCAAGACATTGCCACAAAAAGACCCACGATAACCACCTGCGCAATGCTTGCGCCGGCGATCTCAAGCAGCATCCGCGCAAAAAGTGTATCCAATACCCGCACATTGCGATGATACAGCAAGCTGATATTGGCACTGATGGCACCGATGGCGCGTGATGAAGCACTGCGCCACATCATCATCATTGGATAGCCGGTCATAACAAAAGCAAACATATTCAGTGATGACACTTGGTTGGCCCGGATATATCCCCACAAGCTCACAATCAGCAAAGTCATCAACAACGGCTCAACAAACAACCACAAAAAGCCGATATTGTTGCGCCCATAGCGGGTAATGATTTCGCGCATCAGCAGCGCACCGATTACCCGCCGTTGAATCGCCAGCGATTCCCAAAATGAAGTGTGATGCAGCGCTTTCATCAGTTTTTATGCTCACGCACACTGGCAATCAGCAGGCTGAGAATGCCATACACAATCAGGCCGATAATCAATGTGGCAATAATGTTGTAAATCCGTGTGGGCAGCTGCGCCATATCCGGCACGCTGGGCTGCGACACCACCTCAAGATAAAGCTGCTGGCGCTCGGCTTCAGCCTTGGCATTTTCCAGCGAGGTTACCGCCACCGCCATCTGCTTTTCAGCCAATTCGTTTTCCAGAAAAAGGCGCTGATAATCGGCCGCTTGGTTGGCAAGCGAATTATTGCCGCCACCGAAAATTTGGCGCAGCTGCGAAGTGATTTCTTTGCGCAGGCTTTGCTCGCGCGCTTTGAGGCCGGGAATTTGCGGGTTATCCGGCGTAACCGCGCGCACCTGATCGAGCTGGGTTTGAATCACAATCAGCTCATCCTGCAGCTTGGATATCAAGCCCATCTGCACTTCAGATTGCGCTTTCAAATCAAAAATACCGTGTTTGGTGCGATATTCGGTGAGGTTGGCCGCCGCTTCCTGCACCCGCTCTTCGGCCACTTTCACCGCATCTTCCGCATAGCGGATGGTGTCGATGCGCGCGCGCGTATTGAGCTTATTGATCAAATCTTCGCCCTGCTTGAGCAGAGCCTGGTTGATTTTCGCCGACTCAGCAGCATTGAACGAGGTGACACCCAGTGTGGTGATGCCGGAAATCGAATCGAAATTAATACCGACCTTTTTCACATAATATTGATAAAAAGCTTCGCCGTAATCAAAGAAGCCAAAGCCGTTGAAACGGCTGAACAGATCACCGTTTTCTTCATAAAATTGACGCACCGGCAGCTTTTTCTCCAGCTCGCCCAAAGCCGTGCGCGATTGCATATATTCGCGCACGGTGTAGGTGTCGTCTTGCGCGCGCGAAAAGCCTGCGCCTTGCAAAATAGCGCCAATATCGCTTAAGGCGGCCTGATTTTTCGATGAACGCACCACAAAGCTTGATTCGGAAGTAAATTGGTCTGAAGCCATCAGACCAAAATACAGCACCGACACCACCGTGGGGATAATCACGGTAATCCAAAGCAAAGGCGAGGCTTTAGCCAACCAAGATTTGGGCTTTCGAGCCAATCTGGCGGCAGTCGCTTGTTTCGCTGCTTCGGCTTGTTTCGCTGCTTCGGCTTGTTTCGCTGCTTCGGCTTGTTTCGCTGCTTCGGCTTGTTTCGCTGCTTCGGCTTGTTTCGCTGCTTCGGCTTGTTTCGCTGCTTCGGCTTGTTTCGCTGCTTCGGCTTGTGG
>NZ_SLXE01000008.1:69160-95168 GCF_004341385.1 Uruburuella suis
TGTTTCGCTGCGGCCTCAGCCTGCTGCGCGGCTGAGGCCGCTACCGGTTTTTGCTCAGACATTTTCTGCAATCCATTTATGCTATTAAAAAATGATAAGCCGAAAAATGCTTCTTCACACTTTCAGACGGCCTATCCAGCAAGTATCAATTCACAATGCTATCAATATTATTCACACCGGTAAGCACCGGCGAGAACACAAATTGCAAGAATTTCTGCACTTCAGCCAGCGGCGCATTTGACACATACACCACATCTTTATTTTTCACCGGAAAGCGCTGCAACCAAAATAAAGAATTGGCATCGGCAAGATTGATTCGATACACCACCGGGATCTCCGCATCATAAGCATAGCCTTTGGCCAGCCAAGCGCCCTTATCCTGCTGCGGCAAGTCGGCCAAAAGCTCATAGCGGAACACAAACACCCCGCGCGCATCGGAGCGGCGGTCTTGCAGGCCGCCCATGCGCCCCACTGCCTCCGCCAGCGACAAGCCTTTTACCGAGAAGCCCACTTGCTGGGTGCGACCCACCGCCCCCATGGCTGTGAAGCTATAAGGGTTGGTGATAATGGTAACAACGTCGTTTTTACGCAACACAATATTCTGGTGCGGGCTGGACACCAAATCTTCAAGCGCTACCTGCTTCACCTCATTGCCGCGCGTGAGCTGCACCGTTGTATCCTGCACATTGGCCACCGAGCCACCCACCGCTGCCACCGCATCCAGCACGCGTTCGCCCGCTGCCGTAAGCGGCAGGCGCACGCTGTTGCCCGCGCGCACCACCGACACATTGGCCGCATTATTCTGCACCATGCGCACCATCACCTGCGGCTGATTGGCCATTCTTTTCAGACGGCCTTTAATGATTTCCTGAATCTGCCCCGGCGTTTTACCGCTCACTTGCACATCACCCACAAACGGAATCGACACCGTGCCGCGCTCGCTCACCATCTGCTCCGGCAGCTTGGTTAATTGCGCACTGCCCGAGCCGCTAGACGTTAACGAACCGCCAAACAACACCGCCGGCGGCGCTTCCCAAATGGTAATATCCAGCACATCCCCTACATTTACCGCGCCCACAGAAGCCCGCCCTTCGCCAAACTGGGCAAACGACTGATTGCTTTTGCGCTGATAAAGCTTGCGGGCAACGCCTTCATCCAAATCGATAAGCTCCACCTCAGGCACAGCCACAGTGGCCTGCTGCTCGCCCAAAGCCACCACTTTATTGCCACTGGGGCCGGATGTGGGCAGGCCGCCACAGGCAGAAAATAAAACAACGACCATTAACCCAGCGGCGACACGGCCACCCATGGCAAACAAAGCATTTCTGCTTATTTCCGTATTATTCATATGACTCGATGTATAAAATAAAACACACTTAAAAACCAATATAACTGTTTATCGACAAGGCATTATCTTTACCGATACAGCTTAATTCCGCACCGCCTGCCGAAGAAATATACTATCAGCATCGCAAATGATTTGCCGGTTATTGTAATCTAATTTGCAATTTAACTCTAATTTCATTACTTCACCAACACAGTTTCACTTATGAATTCAGCGGTCGTTTGAAGTCAATCAAATAAAGTGAAGTAATTATAAACTATCTAGCTATTCTTGCCTGTAAGGACTTATCATACACAAAGTATGATGCTAAAATATGCAACAATTACTTTCGGCACAAACCTTTCCAGCGCAAAACAATCTTTTTCAAAACTCAAAACCAACACAAGGCTTTAAACACCGTGGCAAAAATTCTTATTGTGGGGCACCCCAACTCCGGCTATCAAACCATAGAGCACCTGCTCCACGCAAGCGGCATGGAACAAGCTTTGCCCTCTAAAAGAGAGCGAATGTCTCCTCTTGAAATTGACGCCGCCCTATTAAAAGCCCATCAAGAAGCTCCCGGCGCAAAAGCCTTATTGCTCGGCGATAAAATTGCCAACCGTCAGCTGCCTGTGGGTACGGTTTGGCATGGATTGGCCATGGATTTGTTTTTAGGCAACATCGATCAAAGCTTATGGGGATGGGCCGACTCAAAAGCCATTTCCTTGCTTAACTACTGGCGGGACATGGATGATTCCATGCATTTTGCACTGATATACGATCGCCCCCACAGCATTTTACTCAACAGCCAAGAAGCAAGCGATAGCAACTCAATCGAGCAAAAGCTGCAAGAATGGATCAGCTATAACGAATCATTGCTGCATTTTTATTTACGCAACCAAGATCGCTGCCTATTGATGCACAGCCAACAAGCAAAATCATCTGTCGGCAGCTATGTACAGCAAATACAGCTGCATATTGAAGCCCCTTGGCGCGACCTTCCAAACCACGAACCAACGGCCGACGCATCCAAAGAGCAAGCAACCATCAAGCTTAATCATGACATTGATTCGTCATTCGAGCATATCCTGCCGAGCCTACACAACGAACAAAACCACTTAGCCGGCTTTTTGGCAGATTTCATCATCAACACCAATCAAGAAGCTATCCAGCTATATGAAGAGTTGCAAGCCGTTGCCAACCTGCCATTACATGCCGCCAGCCATACGCAAGCCGATTATCATGCCGCATCAATGGCATGGCAGGCCATGATGCAACAACACCAACAACTAAAAAAACAAGAAAATGATTTAAAAGAATATTCAAACGAAAATGAATTGCTATTGCAACAATTACACCTCACTCAAGAAGAATTCGAACGGGCTCATTTAAACCATAAACAAACTGAAGCCCAGCTAAATTCCACCTTACAGGACAAAAACAAGTTAGCAACAGAATATCAACAAAAAACAACCGAAACGCACCAAAAAATCAACCGGCTCGAACAAGAAAAACAGCAACTGTTGAAAAAATCCGATGAGCTGAATCAAGCCCAAAAGGCAGACGGCGAAGCCATTAAAAAATTAGAAACGGCCAAATTAAATCTGGAAAAAGAAAAAACTGATCTTGAAAAAATCAAAGCAACTTTAGCAAGCGAAAAAACCAAGCTGGAAAAAGAAAAAAACCGCCTTGAACAAGATAACAAAGCAAGCCAGAGCGAGCAAGAAAAAGACAACCAATTATTGCTTGAGCAGCTGCACCATGTGCAGGAAGAGCTGGAGCGGCTGTTTCTAGAAAATAAACGCCTCACCGCACGCCCAGAATATTATGGTGCAGCCGAGCGCGTGCGCAATCAATTGGATTACCGCTTGGGTGCCACCATGATTCAAAATGGTAAAAGCCTCGGCGGCTGGATCAGCATGCCGGCTGCCTTGATAAAAGAAAGCAGAAAGCCCCAACAAAACACAGCAGATCTGCCGCCGGTAAGCCTATACCACGATGCAAGCGAAGCAGAAAAAATGCACAAGCATTTATCCTACCAACTTGGGCAAACCCTGCTGAAGCACAGCCGTAATCCCTTGCGCTGGTTTACCCTGCCATGGGCCATAAACAAAACCGTGAAAGAATTCAGAAAAAAATAACACCACTTTCAGACGGCCATACAGGTAAACAGCAGGCCGTCTGAAACACCATCACAATGAAAGAGCAACCCAATGCACAGCTACCCTGAATTAACACAATGGCTAGCACACTTATCCCTTTTACTCCCCAGCAAGCAAGCCTTGCTTATCGGCGCTGGCCGAGGAGATGGCGAATGGGTTGAATGGTTGAAGCAACAGCCCGCGATGCAAACCACATTAATTGAAGCAGACACAGAAGCCTATCCCGCCCTGCTCAAAGCCGCCGAAAACCAAACCAATTGGCATGCTTATCACGATCTTATTGCAGAGAGCACAGGCGATACCACTTTTTTCACTGCCAGCTTGAGCAGTGAAAGCGGCTTATTGCAGCCGAATAAGCTGGCCGGCATTTGGCCGAATATTGAAACCGTGCAGCAACAAACCCGTGCCGCCTTATCATTGGAAGATTTCACATATCAAAATGCCCTGCACCCAGATTGGCTGTTTATCAACTGCTTCGCGGCCCAATCACTGCTGCAGAAAGCAGAAAGCGTTTTACAGCATGTGAATATTATCATTGCCAGAGCCAGCCACGACATTGACAGCCTGCCGGAAGCCGATTTAGCCAACCTAACACAGCAACTGACGCAGCATGCCTTTACCCTCATCGCAACAGAGCCCGGCCGCCACAACCATATCGTATATGCCTTGTTCGTCAAAAATCATGCAGCGTGCTATGCAGATTTAGTCCAAGCCCATAAACAGCAAAAACACAAAAGCAAGCAAAAACACAAACAAACCAAACAACACAACACCAAGCTAACCAAACAACTGCAACAGGCTCAGCAGCAATTGCAAGAAGCTGATGAAAAAAACCAAAAGCAACAAGCCAACGAAGCCAAGCTTATCCGGCAAATCGCCCAATTGCAGCAAACTTTAGATGCAAAAGAAAGCTGCCTGCAAAAAGAGCAAGAGCACAGCCTGCTCCACAAAAAAAAGCTCGACAAGCTGGATGCTCTGCTTGAGCAGAGCGCACATATTGCTGCCGCGATGGAAAGCCAAAACCAAGAATTAGCCAAACAACAACAGCAATGGCTGCAACATATCGAGAAAACTGCATCAAACAGGCCGTCTGAAGCAATCAATCCGGCTTACAGCCAAAAAATTGATCATGCCGAAAAAAACCTGCGCCAAACCATACAGCAAAGCACCGGTAATGCAGTGGCTCAATTGGAAGCCTATATTGCCATACACAACTATTTCAATACCGGCAGCCTGCTTTCCGGATTTCACGGCTGGCCTATCAGCCCCGATATCGGCCTGTTTATCATCAACCAAATGCGTCGTAAGCAATATGATTTAATAATCGAATTCGGCAGCGGCACTTCCACCCTGCTGTTTGCCAAACTTGCCGCCGCACAGCATCATGAAAAGCTGATGAGCGATTTGCTGCCGCAAAAAATTGTGTCATTCGATCATCATGCAGATTACTACCGCCAAACCCAGGAGCTGTTGAAGATAAACCAAATGGGGAAATATGTTGATTTGGTGCACGCCCCGCTGATTGAGTGGCAAGAAAACAAACAAACCTTTTTATACTATGACTGCGAAGCCAAATTGCAGCAGCTTGCTCAAACGCTAAACGGCAAACAAGCCAAAATATTGGTGTTGGTAGATGGCCCGCCCGGCAACACCTGCAAAAACGCCCGCTATCCGGCTGTGCCATTGTTATTTAAACATTTGGCAGCGCATCAGATTGATATTATTTTAGATGATGCCGCAAGGCCGGAAGAAAAAGAAATAATAGAGCAATGGCATCTCTTGCTAGATATAGAAAAAGAAGTTTATCAAAAAACTATCCACAGCGAAAAAGGTATTTCTTTTTTCAATCTATCATAATAAATAATAAAGGATTTTTACTCATATGAATCATTTAATGAAAGCGACTCTTTTCTACAAAGAGGGAAATTATGCCGATGCGCTTAAACATTATGAACTAGCTGCAGATATTTATGGCAGACATATAGTTGAAGCAAATATTTTACTTTGTAAGAAAAAATTAAACCTTCCACATATTTCCTCATTGCAAGATATTCAAAACCAAAAACAAATAAATAAAGATTTTTTTGATGGTTATTTTGATTGCATATATCTAGTTAACCTGAAAAAAGAAGTAAATCGTCGAATTACTGCTTCGTTTCACCTTAAAAACAATAACATTAACTATACATTATTTGAAGCAGTAAATGGCTATACAGCCGAAGGTATTAAATTTTTTGATGAATATCAAAAAAATCTAGGTAAGCTTAATAGATATACTGAATTTAATGAATTAGAAATTAAAAGAGGGAAGCGTTTTATTGAGTCGGCCGGTGCAATTGGATATATAAATACTTACCTGAAAATTCTACAAAACGCGAAAGCACAAGGCTATAAAAGAATACTGATCTTAGAAGATGACATTCTACTGCATCCAAATTTTATGAGTAAGTTTCACCAATTTATATCGGCTATTAAAGAAAATTGGAAAATTATACAACTTGGAGCCTCGCAATATAATTGGGACAGCGTAGATAATGAAAGTTCGCTAAAAAAAGGCTTCTATTTACCTCGTCGTCTAGATACCTGTGGCTCATTTGCGATTGGTATAGATTCTAGTGTCTACGATGAGTTGATTGAAGCCGAGTCAGCCTACGATGGCCCTTTTGATCATTTGCCGATGGGTGAAATATACGAAAATCACTTAGAAGAATGTTTCGTTTGCTATCCAAATATTATCATTCCGGACGTGGGCACAAGCTCAATCCGTGGAGGAAGGTGTCAAATAGCACATAGCAAAAAAATGCGATGGCCCCTAGAAGAGTTCCCCTATCCTCTTCCTAAACCAGTAATATCGATATTAATCAGCTCTAAACAAAATTTAAAATACTTCGCATCATTCACTTCAAGAAATGACGCTCAAAGTTTGTTTACTATCAAATTTTTCTATTATAGCGAAGATGGTCTACGGCCACTTCACAATAAAGAGATTCTAGAAAACCAAGTAAACAACCTTACAAACATACCCAATCATATAGAAATAGGTAGCACAGACTTTGCAATCCAACTAGATTCTGACTATATATTGACAGAAAATGATTTAATTAAATATGTAGATAATAAATTAAATGGAAATAATATCGAAATAGAAGGATTCAATGAAGTTACGATTACCAATTCCAAACAAATTAAAGGCCGCGTATCTGTAATCATACCCACATATAAACGCCCTAAAAACTTAGAAAATGCTTTACTCTCGGTATTGACTCAAGATTATACTGACAAAGAAATTATCATTATCAGTGACAATGGAAAAGATTCCGAATTCAATTTGATTACAGAAGACATAATAAACAAAATAAAAGAATCGCATCCAAATGAAATTATTCGCTATATTTCACACTCTGCCAACCGAAATGGTGCGGCTGCGCGTAATACCGGCCTATTGAATTGCACGGGTGAATATATAACTTTTTTAGATGATGATGATATTTATCTGCCTGATAGATTATCAAAATCGATAAACAAGCTTAAAAACACCCAACAAAAAATTGGCGCTGTATATTGTGGTTTTTTAGGCTGGAACTCTCCGGAAGATGATAAGAATAGATATCAAAAAGGCAATTTGTCTAAAGAGCTATTATTACTCGAATATAAAAAACACTATCTGCATACAAATACAGCAACATATAAATATGAGGCACTGATGGCGCTTAATGGTTTCGATGAAAGCTATCGCAGGCACCAAGATATTGAACTTAATCTTCGTTTTTTTGAACAATATGAAATTGAAACAGTACAATTTTCTGGTGTAAGATTAAACCCAGAACCATCTGATGTAAGTAATAAAATATTTAATATTGATATTTTAAATTTAAAAAATAAATTCTTATCTGAATTTGATTATGTGATAAAGCAATATGATGAAAGTACTCAAAAGAAAATTTTTGAACTTCATTGGAATGAAGTTTTTAGATATATTCACGACAAAAAAATGTTTATGGAATATTTAAATAATTGTTACTCGATTGGTAATGTTCAAATTTTACTGAAATTAATTAAAAGCAAGGATGATAAATGAAAATTTTTCCAATAGGAACTTCAAGGTTGCATGAGCCTTTAACACTTATTGACGAAACTTTAGTAGAGTTTCCTAGGATGGGATACTTTCATTCAACTTCTCAAATCTTAGACTGTCTGAAAATTATTACAGGAGATATTACTCTTACTGCAGAACAAGCTAAGTTGTTTTTTAGAAAAGATCAAGTTGAATGCAATAAATTTGATTTAGATTTATGGACAGATAATTTTTGTGCTTCAGTTGATCGAATTAGACAGCAATTTGAAAATGCAGATACTCTTTTTATTGAAATATCAGCGCATCGCTCTTACAAACTGAATAATTTACATATTCAAGGGAATCCAAATTATTATCAAGATGTTAGTTATGCTGATATATGGAAAGATGGTTATTATCAAAAATATATGCCTGCGTTAAATGTCTTGGATTATGAGGATACTGACCTTCTAATTGATAATCTAATATCCATAGATGAGATTTTATTAGAAAATGAAAAAAAAGCTATAATTTTTGGTCACCTAGTCAATAGTAGTAATCCTAATAAATTACGTTTGAAAACTAATACTAGTTTGCAACAAGCTCTAAAACAAATTAATACAACGACATTGATATGGTATGACCAAACACATCTCGTAGATCAGTTTGGTTTTAGAGTCCTAGACAATGGTACAGTTGATATCCATCATCTACCATGGGATGGCTTATATATCTTTATTGATGAACTTATTGAGTTAGCAAATTTCAAAGACTGATAAAATGAACATTACCATCGCAGGAACAGGCTATGTCGGCCTGTCAAACGCCATGCTGTTGGCGCAGCATAACCAAGTAACCGCTTTAGATATTGACGCAGCCAAAGTGGCTTTGTTGAATAAACGCCAATCTCCGATTATCGATGCGGAAATCGAAGATTTTTTGGCCAATAAGCCTTTAAATTTTCAAGCCACTTTAGATAAAAAATCGGCTTATAGCCAAGCTGATTTTGTGGTTATCGCCACGCCCACGGATTACGATCCGCAAAGTAATTACTTCAACACCCAATCGGTTGAAGCGGTGGCGCGGGATGTGATGGCCATTAATCCTGATGCAGTGATGATTATCAAGTCCACGGTGCCGGTGGGGTTTACCGAGCGCTTAAAGCAGGATTTGGGCACGGAAAATATTATTTTCTCCCCCGAATTTCTGCGTGAAGGCAAGGCGCTGTACGATAATCTTTACCCGAGCCGGATTATTGTGGGCGAGCGCTCTGCGCGGGCGCAGCAGTTTGCTGATTTGCTGAAATCGGCTGCTTTAAAACAAGATGTGGAGGTGTTGCTCACTGATAACACTGAAGCCGAAGCCATCAAGCTCTTTGCCAACACCTATCTGGCCATGCGGGTGGCGTATTTTAATGAGCTGGATACTTATGCCGCAGCGCATGGTTTGGATGCCCGCCAGATTATCGATGGCGTGTGCCTCGATCCGCGCATCGGCAGCCATTATAATAATCCGAGCTTTGGCTATGGCGGCTATTGTCTGCCGAAAGACACCAAGCAATTGCTGGCCAATTATCAAGATGTGCCACAAAATATGATTCATGCGATTGTGGAAGCCAACCGCACCCGCAAAGATTTTATTGCTGAAGATATTTTAAAGCGCAATCCGACCACAGTAGGCATTTATCGCCTGATTATGAAAGCCGGCTCGGATAATTTCCGCGCTTCCTCGATTCAAGGCATTATGAAGCGATTGAAAGCCAAAGGCATTGAGGTGGTGGTGTATGAGCCCGTGCTGCACGAAGCTGAATTTTTTCATTCTAAAGTGATTAACAATTTGGCCGATTTCAAACAGGTTTCCGATGTGATTGTGGCAAACCGGGTTACTGAAGATTTGGAAGATGTTTTGAATAAAGTATACAGCAGGGATCTATCCGGCTCTGATGCTTGATTAAACCAAAAGGTAAAAGCAGGCCGCATGGTCTGCTTTTATTCTATGCCGATAAATTTAATCACCTTAAAACCCTCTTTATTTTCATGCATTAAGCATTCGCCCTGCCCAAGCTTTTCTATCGTTTTCCGGCATCCATTATGTTCATGCAGCCTGAGCCGGTTGGCCGGAAAATCAGCAATCAAGTAAACTATTCCTTAGGAGCCGTATTGTGCTTTCTTTCTTAAAACGTGTGCAACGCAAACGGCAAATCAAGAAAAATAAATTTTTGCTGGTGGCGGCTTATATGCGCCGAACAGGCGGCAAGTCCGGCTGGCCAGGCTATGTTTATTACCGCCTCGGTATGTATCAATCTGCGGCGGCTCAGCCCTATCAAGGCCGAAGCTGGAAAATTTGGCTGGCTTATACGGTGTCGCTTGCTGCTTGCGGCCAACATAAAAAGGCCCGACGAATTGTGTTGAAGCTTATCAAAACGCCGCTGTTCGGCCGCAAGCAGAAAATTGCATTGGCCGATTCTTTAGCTCCTTTTTCCCCCTCGCTGGCGCTTTCAGTGCTGGAGAAAGTGAATAATAAACCGCCGGCGTTGCATGCCGCTTTATTATTGCGCTTAGATAGAAAAATGGAAGCACATGCGCTTTTAAATCCGGTGATGCACACCGATTGGATAAAGCATAAGCCCGAACTTTCTCTATTAATGGCAAATGCTGCCTCTTCCTCTCCCCAAAAACAGCTTAATTATGCCAATCAATTTATGGAAGCTTATGGCTTGGATCAATTAAGCTTAAAAGATGCTTCACTGCCATTTGGCGCGGGCAATTTAAGCTGCCACATAGAATCTGCTGCCACTGATGGGCCTTTAGTCAGCATTTTGGTCACTGCTTTCCGAAGTGCCGAGCGCATCGGCTATGCGCTGGATTCTTTATTGCAGCAAACCTACCGCAACATCGAAATTATCGTGGTTGACGATGCCGGTGATGATGACACTGAAAATATCGTTCAAAGCATGGCAAGCCAAGACGGCCGGCTGCGCTATATCAAGCTGCCGGTCAATGTCGGCACATTCACAGCCAAAAATATGGGGCTCAAGCTTGCAGGCGGTGAGTTTATTACCTGCCATGATTCTGATGATTGGGCGCACCCGCGCAAAATCGAATATCAAATTCAACCTTTATTGGCCAACCCAAGCTTGATATACACCACTTCGCAATGGGTGAGGGTGGAAGACAACGGTATGTATTATGCACGCCCGGTGCACCCGTTGATGCGGCTAAACCCCGCATCGCCTTTATTCCGCAAAAAAATCGTACTGGCCGAAACAGGCGTGTGGGATTGGGTGCGAACAGGTGCCGACAGTGAATTTGCCGAACGGCTCAAGTGGGTGTTTGGTGCAAAAGCTTCCATTCAAATCAAAAAGCCATTAACATTTGGTGCACATCGGGCAGACTCCTTAATGACGGCACCTGAAACCGGTTATGACTCGAATGGGGTTTCGCCCGCCCGCTTGGCTTATTGGGAAGCTTGGCGCTCATGGCACATTGCTTGCCTGAATAGCGGCAAAGCGCCGTTGATTGCTTCAGACGGCCAAGGCAGCCGCCCATTTCCCGTGCCACATAATTTGATGGTTCGGGCTGAGAAAATTCAAATTTGCTCAGATTATATAAAAGCACTTAAATCGGCCTAAATGTATCGCTATCGAGCTGCCTTTCTAGAATCTGTTCACAATTCATCCGCGAGTAAGATTTTGAGGGCAAAAGCGTGCTTGCAAGACGAAAAGCACAGCAAGGTTGAACACCTTGCGAGCATTTTCAACGCAGCAGGCGCGTTTTTGAGCCAAAAGATTGCCGCGTGATGAAATGTAAACAGACCCTAAGACAGAATGATAAAAATCAAAGGATTAAATGTAAATATGAAACTCAGCCATTTCTCTCTCTCCAATAGCGCCCCCTTTACCCTCTTCGGCGGCTTAAACGTGCTGGAAAACTTGGATTCCACGCTTTTTGCCTGCGAAAAATACGTTGAAGTTACCGATAAGCTCGGCATTCCTTATGTGTTCAAGGCTTCTTTTGATAAGGCCAACCGCTCTTCCATCCATTCTTATCGCGGCGTAGGGCTGGAAGAGGGAATGAAGATTTTTGCTGCGGTGAAAAAAGAATTCAACGTGCCGGTGATCACTGATGTGCACGAGCCTTATCAATGCGAGCCGGTGGCGGAAGTGTGTGATGTGTTGCAGCTGCCGGCATTTTTGGCGCGCCAAACCGATTTAGTGGTGGCGATGGCCAAAACGGGGCGCGTGATCAATATCAAAAAGCCGCAATTTTTAAGCCCGTCGCAAATGGGCAATATCGTGGAAAAATTTAAAGAAGCAGGCAATGAGCAGCTGATTTTATGCGAGCGTGGCTCCAGCTTCGGCTACGATAATTTGGTGGTGGATATGCTGGGCTTCGGAGTGATGAAAAAAAGTTGCGGCGATTTGCCGATTATTTTTGATGTAACCCATTCTTTGCAACAGCGCGCTTCCGGCGCCTCGGCTTCGGGCGGGCGGCGCGAGCAAGTGCTCGATTTGGCGCTGGCCGGGATGGCCACCCGCTTGGCCGGTTTGTTTTTAGAAGCGCATCCCAATCCGGATAAAGCCCGCTGCGATGGCCCCAGCGCTTTGCCGCTGGATAAGCTGGAAGATTTCTTGGTGCGCGTAAAAGCGGTGGATGATGTGGTGAAATCTTTTTCACCTTTAGAAATCAAATAAATTTTTAATCTCAACCATATAGGCCGTCTGAAATTCTTTCAGACGGCCTATATAATATGCGAGCTAATCGAAATTTAAGTTATAATTAACTTTTCGTAATATTATTTAACTATTTATTATGGCTATTTTGGTTACTGGCGGCACGGGGTTTATCGGCTCTCATACTGTGATTGAGCTGATGCAGGCAGATTATGATGTGGTTATTCTTGATAATTTATGCAACTCCTCATTAAATATTCTGCCGCGCCTGCACCATATTTTGGAGAAAGATGTTGCTTTTTATAAGGGTGACATCCGTGACCGCTCATTATTGAAAAAAATATTTGCTTCTCACCCGATTGATACAGTAATGCATTTTGCGGGCTTGAAAGCTGTAGGCGAAAGCACTCAGCTACCCGTTAAATATTATGACAATAATGTAGTCGGCAGCTTGATTTTAGCTGAAGAAATGGCTGCGGCAGGTGTGTTTAATATTGTATTTAGCTCATCAGCCACCGTTTATGGCGACCCTGAGCGCATGCCGATTACGGAAAACATGCCGGTTGGCGGCACCACCAATCCATACGGCACATCCAAATATATGGTTGAGCGCATTTTGGCCGACATTCAAAAAGCCGATCCACGCTGGAGCGTTATATTACTGCGCTATTTCAATCCGGTTGGCGCCCATAAAAGCGGCTTGATTGGCGAGCATCCCAACGGCATTCCCAATAATCTTTTGCCATATATTTGTCAGGTTGCCTCGGGCAAGCTGCCTTATCTGTCGATATTTGGTGATGATTATCCCACGCCTGACGGTACGGGTGTGCGTGATTATATTCACGTTGTAGATTTGGCCAACGGCCATCTAAAGGCCATGCAGGCAAAAAGCTGCCTATCGGGCGTGCACACGTTTAATTTAGGCACCGGCAATGGCTATTCCGTATTAGATATGATTAAAGCATTTGAACAAGCTTCGGGCTTAAGTGTTCCTTATCAAATCAAATCACGCAGGCCGGGCGATATTGCCACTTGTTTTGCCGACCCTTCGTTTACCCATCAGCAAACCGGCTGGCAGGCACAGCACGATTTACATCAAATGATGGTAGATGCATGGCGCTGGCAAAGTCAAAATCCTGATGGCTATACTGATTAATTTCAAATACATACCAAGCTATTTCAAACAATTAAATTTTACACCGAACAAAATATTCATTTTAATTTTCAAAAATCAAACAACATTAAATCATCAGGCCGTCTGAGCCTTTCAGACGGCCATTTATTTCTTCAATGATTTTCTCATTTCCCGATAAATTGCATGTTAAAATAACATTACCGTTTATCGATAAATTTTACCTCTCGTGCACAACGCCCTTATTTTCTCCCGCGGCATTTGGAATATTCCCCATCTTGCCGCTT
This sequence comes from Uruburuella suis, assembly GCF_004341385.1. Taxonomy (GTDB): domain Bacteria; phylum Pseudomonadota; class Gammaproteobacteria; order Burkholderiales; family Neisseriaceae; genus Neisseria; species Neisseria suis. The sequence continues at coordinate 82,792 of NZ_SLXE01000008.1, forward strand.
TTCTGCCTGAATGCCATTTGCAAAAAGCGGGCTTCTTGATGCCTGCCCGGCCGGATGTGGTGATGGGCTGGGGTTTGCGCTCGTCTGCCCGCAAAGCGCGTGCTTATGCGACGCAGCGCGAGTTGCCTTATATTGCATTAGAAGATGGCTTTTTGCGGTCGCTCGGTTTGGGTGTGGCGGGTTGGCCGCCCTTTTCGATGGTGCATGATGATCTCGGTATTTATTACGACACTTCCCGCCCTTCACGCTTGGAGCAATTGCTTTTAGCTGCAGATAATATGCCGTCTGAAACTTTGGCTGAGGCGCAAAAGGCCATCGGGCTGATTGTGGCAAACCGTTTGTCTAAATACAATCATGCGCCTGATTTTTCAGAAACGTCATCCCCGCAGGCAGTAAGCGGGGACAGTCTGATAAGCAGGCCGTCTGAAAAAAAACGGGTGTTGGTGATTGATCAAACCTTTGGCGATATGGCGGTGCAATGCGGCGGCGCGGATGCGGCCACGTTTGAAAATATGTTTCAGACGGCCTTGCAAGAAAATCCCGATGCGGAAATTTGGGTGAAAACCCATCCGGACGTGCTGAGCGGTAAAAAGCGCGGCTATCTTGGCCATCTTTCTTCAAATGCTGAAAATGTGCGGCTTTTGGCGCAAGACATCAACCCGATTTCGCTGCTGCTGCAAGTGGATAAAGTTTATTGCGTTACCTCGCAAATGGGCTTCGAGGCGCTTTTATGCGGCAAGCCGGTGGCCACGTTTGGCTTGCCTTGGTATGCCGGCTGGGGCGTGAGCGATGACCGCCATGCCGATATTGCCGCGCTGGACGCACAAAGCCGCCGCGCGCCGCGCACGCTCACGCAGCTTTTTGCCGCCGCTTATCTGCAATATAGCCGCTATATCAATCCCAACACCGGCGAGGCCGGCACGCTGTTTGATGTGATCGATTATTTGGCCGCCGCCCGCCGCCTGAATGAAAAGCTACGTGGGGATTTGTATTGTGTGGGCATGTCAATATGGAAGCGTGCGGTGATGAAGCCTTTTTTCAAAGTGCCCTCATGCCGTCTGCACTTTGTGCCATCGCTAAAAAAATTGCAAAAAACGGCTTTGCCGCCTGATGCACGTCTGTTGGTGTGGAGCCGCGGCCATGATGATCTGATTGATTTTGCCCACAGTCGCGCACTCCCGTTGCTGCGTATGGAAGACGGCTTTATCCGCTCTGTGGGGCTGGGCAGCAATTTGGTGCCGCCGCTCTCATTGGTGATTGATGATATGGGCATTTATTTCAATGCCGAAATGCCCTCCCGCCTAGAGCATATTTTGCAGAATCAGCTTTTTAATGAACAAGACTTCCAAACAGCCTCATCACTACAAACTATGCTTACGGAAGGCGCCATCACAAAATACAATGTAGGCCACAAAGCATTCAATCGGCCGGCTACCGATAAAAAAATTCTACTTGTGCCCGGCCAAGTGGAAGATGATGCATCTATCCGTTACGGCTCGCCGAAAATCTATAAAAATCTGGATTTGCTGCAAACAGTGCGCCAACTCAATCCTGATGCTTATATTCTCTACAAGCCGCACCCTGATGTGGTGACCGGCAACCGCATCGGCCATATCAACACCTCAGATGCTGTCCGATATGCCGATGATGTTATCACTAAAGCCGATATTCTCAGCTGCCTGCAGCATGTTGATGAAGTGCACACCATGACCTCGCTCACCGGCTTTGAAGCCCTGCTGCGCGGCAAAACCGTGTATTGCTATGGCTTACCTTTTTACGCCGGCTGGGGGCTGACTCAGGATTACCTAGCTCTTCAGCGCCGCAACCGCAAGCTGGCGTTATGGGAGCTGATAGCCGGTACTTTAATTCACTATCCGGCCTATATACACCCCGCCACTCGCAGCATAACAGATGCACACACAACCATTATCACCGTAAAACAGCAAAAACAGTCGTTAAAAAACAACAATATGTTGAGCCACAACTGGTTCAGACAGCGTATTGGTGAGTTGAAGCAGCTTTATTTGTTGTTTAAATAAACTAAAATGTTACAGTAACAAAAGCCACTAAAAAATTATTTATAACCTATGGAACAACCAAGAATCAAAAGCCATCTCGAAGAATTGGTTTCTGTCAATAACCGCATTTTGTTATTACAGGGGCCGATTGGCTCTTTTTTTTACGATTTCGCGGAGTGGCTGACCCACACGCATCACAAAACCGTTTTCAAACTGAATTTCAATGGCGGTGATGAAGCCTTTTATCCATCCGAAACCCGAAACACATTTTCCTATCGTGATACCTATCAGGCATTTCCGGAATTTTTAGTTCAATTTATCAAAGAACACCATATTCAAGCCATCGTGTGCTTTGGTGACACCCGCCCTTATCATATTTTGGCTAAAAAACTGGCCGCCAGTCTTGATAATGTCAGTTTTTGGGCTTTCGAAGAAGGTTATTTCCGTCCGCATTTCATTACATTGGAAAAAAGCGGCGTAAACGCTTATTCCCCTATTCCGCGCAACGGTGCTTTTTTTACCGATGCCTATCCGGCACTCATGCAAAAAAAATACCAACACCCCCCAAGAGTGCCTGATGGCTTTTTACCTATGGCTAAAGCGGCAATACGTTATTATACTGCGGCCAATTTCACAAACAGACAATATCCGCACTATATCCACCACCGTATTTTCGGCTTGAAGCATTATTTGAAATTATGGATACTTTCAGGGCTGAAACGGGCAAATTATGTGCTGGAAGACCGTAATTTCGCCAAACAGGTGGAAAACGGCAAATATGGCAAATTCTTTATTTTACCGCTACAGGTATTTAACGACAGCCAAATCCGCATACACAGCGATTTTTCATCGGTGCGCAATTTTATGCTCCATATTCTCACCTCATTTGCCACTCATGCGCCTGAGCATATAAATTTAATTGTCAAACACCATCCGATGGATCGAGGCTTTATCGATTACAAAAAAGATATTGCCCATTTCATAAAAAAACACCCCAAGCTCAAAGGGCGGGTATTTTATGTGCATGATGTGCCAATGCCGGTATTTCTGCGCCATGGCATCGGCATGGTCACGCTCAACAGCACCAGCGGACTCTCTGCGTTGATTCACAACATGCCGGTAAAGGTGATCGGGCGTGCCCATTACGACATCCCCGGCCTTACTTTTCAAGGCAGCTTGGCTGATTTTTGGGCAAGCCCCTCACCGCCCGATGCCCAATTATTCCGTGCCTACCGCATGTATCACGTCAACGTTACGCAAATTAACGGCAGCTTCTACAGCAGGGTTAATTTTCCCGATTTTCCAAAGCAGAAAACCGCCCCCGATAAAACAAACAATATGAAATAATCAATATTTCAATAAAACCAATATGGCTTTAAACGGGATTAAAAAATATTTATCTAAACAAAAACATTACTCACCATTCTGATGCACAGTACTATCCAATCCAAAATTTAAGATGATAAAGAAACAAGCTGCAGGCAACACAGATAATGCAGCAAGGAGAAACAACGTTTCAGATTATTTTGGGGTCGGTTATACAACAACGGCATCATTTTTCAGACGGCATCATTATGACCCACCAATCTGCCAATACCTTTTATCAACAAGCGCACAGTTTACTGATTGCCACGCCGCCCGATCACTCCGCCGCCCTGCCGCTGCTGCATCAAGCCGCAGCGGCAGGCCATGCCGAAGCTGCTTTTCAGCTGGCCGGCTGCTATTTCCACGGTCAAGGCACCGAGGCCGACCTTGAGGCCGCGCGGCATTGGTTGCAGCAAGCGGCCTCGGCGCAGCATCCTTTTGCCCACTATAATCTTTTGCAGTGGCAAGAAAGCGATGGCGCGCCGGCCGAGCCTTTGCTGCCCGGCTATATTCGGTTGGCAGAGCAAGATTTTCTGCCTGCCCAAATTCGTTTGCTGCAATATTATGCCAATCATGGGCAGCCTCAAGCCATCGCATGGGCCAAGCGGGCGGCTGAGCATGGCCACCCTTATGCTCAATATTATCTGGCGCAGTTTTACCAGCAAGCGGCCGAGCCAGATGTGCAGGCCGCACATGCGCTTTATCGGCAGGCGGCGGCGCAAGGCTTTGCGGCCGCGCATTGGCAATTGGGCAACCAATACCGCCACGGTCAAGCGGTGGCGCGTGATTATGCCCAAGCTGCTTTTCATTTCCGCCATGCCGCCGAGCAAGGCTTGGTGAGCGCCCAAACAGCCTTGGCCGAGCTTTTGCTGCAAGGCGGCCACGGCCTTGAGGCTGCGCCCGAGCAGGCGCTCCACTGGTTTCAGACGGCCTCTGAGCTGCAAGATAGTGATGCCCAAGCCGCTTTGGCCGAAATGTACCTGTTTGGCAAACATATCGAGCGCAATCCGGCAAAAGCCCGCCAACTTGCCGAACAAGCCGCCCGCCGCAACCACGCCAAAGCCCTGCGCCTGCTCGGCGATATTTACCGCTACGGCTTGAGCGTGGCCGCCGATGCCGACATGGCCGCCGTTTATTACCGCCGCGCCGCCGACCAAGGCGATATGGCCGCCTACCAAAAGCTGCTGGCCGCCGGTGCGCTCGGCCACAGCGCCGACTATGGCCGGCTCAAACAAGCCGCCTTGCAGCGCCAAGCGGCCGAGCACATTTACCAACGTGCCTTTGCCTGCCACTACGGCCTCGGGCAGGTGCAAGATTATGCCGAGGCGGCGCGCCTTTATCTCGAAGCTGCCGGCCACGGCCACGGCAAAGCCCAAACCAATTTGGGCATGATGTATTACAACGGCCAAGGCATGGCCGCCGATTCTGCCCAAGCCGCCCATTGGTTTGAAGCCGCCGCAAAGCAGGGCGACACGGTTGCCCAATATAATCTCGCCTGCCTGCATTACCACGGCGAGGGCGTGCCACGCGATGCAGCCGCCGCCTGCCGATGGCTGCAAAACGCCATTGATGGCGGCCATGAGCAGCCAGAAGCCTTGCAGCAGCTGCTGCAGCAATGGCAGGCGGTATGAGTCGGTATTGTTCGACCAATATTGATTCAGAATTAAAGAAGAGGCCGTCTGAAAAGTTTTCAGACGGCCTTTGCATGCCATGCAATCAATCATGATTTATCTATTTGTATGCTATCAAAAAAGGCCGTCTGAAACTTTTTTGTCTATTTTTCTGCGTATCTCTGTATCAATGATGCGCAGGTTTGGATATCCGCACGCCAACATTCGATGAATGGCTGCCGACAAAAATATCCTCCCGCCCCTTGAGTTTCGCGCGTACGCCCATATTTTCGGCTGCAATCTCAATAAATTCCACACAAGCAAATTCCTATGAGCAACAAAGACTTTTACGAAACGCTGGGCGTGGCCCGCAGCGCCAGCGATGATGAAATTAAAAAAGCCTACCGCAAGCTGGCGATGAAATACCATCCCGACCGCAATCCGGGCGATAAAGCGGCGGAAGAAAAATTCAAAGAAGTGCAATACGCTTACGCCATTCTTTCCGATCGCGAGAAAAAAACCGCTTACGACCAATACGGCCACGCCGGTGTCGACCCCAATATGGGCGCCGGCGGCTTTGGTGGGTTTGGTGGATTCAGCGGCGCACAAGGCTTTGATTTCGGTGATATTTTCAGCCAAATGTTTGGCGGTGCCGGCGGTGGTCGCGCGCAAAGCTATCAAGGTGCCGACTTGCAATACGGGGTGGAAATCAGCCTGGAAGAAGCCGCCAAAGGCATCAAAAAGCGCATCAGCGTGCCCACTTATGAAGAATGCGATGTTTGCCACGGCTCCGGCGCCAAGCCCGGCACTTCGGCCAGCACCTGCTCCACCTGCCACGGCTCGGGCACCATCCATGTGCGCCAAGCCATTTTCCAAATGCAGCAAACCTGCCCCACCTGCCACGGCAGCGGCAAGGAAATCAAAGAGCCCTGCATCAAATGCCGTGGCGAAGGCCGCGTGAAAACCAGCAAAACGGTGGAAGTGAATATCCCCGCCGGCATCGACGACGGCCAACGCATCCGCCTCTCCGGCGAGGGCGAGCCCGGCCAGCATGGTGCGCCCGCAGGCGATTTATATGTGGTGGTGCAGGTAAAAGCACACAAAACATTCGAGCGCAACGGCCTAGATCTGCATTGCGAATTGCCCGTGAGCTTCGCCACCGCCGCACTGGGCGGCGATGTGGAAGTGCCCACGCTTGATGGCAAAGTGAAGCTCAGCATTCCCTCGGAAACCCAAACCGGCCGGCGCATGCGCGTGAAAGGCAAAGGCATCAAATCGCTACGCTCCAGCGCGGTGGGCGATCTTTATTGCCATGTGGTGGTGGAAACGCCCATCAACCTCACCGAGCGCCAAAAAGAGCTGCTGGAAGAATTCGACAAAATTTCCACCGGCCTCGACCGCTCGCAAACGCCGCGTCAAAAATCGTTTTTCGACAAAGTGCGCGATATTTTCGATTAAAGTAAAGCGGAATTTCGAGGGAATAGTGGTTCTATTTCTTCAAAATCCCAACGCGGCATGGCGTAAAAAAGGGCGGTAAAAGCCGTCATCATGAATGATTTATACCCATTCAAAAAAGTAAGCTAACAAGGCGGCGAGCTGCAAACAGTACAGATAGTACGGCAAGGCGAGACAACGAAGTTAGGTTATTTTTTTTTGATTGGTATCAGGGCCTCCTTAAGTTTCAGACGGCCTGCACCATCCAATCGAAGCGGCGCATCTTGGCAGATGTGCCGCTTTGGTTTTAGCTTGAGCAAAACAGTGGTGCGGCCACGTAAGCAGAAACCGTTTAAACCGAGTACGCGGCTGCGCCACACCCTACACGCAGTTTGGGATTTGTATTCTTTGTGTCCGTTTTTCTGTGATTTCACTATTATCAAAAACGTTTCCCCACAAGAAACAAATCATCAACAAAACCCGGCTTTATCGGGCCGTCTGAAAACTTTATACTGTGTTCATCAACAAAATCCACACAGGAGCAACCTCATGAAACTACCCGTATTGTTTCTCGGCCACGGCAACCCGATGAACGCGATTGAGCACACCGTTTATTCCGAAAGCTGGCAGCGGCTGGGCAATGCGCTGCGTGCGCATTATGGCGGCAAAATCCGCGCCATTTTGGCCGTGTCGGCGCATTGGGTAACGCGCGGCAGCGCCGTGACCGCCATGGAAAAACCGCGTACCATCCACGATTTCGGCGGCTTTCCGCAAGCCTTGTTTGATGCGCAATATCCCGCGCCCGGCAGCCCCGAAGTGGCCGCCGAAATCCGCGCCCTGCTGGGTGAGGCCGAAGTGAGCGCCGATTTGGACTGGGGGCTGGACCACGGCACTTGGAGCGTGCTGTGCCATTTGTTTCCCGATGCCGATATTCCGGTGGTGCAGCTGAGCCTCAACGCCGATCTGAATGCCCACGAGCATTTCGCCCTCGGCCGCAAGCTTGCTGCATTGCGCGAGCAAGGCATTTTGATTGTCGGCAGCGGCAATATCGTGCACAACCTGCGCCTGATGGATTGGCGCCACCCCGACACCACCGATGGCGCTTACGATTGGGCGCAAACCGCCCGCAAGCTGGTGAACCATTGGCTGCAAAGCGGCAACAACGCCGCGCTCACCAACGATAATGCTTATCCCGAGGAGCTGCGCCTGGCTGCGCCCACACCCGAGCATTGGTGGCCGCTGCTTTATGTAATCGGCGCAAAATCCGACGACGAAGCGCTCACGCTGCTCACCGATGAAATCGTGGGCAAATCGCTGAGCATGACTTCGGTGCTGGTGGGCGATGAGCGGCTGGCCGCTTAAAGCCCGACCCAAAGGCCGTCTGAAACCTTTCAGACGGCCTTTGCTTTTCAATCGCCTCAACTGCCATGCGCAGGCGCGCAGGTTAAATTTTCGAATCCGACACCGGTGTGCAGCGCAAGGTTTTTCGGGGCTTAAAGCAAGGTAGGATACCGGCATTCGCCCCACAGCTTTCTTGGCCGTCTGAAGCTTTTCTTTCAGACGGCCTTTGATTTATGCGATAATCGCCCTGTTTATCCACACCCGCACGCCGCCATGAATGCCGCATCTGCTTGCCCGATTGCCCGCGCTGCCCGCCGCAGCGGCTTTGCCGTTGCCCCCAATCATTAAAAAAAGCCCGTGCAAACGGGCTTTTTTACGGAAACCGAAAAGGATATGCCATGCCCAACCCGCTCTACCGGCAACATGTGATTTCCATTGCCGATCTCTCCACCGAGCAGCTCGAGCTTGTGCTGCACACCGCCCTCAAGCTCAAAGCCGAGCCGCGTGGCGATTTGCTCAAAGGCAAGCTTATCGGCTCATGCTTTTTCGAGCCTTCCACGCGCACACGCCTCTCCTTCGAAACCGCCGTGCAGCGCTTGGGCGGCAAGGTAATCGGCTTTGCCGACGGTGCCAACACCAGCGCCAAAAAAGGCGAAACGCTGGCCGACACCGCGCGCATTATTTCCAGCTACACCGATGCCATCATCCAGCGCCACCATAAAGACGGCGCTGCACGCGTGCTGGCCGAATTTTCCGAAGTGCCCGTGATCAATGCCGGCGACGGCACCAACCAACACCCCAGCCAAACCCTGCTCGATTTGGTGACCATTTACGAAACGCAAGGCTCACTTTCCGGCCTCAAAATCGCCATGTGCGGCGATTTGAAATACGGCCGCACCGTGCATTCGCTGGCGCAGGCTTTAAAGCGCTGGGGCTGCGAATTTGCCTTTGTGTCGCCGCCCACTTTGGCCATGCCCGACTACATCACCGAAGAGCTGGAAGAAGCCGGTTGCGCTTATCAGATTCTGCCCACGCTCGAAGATGCGGTGGAATGGGCCGACATTCTCTACATGACGCGCGTGCAGCGCGAGCGCTTCGACGAGCAGGAATTCGCCAAAATCCAAGGCAAATTCAACCTCGATGCCGCCATGCTCGCCAAGGCCCAAGCAAACCTGCGCATTTTGCACCCCTTGCCGCGCGTGGATGAAATCCACCCCGATGTGGATGCCACGCCTTTTGCCTATTATTTCCAGCAGGCGGCCAACGGCGTGTATGCGCGCCAGGCGATTTTATCGCTGGTTTTGAATGAAGAAGTGTAAGGAGCCACACATGACCCAAAAGCAATACAGCGTGGAAGCCATTCAGCACGGCACCGTTATCGATCATATTCCCGCCGGCCGCGGGCTGGCGATTTTGCGCCAATTCAAGCTTTTGCATTACGGCAGCGCCGTGACCGTGGGCTTCAACCTGCCCAGCAAAAGCCACGGCAGCAAAGACATCATCAAAATCTCCGGCGTGCACCTTGATGAAAAAGCCGCCAACCGCCTGGCCTTGTTTGCGCCCGAAGCCACGGTAAACGTGATTGAAGATTTCCAAGTGGTGCAAAAAATGCAGCTCGAGCTGCCCGACACCATCAGCGAAGTGCTGCGCTGCCCCAACGCCAACTGCGCCAGCCGCGGCGAGCCGGTAACCAGCCGCTTTTATGTGCGCCGCCATCAGGGGCAAACCAAATTGAAATGCCATTATTGCGAAAAAACCTTCTCGCGCGATGCCGTTACCGAAGCCTGATGCACCCGCTCAGCAAGCATGGCAAAAGCTTCAGGCCGTCTGAACAATATGGTTCAGACGGCCTGAAGCTTTTTCAAAACGCCCTTTCCATCGCGCCTGCGCAGGCATCGCTTATCTGCAAAAAACCTGCCCTAAAAATATGTTATGCTCAAGCCATGCAGCCCGCCCACGTTTTCAGACGGCCTTATCTTATGCACACGCGCCTACAACAATGGTTTACCCCCATTTTATATATCGTGCTTTTTTTCGCCGGCTTTTTAAGCGCATTTTTGTGGTTCAACCCGCGCGATTATCTGCAAAACCTCGCCGCCACCCTCACGGCCGTGGCGGCGCTTGCGCTGGTTCCACTGGCGTATTTTTTCGCCCGCCTCTCGCTGCAACACCGTGCGCAAACCAGCCGCTATTTGGAAACCTTGCAGCAAGAGCATGTGCGGCCGGTGCTGCATGCGGTGTTGCGCCCCGCAGCCGACCAACCGCACTTAATCGAATTGGCGCTCTCTAATCACGGTAAAGGCAGCGCCCATGCCGTGCGCCTGAGCGCCGAGCCGGTGGCTGCCACGCCGGCAGCCGAAGCCGTGGTGGCCAGCCTGCAATCTTTAAGCGCCGTGGCAGGCGGCCTCGATATTTTGGCCGCCGGCGAAACCTACGGCGGCGTGTTTACCGATTTCGATATTTTGGCCGCGCGTTTTGCGCCTGCGCCGTTTAATGGCATCATTAAAATCAGCGCCGAATATCAAGATTGTTTCGGCAATCTCTGCGCCACCGAAAGCGTGCTGGATATTTCCGCGCTGGGCGCGCTGCGGCCTGCCGCGCACGCACCCGCACGCAAACCGCGTAAAAAATTATTGTATTAGGCTATGCGCAGATAGCAGGCCGTCTGATGCCGATTCGAAAAAATAAGATAACAAGGCGGCGAGCCGAAGACAGTACACCTAGTACGGCTAGGCGAGCCAACGCAGTTAGGTTATTTTTTCGAATCGGTATGAAAGCTGTCTTGTATAAGGAACCAATATGCTCTCTATCACCACCCTCATCATCGCCGCCGTGTTTTTCATTATTTTGCTGCTGGTGAGCATTTTCGTGCCCAATCCCATCACTTGGCTGATGACGCTGGCGCTGGGCGCAGTGTTTTACTTTATTTTGTGGCCGAAATACCAAGGCCAGCAACAAGCCGTGCGCCAAGGCGTGGAAATTCAGGCCGCCGTGCAGGAAGTGCGCCATTGGAACCAAAAACGCAGCGACACCATTGTCGACCGCTATGAAATCATCGCCGTGGCGCCTAATCCTCAAAACGGCAAAATGCAGCAATTCGTGAGCCCGCCCATGGGCGAAGATCCCGCGCCTTATCTGGGCAACAGCATCAAAGTAACCGTGGATTGGGCCAACCCCAAAGCTTATGTGATGGATATTTCTTTTTTGCCTTTTGCCGTGCATTGATAACCGCACCAACGAGCGCCCATCCAACTCATTCAAACAGGCCGTCTGAAAACATTCAGACGGCCTGTTTTCAAACGCAAAAAATGGTGTTAACCCGCTTTTTATTTCATATTTAATGTTAAACATGAATCAATTAAAGCCATTAAATAATTCAAGAAAAGCCGCTGCAAACAGATTGTTTTCCCACAAACGCGCTGTATAATCGGCCGCATGATCAATACAATATTTGCCCGATTCTCCAAGCTTGGAAACCAAGGCAGCATATCGGTATCAATCATGATGCAACAGCAAGTAAGACATTCCAACCCATCCACTTAATGAAGGAAACATTATGAGCAAACCTGCAATCGTTTTGGTACACGGCTTTTGGGGCGGCGCGGCGCATTGGGCAAAAGTGATTCCGCTTTTGCGCGAACAAGGCTTCGACAACATCCACGCAGTAGAAAACCCGCTCACTTCGCTGGCAGACGATGCCGAGCGCACCCGCAAAATGGTGAAGCAGATTGACGGCCCCGTGGTGTTGGTCGGCCACTCATACGGCGGCAAAGTGATCACCGAAATGGGTGATTTGCCCAATGTGGGCGCGCTGGTATTCATCGCCGCCTTCGCACCCGATGCAGGCGAGAGCGCCGGCGCCATCAGCCAGGCCAACCCGCCTGAAGCTTTTGCCAACATCCAGCCCGACAGCGACGGCTTTTTGTGGGTGGCGCAAGACAAATACCACCAAAGCTTCTGCCAAGATTTGAGCGAAGAAGAAGCTTATGTGATGGCCGTTACCCAAAAAGCGCCCGTGGGCGGCACTTTCGGCGACAACGTTACCGCACCGGCTTGGAAAGTGAAGCCCAACTGGTATCAAATTTCCTCTGGCGATCGCATGCTGAACCCGGAAAACTAAAAAATGATGGCCGCACGCATGAACCCGCGCAAAACCATCACCCTCGATGCCAGCCACGCTTCTCTGGCTTCGCGCCCGCAAGAAGTAGCCGCGTTTATTGTGGAAGCCGCCAACGCAGTGAGCGCATAAACCCATAAGCGTTTGCATGTAAACAGGCCGTCTGAAACCTTTCAGACGGCCTGTTTGTATGCAAACGCCTTTTTTGTCGCGCCTGCGCAGGCAGAAGCCTAGTCATGCGTACGATTACGTTTTGTTTTAACAAAGCTAATCGTACCTACGCCTGCTGGGCCCCCGTCTGCGCGGGTGCAACTGATATCTATAGTGGAATGCCGTGTTTTGCGGCGTTATACCCATTCGAAAAAAATAACCTAACTGCGTTGGCTCGCCTAGTCGTACTAGGGCGTCCTGACAATTACTTGTCATAAAAATAATCAGATAAAAGAAAGGCAGATAAGTTAAAATTTTTGTCGCCAAACAAAACATACTTAT
>NZ_SLXE01000009.1 GCF_004341385.1 Uruburuella suis
ACGATCGTTTGAAAAGGCATTATGAAAGCGTAGTTGCTTTAGCTTGTATTATGCTATGGCTGCCTTTATGACAAGTAATTGTCAGGACGCCCTAGCGCTGAGCGGTTGCGCATCTGTAAATATGGCAAACCCTGAAGAATCTGCTCAAGCACAAGAATTCCGTGCGCCGGCAGAAGGCATGTCCGGTCTCTATGTGTATCGAGACAGCACTTTGGGTGGCGCGCTGAAAAAAGATATTTGGGTTGATGGCAATTGCTTGGGCGAGTCCGCTCCTCATGTGTTCTTTTTCACCCAAATTCCCAGCGGAGAGCATGAGATATCCACAGAGTCGGAATTTTCTCCCAACAAATTATTATTAACCACCGAAGCGGGCCAGAATTATTTTATCCGCCAATATATTAAATTGGGCGCATTCGTTGGCGGTGCAAATTTGGAACAAGTTTCTGAGCAACAAGGCAAAGAAGCCGTAGCAAAACTCAAAATGGCCACCAACGGCAATTGCAGCAAATAAAGTTTTTCAAATAAAACCCATCTGTTTTCACAGATGGGTTTTATAATTTCAAAATCCATATTCCCAAATCAAGGCCGTCTGAAAGGAAAATCATGCCTCCGAAACTCATTATCTTCGACTGGGACGGCACGCTCGCCGACACCACCGCACCGATTATCGCCACCATGCAGGCCGCTTTTGAAGAGCACGGATTGGATTCGCCTGCCGCCGATGAAATCCGCCCGTTTATCGGCTACAGCCTGGCGCGCATTGTCGAATCGCTCGCGCCGAATTTGGGCGAAGAAACGCGTGAAAAAATCATGCGCACTTATGCCGGCCACTATCTGAATCCCAATAATCACAATATGCGCCTGTTCGACAGCGCCCTTCCCTGCCTCGAAACGCTCAAGCAGCAAGGCTATTGGCTCGCTGTGGCCACCGGTAAAGGCCGCAGCGGGCTGGACGGCGCCATTGCGCAAACCGGCACCGCCGATTATTGGCTCGCCACCCGCTGCGCCAGCGAATGCCCATCGAAGCCCGCGCCCGATATGGTGCTGGAATTGTGTGACGCGGTGGGCTTGAGGCCGTCTGAAGCTTTGGTGGTGGGCGACACCACGTTTGACCTCGAAATGGCCGCCAATGCCCGTGCGCGCGCCGTGGCGGTGGCCACCGGTGCACACAGCGCCGCCCAATTGCAAAGCGCACCCTGCTTGGCTGTGTTAAACAATCTGAATGAATTGCCCGCTTTTTTGCGCACGCTTTAAACGCGCACCTTTCCTTTTCAGACGGCCATAAAGCGCCTACAATAAGCCGCTTATCATTTTCGGAAACCACCATGCGATACCGTATCCGCCGCGAAGGCGATTCCCTGCCGAGCGCCACCGACACCGCCGGCAACGAAGCCTGGGCGCAACACACTTTGCGCGATGTGCTGCTCGAAGCCCATAAGGAGCAGCGCCGTGCCCGCCTTTGGCGCAATATCTGGCGCGGCGTGGGCGTGTTGCTTTTCTTATCGGTGTTGGTAAACATGCGCAGCTGCGGCACGCCCACCGAAATCGCCGGCATGGGCAATCGCCACACCGCCGTTATCAACCTGAGCGGCACCATCGGCGACCCCTACACCGACCAAGTGGCGATGTTGCGCGAAGGTTTGGGCAACGCTTATGCCAACAGCAATGTGCGCGGCATCATCATCCGCGCCAACAGCCCCGGCGGCTCGCCGGTGGTATCCAACATCGCCTTTAACGAAATACGCCGTCTGAAAGCCGAGCACCAAGACATTCCGCTTTATGTGGTGGCCGAAGACATGTGCGCTTCAGGCTGCTATTACATTGCTGCAGCGGCCGATAAAATCTATGCCGACCCCTCCAGCATCGTCGGCAGCATCGGCGTGATTGGCGGCGGCTTCGATTTCACCGGCCTGATGGACAAAGTCGGCATCAAGCGCCGTCTGAAAACCGCCGGCAGCAACAAGGGCATGGGCGACCCATTCACTCCCGAAACGCCCGAGCAGCAAGCTATTTGGGAAAAAATGCTCGCCGACATCCACCAAGAATTCATCAAAGCCGTGAAGCTGGGCCGCGGTGAGCGCATCAGCGAGCAGAAAACGCCCGATATTTTCAGCGGCCGCATCTACACCGGCAACGAAGCCAAACAAGTGGGCTTGATTGATGATTACGGCAACGTCTACAGCGTGGCGCGCGATGTGATCAAAGCGCCCGAATTGGTGGACTACACCCCTGAAGACCGCCTCAGCAGCCTGCTTGGCCGCCGTTTGCGCGCCGAAGTGGAAGCCAAAGTGCAGGAAACGCTCGACAAACCTTGGTAAACGCAGCGCATCAAACGCAGGCCGTCTGAAACCTTTTCTTTTCAGACGGCCTGCGTTTCTTTTCATCTGCCGGCAACGCCGTTAGGTTATTTTTGGGGTTTGGTATAAAATCCCCCTTATTTTTTCAGACGGCCTCATCCTATGTATGCCCTGCTCCGCCCGCTGCTGTTCAAGCTCGATGCCGAACAAGCCCACCATTTCACCCTCGACGGCCTCGCGCGCGCCTACCGGCTCGGCCTGCTGCAAAAAGTGGCACACCACACCTGCCCCGCCGCCCTGATGGGCTTGAGCCTGCCCAACCCCGTCGGCCTGGCCGCCGGGCTCGATAAAAACGGCCAATACATCGACGCCTTGGCTGCGCTGGGCTTCGGGTTTATCGAAATCGGCACCGTCACCCCCAAAGCGCAAGCGGGCAACCCCAAGCCGCGCCTCTTTCGCGTGCCCGAGCACCAAGCCGTGATCAACCGCATGGGCTTCAACAATCAGGGCATCGACGCCATGATTCAGAATATCGAAAAAAGCCGCTTCAACGGCATTTTGGGCATCAACATCGGCAAAAACGCCACCACGCCCATCGAAAACGCCGCCGACGATTATTTAATTTGCCTGGAAAAAGCCTATACCCACGCCGGCTACATCACCGTGAATATTTCCTCGCCCAACACCCAAAACCTGCGCACGCTGCAAGGCGGCGATGAATTGAACGCACTCTTGAGCGCCCTGAAAAACAAACAGGCGCATCTGGCCGCCGCCCACGGCCGCTATGTGCCGCTGGCGGTGAAAATCGCCCCGGATCTCAACGAGCAGCAAGTGGCCGACATTGCCCACGCCGCCATACAAACCGAAATCGACGGCATCATCGCCACCAACACCACCATCGACAAATCCGCCCTCGGCCATCACCCGCTCGCCGGCGAGCAAGGCGGCCTGAGCGGCGCGCCCGTGCGCGAAGCCAGCAACCGCGTGCTCAAGCAGCTGCTCGCCGAGCTTGAAGGCAGGCTGCCCGTGATCGGCGTGGGCGGCATACTCAGCGGTGCAGATGCCGCCGCCAAGCTGCACATGGGCGCCGCCGCCGTGCAGGTTTACAGCGGCCTCATCTATCGCGGACCCGCGCTGGTGAAAGAATGCCTGCGCGCCTGCGCCGATGCCTAAACGCTATTGAAAAGGCCGTCTGAAACAAAAATTTCAGACGGCCTTTTGATATGGCAACGTTTTTCAAATCCATCATTCAAACAAACGCCCTTGCGCCAGCAAGTTGCGCACCGGCGCGAAATCGCATCGGTGCTCGGCCAACACGCCGAATTGCTGCAAAGCGGCCAGATGCGCGGCGGTGCCGTAGCCTTTGTGCTTATCGAAGCCGTATTGCGGATAGCGCTCGGCCAGCGCATACATTTCTGCATCACGCGCGGTTTTCGCCAGCACCGAAGCAGCGGAAATTTCAATGATTTTGCTGTCGCCCTTCACCACCGCTTCCGCCGCCACGCCCAAATCTCTCGGCACTCGGTTGCCGTCTATCCACACTTTGTGCGGCCGTACCGCCAAGCCCTGCACGGCGCGGCGCATGGCCAGCATGGTGGCGTGCAGAATATTCAATTCGGCAATTTCATCCACACCGGCCGAGGCCACGCACCAAGCCAGCGCCTGCGCCTTCACCGCCGCCGCCAGCGCATCGCGCTTTTTTTCGCTGAGCTTTTTCGAATCAGTGAGGCCGGGCAAATCGTATTGCGCCGGTAAAATCACCGCAGCGGCAAACACGCTGCCCACCAAAGGGCCGCGCCCGGCTTCATCTACACCGGCGTTGAGAAAAATGCTCATGGCGGGTTTCCTTTTTTGATTGCAGAGCGGTAAAAGTTTGAGATAAAAGTTTGATCAATGAATCGCCGGTTTCAAGCAGCAGGCCATCTGAAACGTTGGGCTTGGCAACCCAACCTACCTGTTATAGTGCGTAGTTTTGTGTCACTTTTTCTTGCATTCCACTATAGCTGCCGTAGGTGCGATTAGCTTTGTCAAAACAAAGCGTAATCGTACGCATGGCACACAAACGCCGCCTGAACCCTCTTTTTCAGACGGCATCGTTTTATTTTCCGCATTCAAGGCAAGCCAACGCAGCCGGGTTATTTTTTAGAATTGTTATGAAAGCTTTCAGACGGCCTGAACCACACCGGCCTCAGCCAACACAGCTTGCGCGGCCAGCGCGGCGGTGTCTTTTTTCAGCAAAAGGTGCAGATTGTGGAAATCCTGCTTCAAATCAGTGGTGTCTTGCGGCGATTCATACCATTCGGCCACAGCGGCGGCGAGCTTTTTCGGGGTGGCGCGGCCTTGCAGCAGCTCGGGCACGGCGCCTTTTTCGAGCAATATATTCGGCAGCCCCACATGTGGCACTTTGATTTTGCGCCTCACATAAGCATAAGTGAGCGGTGAAATTTTATAGCTGATCACCATCGGCCGCTTGCACAACGCCACTTCCAGCGTGGCGGTGCCACTGGTTACGAGCACCACATCGGCGGCGGTGCAGGCCAAATCGGCATGCGCGCTCATTAATTGCAACGGCAGGCCGCGGAATTCATCGCGCGATAATATTTCTAGCAAACGTATGCGCGTGGCGGAAGTGGCCACGGGCAGCAAAAATCGGGCGCTCGGGTAGCGTTGCAGCAACAATTTGGCGGTGCGAAAAAAAAGCGGCGCCATATAATCGATTTCGCTCACGCGGCTGCCGGGCATCAGGGTGAACACGGTTTCCCACAAATCGATTTTCATCTTCAGCCGCGCGGCTTTCTGATCGGCATCCAACGGCAGCGTTTGCGCCATCGGGTGGCCGACAAATTCGGCCTGCCCGCCCGCTTCGCGGTAAAGCGTCGCTTCCATCGGAAACAGGCACAACACTTTATTCACCTGATGCACAATGGTGTTGACCCGCTCGCGCCGCCACGCCCACACCGAAGGGCTCACATAATGCAGGGTGGCAATGCCGGCTTTTTTCAGCTTTTCGGCCACGCCCAAATTAAAATCGGGTGCATCAATGCCCACAAACACATCGGGGCGGATGCGCTTCAATTCGCGCACCAAGCCGCGGCGGATGCGCAGAATTTCGGGCAACCGCTTCACCACTTCGGCAAAGCCGCGCACGGCCAATTTTTCCTGCTCATAAAGGCTCTCTATGCCCTCTGCCAGCATGCGCGGCCCACCGATGCCGATAAAGCGGGCATTCGGGCAGCGTTGTTTGATGGCGGCCATCAGGTGGGCGCCGAGCAAATCGCCCGAAGCCTCGCCGGCACACAGCGCGATAAGGGGGCCTTGCCCGGCCGTGGTGTGGGGAGCAGTCATTTTTTTTACTTAGATGGGTTGAGCGTTTTATCCAGCCGCTCATTGTACCCAAATTCTGCGCGGCCTGCTGCCTTATGCATATTCAGACGGCCTGTGCCAATGCGCCGGCACAGGCCGTCTGAAAACCATATTTCCCAAATAGCTCAATAGCTTGCCGCACACAGCCGATGCGGTTACACTAAAAGCTGCTACACCCGATAACAAACAGAAAGCGAGCGGAGAAATGAAAAAATTAGCCATGTATATCAACGGCGCGTTTGAAACCGGCTTCACCGGCCAATGGCGCGATGTGCTCAACCCCGCCACGGAAGAAGCGATTGCACAAGAGCCCAAGGGCAGCGGCGCAGATGTGGATCGCGCCGTGGCCGCCGCTCGCGCCGCCCAACCCGCGTGGGAGCGCCTGCCTGCGGTGGAACGCGGCGCTTATCTGCGCAAAATCGCCGCCGGCATCCGCGCACGCGCCGATGCGCTCACCGACACCATTGTGGCCGAAGGCGGCAAAACCAAAGATTTGGCGCGGGTGGAAGTGATGTTTACCGCCGATTACCTCGATTATCAGGCCGAATGGGCGCGCCGCTACGAGGGTGAAATCATCCAGAGCGACCGGCCGCGCGAAAACATTTTTCTGTTTAAGCGCCCGCTGGGCGTGATTGCCGGCATTTTGCCGTGGAATTTTCCCTTTTTCCTGATTGCCCGCAAAATGGGGCCGGCGCTTTTGGCCGGCAACACCATCGTGATCAAGCCCAGCAGCATCACCCCGATAAACTGCCATATTTTCGCCGAAATCGTGCATGAAAGCGGCCTGCCCGCCGGCGTGTTCAACGTGGTTAACGGCGCGGGTGCCGAAATCGGCCAAGCGCTGGCCGCCCACCCGCAAGTGGATATGGTGAGCCTCACCGGCTCGGTGGCGGCCGGCCGTCAAGTGATGGAAGCGGCGGCGGCCAACATCACCAAAGTGTCGCTCGAATTGGGCGGCAAAGCACCGGCGATTGTGCTCAAAGATGCCGATATTGATTTGGCGGTGAAAGCCATTCTCGCCTCGCGCGTGGGCAACAGCGGCCAAATCTGCAACTGCGCCGAGCGTGTGTATGTGCACAGCAGCATCCACGCGGCCTTTGTTGAAAAAATCACCGCCGCCATGCAGGCCGTGCGCTACGGCAACCCGGCCGAAGCGGCCGAAGGCGCGCTGGAAATGGGGCCGCTGATTGAAGCGCGCGCCGTTGAGGCCGTGGCCGAGAAAGTGCAGCGCGCCGTGGCGCAAGGTGCCAACTTAGTGTGCGGCGGCAATCGTGCGCCGGGCAAAGGCTATTTCTTCGAGCCCACCGTGCTCACCAATGTCGACAACAGCATGGACATCATGCAGGAAGAAACCTTCGGCCCCGTGCTGCCCATCGCCATATTTGACACGCTCGACCAAGTGATTGCGCTGGCCAACGACAGCGCCTTCGGCCTCACCAGCTCGGTCTACACCACCAACCTCAACGAAGCTTTTTACGTCATCCGCCGCCTGCAATTCGGCGAAACCTATCTCAATCGCGAAAACTTCGAAGCCATGCAGGGCTTTCACGCCGGCTGGAAACAATCGGGCATCGGCGGTGCCGACGGCAAACACGGCCTGGAAGAATATCTGCAAACCCAAGTGGTGTATCTGGAAACCGATATTTAATCAGCCAAGGCCGTCTGAAAGCCTGCCGAATGATTCATACCAATTCAAAAAAGTAAGCTAACAAGGCGGCGAGCCGCAGACAGTACAGATAGTACGGCAAGGCGAGACAACGAAGTTAGGTTATTTTTTGGATTGGTATCAGACGGCCTGAGCGCTTCAACGCTTATATAGCGAATGAATGTCCAAACACTTTTCCAAAAGCAAAGGAAACCCACCATGAGCCGCTTCAAAACCCTCTTTTACCCGCTGGCGGCCGCTTGGGCGCTGGCCGCCTGCGCCGCACCAAGCGCGCCCACCGCCCCCGTTGCGCCCGATATGCACAACGCCCGGATTTCGCTCGATTGGGCCGGCACTTACCAAGGCACGCTGCCCTGCGCCTCGTGCAGCGGCATCCGCACCGAGCTCATCCTGCGCGACAACGGCAGCTATGATTTGCGCGAAACCTATCTGGGCAACCCGCAAACCGCATTCGAAGGGCGCGGCACCTTCAGCTGGAACCCGGCCGGCGACACCGTCACCCTCTATCGCGACGGGCGCAGCTATTTTGTGGGTGAAAACCACCTGATTGCCTTGGATGCCGATGGCCGCCGCGTAGAAGGCGCATTGGCCGAAGCCTATATCTTGCAGAAAACACATTAAGGAGCCGCACAATGAGTAAAAACATTCTGATGCTGGCCGGCGATTTTGCCGAAGACTATGAAACCATGGTGCCGTTTCAATTTTTAAGCGCCTTAGGCTACACCGTGCACGCCGTTTGCCCCGACAAACAGGCCGGCGACTATATCGCCACCGCCGTGCACGATTTCGAAGGCGAGCAAACCTATAGCGAAAAAAGAGGCCACAACTTCACCCTCAATTACGATTTTAACAAGGTCAACCCCGATGATTACATCGGCCTCGTGATTCCCGGCGGCCGCGCGCCCGAATACCTGCGCCTCAACGAGCGCGTGATTGCCATCGTGCGCGATTTCGATTCCGATGAAAAACCCATCGCCGCCGTGTGCCACGGTGCGCAACTGCTGGCCGCCGCCGGCGTGTTGCGCGGCAAAACCTGCTCCGCTTATCCGGCTTGCGCGCCCGACGTGCGCGCCGCCGGCGGCGAATATGCCGACATCGGCATCACCGAAGCCGTTACCGACGGCCACTTGATTACCGCGCCCGCCTGGCCGGCACACCCGGCTTGGCTGGCGCAATTCGCGGCCGCCTTGGGCGCAAAAATAAGCATTTGATGTAAAGGCCGTCTGAAAAAAGGTTTCAGACGGCCTTTGTTTGCCATACGTACGATTACGCTTTGTTTTCACAAAGCTAATCGTACCTACGTCCACCGTATAGTGGAATGCATAAAAAAGTGACACAGCGGGTAGGTTGGGTTGAAAACCCAACAAATCCACAAGCCGTCTGAAACGTTGGGTTTATCAACCCAACCTACGCTGTTTCAGAATGCAGTTCGTGTCACTTTTTCTTGCATTTCACTATAGGCGCACACGCCGCGCTTTTGCGGCGTAATCATGCGCATAAGTTCCACGGGTCTGTACAAAGTAAAAGGCCGTCTGAAACCTTTCAGACGGCCTGTATCACCACATCCCATCAACGGATAATCCCGCGCGAGGAAAGTGCGAAGAAATCTTTAAACACCGCCAATTCCGGTGCGGTATCGCTCATGGCCAGCACTTGTTCTTTGGCTTCATCCAGGCTCAGGCCGCTGCGGTAGATGATTTTATACACTTCTTTCACTTTGGCGATTTGCTCGGGCGCAAAGCCGTTGCGGCGCATGCCTTCGCTGTTGAGGCCGGCAGGCTCGGCGCGGTAGCCCGATGCCATGAAATAAGGCGGCACGTCTTTATGCACGCCGGCGGCAAAGGCAGTCATGGCGTAATCGCCGATATTGCAAAATTGAAACACCAGCGTGTAGCCGCCCAACACCACATAATCGCCGATGTTGACATGGCCGGCCAAGGAAGCGTTGTTGGCAAAAATGGTGTGGCTGCCCACCACGCAGTCGTGCGCCAGATGCACATAAGCCATAATCCAGTTGTCATCGCCGATGCGGGTTTCGCCCAAGCCGGTAACGGTGCCGGTGTTGAAGGTGGTGAATTCGCGGATGGTGTTGCCGTTGCCGATAATCAGGCGGGTGGGCTCGTTGCGGTATTTTTTGTCTTGCGGCTGTGCACCGAGCGAAGCGAATTGGAAAATTTTATTGTTTTCGCCGATGGTGGTGTGGCCATCTATCACGGTGTGTGGGCCGATTTCGCTGCCGGCACCGATTTGCACATTCGGGCCGATAATGGTGTAGGGGCCGACTTTAACACTGCTGTCGAGCTCGGCTTTGGCATCGATCACGGCGGTGGAATGAATAAGGCTCATGGGCGCTCCTTTATAAGGCTGCATAACAAAGATTCGAGGCCGTCTGAAAGCGCAGCGGCAGGCTGCGCTTTCAGACGGCCTGGCGCATTACAATTCAACGGCACGTTTGGCACACATGATTTCGGCTTCCACCGCCACTTGCCCGTCCACAGTGGCCACGGCTTTGAATTTGCCGATGCCGCGTTTGTTGGCCAATAATTCAACCTCAAACACCAATTGGTCGCCCGGAATCACCTGGCGCTTGAAACGGGCATTGTCGATGCCGGCAAAGAAATAGATTTCTTCGGGGTTGCGCCCGCCCTCGCTCAAAATTGCCAAAGTGCCGCAGGCTTGCGCCAGCGCTTCAATAATCAACACGCCGGGCATCACCGGAAAATCAGGAAAGTGGCCTTGGAAATGCGGCTCGTTCATGCTCACATTTTTAATGGCGGTGAGGCGTTTCATGCTTTCAAACGCAGTGATGCGGTCGAGCAGCAAAAACGGATAGCGGTGGGGAATCAGCTTTTGGATGTCTTTGGCTTCGATGGGTAATGTGATGTTCATGGGTTTAGTCCTTGTTAGATTGCAGCGTGTCGAGCTGCTGCTCCAGTTGTTTGATTTTTTTGGCCATCTCGCTCAGGTGGCGCACATGCACGGCATTGCGCGCCCATTCTTTGTGGGTTTGCAGCGGATAGCAGGTGGCGTAATGGCCGGGCTCTTTAATCGAATGGGTCACGGCGGTGCCGCCGCCTATGGTGGTTTTATCGGCAATTTCGATGTGGCCGACAAACATGGCCGCGCCGCCGATAATGCAATAAGAGCCGATTTTGGTGCTGCCCGAAATGCCGGCGCAAGCGGCAATCACGGTGTGTTCGCCGATGTGGCAGTTGTGGCCGATTTGCACCTGATTGTCGATTTTGGTGCCCTTGCCCACCACAGTATCGGCCATGGCGCCGCGATCTATCATGCTGTTGGCGCCGATTTCCACATCATCACCCAGCCTTACGCCGCCGGTTTGCGGAATTTTAAACCATGAATCGCCGGCAAAAGCCAAGCCGAAGCCGTCGGCACCGATGACGCTGCCGCCGTGGATTTCCACCCGGTCGCCCAAGGTGCAGCCGTGATAGATCACGCTGTTGGGGTGCAGCACCACTTCATCGCCCAGCACACAATCGTGCTCCACCACCGCGCCGGCAAGAATGCGGCAGCCCTCGCCGAGCACGGTGTGGCCGCCGATATACACATGCGCGCCGATTTCGCAGCCGGCCGGCACGCGCGCGGTGGCTTCAATCACGGCAGTGGGGTGCACACCGGCCACGGCTTGTTGCCGCGGCGAAAACAAGCGCGCTACTTTGGCGAAATAAAGATAAGGGTCGTCGGCCACAATCAGGTTGCGACCGAGAAATTCGGCTGCCAGCTTGGGGCTGACAATCACCGCACCGGCGCTGCTTTCGGCCACTTCGGCTTTATATTTGGGGTTGGCTAAAAAGCTGATGTGGTCGGCCGTGGCATCGGCCAGCGGCTGCACGGCGGCTACGGAAATGTCTTCGCCCTGCCATTGGCCGCCCAGCGCGGCGGTGATTTGCGATAAGGTATGGGTTTGTCGGTTCATAGGGTTGAGGCCGTCTGAATCATCAAACTGAGATGATAGATGATGGAAAGTGGCGCTTGTTATTGCGCATTGAGGGCTTTAATCACGCTGTCGGTAATGTCGAAGCGGCTGTTGACATAAATAGCATCTTGGATAATCAGGTCGTAGCCTTCTTTTTTGGCCAAATCCACAATCACGCGGTTGGCGCTTTGCTGCAAAGCGGCAAATTCTTCGTTGCGGCGCAGATTATACTCTTCGGCAAGCTTGGCCTGCTGCAGGCGGTATTGGCGCTCTATTTCGGCCAGCCGCTGCACCGCTGCATCTTGCTCGGCACCCTGCAATTTGCCCGACACCACTTGCCGGTTGGTATTCTCGGCATCGCTCAGCAGCTTTTGCAGCGCTTTTTGGCGGCCGCTGAATTCTTTTTCCAGCGATTTCTGTATGCCTTGCGCCTGCCGCGACTCCATATACACGCGCTCGGTGTTGATAAAGCCGAGCTTTTGCAGGTTGTCGGCGGCAAACGCGGAGCCGAGCAGGCCGCAGCCCAATAAAGCGGCGGCGCTCAAGCGGATAAAACGGGAAGGTTTACTCATATAGTTTGCTCTCTTATGCCTGCCCTCTTGCAGCAGGCTTAAAACGTGGTGCCCAGCTGGAACTGGAAGCGCTGGATCTCATCGCCTTTTTTCTTGTTGATGGGGTAAGCATAGCTGAATTTCATCGGCCCCAAGGGCGAGAGCCAAGTCACGGCCATGCCGGCAGAATAACGCAACTCTTCTTTGAAAGAGGATTTATGGTTGCCGCCATAAATGCTCACGCCGTTATCGCTGTCTGCGCTGGTATAGGTTTTACCGTCCCACACGCTGCCGGCATCGGCAAACGCGCTCAGGCGCACGGTGCGGGCATCTTTCACGCCCGGCATCGGAAACAGCAATTCGGCCGACACATTGGCTTTTTTATTGCCGCCATAGCTGATCACGTCGCCATCATCGTCATACACTTTGGGGCCGAGCGTGCCGTTTTCGTAGCCGCGCACCGAGCCCAAACCGCCGCCGTAGAAGTTTTCGAAAAACGGCAGCTCGTTGGTTTTGCCATAGCTGTTGGCATAGCCCACTTCGCCGCCCAGCATCAGGGTGAAATCTTTACTCAACGGGAAAAACCACGTTTGGTTGTGGGTGAGGCTGTAGTATTGCAGCTTGCTGCCGGGCAGACCGATTTCGCTGTTTACCCCGGTGATGTAGCCGCGGGTAGGCCACATGGCGCTGTCGGTTTTGTTGCGGCCCCAGCCGATGCTGCCTTTGTAAATCCAGCCTTTGAATTTGCCGCTGCAATCGTTGGTGTTGCCGTCCGAAGCGCACGAAGGATCATTAAAACTGCCGTGTTCTTCAATAAAGTCGCGATAGCGCTTGGGCGCACCATTATAAATATTCACCGCCATATGTTCGGCACCCAGGCCGAAATTCACGCGGTCGTATTCCGTTACCGGCACGCCCATGCGCAGGCCGCCGCCCAATGTGGTGGTTTTGTATTGCTGCGTGCTGGAAGTGGCTTTGCGCGGATCATACACGCGGCCGTAAATATCGTAGCCCAAGCTCACGCCATCGGGCGTGAAATAGGGGTCGGTAAACGATAAAGAAGCATTTTGGCTGGTTTTGCTGCGCGACACGCGGGCCGCCAGCGATTTGCCGGTGCCGAACAAATTGTCTTGCGCCACCGCCACCGCCATCACCAAGCCGGTGTCTTGCACCCAGCCGGCGCTCAAATCAAGCGAGCCGGTGGAGCGCTCTTGCAGCGTCATGTCCAAATCCACCTGGTCGGGCGTGCCGGCCACCGGCTTGGCATCAAATTGCACATTGTCGAAATAGCCCAAGAGCTCCACGCGCTCTTTCGAGCGCTGCAATTTGCCTGTGTCATACGGCGCCGATTCCATCTGGCGCAATTCGCGGCGGATCACTTCATCGCTGGTTTTGTTGTTGCCGCTGATGTGGATTTCGTTCACATAAACTTTGCGGCCCGGATCCACATGCAGCACAAAATCCACCACGCGGGTTTGCGGGTTGGGCACAGGCTGCACATTCACTTCACTAAAGGCATAGCCGGCGCTGCCCATGGCCGTCTGAATGGCTTGCAGGCTGTTGACCATGCGTTCGCGCTCATACCAGCGGCCTTCTTTCATGGTGAGCAGCTTTTCCAGATTCTGCTTCGGCACTTCGCGGGTATCGCCCTCGATGCTCACTTTGCCCCAGCGGTAGCGCTCGCCCTCATGCACCTTTACGGTGATGGTTTGCTTGGTTTTTTCGTCGTTGGTTTGAATATCGGTGTCGAGAATGCGGAAATCGAAATAGCCGTTGTTTTGATAAAACTCACTCACCCGCGCCATGTCTTGCGAGAATTTCTGCTCGTTAAACTGATTGCTTTTGGTAAGCCAAGTCCACATGCCGCCTTCGCTGAGCGACATTTGGTTGCGCAATTTGCGGTCGGAATAATGCTCGTTGCCTTCAAATTGGATGTCGGTGATTTTGGTGCTGGCGCCTTCGTCGATTTTGATGTCGATGGCCACGCGGTTGCGCGCCAACCGGGTCACTTCAGGCGTTATCTGCACCGATTGCTTGCCGCGGCTAATGTATTCCTGCTTCAGGCCGGCCACGGCCTGGTTGAGCGTGGCTTGGTTAAACGATTGCGATTGCCCCAAGCCGAAAGAATTGAAGTTTTGCAGAATCACGCTGCTTTGCAGCATTTTCGCGCCGGTGATGTTGATGCTGCTGATGGTGGGGCGCTCCACCACGGTGAGCAGCACTTGGTCGCCCAAGGTTTCCACCCGCACATCGTCGAAAAAGCCGGTGGCATAAAGATTTTTGATGATTTCTTCGCCGCGTGCATCGGTGAAGGTGTCGCCCACTTTTACCGGCAGGTAGCTGAACACGGTGCTCGGCTCGGTGCGTTGCAGGCCTTCTACGCGGATATCCTGAATGGTAAAGTCGGCCAACGCCAGCGGCGAGAGGCTCAGCATCATCAAAGTTGCGGTGAGTTGTTTCAGTTTCATAAAGTCTTTATCCAAACAATCGGGTTATATCGTTAAAGAAGGCCACCAGCATCAACATCAGCATGGCCGCAACGCCTAAGCGCAGGCCGATGGCCTGTATGCGCTCGCTCAAAGGCTTTCCGCGTATCCACTCGGCGGTATAATACACCAAGTGACCGCCATCCAGCACGGGGATGGGCAATAAATTCAGCACGCCTAAACTGACACTGATTAGCGCTAAAAATTCCAGATAACTCTGTAAACCCATGGCGGCAGAGCGGCCGGCCACGTCGGCAATGGTAATCGGGCCCGAAATATGGCTCATCGATGCCTGCCCGGTAATCAGCCTGCCGAAAAATTTCACCGTCAGCGCCGAATAATTCACCATTTTATCCCAGCCCATGGCAAAAGCCTGCGGCACGCTCGGGGTGTAACGATGGCTGATTTGCTCGCTCCAAGCGGTGTCGCGCTCGGCGGCAATGCCCACCTTGCCAATCAGGTTGCCATCGCGCAATTCTTCCGAATCGGGGCGCAAATCGGTGTAGCCGGTTTGGCCGTTGCGCTCATAAGCAATGGCCAGCTTCTGCCCCGGGCTTTGGCGGAAAAGCGCCGCCCATTCTGCCCACGAATCAATCGACCGGCCATCGGCGCTTAAAAGTTTGTCGCCTTTCTCAAGGCCGGCGCGCGCCGCCGGACTGCCTTCCACCACCAGGCCGACTTGATTGAGCAACTTAAACGGCCACAAGCCGATATTGCCGTTTTGCTTGGCCACATTATCGGCCGCCGGCGTGCCCGCCACATCAATCACGCGCACGGCGTTTTGCCCGCCCTCGGTTTGCACGGCCACATCCACTTTGCCTGCATCGAGATTGAGCACCATCTCGGTTTGCGCCTCGCCCCAATCGGCCACCGGCACACGATTGACCGCCACGATTTTATCACCCGGTTCGAAACCGGCGCGCGCGGCAATGCTGGACGGCTCTACTGTGCCCACAAACGGGCGGACTTCGGTCACACCAAACGAAAAGCTCAGGCCGTAGAGCAACACCGCCAGCGCCAGATTGGTGAGCGGGCCGGCGGCCACAATGGCGATGCGCTTGGCCGGATGCTGTTTGTCGAACGCATAGGGTAAATCGGCCTCAGCCACGTTGCCCTCGCGGGTATCGACCATTTTCACATAGCCGCCCAGCGGAATCGGCGCAAGACACCATTCCGTGTCGCCGCGCTTTTTCTTATAAAAAGGCTTGCCGAAGCCGACGGAAAAACGCACCACTTTCACACCAAACAAGCGCGCCACGATATAGTGGCCGAATTCGTGCAGGCTCACCAAAATCAAAATGGCAACGATAAACGCTAAAATTGTCAAAACCACTCCTAGCCGCGCAAAGCGGCGATATATTGTTGCGCATGGCTGCGCGTTTGCGCATCTTGCGCCAGCAGGCCGCCGATATCGTGCAGGCCGTCTGAAACGTTTTTATCCAGGCTCTCGGCCACCACGCGCCCAATGTCGGTAAAGCGGATGCGGCCGGCCAAAAAGGCGGCCACGGCTTCTTCGTTGGCGGCATTGAGCACGCAAGCTGCGCCGCCGCCGGCCTGCATGGCATCGTAAGCGAGCTTCAGGCAGGGAAAGCGGCTGAAATCGGGCTCGCAGAAAGTGAGGCCGCTCAAGCTGCTAAAATCCAGCGCGCCCACGCCCGATTCGATGCGCTCGGGCAACCCCAGGCAATAAGCAATCGGTGTGCGCATATCGGGCTTGCCCATTTGCGCCAGCACCGAGCCGTCGCGGTAGCGCACCATGCTGTGTATCACGCTTTGCGGGTGAATCACCACCTCTAATTTTTCCGGCGGGCAATTAAACAGCCAATGCGCTTCAATCAGCTCCAGGCCTTTGTTCATCATGGTGGCCGAATCCACGGAAATTTTCTGCCCCATGGTCCAATTGGGATGCTTCACCGCCTGCGCGGGGGTGATGCCGGCAAATTCGGCCAAATCGGTGCTGAGAAACGGGCCGCCCGAAGCCGTGAGGACAATCGATTCGATGCCGTGCGCGTTCAGACGGCCTTGATAATCATGGGGCAGCACCTGATAAATGGCATTGTGTTCGCTGTCTACCGGCAGCACTTTGGCGCCGCCGGCTGCAGCAGCCTGCATAAACAATGCACCGGCCACCACCAAGGTTTCTTTGTTGGCCAGATAAATGGTTTTACCGGCCTTGGCCGCCGCCAGCGCCGAGGGCAGCCCGGCCGCGCCGACAATCGCCGCCATCACGCCGCTCACTTCCGCTGCCGATGCCACATCAATCAGCGCTTGCTCGCCGTGCAACACTTCGGTGCGGCAGGCGCTTGCTGCCAACATTTTGGCCAATGCTTCGGCGTGGCCCTCATCGGCCACCACCGCATATTGCGGCTGAAATTGCACGCATTGCGCCGCCAGCTTGGCCACCTGCGTGTGGCCGGCCAGCGCAAAAATGCGGAATTTTTCCGGATGGCGCGCCACCACATCGAGCGTGCTCACGCCTATGCTGCCGGTGCTGCCCAAAATGGTTAAAACTTGTTGACTCATATGCTGCGTCTTCACACAGGCCGTCTGAAACATGCAGCGCCCTTTCAGACGGCCTGAAAATAGAGATTAATTTTGTATCATAACCGATAGGGTTTCAGACGGCCTTGTTTTATATCATTAACGCCGCTTGAAGCCCGCCTAGCCAAACAGCACGCGGATGGCCGCATACACGCTCAATACCGCAATCAGGCTGTCGGTGCGGTCAAACACGCCGCCGTGGCCGGGCAAAAGATTGCTGCTGTCTTTGATGCCGGCGGCACGCTTGAGCCAGCTTTCCAGCAAATCGCCGCACACGCTCACCACGGTCAACACCAAGCCGATCAAGATCGCACCATACCAGCTCACATCAAACGAGAGCCAGCCGGCGCGCCACACCAGCGCCATATAGAGCATCACACACACCGCGCCGCCCACCGCGCCTTCCCAGCTTTTGCCGGGGCTGATGGCGGGCGCGAGCTTGTGTTTGCCGAATGCCCTGCCGCTGAAATAGGCAAAAATATCGGCAATCCACACCAAGCCCATAATCGCCAGCAACGAAGTGGCTTCTTCCGCGCTCGGCCGCAATCCAACCAAGGCAAACCAAAACGGCACCATCAGCAGCCAGCCGATGCTGTAGCCTTTCCAATCGGGTGAGAGCGGCCATTTTTTCACCAACCACAAAGGCATGCCCACCAGCCAAAACACCAACACCGCCAGCCAGGCAATGGGCGGCAGCTGCCAGCCGCCGGCATAGGCCACCACGCCGAAAAGCGCGGTAAAGGCCAGATAACGGTGGTTTTGCGCGCTTGTGAAGCCGCACATACGGCCGTATTCCCACAGCGCCAACAAGGCAATCAGGCCGGCAAACAGCGCCCACAAGGCGTCGGATGCGTAAAAAAGCATACCCAGCATCAGCGGCAGCAAGATTAAAGCAGTGATGATTCTTTGTTTCAACATAGGTCAGCCCCGCTGCTGCTCGGGCGGCAGCTGCTCAGAGGTGCGCCCGAAACGGCGCTCGCGGGTTTGGAAAGAACCGATGGCCGCATCGATGGCGGCATCGTCAAAGTCAGGCCACAGCGTGTCGGTGAAATAAAGCTCGGCATAGGCAAGCTGCCACAATAAGAAATTGCTGATGCGTTTTTCGCCGCCGGTGCGGATAAACAAATCCGGCTCGGGTGCATCGCCCAGCATCAGATGGCGCATCATGCCCTCTTCGGTGATGGCCTCGCCCTCGGCTGCCAGCTTATTGGCCGCCTGCAACATATCCCAGCGGCCGCCGTAATCGGCGGCAATGGAAAGCGTGAAGCCGCTGTTGCCCTCGGTGAGTGCTTCGGCCGCTTCGATGCCGCGGCGGATTTCGGCGCTGAAGCGGCTGCGGTCGCCAATCACGCGCAAGCGCATATTGTTGTCGTGCAAGGCCGCCACCTGCTTTTGCAGCGCCTGCAGAAAAAGCCCCATCAAAAACGACACTTCTTCTTCCGGCCGGCGCCAGTTTTCAGTGGAAAAGGCAAACACGGTAAGGTATTGCACGCCTAAGCCGGCGCAGCGTTTCACCATATTTTCGAGCGCATTGAGCCCTTTTTTATGCCCCATCACGCGGGGCATAAAGCGCTTTTTTGCCCAGCGCCCGTTGCCGTCCATAATCACAGCAATATGGCGCGGAATGTTGGTGTGGGCCAATATGGTTTGCGTGCTGCTTTTCATACGCATGGCTCCTGCGGCTTAAATCGCCATCAGGTCTTCTTCTTTATTGGCCAAAAGCTTGTCGGCTTCGGCCACGTATTTATCGGTGAGCTTTTGAATCTGCTCTTCGCCGCGGCGTGCATCGTCTTCTGAAATTTCTTTGTCTTTCAGCAGGCGTTTGAAATCATTGTTGGCATCGCGGCGCACATTGCGGATGGCCACGCGGCCTTCTTCGGCTTCGGCGCGCACCACTTTGATCAAGTCGCGGCGGCGCTCTTCGGTGAGCATGGGCATGGGCACGCGGATCAAATCGCCCATAGAAGAGGGATTGAGGCCGAGATTGGAATCGCGGATGGCTTTTTCAATTGCGCCGGCCATATTGCTCTCAAACGGCTTCACGCCGATGGTGCGCGCATCAATCAGGGTAACGTTGGCCACTTGGCTCACCGGCACGGGGCTGCCGTAATATTCCACGTCAACCTGATCGAGCAGGCCGGTGTGGGCGCGGCCGGTGCGCACTTTGGCAAGGTTTTCTTTCAACACTTCCAGCGAGCGCTGCATTTTGCTGTCGGCAGATTTTTGAATATCGTTAATCATAGGGCGGTTTCTTCCAGACTAATCGTTTATCGGTAAATAGGTTTGGGATCTGCTCGCATTTTATCTGCGGGTGAGATTTTGAACATTATATAGAGGCAAAATATCAACAGATCCACAGGCCGTCTGAAACGTTTCAGACGGCCTGAAGCTCAGTAAAGCCGCATAGTACCGTGGATGCGGGCGGCTGACAATGAATTTCACACAGGCGAAAGATGCAGCTGCCGCACGGCATCAGGCTTAATAATGCACCAGCGTGCCTTCGTCTTCGCCCACCACCACACGCTTGAGCGCGCCTTCTTTGGCGATGCCGAACACCACGATATTGAGCTTTTGCTCGCGACAAAGGGCAAACGCGGTGGCATCCATCACTTTCAGGTTTTTACTCAGGGCTTCATCAAAGGTGATGGTTTGATAGCGGGTGGCGGAGGGGTCTTTTTTCGGGTCGGCGGTGTACACACCGTCGACATTGGTGGCTTTGAGCATAATGTCGCAATTCATTTCCGCACCGCGCAGCGAGGCGGCGGTGTCGGTGGTGAAGAAGGGGTTGCCCGTGCCGGCGGCGAAAATCACCACTTTGCCCTCTTCCAGATATTGAATCGCTTTCGGACGCGCATAAGTTTCGGCGATTTGCTGCATGCTCAGCGCCGATTGCACGCGCGCTTTGATGCCCAGCGATTCAAAGGCGTCTTTCAATGCCAACGCATTCATCACAGTGGCCATCATGCCCATATAATCGGCGGTGGCTCTGTCCATGCCTTGCGCCTGTGTGGCCACGCCGCGGAAAATATTGCCGCCGCCGATCACCACGCCCACCTGCACGCCCATGTCCACCACTTCTTTCACCTGGCCGACAATCTGCATAATGGTGTCGCGGTTAATGCCGAAGGCATCTTTGCCCATCAGCGCTTCGCCGGAAAGTTTCAATAAAACGCGTTTGTATTTGGTTTGCTGTGTCATGGAATACCTTTGCTTTCGTTGCGGTTGGCTGATGCAGGCCGTCTGAAGCTTTCAGACGGCCTATCGTAAAATCATTAAATGTGCCGTGTGTTGACGATGGGATAAAACGGCAAATGCGGGTTATTGTACGCCGCCTTTGGGTTAAAGATTGCTAATCTTGCCGAACGGCCGCCGCATATAGCAGATGGCCGGCTTGAGCCCGCCATTCATCCCTTTACCCTCAAAAAAAAGCACCCCGATTCAAAACTGAATCTGAGTGCTTTTTTTCACGGGGTATTACACCTTGGCGGCAGCGGCCACTTCGGCTGCATAATCCACCACGGCTTTTTCGATGCCGTCGCCCACTTTATAGCGCACAAAATGCACCACTTCGGCATTATTCTCTTTCAGGAATTGCGCCACGGTTTGGTCGGGATTGATCACAAATGCTTGGCCGTTGAGGGTGATTTCAGCCAGATATTTGTTGATGCGGCCATCTACCATTTTGGCCACGATTTCGGCAGGTTTGCCCGAAGCGTTGGCCTGCTCGGTGTAGATGTGGCGCTCTTTTTCAATCAGCTCTTGGTCAACCTGGTCGGCAGACACGCATTGCGGCTTGGCGGCCACGATGTGCATGCCCACTTTGCGGGCCACGTCTTCCGCGCCTTTGAATTCAACCAACACGCCTTCGCCGGCGGCAGCGCCGTGGATGTAGGCGGTCAAGTTGTTGGCGGTTTCGATGCGCTCGAAACGGCGCACGCTGATGTTTTCGCCCAATTTGGCAATCACGGCTTTGCGCACGGCTTCAACGGTTTCGCCATCGGCGGTTTTCACTTCGCCCAAAGCGGCCACATCGGCAGGGTTGCCGGCCACCACGGCTTGCGCTGCGGCTTGGGCAAAGGCCAGAAAGCTTTCGTCTTTGGCCACAAAGTCGGTTTCGCAGTTTACTTCAACCAATGCGCCCACATTGCCTTCGATGGCATAAGCCAGCACGCCTTCGGCGGCGGTGCGGCCGGCCAATTTGCCGGCTTTGGCGCCGGATTTGATGCGCAGGATTTCTTCGGCTTTTTCCATGTTGCCATCGGCTTCAACCAGGGCTTTTTTGCATTCCATCATGCCCAGGCCGGTGGCGGCGCGCAGGTCGCCCACCATTTTTGCGGTAATTGCAGACATTTTCACTCCTAAGATATTGTCGGCATGCGGCGGTGCGCCGCATGAAAAATAGGGAAACAGGCCGTCTGAAAAGGTTTCAACACAGCCTGAAAAAAGGGGCTGCTGCCCCTTGATTGCCTTATTCGGCAGTTTGTTCAGCAGCTTGGGCAGCTTGAACGGTTTCTTGCAGCGATTGGTTTTTGCCTTCCAACACCGCATCGGCGATGCCGCGGCAGTAGAGACGGATGGCTTTGGCTGAATCGTCGTTGCCCGGAATCACGTATTTCACGCCGTCGGGGCTGTTGTTGGTGTCCACCACGGCAATCACGGGGATGCCCAGTTTTTCGGCTTCAACCAAAGTGCCTTTTTGGTAACCGGTGTCGATTACGAAAATCGCGTCCGGCAGGCCTTTCATTTCTTTAATACCGCCCAGCGAGCGCTCCAGTTTTTCCACATCGCGCTGCATGTCGAGGATTTCTTTTTTGTTGAAGCCGCTCTCGTCAGCGTTTTCCAGAATGGCAGATTTCTCTTCCAAGCGCTTGATGGATTGCTTAACGGTTTTGTAGTTGGTGAGCATACCGCCCAACCAGCGGTGATCAACAAAAGGCATGCCGGCGCGGCTGGCTTCTTCGCGGATGATTTCGCGGGCTTGGCGTTTGGTGCCCACAAACAATACGGTGCCTTTATTGGCAACCAAGCGGCGAACCACGTCTTGCGCTTCTTGAAACAGCGGCAGGGTTTTTTCCAGGTTGACGATATGGATTTTGTTGCGCGCGCCGAAAATGTATTGCTCCATTTTCGGGTTCCAGTAGCGGGTTTGATGGCCGAAGTGTACGCCGGCTTCCAGCATTTGACGCATGGTAACTTGTGACATTTTGTTTCCTTAAAGGGTTAAAGCAGACACTCAAGCGCATAGAACTTATTGATTCATAAGCACCCTTTGGCGCCAAGTGCGAGCGTTTCGATAAATAAAAAGGCTTTCAAAAAATGAAAGCTGCGGCATTATATAAGATATCCGGGCGCGTGAAAAGCTTTATTCTGCATCTTCCGCTTGCTTTTCCTGCGCCCGCAGCCGCCGGTTGCGCCGCCGCGTTTTCACCACCCAAAACACAAACAGGCTGGGCAGCACCGACCAAAACACCAGATAAATCAGCGCCCGCGCCACGCTGGGCTGCGCGGCGGCAAACATCACGGTAACGAATAAATAGCCGATGGCGATGATGTGCCACATAGTTTCCCTTATTTTGATGAAGGTTTGATTTCAGAAGGTTTGATTTCAGACGGCCTGTCGGCATTATCCGCTGCCCCCGCCCTTCGGACAAGGCATGCACAGCATAGACTTGCCCGAAGCAGCAGGCTAAACTTGAAGCCCGAGCCACCACACGGCAAGCGGCCTGCCGCCTTGCCGCCCTCTGCCTGATGGATATTCCTACCGACAAATCCGCCCTGCGCCGCACCTTGCGCCGCGCACGCCAACAGCTCGGCCGCGATGAGCGCCGACGCGCCACGCGCCGCATCCAGCGCCATTTGTTCCGCCACATCAAACGCGGCGCGCGCATCGGCGTGTATTGGCCCATCGGCAGCGAATTGCGGCTCGATGATTTTATTCAAACGGCCTTGCAACGCGGCGCGCGCGTTTATCTGCCTTATATCGAGCC
Organism: Uruburuella suis; assembly: GCF_004341385.1. Taxonomy (GTDB): domain Bacteria; phylum Pseudomonadota; class Gammaproteobacteria; order Burkholderiales; family Neisseriaceae; genus Neisseria; species Neisseria suis. The sequence continues at coordinate 22,829 of NZ_SLXE01000009.1, forward strand.
GGGCAGGCTCAGATTATGGTTTACGCCTTATTGCGCCGATGCCGCGCAGGCCGAACGTGCGCGTGGCCGTCTGAAAATACCGCAATTTCACGGTGAAAAAATCCGCGCCCACCGCCTCAACACGCTGCTGCTGCCCTTGGTGGGCATCGACAACGAAGGCTACCGGCTCGGCCAAGGCGGCGGCTATTATGATGCCTCGCTCGCCGCCACCCGCCACCGCTTGCAGCCGCACAAAATCGGCGTGGGTTTTGCCTGCCAGCGCCACAACGGCAGGCTGCCGCGCGAAGCACACGATATGCGGCTCGATGGCTTTGTGTGCGAACACGGTTGGCGCCGTTTTTAGGGTCTGCCCACTTTTCATCTGCGCGTCAGATTTTGAGCGCAAAAGTGCGTTTGCAAGGCGGAAAACGCAGCGGGCACACTTTATGAACCAAAAGATTGCCGCGAGATTAGGTTGTGAACGGCTCCAGTGCCGACGTTTTCAGACGACCATATCCCAACATCAAGCAGGCCGTCTGAAACGGTTTGCCTATTTTTACCAAGGCTTTCGCTTTAATTTGCGCCATTTCGCGCCATTTAAGCGCCGTTACTTTAATCCATGCAAAAGGAAAATCCATGCAATCGGTTGTTTCTTACGCCGCGTCTTATCCGCACACCTGCAACAAGGCGCTTTATGTGGCCATGGCGCTTTTGTTCGGCTCGTTTGGTGTGCATAAATTCTGCGCCGGCCGCGTGTGGATGGGCATTATTTATTTTCTGTTCAGCTGGACGTTTATCCCCGGCGTGATCGGCATCATCGAGGGCATTTTGGCGGCTTTCAAACCCACAGATTCATTGGGCGCGATTGTGGTTTGATGCACAATTCGCAAGCATAAAAAAGGCCGTCTGAACGATTTATGTTTCAGACGGCCTTTGGTTTTCACCGCAAATCGGCTTCACTCAGCGGTTGAGATACGGCATCGGATTCACCGCTTTGCCGTTGATGCGCACTTCGAAATGCAGCTTTACGCGATCGCTGTCGCTGCTGCCCATGGTGGCGATGGTTTGGCCGGCGCGCACGGCTTGGTCTTTTTGCACATGCAGCGCGTCGTTGTGTGCATAAGCGGTGAGCGTGCTGCTGTTGTGGTTGATTAAAATCAGCTTGCCATAGCCGCGCACGCCCTCGCCCACATAAAGCACTTTGCCCGCGGCCGCCGCCTTCACCGGCTCGCCGCGCGTGCCGCCGATGTCGATGCCTTTATTGGTGGTGCCGTTGTAGTTGGCGATAATATTGCGGCTGCCCTCTGCCACCGGCCATTGCATATTCAAACGATTCACCGGCGCTACGGTGGTGGCTGTGCGGCTGCCGCTGCTGCTCGTGCTGCGACTGGCGCTGCTACTGCTGCCGCTGCGCACACGCAATACCTGTCCCACTTCGATTTGCGAGGTGTCGCGCAGATTGTTCCAACGCGCCAGCGTGTTCACACTTTGACCGAAGCGCAGGCCGATGCGGTAGAGATTGTCGCCCGGCTGCACGCGGTAGTAGCCTTCGGGCACGGGGCCTGTGGATGCGCTGCCGGCGCAGGCGCTCAATATGCCCACGGCGGCGGCCAGCACAACGGCTTTCAAAGAAAAAACGGAATATTTCATGTTCATGAAGATAAGAATAACAAATCCTGACCCGTGTCCGACAGCCAAACGCCGCCGATTGCAGCAGCTTTACCTTTTTTTACGCCACACCCGGCGCGGCGGCGCGCGCACGATGCGCGGGCAATTTACCCGTTTTCACACCCGCCGCGCTTGAAAGCAGGCGCGGCGGGCATTATGTTTACGGCTCGAAATTCAAAAAAATAAAAGGATTAACCATTATGCGCTTTTTCGGTATCGGCTTTTTGGTGCTGATTTTTCTGGAAATCATGTCTATCGTGTGGGTGGCCGACTGGCTGGGCGGCGGCATCACGCTGCTTTTGATGATTGTCAGCTTTATTGCCGGCGTGATGATGCTGCGCAACACCGGTTTGTCGGGCATTTTGCTCGCCGGCGCGGCCATGCGCAGCGGCGGCGAGGTGTCGATGTATCAGCTTTTATGGCCGATACGCTACACCGTGGCCGCATTATTGCTGATGAGCCCGGGCTTTGTGTCGCTGCTGATTGCGCTGATTCTGCTTTTGCCCATTAAAGGCCGGCCGATTGCCGAAACCGGCGGCATGTTTACCGCGCAAGGCACTTTCCGCCAGCCGCGCCGCAACGATGAGGGCGACATTATCGAGGGCGAATTTACGGTGGAGCCGGAGGAAAAACCGGCGCCGAAACAGCCCGACTATATCGAACACAAGCGCGATTAAATCATCCTGCCCGATTGAAACAGGCCGTCTGAAAAGTTTTCAGACGGCCTGTTTCCGTGTTCCAAACCATTACTCAAATCAATCGAGCTTGTGCACAAAATGGTGCGCACTGATTTCATAGCCGTTTTCAAAATAAAGCCGGTGCGCCTGGGTGCGATCGCTGCCCACATTGGAATCGATGTGAATCTGCTGAATGCCTGCCGCCTCGGCGATGCGGCGCACTTCTGCCAACAGGCGCGCGGCATAACCTTTGCCGCGGCTTTGCGGAATGGTGACCACATCATCGATATGGATATGGCGGCCGCTCACCAAATTGATTTCTTCACGGAAACCGCACACAGCCACGGCATTGGTTTTGCCTTCTTCGAAAATGCCCAGCAAACGGTAGCCTTGGCTGCGTTGCAGATTATTCACTTGCTCGACAAAGCGGTTGACATCAGTGAGCATGGGGCGCAGCACGCTCAATGCGCCAAACGCCACGGCCGTTTCACCGGCTTCAATCTCACGCAGCACGCTGCCGGCGGGCACGCCGGCCTCTTGGCGCGCGGCCTGCTCTTCGGCGCTCTGCTTCTCTTCAATCGCCTGCGCCAGCGACACTTTCGACTCGGCCGCCGCCTCAGCCTGCTCGCTGCGCTCATCCAATAGCGCTTTGCAATCCATTACGCGCAAATCATTGTCGGCAGCGAAATCCATCAAAAAGCGGAACATGGCCGGGTTGATTTCTTCGAGCTTTTTATCCACCGCCACACAGCGCACCTTATCCACCAGCATGGGCCGCACCCATTGGTGGTAGGCCAGCCGGTTGCCTTTGTCGAATGAAGACAAAATGCCGCACAAACGCTCGGCCCAATCGCTGGGGCGGAAGGTTTTGCCCTTGCTGGTGGTGCCGTGAATCACGATTTCATAAGGGTTGCAAACTAACATGAGCGCTTCTCTAAAGGTAAGGTTGAACGACTGAGCGCCCGGGCGATGGTGCGCAAACAGTTCTATATATCATATCAAAAATATCAAAACACAGGGCTGCACAATCGCATCAGAGCCGCCTGTGGCTGCACTGCCTGCGCCATGCGGCACGCCATATGCGCTTTGCCATATGCGCTTTGCCAGCATTTCTCAGGCAACGGCCGCTTGAATCAGCCGAATTATACCCGATGCCGCGCCTGCTCCAAAATATTGTGCAGCCTGCGGCTTTTGGCTGTTGCTTTATTTCATTTTAAAAATTTCCCCACATTCATCGCCGGCTATTTTCAAGTGGCCATGCCGCTATTTTCGCGCCAATCAGGCCGTCTGAAAACCAATTTTCTCAATAAAATATCAACATTTTATTATTTTTAAGAATAAATTGGCTTGCATCAAGCATGGGAAATAAATTTACAGACAAGGCCGGCGGAATTTAACGCAGATTGCTGCTAATTTAATTTTTACCCTACCAAATTGTCAACAATCCTATTGCGAACCGGTGGCTTTATCAGTAAGGTTGAGCCTGTGCATTTTTTAATCGATTGTTGACATTCCAAAAAGGAAGCATCATGAAAAAAGTAACCGCCATGATTAAGCCGTTTAAGCTCGATGATGTTCGCGAAGCTTTGAGCGACATAGGTATTCAAGGGATGACCGTTACCGAGGTAAAAGGCTTCGGCCGCCAAAAAGGCCACACCGAAGTGTATCGTGGCGCTGAATATGCCGTCGATTTTTTGCCGAAAATCCAGATTGACATCGTGCTCTCCGATGATCAGATCGAGCGCGTGATTGAGGTGATTATCGAAACAGCGCGCACCGGAAAAGTGGGCGACGGTAAAATTTTCATCAGTCCGGTTGACCAGGTTATCCGCATCCGCACCGGCGAAACCGGCGATGTTGCCGTGTAACTTAATTTCAAAAATACAAGAAAAGGAAAACCGCGATGAAAAATATCCAACGCCTGTTCAGCGCCGCATTTCTGATTATGCCGGCCGCCGCTATGGCCGCCGGCACCGATGATTGGTGGAAACCTTTGAGCGCAATCAACTCGGGCGATACGGCCTGGGTGATGACCTCTGCCGCGCTGGTTTTGTTTATGACGCTGCCGGGCCTCGCGCTCTTTTACGGCGGCATGGTGCGCAAGAAAAACCTGCTCTCCACTATGATGCACAGCTTTTCTGCCGCCGCCTTGGTGAGCGTGTTGTGGATGGCAATCGGCTATTCGCTCGCCTTCACACCCGGCAATGCCTTTATCGGCGGCCTCGACCGTGTGTTTTTAAGCGGCATGGGGCTGGATTTGCACAAAAAAATCGGCACGGTGTCGCCTAATGCGGGCAGCATTCCCGAAACGGTGTTTATGTTTTTCCAAATGACATTTGCCATTATTTCCACCGCCATCATCACCGGCGCCTTTGCCGAGCGCATGAAATATTCGGCCATGATGCTTTTTTCGGGCTTGTGGGTGCTGCTGGTGTATGTGCCCACCGCGCATTGGGTGTGGGGCGGCGGCTTTATGGGTGAAGGCGGCGTGCTCGATTATGCCGGCGGCACCGTGGTGCACATCAACGCCGGTGTGGCCGGGCTGGTGGCGGCCATTGTGCTGGGCAAACGCATCGGCTACGGCAAAGAAGCCATGCCGCCGCACAATATGGCGCTCACCTTGATGGGCGCGGCCATGCTGTGGGTGGGCTGGTTCGGCTTTAACGCAGGCTCTGCGGTGGCGGCCGATGCTTCTGCCGGCATGGCCATGGCAGTTACTCAAATCGCTGCCGCCGCTGCCGCACTCACTTGGCTGGCGTGCGAAAAAATTTCCGGCCACCGCCCTTCCGCCTTGGGCTTAGCTTCAGGCGCGGTGGCGGGCTTGGTGGGCATCACCCCGGCAGCCGGCTTTGTGGGCCCGCAAGGTGCGCTGGCCATCGGCGTGCTCACGGCTGCGGGCGCATTCTGGGCTTCGGTGATTCTGAAGCGCAAACTGGGCTACGATGATTCGCTCGATGCGTTCGGCATTCACGGCTTCGGCGGCCTCATCGGCGCGATTCTCACCGGCATTTTTTTCAGCAACCAGATTTTCGGCGGCGATGCCACCGTGGGCGCGCAATTGTTTACCCAGGTGAAAGATGCGCTTACCACCGTGGTGTATAGCGGTGTGGCCACTTTTGTGATTTTGAAAGCGGTGTCGGCCATTTGCGGCGGCTTGCGTGTGGAAAAAGATGTGGAACGCGAAGGGCTTGATTTGAATGTGCACGGCGAGCGCGTGGAATAAGCCCGGCTCGGATAAATCAGCGCAATGAAGAAAATCATCAAAAGGCCGTCTGAAACTTTTTCAGACGGCCTTTTGATGATAAATTAAATGATAATACCAATTCGAAAAAATAACCTTGCAAAATAAAAGCAGTTCGGCGGCATCATCCGCGTAGGTCGGATTCTTGAATCCGACGTTTGGCCAACGGCCAAAGCGATGTGCGTGCCTTGTTCTGCGAACAAGTGTCGGATTCGAGAATCCGACCTACAGGCTGCCTGTTTGTATATTATTTTTTCGAATTGGTATAAAACATTGTTTATTAATATAAAAATCAATCTTCATCAGAAATAGATTGAATTGCCAAACCCAACGTTTCAGACGGCCTGCGGGCTTTTGTGATTTTGAAAGCGGTGTCGGCCATTTGCGGCGGCTTGCGTGTGGAAAAAGATGTGGAACGCGAAGGGCTTGATTTGAATGTGCACGGCGAGCGCGTGGAATAATACCAATCCAAAAAAGTAACCTAACTTCGTTGTCTCGCCTTGTTAGCTTACTTTTTTGAATGGGTAGAAGCCCGGCTCGGATCAATCAGCGCAATAAAGAAAATCATCAAAAGGCCGTCTGAAACTTTTTCAGACGGCCTTTTGATGATGAATGAAATGATAAAGGCTTGTTTTTTTTAAACTAAACATCAATCTTCATCGGTGTCAAAAGCATTATCGGCCACAAAAGGCGTGGGCAGCTCATTGGGGGTGTAGTCCATAATCTCGCGCAGCGCTTGAAACAGCGCGCGGAAATTTTTCGGCGGCTTGCCCAGCTCGCGCTCTTTGCGGGTGTTGCGGATTAAGGTGCGCAAAGCGCCGGCGTCGGCTTGCGGATATTCGGCGATAAAGGCAGTGAGCGCGTCATCATGCTCAATCAAGCGCTCGCGCGCCTGCTCGATGCGCTGCATCAAGGCGTTGTGGGCGGTGTTGTCGCCGCGCAGCTTGGCCAGATAGGCTTCGATCGGGGCGGGGTCGATGTCGCGCATCAGGCGGCCGATGTATTGAGTTTGGCGCTTGAGCGCGCCATTGGCGGTGATTTTTTTGTGCGCCAGCAGCGCTTCGAGCAAATCTTCGGGCAGGCCGATTTTTTTCAGCGTGTCGGCCGATAGGCGGGTGAGCTGCACGCCCAAATCCTGCAAATCGTTCATCTGCTTTTTCATGCGGGTTTTGCTCACCCATTCTTGCGGATTTTGTTCGCTCATATTGATATTCCGTTGGAGTGATGGCGCTTATTTTAACACAGCAAGCCTGATATTTTTGAGGCCGTCTGAAAGCTTTTTCAGACGGCCTCAAGCTTTGTTTGCGGGCATTTATTTGATTTTCACCACAATCTTGCCCTTGGCGCGCCCGCTCTGGGCATAATCGAGCGCTTGTTGGGCTTGGGCAAAGGGAAACACGCGATCGAGAACCGGCACGATTTTGCCCGTTTCAATCAAGGTTGTGATGCGGCGCAATTGCTCGCCGCTGGGGTGCATAAACAAAAAGCGGTAAGCCGCCCCGCTTTGGTGCGCCCGGCGGGTGATTTTGGCCGAAGCCAGGCTCAGCAGCAGGGTTTTGAACATACCCAGCCCGTTTTCGCGGGCAAAACGGCCATCGGGTATGCCCGACACCGACACCACCATGCCGCCGGGCTTCAGCACTTGAAAAGATTGCAACAGCGCTTCTCCGCCCAAGGTGTCGAGCACGGCATCATAATCATGCAGCACTTGGGCGAAATTTTCGAGATGGTAATTGATGATGCGGTCTGCACCCAGCGACTGCACCAACGGCGCACCCGCTTCGCCGGCAGTGGTGGCCACATAAGCGCCCATGCTTTTGGCCAGCTGAATGGCAAACGTGCCCACGCCGCCGGCGCCGGCCTGAATCAGAATTTTCTGCCCCGCCTGCAAATGCATCAAATCGTGCAAAGCCTGATAAGCGGTGAGCCCCACCAGCGGCACCGATGCGGCTTCTTCAAATGAAAGGTTGGCAGGCTTGGGGGCGATGTCGTCTTCATGCGCCGCGATAAATTGGGCAAAGGTGCCGATATTGCTTTTGCGCGGCCGCCCGTAAACCGCGTCGCCCACTTTGAAGCGCTGCACTTTGCTGCCCACGGCGCGCACCACGCCGGCAAAATCGTTGCCCAAAATCAGCGGCATATCGAAATGCAGCAGCAATTTGAGCTTGCCGTCGCGGATTTTGAAATCCACCGGATTCACGCTGGCGGCGTGGATTTCGGCCAAAATTTCGTGTTCGCCGATTGCGGGCACGGGCACATCAGCCAAGCGCAAGGGCTGTTGTTTACCGTAGCGCTCAATCAGCATGGCTTTCATGGTAGTCATGGCGAAGCTCCATCGAAAAAATAATTGGACAAAGATTATAACGCCGATAGCCACATTTTTGCCGCCGCCGCAGGAAAGCAGTTAAAATAAGCGCAATCACACGCTGGGAATATTCATGTTTAATCATCAGAAAAACGAGCTGGCCGCACTTTGCAAACAAGCGCTCCGGCTGGCCGAACAAGGCGGCGCCACCGCCGCCGAAGCCGATTTGAGCGAATCAGTGGGGCAAGATGTGCAGGTGCGGCTGGGCGAAATCGAGCAAATCGAATACCAGCAAGACAAATCGCTCGACATCACCGTGTATGTGGGGCAACGCAAAGGCCGCGCCAGCACCGCCGATTTTTCTCAGCAAGCCTTGGCCGACACCGTGCGCGCCGCGCTAGATATCGCCCGCTACACCGCCGCCGACGATTGCGCAGGATTAGCCGATGCCGAGCTGATGGCCACCGAATTCGGCGATTTGGACACCTATCACGAATGGCCGCTTTCCACCGAAGCGGCCATCGCCTTGGCGCAACAATGCGAGCAAGCCGCGCTTGACGCCGATGCGCGCATTGAAAATTCAGAAGGCGCCGGCGTGCATGCCGGCCATTACCAATATGTGTATGGCAACAGCCACGGCTTTTTGCACCACGCGCAAGGCTCACGCCACAGCATGTCGTGCAGCGTGGTGGCCGCAGATGATGGCGGCATGCAGCGCGATTATTGGTATGACCTCGCCCGCAGCCACACCGATTTAGACACGCCCGAAGCCATCGGCCGCACCGCCGCCGAGCGCACCGTGCGCCGCTTGGGCGGCAGAAGCCTGCCCACCGGCAATTATCCGGTGCTGTTTGACGCCACCGTGGCCGGCGGCCTGATCGGCCATTTGGTCGGCGGCCTCTCCGGCGGCGCACTCTATCGGCAAAGCAGCTTTCTAACCGACAGCCTCGGCACGCAGATTCTGCCCGAATTTCTACATTTGCGCGAAGAGCCGCATATCGCGCGCGCGCTGGGCAGCACTTATTTCGATGCCGAAGGCGTGGCCACCGCACCGCGCTTTGTGATTGAAGGCGGCCGCGTGCAAGGCTATTTTCTCAGCAGCTACAGCGCCCGCAAGCTCGGCATGCGCACCACCGCCAACGCCGGCGGCGCCCACAACCTGCACCTCAACCACACCTGCGCCACCCAGGCCGATTTGCTGCGGCAAATGGGCAGCGGCCTTTTGGTTACAGAATTGATGGGGCAAGGCGTAAACATGCTCACCGGCGATTATTCACGCGGCGCGGCCGGCTTTTGGGTGGAAAACGGCGTGATCGCTTATCCGGTGCAAGAAATCACCATCGCCGGCCGCTTGCAGGATATGTATCGCCATATCGCCGGCGTGGCCGATGATGCGCTCAAACGCTCGGCGCACAAAGTGGGCTCGGTGCTGGTGGAAGAAATGACCGTGGCCGGCGCTTGAGCGCGGGTTTGCCATCATTTAAAGAAAAAAAGGCCGTCTGAAAAAGTTTTCAGACGGCCTGAAACTTTTGCAAAACCCAATATCTGACGCAGCCGCGCAGGCGGATGCCCGGTGCAAAGCAGCGCTTTGCTTGCCTCACATATTTCACAAAATAATAAATTCTATAGTGGAATGAATGAAAAACTTATACAACCTATAGAAACGGCAATTAAAAATTGAAACTTTTATTTATTAAATTCTATTATTTTCAATAGGTTGTATTTTTAAAATCTTCAAGTTTTAATTGCCGGATCTGGATCTATAGCAAGTCACAGCGGCGTAGGTTGGGTTGCAAACCCAACGTTTCTTATGGTTTGCAGGTTTTGTTGGGTTTGCAACCCAACCTACCCGTTGTGGCACTTTTTTAAGTATTTCACTATATATTAAATCAAATACTTGATTATTCCGTATTGATGGTGGCTACCTGAGCGACAACTGAAACTGCGCTTCAGGCCGGGCTCCTGCCTACGCAGGAGCGACGGAAAAGGTATTTTTCAAAGGCCTCGGCCTTTCTTTAAATGCAGATCAAACTCTTGAATCCGATGCTTGTTCAAAAACAAGATGGCAACTGAAAGCTTGGTTTTCCATGCGTCAAGGCCGTCTGAATGTTCAAACGGCCTGCATCTTGTTGCGCCATCTTGTGCCAAATCAGATTTTCTTGCCGAAAAGCTGGCAGCAGGCGGGGCAAGCTTTTATACTGCCTGTTTCTTTGTTATTTTATTTCAGACGGCCTTGCCGCTAGGGTCTATTCACAATTCATCCGCGAGTAAGATTTTGAGCGCAAAAGCGTGGCTGCAAGGCGAAAAGCACAGCAAGGTTGAACACCTTGCGAGCATTTTCAACGCAGCAGGCGCGTTTTTGAGCCAAAAGATTGCCGCGTGATGAAATGTGAACAAACCCTAGGCAAAGCTGTGAACCGCTCAATTATGAATCTTTTCCGCAAAACCCTGTGGGGCATCGTGGGCTTATCGGTGCTCACCGCCATCGGCTCTTTTTTCTCGCAATATGTGCTGGGCTTAAACCCTTGCGTGCTGTGCATTTTGCAGCGGGTGTCGGTGATTGCGGTGGGCGTGGTGGCGCTCTTGGCCGCGTTTTCCGCCCAACGCAGCCGCGCCGGCCGCAGCATAAGCGCTTTGCTGGTAAGCATTCCTGCGCTGTATGGCGCGGGCGTGGCGGTGTATCAATTGTGGCTGCAAAGCCTGCCGCCGGGCATGGCGCCGGCTTGCGGCGCGCCCTGGACCTTCCGCCTGCGCGACTGGCCGCTGTTTGATTTATGGGAGCCGGTGGTGCGCGGCTTTGGCGATTGCGCCGTGCCCGATTATTTCCTCGGCGTGGCGCTGCCGGTGTGGAGCGTGCTTTATTTCGGCTTTGTGTTGCTGCTGGTGTGGGGCGTGTGGTGGAAAAGCCGCAAGCTCTAAGTAAATATCAAATATTATTGATGATAAGCCACAGGCCGTCTGAAACCTTTCAGACGGCCTGTGTTTTTTAAGCAAACTAAAACAATTTTTGCGAATCAAGCAAGAGCGTGACCGGGCCGTCGTTGCACAAATCGATTTGCATATGCGCTTGGAAGCGGCCGGTTTCCACGTTAAGGCCGTGGCGGCGCAGCAGCCCGGCCACGGTTTCGTATAAGGGCTCGGCCGCTTCAGGGCGGGCGGCTTGGCTCAATGAGGGGCGGCGGCCGTTGCGGGCATCGGCGTAAAGGGTGAATTGCGACACCAGCAGCACGGCGCCGCCGATGTCTTGCACGGAGCGGTTGAGTTTGCCGGCTTCATCTTCGAAAATGCGCAGACCGGCGATTTTGTCGGCGATATAGCGGGCATCGGCTTCGGTGTCGGCATGGCACACGCCCAGCAGCACCATCAGGCCGGCTTCGATTTGGCCGCTGCGCTCGCGGTTTTGGCCGGCCAGCACATCAACGTGGGCGCGGCTCACTTTTTGGATAACGGCACGCATTGGGTTTCCCAATAAAGAAAAGTAATGAAAGCGCCAGTGTAGGCAGCGGCGCGGGGTTTGGCAAGCCATTGGCATCGGCGGCGCGGCGGCGGTTTATCGTTGGGCAAAATCTGTTCATAATAGCGCTTGTGCGGCTTGGGTCTGAATGTTTGGCAAATGCTTTCAGACGGCCTGCATCATTGCTTTTGCTGCGGATTTACCGAATAGAAGGAGGCTCTGAACAACTCTGGTGCATGGATTTTGCCGGCATTTTGATGCGGGGCAAGGCGTTTTTTTGAAGCTATAGAGGTTCTATTTCCTCAAAATCCCAACGCGGCATGGCGTAAAAAGGGCGGTAAAAGCCGTTATCATGAGTGATTCAGAGCCTCCATAAATCAGGCCGTCTGAAAACGGCACGGTTTTCATGGAATAAACACAATGAAATCTTCTTTTTCAAACGCGGGCCGGCGCTTCGGCCGAAAGCTGGCGCACAAGCTGGTGCAAACGCAGCGTTTGTCGCGCAAAACGGCGGCATTTGCTTTTTTGCTGGCCGGTGCGGCGCTGGTGGCGCTCACTTCGCTGGTGTTTGCCAAAATGGCCGATTGGGCGTTGGAGCAAAATGCACACTGGGTGCAGCAATATCCTTGGTATGCCTGGCTCGCGCTGCCTTTGGGGCTGCCGCTGATTGTGTGGCTCACGCGCCGTTTTGCGCCCTACACGTCGGGCAGCGGCATTCCGCAGGTGCTCGCTGCGCTCTCGCTGCCTTACGGGGCGCAGAAAACGCGGCTGGTGCAGCTGGGGCAAACGATGCTGAAAATTCCGCTCACGTTTTTGGGCATGCTCGCGGGGGCGTCGATCGGGCGCGAAGGGCCTTCGGTGCAGGTGGGCGCGGCGGTGATGCTGGCTTGGGGCTCGTGGTGCAAAAAACACAATCTGGCTTTTAAGGGCTTGCAGGAAAACGATTTGCTCGCCGCCGGTGCGGCGGGCGGCTTGGCGGCGGCGTTTAATGCGCCTTTGGCAGGGGTGGTGTTTGCGATTGAAGAGCTGGGGCGCGGGGTGATGCTGCGCTGGGAGCGGCAGATTTTTATCGGCGTGTTGGCTGCGGGCTTTATCCAGGTGGCGGTGCAGGGCAACAACCCTTATTTTTCGGGCTTTCACGGCGAGGCGCTGCCGAATATGCTGGTGTGGGTGTTGTTGTGTGCGCTGGTGTGCGGCGTGGCCGGCGGTTTGTTTGCCCGTTTTCTCTATAAAGGTGCGGTTTGGGCGGCGCCGGAGCGCTGGCGCAGCTGGATGCGGCGCCATCCGCTTTTGCTGGCGGGCATTATCGGCCTGTTGCTGGCGGCCATCGGCACGGTTTATCAGGGGCAGACTTTCGGCACCGGCTATCACGAGGCTTCGGGCGCGCTGCGGCGCATGTATGAAGCGCCGCCGGGCGTGGCGCTGGCCAAATGGGCGGCCACGGTGTTGTCTTATTGGGCGGGCATTCCCGGCGGCATTTTCACGCCGGCACTCAGCGTGGGCGCGATGATAGGCCAGCAGATTGCCCAATTTGCCAGCCTAGAAACCGGCGCCAATGTGTTGGTGCTGATCTGCATGGCGGCTTTTTTGGCGGCAGCCACCCAATCGCCGCTCACTGCCAGTGTGATTGTGATGGAGATGACCGGCGGGCAGAATTTGTTGTTTTGGCTCTTGATTGGTGCTATTTTTGCATCTCAGGTGTCGCGCCAATTTTCACCCAAGCCGTTTTACCATGCGGCGGCGGCGCGCTTTCGGCAGCGGGTGCAGGAAGAATATGCGGAGCAGGCCAAGCTTGCCCGCGCAGAGAAAAAGGAGCAGTAAATGGCAGTGAATTTGCGAGAAAAAGAAGCGGCGGAAATTTTAACTGTGGACGGCGCACAGGTGTTTATCGGCCAGGCCGGTGTGAAAAAGCCCGACCACAACGATTTAACGCTGATTGTGCTCAACAAGGCCAACAGCGTGGGCGCGGTGTTTACCCAAAACCGCTTCTGCGCCGCGCCGGTGCACATTGCCAAACAGCATTTAACCAATGAAAACGGCATCCGCGCGCTGGTGATCAACACGGGCAACGCCAATGCCGGCACCGGCGCACAAGGCCGCGAAGATGCGCTGGCGGTGTGCGAAGCCGTGGCCGCGCAAGTGGGCTGCGACATCGAGCAGGTGCTGCCCTTTTCCACCGGCGTGATTCTCGAGCCCTTGCCGGCGCAAAAAATCATCCGCGCCCTGCCCGGCGTGAAAGCCGCGCATTGGAGCGATGCCGCCCGCGCCATCATGACCACCGACACCGTGCCCAAAGCCGCCAGCCGCGAGGCCAAAATCGGCCAAAACCACACCGTGCGCGCCACCGGCATTGCCAAAGGCGCCGGCATGATTCACCCGAATATGGCCACCATGCTCGGCTTTATCGTTACCGATGCCAAAGTGTCGCAGCCGGTGCTGCAAATGATCACGCAGGAAATCGCCGATTTATCGTTTAACAGCATCACCGTAGACGGCGACACCAGCACCAACGACAGCTTCGTGGTAGTGGCCACCGGCAAAAGCGGCCAAAACGAAATCGACAATATTGCCGACCCGCGCTATGAACAGCTCAAAGCCATGCTCGGCAGCCTCGCGCTCGAACTGGCGCAGGCCATTGTGCGCGATGGCGAAGGCGCCACCAAATTCATCACCATCCAAGTGGAAAATGCCGAGAGCCGCGCCGAAGCACGCCAAGTGGCCTATGCCATCGCCCACTCGCCGCTGGTGAAAACCGCCTTTTTCGCCAGCGACCCCAATCTCGGCCGCATTCTCGCCGCCATCGGCTACTCGGGCGTGCCGCATCTGGACACCGACAAAGTGCGCCTTTACCTGGGCGATGTGCTGGTGGCCGAGCACGGCGGCCGCGCCGCGAGCTACACCGAAGCCGCCGGCCAGGCCGTGATGGCGCCCGCCGAAATCACCGTGCGCGTGGATTTGCAGCGCGGCAGCCACGGCGCCACCGTGTATACCTGCGATTTATCGAAAGAATATGTGGCGATTAATGCGGATTACCGCTCATAAGCCATAAATCGGCAAACCCACCGACAGGCCGTCTGAAAGCTTTCAGACGGCCTGTTTCATTATCGGGCGGCAAAACCTGCCGAATCATTGCCAAACATAAAACCCTGAATGACACACCTTAACCAAGCCCTACAAAACCATTGCAGAGCATTTACTTTAAATATAATATTGCCATGCGGTTTGCAATAACGTATCGGCATTAAAAACATAAACTTACCTCTGAAATTATTGCTATCGGGAGAAACCAAATGAAACCATTAAACTTACTCGCATCCTGCCTTGCCGCCTTATCGCTGGCCGCCTGCTCCAGCTCTGGCAGCAGCAGCCCCGGCGTTGCCGGCAATGCCAACCCGGGCACGGGCGGCGGCAATATCGGCACATCACCCGGTGGTGGCGGCAACGGCAACGGCAACACCACTCCGACCAATCCCGGCAACGGCAGCGGCAACGACATCCCCACCGGCCCCGGTGCCGGCAATGCCAATCCGGGCACGGGCGGCGGCAATATCGGCACTTCGCCGACTGATGGCGGCAATGGCTCTACCACCCCGACCAACCCCGGCAACGGCAATGGCAACGACATCCCCACTGGCCCCGGTGCCGGCAATGCCAATCCGACACCAACCGATCCCACACCCGCACCCGATCCGGATCTTTCCGATGTGCAGGGCAATTTGTTGCGCACACTTGTCGACAAGGAATGGGAGAGTGTGGAATCCTCCGATGTAAAATATGAGCAGCGCCACAAACCCCTGCAATCCGACAACATCAACACCGTGCTGCTTGACGGCGAAAAAATCACGCTGATTCCCGCCTGCTATTTCAGCGGACAAGGCTGTGTTGCCGGCATGGCCGGGCCGGATTATAGGCGCATTGATCCCAAAGATGATGAAAATAAAGCGGTCACCGACCACAGCAAAATGTATTACAACTGGCGGCGCAACCGCGATGGCGAGCCTATTCAAAAAACCGTGGCGAGCAAACATTTAAACTATGCGCGCTATGGTTGGGTGTATTTTTATCCGCCGGATGATGATCGCGATTATGTCGGCAGAGAATACTTTTTCGCCCACGGCCAACCCACCGAACTGGCCGGGAAAGACGCTATGCCGGTTGAAGGCAAGGCTGTTTATCGCGGCTATGCTTTGGTTTCTTATGGCTCATCCCCGACTTCCTTTGCACCGAGCCGCTATGATGCCCGCTTTAACGTGGATTTCGGCGCCAAAACCCTTTCCGGCAATTTGAAAGCGGATAAAGAAGACTATATGTCGTCGGTGGAATTCAAAGCCAAGATCAACGGCAACACCTTCAGCGGAGACACAGCTTATTTTGATAAATCAAGCAATTACAATGTAGGCGTATATACAGAAGGTGGTTTTTACGGCCCGCAGGCACAAGAGCTTTCAGGCGTGTTCAGCGGCCGAGCAGCAGGAATATGGGATTTCCCCACCTTTAAGGGCAGCTTCGGCGCCAGCAAGCAATAATCCCGCATCATCACACAGGCCGTCTGAAAGCTTTTCAGACGGCCTGCTTTTACTGTGCTTGTCAGCCGGCGGCGCAATCCGCTATATTAAGGAGGCTCTGATACCCATTCAAAAAATAATATACAAACAGGCAGCCTGTAGGTCGGATTCTCGAATCCGACACTTGTTCGCAGAACAAGGCACGCACATCGCTTTGGCCGTTGGCCAAATGTCGGATTCAAGAATCCGACCTACGCGGATGATGTTGCCGAACTGCTTTTATTTTGTAAGGTTATTTTTTAGAATGGGTATGAAACCATAAAAACCATTTGGCAAAGTGAGAAAATATGAACCGTTTAACCCCCGACAACACCGTGTGCATCGTGGTAGATATCCAAGAGCGGCTGGTGCCTGCGCTGCATCATGCCGATGCGGCTATCGAGCGCAGCCGTGTGTTGCTGCAAGGCTTGCAGGCGCTGGATGTGCCGATTGTGATTACCGAGCAATATCCCAAAGGCTTAGGCCACACCGTGGCAGCCATCAAACTTTTGTTGGGCGATGCGGTGCCGCTGTTTGAAAAAACGCGCTTTTCCGCCCTTACCGATGAAGTGGCCGCCGAAATCAAGCGCCTAGGTGCGCAAAATGTGATTTTGGTGGGCGCTGAAGCACATGTGTGCATGCTGCAAACGGTGCTGGATTTGCGCGCGGAAGGCTTGGGCGTGTATGTGGCGCAAGAATGCACCACTTCGCGCGACCCGGCCAACAAAGCCAATGCGCTGGCGCAAATGGCGGCGGCGGGTGCGGTGGTGTCGAATGTGGAAAGCGTGCTGTTTCAATTGCTGGCCGATGCCAAACACCCCGCTTTTAAAACCGTGTCGAAATTGATTCAATAAGCCCGCAGGCCGTCTGAAAATCTTTCAGACGGCCTGTGTTGTGCAGGAAAAACCATGCATCCCTACACCATAAACCGCGCCCAAGCGCACGATTTGGCCGCCATCGTCGAGATTTACAACAGCACGGTGGCCAGCCGCCAATCAACCGCCGATTTGAAGCCCGTGAGCGTGGCCGAGCGCCAAGCCTGGTTTGATGCCCACACCGGCGCGCGGCCTTTATATGTGCTGGGCAATGCCGATGGCGAAGTGCTCGCCTGGGGCTGCTTCAGCGATTATTACGCGCGCCCGGCCTACCACATCAGCGTGGAAATCAGCGTGTATGTGCGCCACGATATGCGCGGCGTGGGCGTGGGCAAAATCTTGCTGCAATATATGCTCGAGCAAGCGCCCTCGCTGGGCATACGCAATATTTTGGCGGTGATTTTCGGCCACAACCACGCCAGCATCCGCCTGTTTCACACGCTGGGCTTCCAAGAATGGGGCCGCCTGCCGCGGGTGTGCGATTTGGAAACACAGGAAGCGGATATTGTGATTTTGGGCAAACGAGTGGTGGCCTGAGCCGCGCAGATTAACCTTTTTGCCGGCAAACACAAGCGAGGCCGTCTGAAACCTTTCAGACGGCCTCGGCATATCATGCAATGATGGTATAACGAGGGTTTGCGGGTTTGAACCGCTGCTATAGTGGAATGCAAAAAAAAGTGACACAACGGGTAGGTTGGGTTGAAAACCCAACAAGCCACAGGCCGTCTGAAACGTTGGGTTTGGCAACCCAACCTACCTGTTATAGCGCGTAGCCTTTGTAGGTCGGATTCTCGAATCCGACATTTGGCCGCGAGGCCGAACATATAGTGGAGTGTAGGAAAAAGTGACACAACGGGTAGGTTGGGTTGAAAACCCAACAAGCCACAGGCCGTCTGAAACGTTGGGTTTATCAACCCAAGCTACCTGTTATAGTGCGTAGTTTTATATCACTTTTTCTTGCATTTCACTGTATGGCCTCCCCGCTCGGCGGCAGCCCGTCGCGGCGGGGCGCTTATCTTATTTCAGGGTTTGGTATAATATCCGCTTTTTTCACGCCTGATTTGCCATGCTCTCTTTTATCCGCCGCTATCTGCCCGCGCCCGAGCGCTTGGCCGTGCTTTTTCTCGGCATTGTGATTCCGCTTTTGATTGCCGGTGAAATTGCCGAAGAAGTGTTGGCGCAAGAGCGTTTTGCTTTCGAGCAGCCGCTGATGATGTGGGTGCACACCCATATCGGCCCGGCTTTCACGCCGCTTGCAGTGGCGCTGCACTATATCGGCAGCACGCCCGTGGCCGTGGTGCTCTCCATGCTTTTTGCCGCTTGGCATTACCTGCGCCGCCACCGCAGCTGGGCGGTGTTTATCCTGCTGGGCACGGCGCTGCCCACGGCGGTGATGTTTGTGGCCAAGCAGTTTTTCAATCGAGCGCGCCCCGAATTTTGGCCGCGCATTATCCAGGAAACCGGCGCATCGTTTCCCAGCGGCCACAGCACGTTTGCCGCCGCGCTGGCCACGGTGGTGGTGCTGGTTTATTGGCAATCGCCGCACCGCGGCCTGATTATCGCCGCCGCGGCCGCTTTTGCCCTGCTGATGGGTTTATCGCGCATTGTGCTGGGCGTGCATTATCCTACCGATGTGCTGGTGGGCTGGATCACCGGCATGAGCACCGTGCTGGGGCTGCATATTGTGATGTATCGGCGGCTGCCGCACGCGTGATGCCACCGGGCTTGCCGTCGGGAAAACAGGCCGTCTGAATCTTTTTTCAGACGGCCTGTTGCCATATTATGATATTATCAAACAGGCACCGATGAAGGTTGCCAACCATATTGAAATGCAAGAAAAAGTGGCACAAAACTGCACTCTACACAGCGCAGGTTGGGTTGGTAAACCAAGGTTTCAGACGGCTTGTAGATTTGTTGGGTTTACAACCCAACCTACCCGCTGTATCACTTTTTTATGCATTCCACCATATCACCAAGCAATCATCACTCAATTAAATCAAAGCCTTAACCAACCACCATGCCAATCATATCCACCCTTCCCCCTTTACACACCCCGCGCTGGCTGCGCGGCGGCAATATCGAAACCCTTTATGCCAAATCGCTGCAACCGACGCCGCCGGCTTATCGACGCGAGCTTTTGCCCGACAGCACCGGCCAAACGCTGGTGGCTTATGATTTTATCGACAGCCCCCGCGCCGATGCGCCGCTGCTGGTGCTGTTTCACGGTTTGGAAGGCAGCAGCCGCAGCCATTATGCCGCCGCGCTGATGCATGCGGTGGCCGCACACGGCTGGCACGGCGTGGTGGCGCATTTTCGCGGCTGCGGCGGCGTGGCCAACACCGCGCCGGTGTATTACCACTCGGGCGACAGCCGCGAAATCGAATTTATGCTGCAAACGCTGTCTGCGCGCTACAGCACGGTGTATGCCGCCGGCGTGTCGCTCGGCGGCAATGCGTTGGCCAAATATCTGGGCGAACAAGGCAGCCGCGCCCTGCCCCGCGCCGCGGCCGTGGTGTCGGCGCCGGTCGATCTCACCGCCGCCGGCACCCGTTTCGACAAAGGCGCCACCCGCCTGCTCTACACCCGCTATTTCCTCAACACGCTGATTCCCAAAGCGCGCGCGTTTGATTTCCACACCGAAGCGCTCAGCCGCTGCAAAACGCTGTCTGATTTCGACAACGCTTTCACCGCGCCGCTGCACGGCTTTCAAAATGCCGCCGACTATTACCGCCGCGCCTCCTGCAAACCGCTATTGGGCGCCATTGCCACGCCCACGCTGCTGCTCAATGCGGTGAACGACCCTTTCCTGCCGCCCGAAGCACTGCTCTCTGAAAAAGAAGTGTCCAAAGCCGTCACCCTGCTGCAACCGGCGCACGGCGGCCATGTCGGCTTTGTGAGCGGGCACGGGCGCGGCCATTTAAATTGGCTGCCGCAAACGCTGCTGGCTTATTTCGGTGCGGTGGGCGCGTAAACCACAGGCCGTCTGAAACTTTAGTTTCATGCGTACGATTACGCTGCGCTAATCGTACCTACGCGGTTTCAGACGGCCTCGGCATCATGTTTGCGTTTACAGCCGATTTCCCTATAATGCGCAAAACTTCAGCCAACAGGATTATTTGTGAACACCACCGACATCATCCACATTATCGGCACCGCCGCTTTTGCCGTGTCCGGCTATCTGGTGGGCGTGCGTAAGCGGCTGGATTTGCTCGGCGTGCTGATTGTGGCGCTGCTCACCGCCATCGGCGGCGGCATGATGCGCGATGTGCTGGTGGGGCGCGTGCCGCTGGTGTTCACCCAACATTCGGCCATCATCACCATCGCCCTCACGCTGGTGGCCGCTTGGCTTTTCAAGCTGCAAAACCAGCGCGGCAAAACGCTGGCGGCTTCTTTTTTGCTGGCCGATTCGCTCGGGCTGGTGGCTTTCACCATCACCGGCGCGCAAGTGGGGCTGATGTATGATTTAAACCTTTTCGGCGTGGTGATGCTGGGCTTTGTTACCGCCGTGGGCGGCGGCATTGTGCGCGACACATTGGTAAACGATATTCCGATGATTTTGCGCAAAGATTTTTACGGCACGGTGTCGGTGATTATCGGCCTGGCGCTTTATCTGCTCGATGCGGCCGGCTGGGTAAACCTTTTCACACTCAATATTCTGCTGTGGGGCGGCTACGCGCTCAGGCTGTGGGCGCACCGCGTGGCTTGGCGGCTGCCTCGGTTTTAAACACGCCCGCATGCGTTTGCATCAATATGATTGAAAACCGAAAGGCCGTCTGAACATTTTCTTTCAGACGGCCTGGTTGTCGAATGAAAAACGCGTGCGTGCCTGCGGCACACACCCTATGCGCCCGATGATTGGTTTTCGAGAACGCTTGTTTTTGAAAAATAAAAAAAACAATAGCTTATGCATTAAAAAGGCCGTTTGAAAGAAAATATTCAGACGGCCTCATGTTTTCCGGCAACCGGTTTACACCTCTGCCCATTGGCGCAATAAATTGTGATAAGTGCCGGTGAGCACCACCAGCGCTTCGGTGTCGCCATGCTCGGCGCGCAGGGTGGAGATGGCGCGATCCATATCGAAAAGCAGGGTGCGTTTTTCGTCGGAGGGTATCATCGATTGCGTCCAGAAAAAGCTGGCCAGCCGCTGCCCGCGCGTAACCGGCATCACACGGTGCAGGCTGGTGGCGGGATACACCACCATATCGCCGGCGGCCAGTTTCACGCTGTGGCTGCCGTAATTGTCTTCAATCACCAATTCGCCGCCATCGTATTCTTCGGGGGCGTTGAGAAAAAGCGTGCTCGACACATCCGTGCGCACCCATTGTTGGGTGAAAGGATCCATGCGCACGGCATTGTCGATGTGGTTGCCGAAATTCTGCCCTTCACGGTAGCAATTAATCAGCGGAGGAAACACGTTTTTCGGCAACACGGCAGAGAAGAATTCGCTGTTGCGCAACACGGCGTTTTTCACCATTTGCGACAAGGTCTGCGCCGCTTCGCTGTGCTGCGGCAGCTGCAAATTATTTTTCACCTGCCCCGATTGGCTGCCGGCGGTGATTTTGCCGTCAGCCCACGGCGCTTCGGCCAAAATGGTTTGCGCCTGTGCCAGCTCTTCGGCGCTGAATACGTTTTCGATATGCAATAACATAAGCGGCTCTCATTGTGATGAAAATGGTTTGAAGCAACCATGGTTCAATTTTCCGCCTGAAAATTAAACCATGGCAACTCATACCCATTCGAAAAAATAACCTAACTGCGTTGGCTCGCCTTGCCGCACTATTGATTCAGCAATTTAATATTGAACATTTTCAGATACCGGCAAACAAGCCTTTGGCTTGTTGCCCTCTCCCTAGCCCTCTCCCACGGGAGAGGGAACAGGTTTCTGCTGCGGGTAAGAGGATGTGAATATTCAATAATTAATTGCCGCATCTATAGGTGTACTGTCTTCGGCTCGCCGCCTTGTTATCTTATTTTTTCGAATGGGTATCATTCGGAAAAAGGCCGTCTGAAAGGTTTCAGACGGCCTTTTCACACGTTAAAACTTATAAGCAAATGTCACAATCGATGCGCGACGGTCGCCCGGAATCGCTTGCTGGCGGTGGCCGGTAGAGAAATATTTCTTGTCGAACAAATTGTTAACATTCAGCTGGGCGCGATAGCTGCGGGTTTCGTAATTGAGCATGGCATCCACGGCGGTGTAGGAAGGCAGTTTTTGCACCATCACCGGGTTGCCGCCGCGCGAAGGCATGTGGGTGTAGCGGTCGCCCACATAGCGCACGCCCAGGCCGGCATTCACGTTTTCAGTGATGCGGTAGTTGCCCCACACGTTGGCCGTGAATTTGGCGGCAGCCTCGGGGAAATAGCCGTCAAGCTGCGCCACGTTGGGGTTGCCGGCATCGGCGCTCATTTTGCCGTTGGCCCACACAAGGTTGCCGATTAAATTAAGTTTGTCGGTGATGCGGCCGGCCACTTCCATAT
Source organism: Uruburuella suis (assembly GCF_004341385.1). Taxonomy (GTDB): domain Bacteria; phylum Pseudomonadota; class Gammaproteobacteria; order Burkholderiales; family Neisseriaceae; genus Neisseria; species Neisseria suis. The sequence continues at coordinate 45,050 of NZ_SLXE01000009.1, forward strand.
CGAGGCCATACACTTTGATGTGGTCGATAAAGCCGGCATCGCGGTAGTATTGCTGGGTTTTTTTGGTGTGGAACAAGGCGGCGTTTACGGTAAGCGCGTCATCAAAAAAGGCGTGTTTGGTGCCCAATTCGATGGTGCGGGTTTCTTCCGGCTCGGCCACGAGCTGCGAGGGGTCGAGCGAGTCGTTTTGGCCGGTCACACGATAAGCCACGGGGGTCACGGCGGTGCTGTAGGTCAGGTAGGCATTATGGCCCTCCACCGGTGTCCAAATCACGCTGCCGTTATATGTCCACACATTGTCGGTGCGCGATGTTTTGCTGCCGCCGCCTGATGGCGCATTTTCGGTTTTGATGTGGTTGAAGCGCACTCCGGCAATGGCAGTCCACTGCGGCGTGATTTCCACAATATCGCTCACGCCCATGCCCACGGTGTGCGTGGTGAGCACGCTCGGATCTGGGTTGGTGCGCGTCCAGTAAAAGTTTTCCGTGGGCTTGCCGTGGTGGAAGCCAATGGGGTTGGTGGTGGGCGCGGGCGTGCCGTCGGCATTGAAAAAGCTATAAGTGTGGCTGAAGTTTTTGCGTTTTTCGCGCGTGAGCTCAGCATTCACCAACACATCATGTTTCAAGCGGCCGGTGTCGAATTTCATATTGAAATCGGTGTGGTTGGTCCACGTGTTGGCATCGTAATCCACCACTTTCACCGCATTGCCGCTCAGGCCGCGCGCGACCAAACCGTTGGCATTGAGCCGCGGCGGAATGCCCATCATGTCGTAGCGGGTGCGGCTGTAGCGCGTGGTGTTGCTGATTTTCATGTTTTCGTTGAATTGGTGATCCAGCTTGGCTGTGAAGGCATCGCGTTTGATGTCTTCAAAATCGGTGTTGTAGCCGAAAAATTGATCAATCGCCTCCACCGCTGCGGTGCGGGTGTTGGCACCGGTATTTACATAAGGCACGCCGAAATCGGGCACGTTGTTTTCATCATCGTGTTTGTAAGAGAGCTCCAATTGCGTGTCGCCCGTCATGCCGAAAATCACCGAAGGCGCAATGCCCCAGCGCTTTTTTTCCACCGGCTTGCGGCGCGATTCCACATTTTCGCCCATGGCGTTGATGCGCACGGCGATGTCGTCGTTAAAGGCATAATTCACATCAGCGGTGGCGCGCTTGAAGCCTTGTGTGCCCAAGCCCACGGCCACTTCGCCGCCGCGACCGGCATAAGGCGATTTGCTCACCTGGTTAATCACGCCGCCGGCTGCACCGCGCCCAAACAAAGCTGCCGCACTGCCTTTGAGCACTTCCACGCGCTCGGTGTTGTAAGTGTCGGCATTGAATTGGGCAGCCGAGCCGCGCAAGCCGTCGTCAAACACATCGCCGCCCGCATGCATGCCGCGGATAATCGGCACTTCGGTTTGACCGCCTTCGCCCGCCTGAAAAGTGATGCCGGCATTGCGCAGCGCGTCTTTCAAATCGGTGGTGGCTTGGTCTTGCATCACTTGCTGGTTGATCACGGTAGCGCTTTGCGGAATATTCTGCACATCTTGCTCGCGCTTGCCGATGGTGGTGTTGGGTGCTTTATAGCCGCTGCGGATCAGCTGGCTGCCGCGCACCTCTACCGCTTCCAATTCAGCTTTACTTTCCGCCGCCATCAAGGCCGGGCTCATGGCCGCAGCCAAAAGGCCTGCGCCCACCATTTTGCTGTGTTTGCGTGCCTGCTTAATCACGCCTGCCGACTTCTTTTCAGCCATATCTGTTTTGCTCCTTGTTTTGATGTGTTGCTTGAATGATGTGTGATGCCCGTTTTAACCATAGCCCGGCTGCCTTAGCCGCCCGGTTATCTGATTTTTGAGCTACGTATTACTGTTTTGAATGGGCATGCCGCCAAAGAGCTGCACAAACCGGCTGCCCCCTGCCGGCTATCCGGCATATTTACAGAGGCCATCCATCACTTTTCAGCCGGCCTGCATTTGCTTTTCTGCCCATGAGCCAAGGTTTTATTTACGAAAACCCGCAAACCTTAACAAGGATAATACAAATCTATATCAAACACAAATTAATATCATTTATATTCATTGAAAATAAAAGAATTATGATAGATATATTTATTTTTAAAATCTATTTCAGACGGCCTCTCCACTCTTTCGTCGCACCGCCATAAGCCGTATAATCAGCCTTTCCCGTTTGCGCCCACCACCGCCCCATGACCGATATTCTGAATAAAATCCTCGCCACCAAAGCCGAAGAAGTGGCCGCTGCCAAAGCCGCTGTGCCGCTTGATGAAATCAAGCGGCAAGTTGCGGCTGCCGCGCCCGCCCGCGATTTTCTCGCTGCGATTCACGCCAAGCATGCCGCCGCGCAGCCGGCTGTGATTGCCGAAGTGAAAAAAGCCAGCCCCAGCAAAGGCCTGATCCGCGCCGATTTCAACCCGGTGGAAATCGCGCTTGCTTATGAGCGCGCCGGCGCGGCCTGCTTGTCGGTGCTCACCGATGCGCCTTATTTCCAGGGCGCGCCCGAATATTTGCAGCAAGTGAAAGCGGCGGTGGCGCTGCCGGTGTTGCGCAAAGATTTTATGATTGACGATTATCAGGTGTATCAGGCGCGCGCTTGGGGCGCAGATGCCATTTTGCTGATTGCCGCCGCGCTGGAAGCGGCGCAGCTCGAAGCGTTGGAGCGCACCGCGCACGAATTGGGCATGACGGTGTTGCTGGAATTGCACGATCAAAGCGAATTGGCCAAATGCCGCAAGCTCACCACGAAGCTTGTGGGCGTAAACAACCGCAACCTGCGCACATTCGACGTGTCGTTGCAGCAAACGCTGGATCTGCTGCCCGAGCTTGGCGGCAAAACCGTGGTCACCGAAAGCGGCATCACCGGCAAAGCCGATGTGGCTTTTATGCAAAACCACGGCGTGCACACTTTTTTAATCGGTGAAACCTTTATGCGCGCCGACAACATCGAAGCGGCGGTGAAAAGCCTGTTTTAAGAAGGCTCTGAAACGCCGGCGTAGGGATTTTGCCGGCATTTTGATGCCAAGGCGCGCTTAGGCTGTCCTAAGCCCGATTGCATGAAAGGCCGTCTGAAACATTCAGACGGCCTTTCATATCGATAAATAAACTCTTATACAAACAACCAGATAGCTTGTTTCAAGCTTGTTTTTCCGCAAAAATGCCGCATGTTGAATTTGATTCTCATCTCTATGTTGATTTTATTCAGACGGCCTTGCGCTGAAACAGGCCGTCTGAACACACAAGGATAATCCCATGGCCGTCATCATCAAAAACGCCGAAGAAATCGAACAAATGCGCGTGCTCGGCCGCCTGGCCGCCGAAGCGCTCGACTATATCGGACAATTCGTCAAACCCGGCGTCACCACCAACGAATTAGACAAACTGATTTACGATTACCACGTCAACGTGCAAGGCGGCTATCCCGCCCCGCTCAATTATGGCAACCCGCCCTATCCGAAATCGTGCTGCACTTCGGTAAACCATGTGATCTGCCACGGCATTCCCGACGACAAGCCCTTGAAAAACGGCGACATTGTCAACATCGACGTTACCATCAAAAAAGACGGCTTTCACGGCGATTCAAGCCGCATGTTTGCCGTGGGCAACATCAGCCCGCAGGCGCAGCGGCTGATCGACGTTACCCACCAAAGCATGATGGCCGGCATTGCCGCTGTGAAGCCGGGCGCCACTTTGGGCGACATCGGCTATGCCTGCCAGCAGGTTGCCGAAAATGCCGGCTATTCGGTGGTGCAGGAATTTTGCGGCCACGGCATCGGCCGCGGCTTTCACGAAGAGCCGCAAGTGTTGCATTATGGCCGCAAAGGCCAGGGGCTGGTGCTGGAGCCGGGCATGATTTTCACCATTGAGCCGATGATCAACCAAGGAAAACGCCATTTGCGCATCCTGCCCGACGGCTGGACCGTGGTGACAAAAGACCGTTCGCTCTCGGCGCAATGGGAGCATGAAGTGCTGGTTACTGCCGAAAGTTGCGAAATACTGACGGTGAGCCCGGCCTCCGGCAAGCCTTAATTTAGCCTAAATCAAACATTAATGAATTTAGATGAATTGCTCTATTTATCGTTAAAACCTTTTGATTCTAAATAAATTAAAGCTAAGAGACGCCCCATAGTCAATATGAATGTTAACGCTAGAAAAAAAATATCAAACTTCTATTGCATCTCCTGTCTAAAGTCTTATACTTTACTACCTGCAGTTAATAATATATCATATATGTTATTATCGTTAACGGTATTAAAGTTGGCTGAAACTATTCTGGCTTTAAACTCAAATAAGAAAAGAAGGAAATTTAATGAAATCGTTCGAGCAAATCGAAAACATTCGCGACATCCGCAAAAAACTCGGCTTGAACCAAATGGATTTTTGGAGCCGAATCGGTGTTACCCAATCGGGTGGCTCCCGCTACGAGTCTGGCCGCAACATGCCCAAGCCCGTGCGTGAGCTGCTCCGTTTGGTGCATATCGAAAATGTGGACCTGGCCAAAGTCAACCGTGAAGATTTAACCATCGCCACGCTGTTGAAAGAACGCCAACCCGAGCTTTATGCCTCTTTGAAAAAAGAAGCCAAAGCAAAATAAGCCTTTGCGCTTATGCAAGCTGCCCGTCTGCCTGAGTGCAAACGGGCAGCTTCCGCTTGGTTTTCAGGCCGTCTGAAAGCATCCGGCATAGGTTTCAGACGGCGATTGCGCTATAATCCCACGATTCAAACTTATTCACCCAGCAACACGCCAAACATCATGCTAAACAAATACAATCCCGCCGAAATCGAAACCAAACACTATCGAGCCTGGGAAGCCGCCGGCCATTTCCAGCCGCACATGGATTTGGGCAAGCCTTCATTCTCTATCCAACTGCCGCCGCCGAATGTAACCGGCACGCTGCACATGGGCCACGCCTTCAACCAAACCATTATGGACGGCCTCACCCGCTATTACCGCATGAAAGGCTGCAACACCGCTTGGATTCCGGGCACCGACCATGCCGGCATCGCCACCCAAATCGTGGTGGAGCGCCAGTTGGCCGAAGAAGGCGTGTCGCGCCATGATTTAGGCCGCGCAGGCTTTTTGGAAAAAGTGTGGGCGTGGAAAAACGTATCCGGCGGCACGATTACCGAGCAAATGCGCCGCATGGGCTGCTCGGCCGATTGGACGCGCGAATATTTCACCATGGACGACACCCGCGCCGAAGTGGTGACCGAAGTGTTTGTGCGCCTGTTTGAGCAAGGCTTGATTTATCGCGGCAAACGATTGGTGAACTGGGATCCGGTGCTGGGCACGGCGGTGTCTGATTTGGAAGTGGAAAGCGTGGAAGAGCAAGGCCATATGTGGCATATCCGCTATCCGCTGGCCGGCAACCCCGCCGAAGCGGTGATTGTGGCCACCACCCGCCCCGAAACCCTGCTCGGCGACGTGGCCGTGGCGGTGAATCCTGAAGATGAGCGCTATGCCGGCTTGATCGGCCAAGAATTGCTGTTGCCGCTCACCGGCCGCCGCATTCCCGTGATTGCCGATGAATATGTGGAAAAAGATTTCGGCACCGGCTGCGTGAAAATCACGCCCGCACACGATTTCAACGACTATGAAGTGGGCAAACGCCACGACACCCGCCTGATTAATGTATTTGATTTAGAAGCCAAAGTATTGGCTGAAGCCGAAGTGTTCAACTTCAAAGGCGAAGCGCAAGCCGGCTTTGCCCTGCCCGCCGCTTACGCCGGCCTCGACCGCTTCGCCGCGCGCAAACAAATGCTGGCCGACCTCGAAGCGCAAGGCTTATTGGCCGACACCAAACCGCACACGCTGATGACGCCCAAAGGCGACCGCACCGGCTCGGTGATTGAGCCCATGCTCACCAGCCAATGGTTCGTGGCCATGAGCGCCACGCCCAATGGCGGTGAGCCCGACAGCGAATTCAAAGGCATGAGCCTGGCGCAAAAAGCCAAACACGCGGTTGACAGCGGCGCGGTGAAATTCATCCCCGAAAATTGGGTTAACACTTATAACCAATGGATGAACAATATCCAAGATTGGTGCATTTCGCGCCAATTGTGGTGGGGGCATCAAATTCCCGCTTGGTATGATGAAAACGGCAACTGCTATGTCGCAAAAACAGCATTTCATGCCTACTACCAAGCTTTTTCCGAGCTGTATATCGCCCAACAAAACCAAGGCAAAATCGATGACCAGGTGTTTGCCCTGATGTCCGATTTTTGGCGCATGGCCGAAAAAGCAGGCCGCACTCAAATGCCGGCTGAGCCATTGGCCGGCGAAACCCATTATTCCAACGCCGAAGGCTATCTGAAAGCCCATGAAGCGGAAGTGCAAGCCTTGATTCAACGAGCCCAAAGCCAAGGCATTAAGCTCACCCGCGATGAAGACGTGCTCGACACTTGGTTCTCCTCCGCACTCGTGCCCTTCTCCACTTTGGGTTGGCCGTCTGAAACCGATGATTTGAAAGCCTTTTTGCCAAGCAATGTGCTCGTTACCGGCTACGAAATCATCTTCTTCTGGGTGGCGCGCATGATTATGATGACCACCCATTTCACCGGGAAAGTGCCGTTTAAAGACGTGTATATCCACGGCATGGTGCGCGACCACGAAGGCAAAAAAATGTCCAAATCCGAGGGCAATGTGATCGACCCGGTGGATTTAATCGACGGCATCGACTTAGAAGCCCTGCTGGTGAAGCGCACCACCGGCCTGCGCCGCCCCGAGCGTGCGCCGCAAGTGAAAAAAGCCACCGAAAAATTATTCCCCGAAGGCATTCCCGTGTTCGGCACCGATGCGCTGCGCTTCACCATGGCCAGCTACGCCAGCTTGGGGCGCAGCATCAACTTCGATTTCAAACGCGCCGAGGGCTACCGCAATTTCTGCAACAAATTGTGGAACGCCACCAATTTCGTGCTGATGAACGTGGAAGATAAAGACTGCGGCCAAGACGAAACCCAGCCATTGGCCTACACTTTTGTCGACCAATGGATTATCGGCCGCCTGCAACAAACCGAAGCGGCCACCGCCGAAGCCTTCGACACCTACCGCTTCGATTTGGCAGCGCAAACGCTGTATGAATTCGTGTGGAACGATTTTTGCGATTGGTATATCGAGCTTGCCAAAGTGCAGCTGCAAACCGGCTGCCCCACCACGCAGCGCACCACCCGCCGCACCCTCGTGCGCGTGCTCGAAGTGATTTTGCGCCTGCTGCATCCGATTATGCCCTTTATCACCGAAGAGCTGTGGCAAACCGTCGCCCCACTGGCCAACGCCAAACACACCGACAGCCTGATGCTCGCCGCTTGGCCGCTGGCAGACGAAGAAAAAATCGTGCCCGTCGCGTTCGACAAAATGGCCGCGCTGCAAGATTTAATCGGCGCCGTGCGCAATCTGCGCGGCGAAATGGGCTTGGCGCCGAGCGTGAAAGCGCCCTTGTTTGTCGAAGGCGGCAGCGAGCTGGAAGCCTTGCTCAAATATGTGCCGATGATGGCGCGCCTCACCGAAGCCAAGCTGGTTGAGAAGCTGCCCGAAGCCGACGATGCGCCCGTGGCCGTGTGCCAAAACGCGCGCCTGATGCTGAAAGTGGAAATCAACAAAGCCGCCGAAAGCGCACGCTTGAGCAAAGAAGCCGAAAAATTGCAAAAAGCGCTCGACAAGCTCGAAGCCAAGCTCGGCAAACCCGGCTACACCGACAAAGCACCCGCGCACTTGGTGGAAAAAGACCGTGCCGAATTGGCCGATTTGGAAAACAAAATGGCCAAAGTGCAAAGCCAGCTGCTGAAATTGAAAGACTGAGCCCGGCAATACTTGAGGCCGTCTGAAAGCTTTTCAGACGGCCTCAAGTATTGCCATTGTAGGTCGGATACTCGTATCCGACATTTACCGCAGCCCTAAAAATCTTGTTCTGCGAACAAGCGTCGGATTCGAGAATCTGACCTACGCGCTGTGTTGTTTCACGGGAAATAAAACGATGCCGTCTGAAAGCTTTCAGACGGCATCTGTGCGCTATAGTGGAATGCATAAAAAAGTGATGCGGCGGGTAGGTTGGGTTGCAAACCCAACGTTTCAGACGGCCCGTGGGCTGTTTGGTTTTTGGGGGTGTGGGCAAGCTTCGTGCGTACGATTACGCTTTGTTTTAACAAAGCTAATCGTACCTACACTTGCTGAAATTGAAAGACTGAGTCTGGCAACACTTGAGGCCGTCTGAAAGCTTTTCAGACGGCCTCAGGTATTACGGTTGTAGGTCGGATACTCGTATCCGACATTTACCGCAGCCCTAAAAATCTTGTTCTGCGAACAAGCGTCGGATTCGAGAATCCGACCTACGCGCTGTGTTGTTTCACGGGAAATAAAGCGATGCCGTCTGAAAGCTTTCAGACGGCCTCTACACGCGGTTTCGTTCGACTCTAATCCAAAAATCTCTTTAAAAATCAACGCCTCAGCAACACCCCCACAATCCGCTCAAACACCTTGCCGTAAGGCGGTGCCAGCAGCCCCATGCTGTTGATGCGGCTTTGCACAAACACGGGCTTGAGATGCGAAAAAGTTTCAAAGCCCGCCCGCCCGTGATAAGCGCCCATGCCCGAAGCGCCGATGCCGCCGAAAGGCAGGCCTTCCTGCGCCACATGCAGCAAGGTGTCGTTTACGCTCACGCCGCCGGACACGGTGCGCTGCAACACTTTGTCGATTTGCGCTTTATCTTTGCCGAACACATATAAAGCCAGCGGCCGCGGCCGTGCGCCGATATAGGCCAGCGCCTCATCCAGCGACGGATAAGGCAGCAGCGGCAGCAAGGGGCCGAAGATTTCTTCCTGCATCAGCAGCGTGTGTTCGGGCGCGCCGCTGATCAGGTGCGGCACCAGCAAGTTGTCGCCACCATCGCCGCGCCCGGCCAGCGGCACCACGGCCGCGCCCTCGCGCGCGGCTTCATCCAACCGGCTTTGCAAACGCCGGCGCTGGTTTTCATTGATGATGTGGCTGTAGTCGGGGTTGGCGGCCAAATCGGGATAATGCCTGCCCACCCAAGCGCGCGCTTTTTCGATAAAGGCCGCGTGCAGCGCTTGGGGCAGCAGCACATAATCGGGCGCAATGCAGGTTTGGCCGGCGTTTACCCATTTGCCGCTCATCACCCGCGCCACCGCCTGATCCAAATCGGCATCTTCCAAAATCAGCGTGGGCGATTTGCCGCCCAATTCCAGCGTGAGCGGGGTGAGGTTGGCAGCCGCCGCCTGCATCACCAAGCGGCCGACGGCGGTGGAGCCGGTGAAAAGCAGATGGTCAAACGGCAGCGCGGCAAAAGCCGCAGCCACATCCGCGCCGCCCTCCACAATGGCCAGCTCATCGGCGGCAAAATAGTGCGGCACGGTATCGGCCAGCCAGCGGCTGAACGCGGGCGCATGCTCCGAAGTTTTTACCATGGCGCGGTTGCCGGCGGCAAAGGCGCCGACCAAAGGGCCGATGCTGAGAAAAAGCGGATAATTCCACGGCGCAATCACGCCCACCACGCCCACAGGCTGCGGCACAATGCGGTTTTTCGCCGGCCAGAAAGGCCACGCCACCGCCGCCTTGCGCGGCCGCATCCAGCGCTTGCCGTGGCGCAGCGCATGGCGGATGCCCTCGAGCGTGGGCACCATTTCCAGCAAATCGGTTTCGTGGCGGCTGCGCCGGCCGAAATCGGCGCTGATGGCCGCTTGAATGGCTTCGCGGTGCGTGTGCAGCATATCGGCAAGCTTTTGCAAACGTTGCTGCCGCAGCGGCCAAGGCACTTCGATATGGCGGCGCGAAGCCTCGTGAAGCAGCTGGAAACAATCGGACAAATCGGCAGGTTTCATAAACACTCCTTGGGCGGAATATGGCTGATGGCCGCTTCGGCCAGCGCGGCAATGGTGAGGCTGGGGTTCACCCCCAGATTGGCGGAAATATTGGCGCCGTCTATCACATAAAGATTTTGATAGCCAAACACACGATGTTGCGCATCGCACACGCCCTCTTCGGGCGAAGCCGCCAGCGCCGCGCCGCCCATGCAGTGGGCGGTGGCCGGAATATTCAGAAACACATCGGCCACGCAGCTAAACGCGCTGCCGCCGTGCGCTTGGGCCGCCTGAAAAGCAAATTCGCCGGCAGCAGGAATATAAGCCGGAATCCGCGCCCCTTCGCTGGCCAGCCGCCGGCGCCACGGCCAAAACCACGGCCTGCGCCACACCATGTTCAAAGGCTGCGGCGCGGTTTGCATGCACAAAAAAATCAGCGATTCGCGCGCCATATTCTTCGGGCGCAAAGCCTGCCACATCTGCCGCGGGCGCGTGAGCCAGCCGCGCGCAAACGCGCCCAGCCATTGGCGCAGATTCATGCGGCCGGCGCGGCTGTGGTTCATCAGCGTGCCCAGCAGGCTGGCGATATTGGAGCCGGCCGGAAAGCGCGTGGCCTCGATGTGGGTGCCGTCGGCTAAGTGAATGCCCGAGCCGATGGCAATGCCGCGCGAAAAATCGGCGCTGCCGCCGGGAAAGCGCACGCCGATCAGCGATTCGGCATTGGTAAACACATTGCGCCCCAAAGCCGGCGAAAGATCGGGCAGCACACCTTTTTCTTTCATGTCAAACAACAAAGCCTGCGTGCCCAAGCTGCCGGCGGACACGATTACATTTTGCGCGGTGAAATGCTGCTCGGGCTGCTTGAAAGGCTGCACCGTCACCCGCCAGCCGGTGCGGCCCTTATCTTGTTTGTCCAAAGGCTCGATGCGGCTTACGCGGCTTTCCGCCAACACTTGCACGCCCAGCTTTTCAGCCAGATAAAGATAGTTGTAATCGAGCGAATTTTTGGCGCGGTGGCGGCAGCCCACCATGCAGCCGCCGCAGCCGATGCAGGGCGCACGCGCAGGGCCTTGGCCTGCGAAATAAGGGTCGCCCTGCTGCTGCGGCTGCGCATGCTCGTCATCCGCACCGAAATACACCGCCACGCGGGTGCGGTAAAAGCTGCCGCCCACGCCCGCTTCATCGGCCAATTTTTTCAGCATATGGTCGGCATCGGCCAGCAGCGGATTGGTGGTTACGCCGAGCATTTTTTCCGCCGTGCGGTAATGCTCGGGCATTTCAGCCGCCCAATCGCGCAAAAGCGCCCAAGTGCCGCTGCGCCACACTTTTTCCGGCGGCACGAGCAAGGTGTTGGCATAAACCACCGAGCCGCCGCCCACCGCATTGCCGTGCAGCACCAACATATGCCGAAACAGCCGCAGCGAAAAAAAGCCGCGGCAAAAAAGCGAGGGCAGCCACAGAAAACGGCGCAAATTGCGGGTGCTTTCAGGCATATCGCGCGGCGCGAAACGGCGCCCCTGCTCCACCACCATCACGCGGTAGCCTTTTTGCGCCAGCCGCAAAGCCGACACGCTACCGCCGAAGCCGGAGCCGATAATCAGATAATCGGTGTCAAACGCAGCCATATCCGCCTCTATTTTCTTGTTTTCACACGCTTTCAGACGGCCTAGCGGTTTCACAGGCCGTCTGAAAGCTTTATAGCACAGGCCGGCAATGCGCAGGGCATATCTCATACCAATCCCAAAAAATAACCTAACTTCGTTGCCTCACCTTGCCGTACTATCTGTACTGTCGCAGGCTTCCGCCTTGTTAGCTTGCTTTTTTGAATGGGTATCATTTCCGCACGGCCAATTTCAAAAACAGGCCGTCTGAAAACCTTGTTCAGACGGCCTTTCTCAAGCACAACACAGATTTCAGACAAAGCTCGAAAATCCGTTTAGAATAAGCCGCACACTCTTTTTCAACAGGATTTCATCATGACCAAAATCGCTCTGATTATCGGCAGCCTCAGCCGCGCATCCATTAACCGCACCGTGGCGCAACACCTCGCCGCGCAAGCGCCTGAAGGTGTGGTGGTGGAAGAAGTGCAGATCGGCGACTTGCCGCTCTACACGCAAGATCTCGACAGCGAAAGCATTCCCGCTTATGAGCGCGTGCGTGCGCAGCTGCAAGCGGCCGATGCGGTGTTGATTGTCAGCCCCGAACACAACCGCAGCATGCCCGCCGCCGTGAAAAATCTGCTCGACATTGCCTCGCGCCCAGCCGGCAAAAGCCTGTGGGGCGGCAAGAAAACCGCTGTGATTACCGCGTCGCCCGGCAGCTACGGCGGCATCAACAGCGGCCTGCACATCCGCCAAAGCCTGCAAGCGATGAGCGCCGATGTGATGATTGCGCCCGAAGTGTTTCTCAGCCGCGCCCACACCGCGCTTGCCGACGGCCAAGTGAATGATGAGCGCACCGCTGCTTTCCTCAACAAATTTGCCGCCGCGTTTTATGGCTGGGCGAAAGCCGAATAAGCCGCAACCTTTCAGACGGCCTCGGTATCAAAAATGTGCCTACTTGTGCCAAGCGCTGCAAGGCATAAAATAAGGTTTATCACCGATAAACGAGGCAGCGGCTGAGGCCGTCTGAAAAAAATGAACACATTATTCAAACCCACCCACATCCACAGCAAGCTTGATGGCAGCTGGCTTTATCTGCACGAGCAGATGCCGCCGCAAAAATGGGCGGCACTGCCGAGCTTCGGCACAGCGGCCACTTGGCTGGGCATGCACCACAGCCTGCGCCGCGGCCAGGGCGAGCTAGATTATTTATCGCGCGAATATCAGCAAGGGCGGCTGCTTTGGCCCGATTACCGCAGCCGCCTGCTGCATGCCGCCGAGCTGCATTACGGCCATTTACACGGCCACCACCGGCTCGAAGACACACACCATTTTCCGCAAATGCGCAAGCTCGAGCCGAAATTGGCGCAAGGCTTTGATGTGCTCGATGCCGATCACCATCACATTGAGCAGCAGCTCTACCGCATCCAAACCCTGCTGGCCGCGCTCAAGCAAAACGAAGCCGCCAACCCGGCGCTGGCCGACAAGCTCGCGCAAGCCATTGAAGAGGGCGGCGGCGCGCTTTACCGCCATTTGGCCGATGAAGAAGATTTGGTGATTCCGATTTTGGCCTTGCGGGCGGAATAGTTTTTATTTATTTTTCAAGTGATGCCGATTCTAAAAAATAATACAAACAGGCCGCCCGTAGGTCGGATTCTCGAATCCGACACTTGTTCTCAGAACAAGGCAGGCACATTGCTTTGGCCGCCGGCCAAACGTCGGATTCAAGAATCCGACCTACGCGGTTGGTGCTGTTGAACTGCTTTTATTTTGTTATCTTATTTTTTAGCACGGATATTATTTATTTTTCAAGAAAGAACGATTATGAACATCACCCAGCAAGACGACGGCAAACACGGCGCTTTTCTCGCGCACGCAGAGGGCAAACAAGCCGGTGAAATGACTTACACTTGGGCGGGCGAAGCCATGTTTATCATCGACCACACCGATGTGGACGAAGCGTTTAAAGGCCAAGGCGTCGGCCGCCGTCTGCTCGATGCCGCCGTGGCTTTTGCGCGCGAAAAAAACATCAAAATCCTGCCGCTGTGTCCTTATGCCAAATCGGTGTTCGACAAAGACAGCAGCATCCACGATGTGTTGCGCACTTAACCGGAGCCTTGCCATGAAACGCGATTACACCGTTATCGATAATCGGGAAAAGCAGCGCTTTGAAATTCATGCCGAAGGCCATATTGCTTTTGAAGACTACGCCTTGTTTGAAGGCGGCATTGCCTACCTGCACACCGAAGTGCCGCCCGAATTGGGCGGGCGCGGCATTGCTTCGTTTTTAATCCAATACCTTTTGGATGACGCCGCCGCCAAAGGCTTGAAAGTGAAGCCGGTGTGTCCGGTGGTGCGCGCCTATATTGAAAAACACCCCGAATATCAGGCCAACACCGTGCCCTGGCAGGATGGATAACCAAGTTTCAGGTAGCCTTGATTCGCAACAGCGTAGCTTGGGTTGATAAACCCAACGTTTCAGACGGCCTGTGGGCTTGTTGGGTTTGCAGCCCAACCTACCCGCTGCATTTTTAGAATAGGCCGTCTGAAACCATACGCAACTTTCAGCAACAGCGTAGCTTGGGTTGATAAACCCAACGTTTCAGACGGCTTGTAGATTTGTTGGGTTTGCAACCCAACCTACCCGCTGCCGTTTTCAGGTAGCCCTGATGCGCATCAAGGCTACCTGAACAGCAAAAGCAGCAATATTGATTTCACGGAGCAACTTATGGCAGCAGAAGGTGCGGGCGAGCTCGTCCGCGTGGTGACATTATTGGCGGCGGCAGTTATCGCTGTGCCTTTGTTCAAACGTTTGGGGCTGGGCTCTGTGCTGGGCTATCTGGCCGCCGGCCTGATTATCGGCCCTTTCGGCCTGAAATTTTTCGACGACCCGCAAGCCATTATCCATGTGGCCGAATTGGGCGTGGTGATGTTTTTGTTTGTTATCGGCTTGGAAATGAAGCCCTCGCACTTGTGGAACCTGCGCCGGCAGATTTTCGGGCTGGGCAGCATGCAGGTGATTTTGGCCGCAGCCATGCTCACTTTCGTGGGCATTGCGTTTGGCTATCCGTGGCAGGTGGCGTTTGTGAGCGCATCGGGCTTTGTGCTCACCTCCACCGCCATTGTGATGCAGGTTTTGGGCGAGCGCCACGAATTGGCCACGCCGCAAGGCCAGAGCATGGTGTCGATTTTATTGTTTGAAGATTTGCTGATTGTGCCGCTGCTGGCTGTGGTGGCCTTTATGGCGCCCACCGTGCCCACGGCAACGGCCGACACCTCGCTGTGGATGAAGCTGGGCATGGCGGTTTTGTCGCTGGCCATATTGGTGGCGGCCGGGCGCTGGCTGCTCAACCCGATGTTCGGCATTTTGGCCAAATCCAAAGCGCGTGAAGTGATGACGGCGGCGGCGCTTTTGGTGGTGCTGGGCGCGGCTTTGCTGATGGAATGGGGCGGCTTGTCGATGGCGATGGGCGCATTTTTGGCCGGTGTGTTGCTGTCGGAATCAAGCTTCCGCCACCAGCTTGAAGCCGATATCGAGCCTTTCCGCGGCCTCTTGCTCGGCCTGTTTTTTCTCGGCGTGGGCATGGCGCTCGATTTAAACGTGGTGGCGCAAAACTGGAAGCTGATTGTGTCGGGCGTGCTGGCGCTGATGGCGGCCAAAGCGGCGGTGATTTACGGCGTGGCGCGGCTGGCCAAAAGCAGCCACGCCGATGCCCTCGAGCGCGCGGTGTTGATGGCTCAGGGCGGCGAATTTGCCTTTGTGCTGTTTTCGGCGGCGGCCTCGCAAGGGGTAATCAGCGGCACGGTAAATGCCAATATGACCGCCATTGTGGTGCTTTCGATGGCGCTCACGCCGCTGTTTTTAATCATACACGGGCGTTTTTCCCGCAAAAACGGCATCAATCTGGAAGGCGTGGAAAGCCTCAACGGCGATGAAGCGCTGCGCGGCAATGTGCTGATTATCGGCTTCGGCCGCGTCGGCCAAATCGCCAGCCAAGCGCCGATTGCCTATGGCGCGCAGATTTCGATTATCGACAACAATCCCGACATCATCCGCCAAGCCGATAAAGACGGCTTTAAAGTGTATTACGGCGATGGCGCGCGCGAAGACATTCTGCATGCCGCCGGTGCAGAAAATGCCGATTGCATTTTGATTTGCATCGACGATGCCCACGCCACCACCCGCATTGTGGAAATCGCCAAACATGTCTGCCCCAACACGCGGCTGATTGTGCGCGCTTTCGACCGCGAGCACGCCTTTGAATTGGTGAAAGCGCAAGCCGATTTCTTCGTGCGCGAAACCTTTGAAGCCGCCATGAGCATGGGCAACGAAGCGGTGAAAATGCTGGGCGCCGATGAAAGCCAAAGCGCCGAAATCTGCGAGCGCGTGCGCCGCACCGACAAAGAGCGCTTCGCGCTGGAAGTGGCCGGCGACACCTTTGCCGGACGCGCCCTGCTGCTGAAAAACGCCCCGCCGAAAGCACCGCATTAACTTTTTTCTATCATTGATTATTGATTCAGGAGCCTACCATGAACACAGAAACCTTCACCGCCAACACCAAAGACGTAGGCGGCATTCCCGTTGCCCGATTACTGCCGCAAAAAGAGCGCCGCACCATAGGCGCATGGTGCTTTCTCGACCACGCCGGCCCCGCCGTGTTCAAAGCCGATTCAGACGGCATGCAAGTGGGCGCGCACCCGCACACCAACCTGCAAACCTTCACCTGGATGCTCGAAGGCGAAATGTGGCACCAAGACAGCTTGGGCTTCCGCCAGCTTGTGCGCCCCGGCCAAGTCAACCTGATGACCGCCGGCACCGGCAGCGCACACGGCATCGCCCACACCGAGCAAACCCCTGAAAATGTAAACACGCTGCACGCCGTGCAATTGTGGATTGCCCTGCCGATGAACCAAGAAATCGCGCCCAACTTCGAGCATTATCCTGAGCTGCCCGCCTGGCAGGAAAACGGCGCAGATTATGTGCTCACCACCGGCGCTTTCGGCGGCCGCCGCGCCCCCACCACCCAACACAGCCCGCTGGTGGGCGTGGATATTCAAGTGCGCGAAGCCCAAACCCTCACCATTGAAGCCGAAGCCGGTTGGGAATACGGCGCGCTGGTAATCACCGGCAGCGTGGCCGCCGCCGACGGCACACGCGCCGGTGCCGATGAATTGCTGTTTATCGAGCAGGCCGAAGGCAGCTTCACGCTGGCAGCCGAAGCCGGCACCCACATCATGCTCTTGGGCGGCGAGCCTTTGCCGCACCCGACCGTGATGTGGTGGAATTTCGTTGCCGACAGCCGCGAAGCCATCGCCCAAGCCGTGGCCGATTGGAACAACCACCACCCGCGCTTCGGCCAAGAAATCGACTTGAGCGGCAGCACGCTCAAACGCCTGGTTGCCCCCGAAGCACCCGCCGGCATACGCTGAAGCAAGGCCATCTGAAAGATTTCAGACGGCCAATAAAATGTAGGTCGGATACTCGTATCCGACATTTTTCCGCAACCTTGAAAACCTTGTTCTGCGAACAAGCGTCGGATTCGAGAATCCGACCTACGCACTATAAAACGCAAAGGCCGTCTGAAAATTTTCAGACGGCATTTGTTACTTTCGTCCAACCGTGGCGGCCACTTCGCCATCATCAAACACCAGAAAATGTAGGTCGGATACTTGTATCCGACATTTTTCCTGTCACCGCGTAGGTTGGGTTGATAAACCCAACGTTTCAGACGGCTTATGGATTTGTTGGGTTTGCAACCCAACCTACCCGCTTGTATCCGACATTTTCCGCAACCTTGAAAACCTTGTTCTGCGAACAAGTGTCGGATTCGAGAATCCGACCTACGCCCTATAAAATGCAAATGCCGTCTGAAAATTTTCAGACGGCATTTGTTACTTTCGTCAAACCGTGGCGGCCACTTCGCCATCATCAAACACCAGCACCCGCTCCGGCCAGCGCATGGCGGCGAGGCGGAATTCGGAGTGAGCGGGCGCAATGCCGGCTTTGCGGTCGCGCCAGCGGGCGCCGACGGAATAATCGATGCAGAACACATTGTGCACCGCGCCGTGCCAAGCGTTGTTTTGCGGCGGCATCAGGTTTTCACGGGTGGGGTCGACGGGGGGCGGATTCCAGCGCCGCCAGTAATGGCCGATCAATACGGCGGGGGTGTCGTGATGGTTTTGCCACCAGGCGCTGCGGGCGGTGTAGCGCCAGCGGCCGCCGGCGTAAAAAGGAGCGGGTGCGATCACTTCTGCGCCGCTGGTGAGTGCGCGGATGGGGTGCAGGCGGCTGCGCGCCAGCTCGTATTGCGCGGTGGCCGGCATGGGCGGCGGCGGCATATCGGCGTTTTCCAGCGCTTCGGCGTGCTTTTCTTGTTCGCGCAGATAATCGCCATACCACGAGGCCGTCTGAAGCGCGTGCACCAATTCATCATCGTAGCGGCGGTATTGGGCGATTAAATCTTCACCCACGGCGGCTTCAAGCGTGGCGAGGCTCTCCGGCAGCCAAGCCGCATGCACAATGCGCAAATCTTGGTTTGCCAACACCAGCGGCTGCTCGGCCAGCCAAGCATTGAGCGCGGGCTTGTCGGCCTCGGGCAGCATCTTCCACGGCGCGTATTGGCGGCCGTCTTTTTCGGCGCGGCAGGGAAAATACCAGCCGGAGCCGTCTTTGGGTTCGTCCACCAAGGCATTCAATTCGTGATTGCCGAGCACCATAAAGGCATGGCCGGCATCGTGTGCCTGCTTAAACCAAGCCAGCACCGCGGGGCTGTCGGGGCCGCGGTCGCACAAATCGCCCACAAACACGAGCTTGCGCCCCTGCGGGTGGCTGCCGTTGTCGCGGTAGCCCAAATGGTGCAGCAGCGATTGCAGAGCGGCAAATTCGCCGTGCACATCGCCGATGATGTCGAGCGCGGTGGCGGGCAGGGTTTGGCG
Source organism: Uruburuella suis (assembly GCF_004341385.1). Classification (GTDB taxonomy): domain Bacteria; phylum Pseudomonadota; class Gammaproteobacteria; order Burkholderiales; family Neisseriaceae; genus Neisseria; species Neisseria suis. Next base: position 63,401 of record NZ_SLXE01000009.1, read on the forward strand.
GTAGCGGTAAGTCATGGCGGCCTCTTAAAGTGAAGTGGCAAGCTTATCCGCTTTGGGCAGGCGGGGCAAGCCGCTGCGCCGCCGTTTCAGACGGCCTTTTGCCCATTTTCCCGTAATTTCATTACAAGTTATCGTGCTTCAGCACATTTCCCCGATATTTTACTTCTCCGTGCGCATTTTGCTAAATCGGCAACATTGTTAACAGTATTTCGCTTTTGCCTTTTATAATTGTTGACAATCTTGTTTTTCATTTGCTAATCTTCACTCAAGATTGTTTACAATTCAAATCATGAAATGCAGGCAATTCAATATTACCAGCCTATTTTCTTTCAACTTTTTCGGAGAAACCCGCCATGCTAAGCAAGCGCCAATTTTTACTCTCGGCAATATGTTCCACTTTTCTTTTGTTCGGCTGCGGTCAAAAATCAGGCGAACAAGCCGCGCAAAGCGGCGCTTCTGATGCCGCACCCGCTGTTGCCGCCGCCTCGGGTGACACCATTAAAGTAGGTGTATTACATTCTTTGAGCGGCACGATGGCGATTTCCGAATCGGCGTTGAAAGACACGGTGTTGATGCTTATCGACGAGCAAAACGCCAAAGGCGGCGTGTTGGGCAAAAAGCTGGAGCCGGTGGTGGTGGATCCGGCTTCCAACTGGCCGCTGTTTGCCGAAAAAGCGCGCGAGCTGTTGGCGAAAGACAAAGTGGCGGTAACTTTCGGCGGCTGGACTTCCGTGTCGCGCAAATCGGTGCTGCCGGTTTATGAAGAGCTCAACGGCATTTTGTTTTACCCCGTGCAATGGGAAGGCCAGGAATCTTCCGCCAATATTTTCTACACCGGCGCCACGCCCAACCAGCAGGCGATTCCGGCGGTGGATTACCTGCTCGACCAAGGCGTGAAACGCTTTGCGCTCTTGGGCACGGATTATGTGTATCCGCGCACCACCAATAAAATTCTCGAAGCCTATCTGAAATCGAAAGGCATTGCCGCCAAAGACATCATGGTGAATTACACGCCGTTTGGCCAATCGGATTGGCAATCAATTGTGGCCGATGTGAAAAAATTCGGTGCTGCGGGCAACGCTGCCGTGGTGTCGACCATCAACGGCGATGCCAACGTGCCTTTCTATAAGGAATTGGCCAACCAAAGCATCACGCCCGACCAAATTCCGGTGATTGCGTTTTCGGTGGGCGAACAAGAGCTTTCCGGCATCGACACCAAGCCGCTGGTGGGGCATTTGGCAGCGTGGAATTATTTCGAGAGCATCAACACAGCGGCCAACGAAACCTTTATCAAAAACTGGAAAGCCTTCAAAAAAGACAGCAAAGCCGTGACCAACGACCCGATGGAAGCCACTTATATCGGCTTCAATATGTGGGTGAAAGCGGTGGAAAAAGCTGGCAGCACCGAGCCTGATGCGGTGAAAAAAGCGCTGATCGGCGTGGAAGCGCCCAACCTCACCGGCGGCGGCGCCAAAATGTTGGCCAACCACATGATCACCAAACCTGTGTTTATCGGCGAAATTCAAGACAACGGCCAGTTTGACGTGGTGTGGCAAACCCAGGGCGAAGTGGCGGGCGAAGCTTGGTCGCCGCTGTTGCCCGAATCGGCCAATCTGGTGGCCGACTGGGCCGACCCGGTGAATTGCGGCGCTTACGACCAAGCCGCCCAAAAATGCACCGCCGGTGTGAAATAAGCTGAGCCAGGCCGTCTGAAAAGCATTCAATATTTTCAGACGGCCTGTTTGTTTTGAAACTGTTGTGCAGAAAGTTTGCAAACCCGCCTTATGAAATATGGCCGGATTTATCCAATATGAATCGAAGAATTGATTGATTCGGCAATTAAATATTGAACATTTTCGAATACCGGCAAACAAGCCTTTGGCTTGTTGCCCGCTCCCACGTGATAGGGAACAGGTTTTTGCTGCGGGTAAGAGAATGTGAATATTCAATCATTCATTACCGTGCCTATAAGAAACAGCACATCTCTTCGGCTTCAGACGGCCTGCAACCATCTGTTCCCTCCCCTGTGGGGGAGGGTTGGGAAGAGGGCACAAACCCGAAGGGTTTGCATTTTGCACAAACAAGCTGTTCTGTTTTTTACGGCAGCAATCACAACCCTAAAATAAGGATGCCTTATGAAGCCTCCCTCTTTCCTCAAACAAACCCTCGGCAGCTTCGTGCTGGCGTTGGCATTCGGCCTCAGCGCTCCCGCTGCGCTCGCCGATGAAGCCGCTGTTGCCGAAATTCAGACAGAAACACCGGCCCGCCCTGCCCCCGCCGATTTTCAGACGGCCTTGCAAGGCTTGGCCGCCAATGATTTCCACACCAAACAAGCCGCGGTGGAAGCGCTGGCCGCATCCGGCCATGTGCACACGCTCGATATTCTGGCGGCGCTGGCCGATGGCCACCTGTTTGCTTCGGGCAATGCGTTTTATATTCAAAACGTGCAAACCGACACTTTTGCACCGATAGATGCGCCCGATACAGCGGCAGAAAAGCCTGAAGGCGCGCACAAAATCACGGTAAACAACAAAATCCGCCAATGGGTGCGCCATTATGTGGCTGAAAACGCTTTGCTCAGCAGCCATCCGGCCGAGCGCAAAGCGGCGATGATGCAGATGCTGCAAAAAAACGATGCCTCCGCGCTCGCTCAAGTTCAGACGGCCTTGCCCAAAGAAACCGATAAAAACGTGCGCGCGTTGATGGAAACCTATATTGCCCGCGCCGATTTGCAAAGCGCCGACACCAGCCGCCACGCCGCCGCCATTGCCGTGCTCGATAAAAGTGGGCTACCTGAAAACTTAAGCCTGCTGCAAAACTATGTTCAGACGGCCTCTACCCCTGCATTAAAAGCGCAGGCGCAAAAAGCCATTTCGTCTATCGAAACCAAGCTCGATCTGCTCAAAGGTGCGGAAACCTTAAGCTTCGGCCTGAGCCTGGGCTCGGTGCTGGTGCTCACTGCCATCGGTTTGGCGATTACCTTTGGCGTGATGGGCGTGATCAATATGGCGCACGGCGAATTGATGATGATCGGCGCTTATTGCGCTTATGTGGTGCAGCTTTTGATGCCGAACCACATCGGCTGGTCGATTGCGGTGGCGATTCCCGTGGCGTTTTTGGTGAGCGGCTTCGTGGGCGTGTTGATTGAGCGCTTTGTGGTGCGCTATTTATATGGCCGCCCGCTGGAAACGCTGCTGGCCACCTTCGGCATCAGCCTGATTTTGCAGCAAGCCGTGCGCAGCGTGTTTTCGCCGCTCAACCGTTTGGTGCAAAGCCCCGAATGGATGAGCGGCGCGTGGGAAGTGATGCCGGGTTTGTCGATTACTTGGAACCGCGTGTATATCTTTATTTTCTGCCTGCTGTGTTTCTTCACGCTCTTGGCGGTGATGAAACGCACCCGCTTGGGGCTGGAAGTGCGTGCGGTGTCGCAAAACCGCCATATGGCGCGCGCCATGGGCATCAGCGACCGCAAAGTGGATATGCTCACTTTCGGCTTAGGCTCGGGCATTGCCGGTGTGGCCGGCGTGGCCTTGTCGCAGCTCACCAATGTGGGGCCCAATCTGGGGCAGCAATATATTGTCGATTCTTTTATGGTGGTGGTGGTTGGCGGCGTGGGCAATTTGTGGGGCACGCTGGTGTCGGGCTTAACGCTGGGCGTGTTGAACAAATTATTCGAACCGTGGCTGGGCGCGGTGTTGGCCAAAGCCATTGTGTTGGTGCTGATTATTCTGTTTATCCAAAAATATCCGCGCGGTTTGTTTCCGCAGAAAGGCAGGGGGGTTGAATGAGCTCCGCAATCGTAACCGCATTCCGGCGCGAGCCGCGCTTGGGCAAAATCACCCTCGGCCTGTTGCTGGCGCTGATTATCTTGGTGCCGATCGGCAACTTGCTGATTCCCGCCGGCAGCGCGCTGCATGTTTCCACCTACACCGTTACCCTGCTCGGCAAATATCTTTGCTATGCGCTCTTGGCGCTGGCATTGGATTTGGCCTGGGGCTATCTGGGCATTTTAAGCCTCGGCCACGGTGCGTTTTTCGCGCTCGGCGGCTACGCGATGGGCATGTATTTAATGCGCGAAATCGGCACGCGCGGCGCTTATGGCAATGCCAATCTGCCCGATTTTATGGTGTTTCTCAATTGGAGCGAATTGCCGTGGTTTTGGCTCGGCAGCGAATATTTCGTGTGGGCGCTGGTGATGATGCTGTTTGTGCCCGGCTTGCTGGCGTTTGTGTTGGGCGGGCTGTGTTTCCGCTCACGCGTGTCGGGCGTGTATTTATCCATCATCACCCAAGCGATGACGTATGCTTTGATGCTGGCTTTTTACCGCAATGAAATGGGCTTTGGCGGCAACAACGGCCTCACCGATTTTAAAGACATTTTGGGCTTCAGCCTCACCGCTGACACCACCCGCGTGGCCTTGTTTGCCATCACCGGCCTCACCGTGCTCGCGGTATATGGCCTGCTGCGCAGCATCATGGATTCCCGCTTGGGCAAGCTCGTGGTGGCGGTGCGCGATGCCGAAATGCGCGTGCGTTTTGTCGGCTTTCGGGTGGAACACATCAAGCTGGCCATTTTCGTGCTCTCGGCCATGATTGCCGGTGTGGCCGGTGCGCTTTATGTGCCGCAAGTGGGCATCATCAACCCGAGCGAATTCGCGCCGCTCGCTTCAATTGAAATCATCATTTGGGTGGCACTCGGCGGCCGGGCGACTTTGTTTGGCGCGATTATCGGCGCGTTTGTGGTGAATTATGCCAAAACCTGGCTCACCGCCGCCTTTCCCGATGCGTGGTTATTCTTTTTGGGCGCGCTGTTTGTGTTGGTGACTATTTTTCTGAAAGAAGGCATTGCCGGTTTGGTGGCGCAAAAGCGCAAACCGCAAGACACCCCGCCGCCGTCTGAAACCCCCGCCGCACAGGAGGAAGCCGCATGAGCCTTGTGAACAAAACCCGTTTCGACAATATCCACATCGACAACAAATATATTCTTTATATGGAAGATGTTTCGGTGAGCTTCGACGGCTTCAAAGCCATCAACGGCCTCAACCTTTATATCGACAAAGGCGAGTTGCGCTGCATCATCGGCCCCAACGGCGCAGGCAAATCGACCATGATGGACATCATCACCGGCAAAACCCGCCCCGACCAAGGCAATGTGTGGCTCGGCCAGCGCTACAACCTCTTGGAAATGGATGAAGCCGAAATCGCCCGCGCCGGCATCGGCCGCAAATTCCAAACCCCCACCGTGTTTGAATCGCTCAGCGTTTACGACAACCTCTCGCTCGCCGCCGCCGGCAGCAAAAGCGTGTTTGGCGCCTATTTCGGCAAAAGCCGCAAACTTTCGGGCGAACAAAACGACTTGCTCGATAAGGTATTGCACACCATCGGCCTCACCGCTACCCGCCAACGCCCCGCCGGTGTGCTCTCGCACGGCCAAAAACAATGGCTGGAAATCGGCATGCTCTTGATGCAGAAGCCCAAACTGCTGCTCATCGACGAACCCGTTACCGGCATGACCCACGGCGAAATCGAGCGCACCGCCGAATTGCTCACCGGCCTGGCCGGCGAACAAGCCGTGGTGGTGGTGGAACACGACATGGAATTCGTGCGAAAAATCGCCCGCAAAGTCACCGTGTTGCACCAAGGCAGCGTGCTGGCCGAAGGCAGCCTGCCCGAAGTGCAAGCCAACCGGCAGGTGGTGGATGTGTATCTTGGTGGCGGGCATTAAAGGCCGTCTGCACAACAAACCGCGTAGGTCGGATACTTGTATCCGACAAAGCCGAGGCTACCTGAAAATATTGTTCTGCGAACAAGCGTCGGATTCGAGAATCCGACCTACGCCGAACGGGTTTACCGCCGCACAATCTGATGCCGTCTGAAACCCGTGTAGGTCGGATACTCGTATCCGACATCCGCCACCCGCCTGATACTTGTTCTGCGAACAAGCGTCGGATTCGAGAATCTGACCTACAACTGAAAAGATTGAGAAACCATACCCCACACCGCCGCCACAACCCGATGCCGTCTGAAACCTATTCAAACGGCCAAGAAAGGAAGCAAAATGCTCACCATCGAAAACCTCAACCAATCCTACGGCCAAAGCCACATTCTGCACAACATCAGCTTCACCGCGCCCGAAAAAGCCTGCACCTGCATCATCGGCCGCAACGGCGTGGGCAAAACCACCCTGCTCAAAGCCATCATGGGGCAAGTGGCCGCCCAAGCCGACACCTTGAAATACGGCAACATCGACCTGCTCAAACAACGCCCCGAAAAACGCCCCTACCATGGCATCGCCTATGTGCCGCAAGGCCGGCAGATATTTTCCCAGCTCACCGTAGAAGACAACCTCAAAATCGGCCTGCCCGTGCACAACAAACGCAGCAACGAGCGCACCCGCAACGTGCCCGAAATGATATACGAGCTCTTTCCCGTGCTCTTCGACATGAAACAGCGGCGCGGCGGCGACCTCTCCGGCGGCCAACAACAACAGCTCGCCATCGGCCGCGCCCTCGTGCTCAACCCCGGCCTCTTGATTCTCGACGAGCCCACCGAAGGCATCCAACCCAATATCGTCGACGACATCACCAAAGTCATCCGCCGCCTCAACCAAGAATGGGGGCTCACCGTGCTGGTGGTCGAGCAAAAACTGCACCTGATCAACCTGCTCGCCGACCACTTTGTGTTAATCGAGCGCGGCCATTGCGTGGCCAAAGGCCGTGGCAACGAGCTTACCGAAGAGTTGATTCAAACTTATTTGAGCGTGTAAAAAAGCTTTCAGACGGCCTTTAGCCTGTAGGTCGGATTCTCGAATCCGACACTTGTTCGCAGAACAAGACACGCACATCGCTTTGGCCGTTGGCCAAACGTCGGATTCAAGAATTTGACCTACGCGGATGATGTTGCCGAACTGCTTTTATTTTGTAAGGTTATTTTTTAGAATTGGTATCAGACGGCCTTTGTTTCCACCCAGGCCGTCTGAAAAAATGCCGCCGCCAATTTTCAAACCCAAAAAATTGCAGTATCCTTAATCCGAATTGTAAACAATCTACATTTTCAGACGGCCTGGCGCTTTTGAGCACAAGGCCGTCTGAAACCCGAAAGGCCGCTCATGCACCTCACCAGCCGCGAACAAGAAAAACTGATGCTCTTTCTCGCCGGAGAGCTCGCCGCCAAACGCCGCGCGCGCGGGCTCAAGCTCAATTATCCCGAAGCCGTTGCCTATATTTCCAGCCACTTGCAAGAAGCCGCGCGCGACGGCATGAGCGTGGCCGAATTAATGCAATACGGCGCCACCCTGCTCGGCTACGACGACGTGATGGAAGGCGTGGCCGAGATGATTCACGAAGTGCAAATCGAAGCCACGTTTCCCGACGGCACCAAATTGGTTACCGTGCACCAGCCCATCCGTTAACCCCCTCCGCCTGAAAGCAGCGATATGAACATCACCGCCCTCGATCACCTCGTGCTCACCGTTGCCGATGTTGCCCGCAGCGTCGATTTCTACACCCGCGTGCTCGGCATGGAAGCAATCACCTTCGGCGAAGGCCGCAAAGCCTTGCGTTTCGGCTGCCAAAAAATCAATCTGCACCAACTCGGCGCAGAAGTGTTGCCCAACGCCGCCCGCGCCACCACTGGCAGCGCCGATTTGTGTTTGCTCACCGACACGCCCTTGCCGCAAGTTTTGGCCGAGCTGGCCGCCCACCAAATCGAAGCCATCAGCGACATCGTGCCGCGCACCGGCGCCGTGGGCGCGATTGAATCGGTTTACCTGCGCGACCCCGATGGCAATTTATTGGAAATCAGCCGTTATCCGCAGCCGTAGGTCGGATACTCGTATCCGACACTTGTTCGCAGAACAAGCGCTGCTTTATAGATGCGGCAATTAATTATTGAATATTCACATCCTCTTACCTGCAGCAGAAACCTGTTCCCTCTCCCGTGGGAGAGGGCTAGGGAGAGGGCAACAAACCAAAGGCTTGTTTGCCGGCATCTGAAAATGTTCAATATTTAATTGCCGAATCAATAGTGAAATGTCGGATTCAAAAATCCAACCTCCACCCCGTTTCAGGCAGCCTCCACCGCTGAAGGCTACCTGAAACCCCGGCAACTGCTTAATACATTCAAAGGAAACCCGACCATGAACCCCGGTGAATACCTGCCCGCCGAAGGCGACATCGCCGCCAATCTCGGCCGCGAAACGCGCACGCTCAGTGTGACCAATTTGGGCGACCGCCCGATTCAGGTCGGCTCGCATTATCATTTTTATGAAACCAATCCCGCGCTGCAATTCGAGCGCGAAGCGGCCAAAGGCTTCCGCCTGAATATCCCCAGCGGCAACGCCGTGCGCTTCGAACCGGGCGAGCGCAAAACGATGGAACTGGTGGCGTTTGGCGGCGCCCAAATCTTGCAGGGTTTCCGCAATGAAACCGATGGCAAAGTTCCAACCGCGCCGCAAGCTGCCGACAAAGCCGCGCTCACCATCCCGCGTGCGCAATATCTGGCCACTTACGGCGCCACGGTGGGCGACAAAATCCGCTTGGGCGACACCGGCCTTTTTGCCACCATCGAGCAAGATTGGCTCACCAAAGGCGATGAATGCAAATTCGGCGGCGGCAAATCGGTGCGCGACGGCATGGCGCAATCGGCCACGGCCTGCCGCAGCGATGAAAACGTGCTCGATTTTGCCATCACCAATGTGGTGATTATCGACCACAGCGGCATCATCAAGGCCGATATCGGCATCCGCGACGGCAAAATCGTCGGCATCGGCCAAGCGGGCAACCCCGACACCATGAGCGGCGTGCGCCCCAATATGGTTATCGGCGCGGCCACCGAAGTGCACAACGGCGCGCACTTAATCGCCACCGCCGGCGGCATCGACACCCACATCCACTACATCTGCCCGCAGCAAATCGAGCATGCGATTGAGAGCGGCATCACCACCCTAATCGGCGGCGGCACCGGCCCCGCCGACGGCACCAACGCCACCACCGTTACCCCCGGCGCATGGCATATTCAGCGCATGTTGCAGGCCGCCGAAGCTTATCCGGTGAACCTCGGCTTTTTCGGCAAAGGCAATTGCGCGAGCCTGGCGCCTTTGCGCGAGCAAATCGAAGCCGGTGCGCTGGGTTTGAAAATTCATGAAGATTGGGGCGCCACCCCCGCCGTGATTGATGCCGCGCTAAACATTGCCGACGAAATGGATATTCAGGTAGCCATCCACACCGACACGCTCAATGAGAGCGGTTTTCTCGAAGACACCATGGCCGCCATTGCCGGCCGCGTGATTCACACCTTCCACACCGAAGGCGCGGGCGGCGGCCATGCGCCCGACATCATCAAAGCAGCCATGTATCCCAATGTGTTGCCCGCCTCCACCAACCCCACGCGCCCGTTTACCGTCAACACCATCGACGAGCACCTCGATATGCTGATGGTGTGCCACCACCTCGACAAACGCGTGCCCGAAGACATTGCCTTTGCCGATTCCCGCATCCGCCCCGAAACCATCGCCGCCGAAGACATTCTGCACGACATGGGCGTGTTTTCCATCATGAGCTCCGATTCGCAAGCCATGGGGCGCGTGGGCGAAGTGATTATCCGCACCTGGCAAACCGCCGACAAAATGAAACAGCAACGCGGCAGCCTGCCCGAAGATTCAGACGGCCTCGACAATTTCCGCATCAAGCGCTACATCGCCAAATACACCATCAACCCCGCCATCGCCCACGGCATCAGCCAATACGTCGGCTCCATCGAAGCGGGCAAAATGGCCGATATTGTGCTCTGGAAACCGGCCTTTTTCGGCGTAAAACCCGAAATCATCATCAAAAACGGCAGCATCAGCTACGCACGCATGGGCGACCCGAATGCCAGCATCCCCACGCCGCAGCCGGTGCTCTACCGCCCCATGTTCGGCGCGCACGGCAAAGCGGTAAGCGAAACCGCCGTGTTGTTTGTGTCGCAAGCCGCCGTCGATGCCGACATCCGCAGCCGCTACGGTTTGCAGAAACAAACCCTGCCGGTGCAAAACTGCCGCAACATCGGCAAAAAAGATTTAATCCACAATAAGGGCACACCCGAAATCACGGTCGACCCCGAGCGCTACGAAGTGCGCGTAAACGGCGAGCACATCACCTGCGCACCGGCCGAAAAAGTGCCGCTGGCGCAAAGGTATTTTTTGTTTTGAGTTTGTTTTGGGGGGTTTGTTTTGGGCTTCTGAAGGCCGTCGCGCCCACCCCCTAACCCCCTCCCGCGCGCGGGCGGGGGAACAGATTGCGGAAGCGGGTGGTTTTTGCGGCTTAAAATAACGGCTTTCAGACGGCCTGTGCTGAATTGATAGTGCCACGATAATAATATGTTTTATTGGATTATTTTACCAAACTCGCTAACACAGCAACTGCCCCACCCTCAGCAACCTGTTCCCCCTACCGCGAGCGGGCGGGGCGGGGGAACAGATTGCGGAAGCGGGTGGGTTGGCGGCTTAAAATAACGGCTTTCAGACGGCCGGTGTTGAATTGATAGTGCTACGATAATAATATGTTTTATTGGATTATTTTACCAAACTCGCTAACACAGCAACTGCTCCAACCTCAGCCACCTGTTCCCCCTACCGCTCGCGGGAGGGGGCTAGGGGGTGGGCCAAACAGCAAAACAACACATACAACAAACACAACCAAACACGGAAAACCTCATGCCCCACACCCGCAACCCGGCCTTAAAATCACGCGCCCGTGCATTGCGCAACCAGCCCACCCTTGCCGAGCAGCATTTATGGCAACACCTGCGCGGCAAGCAAATGCACGGTATCAAGTTTCGCCGCCAGCAAACCATAGGCGGCTATATTGTGGATTTCATCAGCATGGAAAAAAAGCTGATTATCGAGCTTGATGGCGGCCAACACGCCGAACAAGCCGATTATGATGCCGCACGCACGGCCTATTTAGAAAGCGAAGGCTATCGCGTTTTGCGCTTTTGGAACAACCAGGTTTTACAGCAAACGCTAGGGTCTGTTCACATTTCATCCGTGCGTAAGATTTTGAGCGCAAAAGCGTGCTTGCAAGGCGAAAAGCGCAGCAAGGTTGGACACCTTGCGAGCATTTTCAACGTGGCAGGCGCGTTTTTGAGCCAAAAGATTGCCACGAGATGAATTGTGAACAGACCCTAGACGTATTAACCGAAATCGAACGCCATTGCCGCTGATCAAACTGTTCAGACGGCCTCAGGAAAACACATGAATTTAATCATCCAAACCATTATCGGCAGCGAAGCCGAATTAAGCGATGCAGGCCGTCTGAACGCCCAAACCCGCGACAGCGTGCGCCTCAAATGGTATGAAGCCGAGCGCCGCATTTTGCGCACCACCACAGAGGGCGGACGGGATATTGCGTTTAAATTATTAAAAGAAGGCCAGCGCCTGCACCACGGCGATGTGGTGTATCTGAGCGACACGCTGGCCATCAGCGTGGCAATCGAGCCTTCGGAAGTGATGGTTTTATCGCCGCAAACCCTGCCCGACATGGCGCGCGCCTGTTATGAAATCGGCAACAAACACACACCGCTGTTTCTCGACGGCAACGAATTGCTGCTGCCCTACGACAAGCCCCTGTTTGAATGGCTCTGCGCCGCCGGCTTCGCCCCACAGCGCGACCACCGCCGCCTGAGCGAGCAATTACGCGCCAACTCCGCCCAAGGCGCGGGTGGGCACGGGCACAGCCATCACCACGAGCACAACCACAGCCACAATTAAACACCGCCAACAACCTGTTCCCCCGCCCGCTCGCGGGAGGGGGTTAGGGGGGTGGGTAAAACAGCAAAACACAACACAACACAACCACAATTAAACACCAACAACAACCTGTTCCCCCTACCGCTCGCGGGAGGGGGTTAGGGGGTGGGTAAACGATGAGCATTGACACCCTCAGCCGCCTCGGCGCGCTCCTACACCTGGTCGACCCCACGCTGCCCATTGGCGGCTTCAACCATTCCGGCGGGCTGGAAACCTTTGTGCAACAGCGCGTGGTGCACGATGAAGCCACGCTACATGAATATGTGGCGGTGCAGCTGGCGCAAAACTGGGTGTATAACGACGGCGCTTATGCCTCGCTCGCCTTCGATGCCGCCACGCAAAACGATTTGCCCGCATTATTGGCATTGGATGAAAAAATCGCCGCCGCCAAAGCGCCGCGCGAAATCCGCGAAGCCGGCTTCAAGCTCGGCGTGCGGCTGCTGAAAATCTTCGCCCGCCACGAGCAGGCCGACATTTTGCAAAGCTTTCAAGCGGCCTTAGGCGCGCAGCAAGCCAAAGGCTGTTATCCGCTCGCCTTCGGCCTTGTGGCCGCCTGCATGGGCTTGGACAAAGCGCAGGCGCTGTATGCTTTTTATTACAACGCCGCCGTCGGCACCGTCACCAACGGCGTGAAGCTGATTCCGCTCAGCCAAATGGCCGGCCAAGATATTTTATTCGCCCTGCGCGAGCCGATTGCCTGCGCCGTGGCCGAAAACTTGCACCCCGATGCCGAATGGACAGGCGCCGCCACGCTCGCCGCCGACATCCGCGCCATGCAGCACGAGCGGCTCTACACGCGGCTTTATATGAGTTAAATAACCATAAAAACCGCAACGCTACCTGAAACATTGATTTTCAGGTAGCGTTTAATTGTTGACAATCTATAGCGAAATACGTTTAGATATAATACCCATTCAAAAAAAGTAACCTTACAAAATAAAAGCAGTTCGGCAGCATCATCCGCGTAGGTCGGATTCTTGAATCCGACGTTTGGCCAACGGCCAAAGCGATGTGCGTGCCTTGTTCTGCGAACAAGTGTCGGATTCGAGAATCCGACCTACAGGCTGCCCGTTTGTATATTATTTTTTTGGATTGGTATAAACCTTCCGGCAGCGGCCTGACGCAACACCTTTGCGCAAGTCGGATTTTCGAATCCGACATTCGGCCAAACCGGCCGAAACACAAGCTTTTTGCTCTCTGAACAAGCATCGGCTTCAAAAATCCGACCTGCACAACCCGTAAACCCAGGCCGTCTGAAACCGCATTCAACTGCTTTATTTAAATGAAGGAACCCTCATGAAAAAACTGCTCGCCCTCCTCTTTTTCGCCGCCCCCGCGTTGGCGCTCGCCCACCCCGGCCATGAAAGCAGCGGCCTGATGGCCGGTTTGTGGCACCCGATTGGCGGTTGGGACCATTTATTGACCATGCTGGCCGTGGGCTTGTGGGCGGCATCGTTTAGCGGCAAGGCGCGTTGGCTGATTCCCGCCAGCTTTGTCGGCGTGATGGCATTGGGCTTTGTGTTTGGCGCCAACGGGGGCGAAGTGCCGATGATGGAACAAGGCATTGCCGCTTCGGTGTTGGTGCTGGGCTTGGCCGCCGCTTGGGCCAAACGCGTGCCGATGGCGTTTGCTGCGTTGATGGTGGGCGGGTTTGCGCTGTTTCACGGCGTGGCGCACGGCTCAGAATTGGGCGCGCATGGTGCGCTCAGTTTTGCTGCGGGCTTCATGATTGCCACCGCCGCGCTGCATGCCGCCGGTTTCGGCATCGGCCAAGCGCTGAATAAAAACGTGTGGCTGCTGCGCGCGACGGGCAGCGCCATCGGCCTGGCCGGCTTGGGTATGTTGTTTGCCTGATACCAATCCAAAAAATAACCTAACTTCGTTGTCTCGCCTTGCCGTACTATCTGTACTGTCGCAGGCTTCCGCCTTGTTAGCTTACTTTTTTGAATGGGTATGAGTCGATTTGGGAGAACAAACATGTATATTTTACAACGCGTTTACGGTTTTACCCTGCAAAACACCCCCGCCGTGTTGGCCGACCGCTTGTGGCCGCGCGGCGTGAGCAAGGCGAAATTGGCGGGCATTGAGTGGGATAAAGCGGTCACACCTTCCACCGATTTGCGCAAGTGGTTTCATCAAAATCCTCAAACGCGCTACGCCGAATTCAGCCAACGCTATCAGGCTGAATTAGCCCGCCCCGAAGCCCAACCCGCGCTGCAAGCCTTGCGCGATCTGCATCAGCAACACGGCAGCCTGATTTTGCTCACCGCCGCCAAAGATGTGGCGCACAGCCATTTGCCGGTGTTGCAGGCGGTGTTGGAACAAAAGGCTACCTGAATGGTTGATTTCAAAAAAGAGAACCCTATGCGCAACTACATCAAAATCGGCGTGGCCGGCCCCGTGGGCTCGGGAAAAACCGCGCTTATCGAGCGGCTCACCCGCCAAATCGCCGGCCAATACAGCGTGGCGGTGATCACCAACGACATCTACACCCAGGAAGACGCCGAATTTCTCACCAAAAACAGCCTGTTGCCGCCCGAGCGCATTATGGGCGTGGAAACCGGCGGCTGCCCGCACACGGCGATTCGCGAAGATGCCAGCATGAATCTGGAAGCGGTGGATGAAATGGCGGCGCGTTTTCCCGATGTGGAAATCGTGTTTATCGAATCGGGCGGCGACAATTTATCCGCCACCTTCAGCCCCGATTTGGCCGACGTGACCATTTTTGTGATCGACGTGGCGCAAGGCGAAAAAATTCCGCGCAAAGGCGGCCCCGGCATCACCCGCTCCGATTTGCTCGTCATCAACAAAACCGACCTCGCCCCGCACGTGGGTGCGAGCTTGGATGTGATGGAACGCGATGCACGGCGCATGCGGCTCGGCCAGCCTTTTGTATTTACCAATTTGATGAAAGACGAAAATCTGGCCGCCGTAATCGGCTGGATACAGAAATACGCGCTGCTGGAAGATGTGGCCGAACCGGCGGCATTGGTGCGCTGATGTTTACGCGAAAGGCCGTCTGAAAGCGTTTCAGACGGCCTGAAACCTTTTTCACAACAGCGTGTGGGTCGGATTCTCGAATCCGACACTTGTTCGCAGAACAAGGTTTCAGAGCTGCGGAAAATGTCGGATACAAGTATCCGACCTACAACTGCTTCAATTTGCAGCGTGGGCTTTGCCCTCAAGATTTCTGCTGATTTGTGGACAGAGCGCACGCTACAGGGCTGCAACTTTTATATTTCAGACGGCCTGAAACCTTTTTTACAACAGCGTGTAGGTCGGCTTCTCGAACCCGACACTTGTTCGCAGAACAAGGCTTTCAGGGCTGCGGTAAATGTCGGATTCGAGAATCCGACCTACAACTGCGGGTCACAACCATGATTCAATTCACCCGCTAGATGACAAGGCGCACATGCAATCCAAGCTCACCTTATCCACCCGCATCCGCCACGGCCGCACCGTGTTGGGCGACTGCTTCGCCACCCCGCCGCTCAAGCTGCTCACGCTGCCGCCGCAGCCCGACGGCATGTTGCGCGCCATACAAATGTCGTCTTCGCCCGGCCTGCTCGCGGGCGACTGCATCCGCATCAATCTTGCGCTGGCCGAAGAAAGCGCCCTGCATTTATCCACCCAAGCTTTCACGCGCGTGCTTGCCATGCACGAAGGCAGCATGGCCGAGCAACACCACCGCATCAGCCAAGCCGCTGGCAGCCACCTGATTTACCTGCCGCACCCTCTGGTGCTGCACCGCGGCAGCACGCTCAAACAAACCACCCGCATCGATTTGGCCGACAACTGCACGCTGCTCTACGGCGAAATCACCGCCGCCGGCCGCGTGCTCAATCATGAATGCTTCGCCTTTGCCTACTTCTCTTCACAGCTTCACATCCACCACCGCCACAAGCTTTTGCTCACCGACAACATCCAATGGCAGCCCGCACGCCACCCGCTGCAAACGCTCGGCCAAATGGAAGGCTACAGCCACCAAGCTTCATTGTTTTATGCAAACACCCACGCCCAAACCGCGCTCAAGCCACTGCTCGATGCGCTCCACCAACGCCTGCCGCCGCGCTTTTCAGACGGCCTCTTGCTCGGCATGAGCCTGGCCGCCGACAATATTATTTGCCTGCGCGCATTGGCGAACGAAGCGGAAATCTTAACGCACCTGCTGGCCGAAGCCGCCGCGCTGATTCAGAGCGAGGCCGTCTGAACGCACGCACGCCAAGCCGGCTCAAGCTTTCGAACAATCACTCCAACGCCGCGCTTTGCAGGCCGTCTGAAAACATGATACAAACAGCTTTCTACCATTCCACCTGCAAGGAGAAAACATGAGTGATTTAAAACAACGCTTCGCACAAGCGCAAGAAGACGTGGTGAGCCTGGCCGAGCGCCCCGACAACGCCACCTTGCTGAAGCTTTATTCCTTCTACAAACAAGCCACCGACGGCGACGTGAGCGGCGACAAGCCGGGTATGTTCGACCTTGTGGCCAAGAAAAAATACGAAGCCTGGAGCGGCTTAAAAGGCATGTCGTCCGATGAAGCCATGCAGGCTTATGTGGCCGAAGTAGAGCGTTTGTTAAACGAAGAATAATCAAACCGCATTGCCAAACCAAAGGCCGTCTGAAACTTTTATGTTCAGACGGCCTTTGGTTTTATATCGTGAAATATAGTGGAATGCATAAAAAAAGTGACGCAACGGGTAGGTTGGGTTGAAAACCCAACAAGCCCACAGGCCGTCTGAAACGTTGGGTTTATCAACCCAACCTACTCCGTGATAGTGCGTGGCTTTGTATCACTTTTTCTTGCATTCCACTATATAAAGAAAAACGGCTACAAAAACCATAAATCTTAAGCCGTGCATAGGGCGTGTGACGCAGCCAAACACGCATTTTCTCATTCAACAACAAGGCCGTCTGAAAGCTTGAATCTTTCAGACGGCCTTTGGTTTTACTTATACCAATAATCAGGCAAACGCATCAATCTGCACCGCTTCCCCGCAAGCCGCGCTCAAAGCTTCGTTGAGCACCGCAAAAAATTCGCTGCCGTCGCGCGTGGCCAGCCAGCGGCCGTTTTGCTCGGAAAAATGATAGCCGCCGCTTTTGGCCGCAATCCACAATTCCTGATTGGGCGTGTGGCGGTTTACAATAATCTGCGTGCCGTTGTCGGCCTCAATCGTGAGCACATTGCCGGCAAAGCGGCAGTCGAAATCCCAGCCGCCCTCGTCGATTTGGTCTTCAATATGGGCAAACAAGGCATCAGTGTGTTGCAAAAATCCGCTTTCGGTCATCATGGCTTTGTGTATCCGGGCATTTTTGTTTAAGATACCGAATCTTGCCACATTCCCGCGCCCAAAGAAAGAATCTGCATGAAAACCACCGTATTTTGGCTCGCCGCCGCTCTGTTTCTGAGCGCCTGCGGCTATAAGGGCGACCTTTATCTGCCCAAAGAAGACGACCAAGCCCGTTTCGGCGTGATCCAAACCGGCATCCAATTCACCCCTAAAGAACCCACCACTCACGCGGAACCATAATGACCCTGCATTGCGAAAATATTTCTTTCACCGATTTGGCCGGGCAATTCGGCACCCCACTTTATGTGTATAGCCAAAGCGCGCTCACCGAAGCCTTTTGCGCCTACACTTCCGCCTTCTCCGCGCTCTCTCCACTCGTTTGCTATGCCGTCAAAGCCAACGGCAATCTGAGCCTGCTCAAGCATTTCGCCGCACTGGGCAGCGGTTTTGATATCGTGTCGGGCGGCGAATTGGCGCGCGTATTGGCCGCCGGCGGCGATGCGGGCAAAACCATTTTCTCGGGCGTGGGCAAAAGCGAAGCCGAAATCGAATTCGCGCTCAATGCCGGCGTGTTGTGTTTCAATGTGGAAAGCCTGCCCGAGCTCGACCGCATCAACGCCGTGGCCGCGCGCTTGAACCAAACCGCGCCCATATCGCTGCGCATCAACCCCGATGTCGATGCCAAAACTCATCCGTATATTTCCACCGGCCTCAAAGCCAACAAATTCGGCATTGCCTATGCCGACGCACCTGCGGCCTACCGCCACGCCGCCACGCTGCCGCATTTGCGCATCACCGGTATCGACTGCCACATCGGTTCGCAGCTCACCGATTTAAGCCCGCTCGTGGAAGCCTGCGAGCGCATCGTGCTGCTGGTGGATCAGCTCGCTGTCGAGGGCATTGCGCTCGAACATATTGATTTGGGCGGCGGCATCGGCATTGTTTACAACAATGAAAGCGTGCCCGATTTAGCCGGCTATGCCCGAGCCGTGGACACAATCATCGGCACGCGGCCGCTCAAATTGATGCTCGAGCCCGGCCGCAGCCTGGTGGGCAACGCCGGCACGCTGCTCACCAAAGTGGAATACATCAAACACGGCGAAGAAAAAAACTTCATCATTGTAGATGCCGCGATGAACGATTTGATGCGCCCCGCTCTTTATGAGGCTTATCACCATATCGAAGCCGTCGAGCCAAAAAACATTGCGCCCATCAGCGCCGATGTGGTCGGCCCGATTTGCGAAACCGGCGACTTTCTCGCCCACAACCGCACGCTCGCCTGTGAAGCCGGCGATATTCTGGCCATCCGCAGCGCCGGCGCCTATGCCGCCAGCATGGCCAGCAATTACAACACCCGCAACCGCGCCGCCGAAGTGTGGGTAAACGGCAGCCAAGCGCGCCTTGTGCGCCAACGCGAAAGCTTCGAGCAACAAATGGCCAACGAAACCGCCTGCTTGTAAACATCATCAAAAAGGCCGTCTGAACATCTGAACTGCACCCCAAAAGTTGGACACCCCCATCCAACCCATAAAGGTGCAGTTTTCTTATGAACAAATATACCGTAGACTTCAAATACCAAGCCGTTATGCATTACTATTGCATTCGAAGCCAGCAGCTCACCGCCGACGCATTTCGAATGTCCCGCACCCACCTACGCCGCTGGATTGCCGCCTACGAGCAAGGCGGACTCGCGGCACTCGAGCATCCCCAAGCCATGGCCGACAAAAAAACCAACCCCTTTATTGCCGACAAACCCGATAAAGAAAAAACACAGGATGAGCTATTGCAAGAAGTGGGCTACCTCAGAGCCGAGGTCGCCTATCTAAAAAAGCTCGAAGCCCTTTTTCCTCAGAAGACAGCAACGCCAAAAAAGCGCAAATCATCGAAGCATTAAGGGCAAACCATCCCCTCAAATACCTGCTCCCTGCCGCAGATATCGAACGAAGCAGCTTTTACTTCAGCCGGAAGCGCAACCAGAAGCCCGACAAAGACCTGGCCGACATGCAAACCGTTCGTGCCGTTTACGACCAACACAAAGGCCGTTACGGCGCCCGCCGCATTGCCGCCGCCTTATCGTGGAACAAGAAAAAAGCAGAACGGCTGATGAAGAAAATGAATTTAAAAGCCATTGTCCGAGAGAAGCGAAAATACTA
>NZ_SLXE01000010.1 GCF_004341385.1 Uruburuella suis
ATCGTTTGAAAAGGCATTATGAAAGCGTAGTTGCTTTAGCTTGTATTATGCTATGGCTGCCTTTATGACAAGTAATTGTCAGGACGCCCTAGGGTCTGTTCACATTTTATCTTGGGGCAATACCGATTCCAAAAAATGCTTGTCGGACAACGAAATATAATCGGGCGCTCAATGAATTGTTTTAAAGGATATCGAAATGAAATTTGCCTTTTTCTTTCCCGGCCAAGGCTCGCAAAGCTTAGGCATGATGAACGGTTTTGAAGGCCGCGCGGTGGTGGAGGCCACGTTTGATGAAGCCTCTGCCGCGCTCGGCCAGGATTTGTGGGCGATGATGAACGGCAGCGATGCCGCGCCCATCAATGAAACCGTCAACACCCAACCCTTGATGCTGGCCGCAGGCGTGGCCACTTACCGTGCTTATCTCGAAGCGGGCGGCAAAACGCCTGCCGTGGTGGCCGGCCACAGCTTGGGTGAATATAGCGCGCTGGTGGCCGCCGGTGCGCTTTCGTTTGCCGATGCGGTGAAGCTCGTGCGTTTGCGCGCCGAGCTGATGCAAAGCGCCGTGCCGCAGGGCGTGGGCGCGATGGCTGCTGTGTTGGGCTTGGATGATGATCAGGTGCAGGCCATTTGCGCCCAAACCGCACAAGGCGAAGTGGTGGAAGCGGTGAATTTCAATTCGCCCGGGCAGGTGGTGATTGCGGGCAATGTTGCCGCCGTTGAGCGCGCCATGGCCGCCGCCAAAGAAGCCGGCGCCAAGCGCGCGCTGCCCTTGCCCGTTTCCGTGCCCTCGCATTGCAGCTTGATGAAGCCGGCGGCAGAAAAATTGGCCGAGGCTTTGCAAGATGTGGTTATCCACACGCCGCAAATCCGCGTGATCCACAATGCCGATGTGGCCGCTTACGATGATGCCGATAAAATCAAAGATGCGCTGGTGCGCCAGCTTTACAGCCCCGTGCGCTGGACCGAAACCGTGAATGCGCTGGTGGCCGAGGGCATTGCAGAATCGGCCGAATGCGGCCCGGGCAAAGTACTGGCGGGCTTGGCCAAGCGCATCAACAAAGAAGCGGCCTGCACGGCGCTGACCAATGCGGAGCAAGTGGCGGTGTTTATCGAAGCACATTAAAGCTTGTTTACGCCGCATCGCGCGGGTAAAAGGCGGGCTGCTTCTCAGCTGTTCAGACGGCCTTTATGGTAAAGGCCGTCTGAACGCAGCGCACAAGCATTGATTTTCTATGTTTCAGACGGCCTGATGGATTATCAGGCCGTCTGAAACAGACTTCAACGAAAAAGGATATTTCATGAGTTCACAAGATTTAAGCGGCAAAATTGCCCTGGTTACCGGCGCATCACGCGGCATTGGTGCGGCCATTGCCGACACTTTGGCACAAGCCGGTGCCAAAGTGATCGGCACCGCCACTTCCGAAAATGGTGCGGCCGCGATTGGCGGGCGTTTGGCGCAATGGGGTGGCGAAGGCCGCGTGTTGGATTCGGCTGCTGCGGGCAGCATCGAAGCGTTGATTTCCGCTATTGAAAAAGAGCATGGCAAGCTGGATATTTTGGTGAACAATGCCGGCATCACCCGCGACAATCTCTTGATGCGCATGAAAGAAGAAGAGTGGGACGACATCATGCAAGTCAACCTTAAATCGGTATTCCGCGCCAGCAAAGCCGTGTTGCGCGGCATGATGAAGCAGCGCGGCGGCCGCATTATCAACCTCACTTCGGTGGTGGGCGTGATGGGCAACCCCGGTCAAACCAATTATGCTGCTGCCAAAGCGGGCTTAATCGGTTTTTCCAAATCGTTGGCGCGCGAAGTGGGCAGCCGCGGCATCACCGTCAATTGCGTGGCGCCGGGCTTTATCGACACCGACATGACGCGTGCCTTGCCCGAAGAGCAACGCGCTTTCTTTGAATCGCAAACCGCGCTCGGCCGCTTGGGCGATGTGCAGGATATTGCCGATACGGTGCTGTTTCTCGCCAGCGATCAGGCCAAATACATCACCGGCCAAACCCTGCATGTAAACGGTGGTATGTTGATGCCTTAAGCATTTGAATTAAAGAAAATATTTATAGTGAAATGCAAGAAAAAGTGATGCAAAACTACGCGCTATAATAGGTAGGTTGGGTTGCCAAACCCAACGTTTCAGACGGCCTATGGGCTTGTTGGGTTTTCAACCCAACCTACCCGCTGTATCACTTTTTCCTGCATTCCACTATATAACAAAAGGCCGTCTGAAAGATTTCTTTCAGACGGCCTTTTGTTTGTGCCAATAATCATTGAGCGGGCGGCTCGGTATCATCAATCCTTCAAACGGAATTCCGCTGCGCGTGCATGCGCGGTGAGCATTTCGCCGTGTGCCAAGGTGCTGGCGATTTTGCCCAGGCTTTGCGCACCGGCTTCAGATACTTGAATCAGGCTGGAGCGTTTTTGGAAATCGTATGTGCCCAGCGGGGAAGAGAAGCGGGCGGTGCGGCTGGTGGGCAACACGTGGTTCGGGCCGGCGCAATAGTCGCCAAGGCTCTCGCTGGTGTATTTGCCCATGAAAATCGCGCCGGCGTGGCGGATTTTGGGTGCCCATTCTTGCGCGTTTTCCACCGATAATTCCAGATGCTCGGGGGCGATATAGTTGGCGATTTCGCAGGCTTCATCCAAATCTTTGGCCAAAATCATCGCGCCGCGGTTGCCCAGCGAGGCTTCGATAATGGCGCGGCGGGGCATTTCTTGAATCAATTTATCCATGGCCGCTTGAACGTCATCGAGATATTGTTGCGAAGTGGCGATTAAAATGGCTTGGGCGATTTCATCGTGCTCGGCCTGGCTGAATAAATCCATCGCCACCCATTCGGCCGGCGTGCTGCCATCGGCAATCACGAGAATTTCAGACGGCCCTGCCACCATGTCGATGCCCACCACGCCGAACACGCGGCGTTTGGCGGCGGCCACGAAAGCATTGCCGGGACCGGTGATTTTGTCTACCTGCGGCACGGTTTCGGTGCCATAAGCCAGCGCGGCCACAGCTTGCGCGCCGCCGATGGTGAACACGCGGGTGACGCCGGCCACGAAAGCCGCGGCCAGCACGATATCGTTGCGCTCGCCGCCCGGCGTGGGCACTACCATGATGATTTCGGGCACGCCGGCCACATGCGCGGGCATGGCGTTCATAATCACCGAGCTGGGATAAGCGGCTTTACCGCCGGGCACATAAATGCCGACGCGGTCGAGCGCGCTGATTTGTTGGCCGAGCAGGGTGCCGTCTTCATCGGTGTAGTGCCACGATTGCATTTTTTGGCGCTGGTGGTAGCTTTCCACGCGGGCGGCGGATTGTTGTAAGGCCGTCTGAACGTTTGCGGGCAGGCGCTCGAAAGCGGCCTGCAAATCGGCTTGGGTAAGCGTGAGGTCGGCCATGCTTTGCGCCGAGGTGCCGTCAAAGCGATTGCTGTATTCGATCACGGCCGCATCGCCGCGCTTTTGCACATCGGCGCAGATATCGGCCACGATTTGATCGATTTTCGGGTCTTGCGCGGTTTCAAAAGCCAGCAGGGCTTGGAGCGCGCTTTGGAAGTCGGCAGATTGGGTGTTGAGCAGTTTCATGTTTTTCTCTGTGGATGTTCAATAAGGTAAGCGGTGCGTTCAGACGGCCTGTTTTCTGACGAAGCGGCCGACATTGCGCACAAATTCGCTGCGGCCTTTTTTCTCGAATTCGAGCCAATCGCTGTATACCGCATGCAGCACGGCTTTGGCGGTGTCGTGGCCGTAGTGTTTGGGGTCGAAGGCGGGCTCGAGCTGTTTGATTTTTTTGGCCACGCTCAAAATATTCGCCCAGCCCTCGGCATTGGCGCAGGCATCAACGGCGCTTTGGGCGACGGGAATCAGTTTGCTGAAAGAGGGCTTGGGCGGGGCATCGGCTTTTTTAGCGGCGGCGCGGGGCGCGGGTTTGGCCGTGGTGCCGGCCTTGGTGGCGGATGTTTTGGCGGCGGGGGCGCTGTCGGCGGCTTTGTCGCTGCTTTTGGCGCGTTTGCGCAATTTGAGCTGGTTGCTGCCATCGGTTTGGGTTTCGAAAATATCCAGCGATTTGATGAGGTCGGAGAGCTTGGAGAAGCCGTAGTTGCGGGCATCGAAATCGGAATTAACCTTGTTGACATAGCTGCCGACTGCGCCCAAGCCCGCCCAGCCGCTGTCGTCGGCGCTCTCTTTCAGGGCTTTGTAGAGCAGATTAATCAGCGCTTTGTCGATGGCGGCGAGGTTGCCGCTTTCATCGCTGGCTTTCGGGGCATTGGTGGTTTTGGCGGCGGCATTCTCGGGCTTGCCGTGGCCGGGGCGGAAAATTTCGGTGTAGATGAATTTATCGCAGGCTTTGCGGAATGATTCGGGTGTTTTTTTCTCGCCAAAGCCGTACACGGTGAGGCCGTTTTCGCGGATGCGGCTGGCTAAGCGGGTGAAATCGCTGTCGCTCGATACAATGCAAAACCCGTCGAACGTGTTGCTATAAAGCAAATCCATCGCATCAATCACCAGCGCCATATCGGTGGCGTTTTTGCCTTTGGTGTAGGCAAATTGCTGCACCGGCGTGATGGCGTGCGGCAAAAGCGCGGTTTTCCATTTGTTCAGGCCGCTGCTCCAGTCGCCGTAGATGCGTTTGACGCTGGCGATGCCGTATTTGGCGATTTCTTCGAGCAGGGCGTCGATAATGTCGGCCGGGGCGTTGTCGGCATCGATCAACACGGCGAGCTTGGCGGAATAATCGGGTTTGTTCATTTCAGACGGCCTGTGGCGTTTGCTTGCCGATGGCGCCGGCAAAGGCATCGATAATCGGCTGGATGGCGGCATATTTCACTTTCAGCGCGGCTTTGTTTACCACAAGGCGGCTGGAAATGTCGATAATGTGTTCTACCGCTTCGAGGTGGTTGGCTTTGAGCGTGTTGCCGGTAGACACTAAATCCACAATCGCATCGCTCAAGCCCACCAAGGGCGCCAGCTCCATCGAGCCGTAGAGCTTGATAATGTCCACATGCACGCCTTTGCCGGCGAAATGTTCGGCGGCAATATCGGGATATTTGGTGGCCACGCGCAAGCGGCAGCCCGGTTGCGAGGCGGCGGCATAGTCAAAACCTTTTTTCACCGCCACCATCATGCGGCATTTGGCGATTTGCAAATCCAGCGGCTGATAAAGGCCGCTGCCGCCATGCTCAATCAACACATCTTTGCCGGCAATGCCGAAATCGGCCGCGCCATATTGCACATAAGTGGGCACATCGCTGGCACGCACAATCACCAGGCGGATGTCGGGCCGGTTGGTTTGAATAATCAGCTTGCGCGATTTTTCCGGATCTTCCGCCGGCGTGATGCCGGCGGCGGCCAAGAGGGGCAGGGTTTCGTCGAAAATACGGCCTTTGGAAAGGGCGATGGTCAGATTGTTGTCAGACATGATGGCTTTCTTGATGAGGCCGTCTGAAACCTTGCTTTCAGACGGCCTGTGGCGGCAAAGCGCTTATTTTAGCAAAATCTTGAGGTCATCGGCGATTTGTGTGGCCGTGGTGCCGTAAGGCGCAAACACCGCCACCTCGCCCTCTTTATCGAGCAAATAAGTGCCGGCCGAATGATCCACCAGATAAACCTGCTCGGATTGCTGGCCGGCCTTGGCCGATACCACGCGGTATTGCTGCTTGATAATGGGCAGGCTCTGATCGCCGGTAACGGTGAGGCCGATAAAGGCCGGGTTGAATTGGCGCACATATTTGCCGATTAATTCCGGCGTGTCGCGCTCGGGATCTACGCTGGCGAAAATCACCGCCACATCTTTGGCCTGCTCGCCCAATTGCTTGAGGGCATCGCTATAAGTGAGCAGCTCGGTGGGGCAGATATCGGGGCAGTGGGTGTAGCCGAAAGCCAAAATCACCGCTTTGCCTTTGAGGCTGCTGAGGGTAAACGGCTTACCGTCGCCATCGGTCATGGTGAAGTCGCCGCCGATATCTTCTTTGCGCATATCGGTGCCGTGAAAGCTGCCGCCGGCTGCGGCAGCGGTTGAGGCTGCCTGTTCTGCCGGGGCAGGCGCTTGCGCCGCTTGTTGCGGCTGACAGCCTGCTAAAGCAAACAGGCCGGCGCTGAGGCTGAGGGCAATCCATTTTTTATTCATTTTTGATGTTCCTGTGTTGTTAAGGTATTCTGCCATTCGATTTACGGGTGCTTTTTGCTTTTGAAAAAACATGCTGCGTTGTCTGCATTTTCAGGGGAGAAACCCTTTATAAACGAATAGCCAGAGCAGCTTAGGGCTTGTTTGCATTTCACTTGCCGGCAAGATTTTGAGCCGATAGCGCGGTGTGATGAAATGCGAGTAAATCCTAACGCGTTGGCAATTATCAATCTTAGCGCGTTTATCCGCTTCAATATAGGCAAAAACCGCTTTTTTTCACAGAGTTTTGATGCAGGCAAAGCTTATTGTTTGTCGAGAAAGGCTTGATGCGGCGATATGCCATGTTCGGGGCGGAAATAAAATAACTTAAATGTCTATTTTTTTCAATAAATTAATAAAAAGCACGGAAAAATTCGCAGCCGGCGCTTTACAAGAAAAAAATTGCCGCTATAATAGCGTCTTCTTCACCGCCCAGGTGGCGAAATTGGTAGACGCAGGGGACTCAAAATCCCCCGCCGAAAGGTGTGTCGGTTCGAGTCCGACCCTGGGCACCAAATATAAAAAGCGCTTGAAATCAACGATTTCAAGCGCTTTTGCTTTGAGTGGCAATTTTGATTGAATATCGGTTTTGTTCTGCATTTAGGGTAGGTTCTACATTTTTTGCCGGCTTGGGTGCGGCAATGCAAGGTAGGCTGGAGCAAGGTTTGCGGCTGATTTTATTGAAAGGCATTGTGTTGTAAACGGTGGTGTTGGGTTGAAACAAAAGGCCGTCTGAAAGCAAAGCTTCAGACGGCCTTTTGTTGCTCCGGCTTATCAGGCAGACAATACGTTTTTCACTACTTCTACCACATGATCCACAGTGAAGCCGAATTCTTTAAACAGCAATTCGGCCGGCGCGGATTCGCCGAAGCGGTCGAGCCCGATAACCGCGCCGTTCAAGCCCACATATTTATACCAGCCGTCGCTCACGCCGGCTTCCACGGCGATGCGCGGCAGGCCTTGCGGCAGCACGCTTGCTTGGTATTGGGCATCTTGTTTGTCGAACACATTGGTGGAGGGCATAGACACCACGTTGACAAACACGCCCTGTTCGGCCAGCACGGTTTGTGCGTTGAGCGCCAATTCCACTTCGGAGCCGGTGGCGATAATCACCGCTTGCGCCGCGCCTTCTTCTGCGGCGCGGATCACATAGCCGCCGCGTTGGATGTCGGCCAGCTGCTGCGCGCTGCGGCTGATAAAGGGCAGGTTTTGGCGGCTGAAAATCAGGCAGCTCGGGTGATCGGCGGCTTTTACGGCTTCGGCCCAGGCCACCAGCGATTCGGCGGTGTCGCACGGGCGCCAAACGGCCATATTGGGAATCAGGCGCAGGCTGGCGGTTTGCTCCACCGGTTGATGCGTGGGGCCGTCTTCACCGAGGCCGATAGAATCGTGGGTGTAAACGAATATCGGGTTGATTTTCATCAGCGCGGCCATGCGCAGGGCGTTGCGGGCGTATTCGCTAAACATCAGGAATGTTGCGCCGAAAGGCTTTACGCCGCCGTGCAGTGCCAAGCCGTTCATGATGGCGCTCATGCCGAATTCGCGCACACCGTAGTGGATATAGTTGCCGCCGCTGTGCGGTTTGACCGATACGCTTTTTGACCAATCGGTGAGGTTGGAGGGGGTGAGGTCGGCCGAGCCGCCGACAAATTCGGGCAACACTTCGGCCAAAATTTCGATGCTGTTTTGGCTGGCTTTGCGGGTGGCGATTTTTTCGGCTTTGGTACACACTTCTTGTAAGGCCGTCTGAACATAAGCGTCGAAATTTTCGGGCAGCTTTTTATCCATGCGGCGGATAAATTCGGCGGCTTCGGCGGGGAATTTGGCTTGGTATTGCGCAAATAAATTATTCCACTCGTTTTCCAGCTTGGCGCCTTTTTCTTTGGCGTTCCACGCATCGTAAATTTCTTGCGGCACTTCAAACGGGCCGTAATTCCAGCCCAAATGTTTGCGCGTGGCTTCCAGCTCTTCCGCGCCCAAGGGCGCGCCGTGGGTTTTGTGGCTGCCTTCTTTGGTGGCGGCGCCTTTGCCGATCAGCGTTTTGCAGCAGATGATACTGGGTTTGCCGGTTTCGGCGCGCGCTTCTTCGATGGCGGCTTTGAGCGCGGCGGTGTCGTGGCCGTTGACATTGGGCACCACATGCCAGCCGTAGGCGGCGAAACGCTCGGGGATGTTTTCGGTAAACCAGCCGTCTACTTTGCCGTCGATGGAAATATTGTTGTCGTCATAAAGCACCACCAATTTGCCCAAGCCTAAGGTGCCGGCGAGCGAGCAGGCTTCGTGCGACACGCCTTCCATCAGGCAGCCGTCGCCCAAGAAAACATAAGTGTGGTGGTCGACAATATTGAGACCGTCTTTATTAAACTCTTCGGCCAGCAGTTTTTCTGCCAACGCGAAGCCCACGGCATTGGCAATGCCTTGGCCGAGCGGGCCGGTGGTGGTTTCCACGCCGTCGGTGTAGCCATATTCGGGGTGGCCGGGGGTGTTGCTGTGCAGCTGGCGGAAGTTTTTCAAATCATCGATGGAAACGTTGTAGCCGGTGAGGTGGAGCAGGCTATACAAAATCATCGAAGCGTGGCCGTTGGACAATACAAAACGGTCGCGGTTGTAGAATTTGGGGTTGGCGGGGTTGTGGTTTAAAAATTGTGTCCACAACACTTCGGCCATGTCGGCCATGCCCATCGGCGCACCGGGGTGGCCGGAATTGGCTTTTTGCACTGCGTCGGCAGAGAGGAAGCGGATGGCGTTTGCCAGTTGAGAAGCCATTGGGAATACCTTTTTTCGTTTGAGGTGGAAGCGCTGATTATCGCTTGAATTTTGGCTGCGTTCAAGCCGCAATCGGCTTTCAGACGGCATTTTTCGGGCTGCACGCGTTTGTTGAAAGCTGTTATGATTGCCATCAGTTTCAAGAGGCCGTCTGAAAGTTTCCAGCGGCTGCATCCAATAAACAAGGAATACTGAATACTATGGAACCGCAACCGCGCACGCCGCTTTCTGAAGCCGGGCGCCAAAGCCTGCTCGACACGCTGAAGCAGGAATGGCGGCAGCTGCATTTTCTCACTGAATTGTCCGAAATCACGCCTTATGAATGCGATGCGCTGGCGGCGTTTACGCAATTGCCGCTGGGCGTGGTGCTGCCGGAAAACGAAGCTCAAGTGCAAATGGTGTTGAAAACCTGTATGCGGCTGGGCATTGCGGTGGTGCCGCGCGGGGCGGGCACGGGGCTGGCCGGCAGCGCCATGCCCACCCCCGATGGGATTGTGCTCTCCACCGCCAAGCTCAATAAGATTGTGAACGTGAATCCGCAGGCGCGCACGGCCACGGTGCAGCCGGGCGTTCGCAATCTGGCCGTTTCCGATGCCGCCGCGCCGCATGGTTTGTATTACGCGCCCGACCCGTCGAGCCAATTGGCGTGCAGCATCGGCGGCAATGTGGCCGAAAATTCCGGCGGCGTGCATTGCTTGAAATACGGCCTCACGGTGAACAATGTGTTGAAAATCCGCGCTGTTACCATCGATGGCGGCGTGATTGAATTGGGCGGTGAAGGCTACGATGCGCCGGGGCTGGATTTGCTCACCGTGTTTATCGGCAGCGAGGGCATGTTTGCCGTGGTAACCGAAGTGGTGGTGAAGCTTGTGCCCAAGCCGCGCACGGCGCAGGTGATTATGGCGAGCTTCGACGATATGGGCAAAGCGGGCGATGCCGTGGCCGCCGTGATTGCCGCCGGCATTATTCCCGCCGGGCTGGAAATGATGGACGGCCCCGCCACCCGCGCCATCGACCGCTATTTGAATATCGGCTACGACACCCGCGCCGAAGCGATTTTGCTGTGCGAGTCTGACGGCACGGCCGAAGAAGTGGCCGAAGAAATCGCGCGCATGATTGCCGTGTTTGAGCAAAGTGGGGCGATTCGCATACAGGTGTCGCGCAACGAAATCGAGCGGCTGGCGTTTTGGTCGGGGCGCAAAAACGCCTTTCCCGCCGCCGCGCAAATGGCACCCGATTATTACTGCATGGACGGCACCGTGCCGCGCCGCTACATCAGCACGCTGTTGCGCAGCATTGCCGCCATGGAGGAGAAATACGGGCTGCAATGCATTAATGTGTTTCACGCAGGCGATGGCAATATGCACCCGCTGATTTTGTTTGATTCCGCGCAGGGGCAATGGCCGCAAGCCGAAGCCTTTGGCGCGGATATTTTGGAAGAATGTGTGCGCTTGGGCGGCACGATTACCGGCGAGCACGGCGTGGGCATCGAAAAAATCAACGGCATGTGCGTGCAGTTTTCCGAAGCCGAACGCGCCGCCTTTTGGGGCGTGAAATTCGCTTTCGACCCCAGCGGCTTGCTCAACGCCGATAAAGCCATTCCCACCAAAAACCGTTGCGCCGAATACGGGCGGATGCACATTCCGCGCGGGGCGATGAAGTTTCCCGATTTGGAAAGGTTTTAGGTTTCAGACGGCCTGTTGAATTCAGGCCGTCTGGAAGCAAAAAGGCAGCAGATGATCAATAAGCTCGACCGCTGGCTGATGCAGCATCCGCCGCGCCCTGATTTGCGCGGCGCTCGGCGCTTTTGCGTGGAATTTTGGTTTTTCGGGCTGAAAGAAGCGCGCGCCTGCCTGTTTGCCGGCTTGTTTTTTATCGCCATGTTTGCCGTTCCGCGCGGCGGTTGGCTGGGCGTGCCGCGCTATGATTTGCTGCTGGTGTTTGCGTTGGCGGTGCAGGCGGCGATGCTTTATTTTCGGCTGGAAACCTGGGATGAAATGAAAGCAATCACGCTGTTTCATGTGGTGGGCTTTGCGCTGGAAGTGTTCAAAACCTCGGGCAGCATCCAATCGTGGGCTTATCCCGATTTTGCCTACAGCAAATTGTGGGGCGTGCCGCTTTTCACCGGCTTTATGTATGCGGCGGTGGGCAGCTATATCATCCAGGCTTGGCGGCTGCTGGATTTGCGGATTAAAAGCCACCCGCCTTATTGGCTGGCCGCGCTCACCGCCGCGGCTATTTATGTGAATTTTTTCAGCCATCACTATATCGGCGATTACCGCTGGTATTTGGCGGCATTTGCATTAGGGCTTTATGCGCGCACCACGGTGTATTTCACGCCTTATGACCGCACACGCAAAATGCCGCTTTTGCTGGCTTTTGTGCTGATCGGCTTTTTTATCTGGCTGGCGGAAAACATCAGCACGTTTGCCGGCATTTGGCAGTATCCCAATCAAATCGGCGCATGGTCGTTGGTGCACATCAGCAAGTGGAGCTCATGGGCCATGCTGGTGATGATGACATTTGTGATTGTGGCGAATTTAAAACACATCAAACACACCATTGCGGTGTCGAAAGATTAAGGCCGTCTGAAAGAAAAATAATTATGGAACAAACCTTTATCCGAATGCGCGAGCAGATTCTGCATGCCACCCACCGCCACATTCCGCTGATTATCAAGGGCGGCGGCACAAAAGATTTTTATGGCGAACAAACGCGGCCCGAAAATGCCGATGTGTTGGACACACGCGAACACAGCGGCATCGTGGCCTACGATCCCGCCGAATTGGTGCTCACTGCGCGCGCCGGCACGCCGTTGGCGGAAATCGAAGCGGCCTTGTCTGAAAGCCGCCAAAACCTGCCGTTTGAGCCGCCGCATTTCGGAGACGGTGCAACCATAGGCGGCGCGGTGGCCGCCGGTTTGGCCGGCCCCAGAAGGGCACATGCGGGCGCGGTGAAAGATTTCGTGCTCGGTGCGCGCCTGCTCAATGGCCGCGGCGAGCACCTGCATTTCGGCGGCACGGTGGTGAAAAACGTGGCCGGCTACGATGTGGCGCGGCTTTTGGCCGGCTCGCTCGGCACGCTGGGCGTGATCACCGAGCTATCGCTCAAAGTGTTGCCGCAGCCTTTTGCCGAAGCCACGCTGCAATTTGAAAGCCGCGCCGCCGAAGCCGTGCCCACGCTCAATGCGCTGATGGGGCAGCCGCTGCCGCTCACTGCAAGCTATTGGGCAGACGGTGTGTTGAGCCTGCGCCTGTGCGGCACGGAGGCGGGGGTGAAAACCGCCGTTGAGCTTTTGGGCGGCGAGCGCATGAACGAAGCCGCTTCGCGCAGCTGGTGGCAAACCGTGCGCGAGCAGGCGCGGCCTGAATTTGATTTGAACGAAGGCGAGCGCTTGTGGCGCATATCCGTGCCCGACACCGCGCCCGTGGCCGATTCAGACGGCCTCTCGTCAATAGAGTGGGGCGGCGGCCTGCGCTGGTACCGCACCGGTGCTGCCGCGCGGGAAATGCGCGCGCTCGCGCAAAATGCCGGCGGCCATGCCACCCTGTTTCGCGGCGCAGCGGCGGTGGGCGAAACCGTGTTCACACCGCTGCCCGAAGCCTTGCTGGCCATCAACCAGCGCCTGAAGCAAAGCTTCGACCCGAGCGGCATTTTCAACCCGGGGCGGCTTTACCCCAAGCTTTAACCATGTTTTTCCCGGCTTGATGCAGCAAATCCAATGTTGAAAAAACAGGCATAATACCAATTCAAAAAAGTAAGCTAACAAGGCGGCGAGCCGAAGACAGTACACCTAGTACGGCTAGGCGAGCCAACGAAGTTAGGTTATTTTTTTGGATTGGTATAAAAGCTTTCAGACGGCCTTCAGAATGGTTGTTTGAAACATGCTCAGGCCGTCTGAAAACAAAAAAACGGAAACAACCACCATGCAAACCCATCTGGCTGATTTCATCAAACACACGCCGCGCGGTAAAATTGCCGACAAAATTCTGCAAACCTGCGTGCATTGCGGCTTTTGCAACGCCACATGCCCTACCTACCAGCTCACCGGCGACGAGCTCGACGGCCCGCGCGGGCGCATCTATCAAATCAAGCAAGTGCTCGAAGGCATGAGCGCCACGGTGCAGATTCAAACCCACCTCGACCGCTGCCTCACCTGCCGCAATTGTGAAACCACCTGCCCTTCGGGCGTGGAATACGGCCATTTGCTCGACATCGGCCGCAGCGAAGTGGAAAAGCAGATCGGCCGCCCGCTGCCGGAAAAAGCCCGGCGCGAAGCCTTGCGCAGGCTGATGCTCAACCGAACTGCGTTTGAAAGCACTTACCGCGTGGCGCAAACCCTGCGGCCGTGGCTGCCGCAAAAGCTGCGCGGCAAAGTGATGGCCGAAAAAGCCGCCGGCATCATTCCGCAAAACGCCCGGCCGCGCAAAATGATTATGCTCGAAGGCTGCGTGCAGCCGGGCATGTCGCCCAATATCAACGCCGCCACCTTGCGCGTGCTCGATAAGCTCGGCATCCAATTGCAGCGCCCGCAAAACGCAGGCTGCTGCGGCGCGATTAATCTGCACATGGGCGCCGAAGCCCAAAGCCTCAACGACATGCGCCGCAACATCGATGCTTGGTGGCCGTTGCTGGAGCAGGGCGCAGAAGCCTTGTTAATCAACGCCTCAGGCTGCGGCGCAACGGTGAAAGAATACGGCTATCATCTGCAACACGATGCACAATATGCCGAAAAAGCCGCAGCCATCAGCGCCGCGGCCAAAGATATTGTGGAAATATTGGCCGCCGAAACCGAAAATATCCAAGCCAAGCTGCCGGCAAATCTGCCCGCGCACACCATCGCCTACCACCCGCCCTGCACGCTGCAACACGGCCAAAAGCTCAAAGGCAGCGTGGAAAGCCTGTTTGCCGAATTGGGCATTACTGTGCTGCTGCCGCAAGACGCGCATTTGTGCTGCGGCTCGGCCGGCACTTATTCTTTTTTCCAACCCGAATTGTCGCAACAATTGCGCGACAACAAATTAAGCCGCTTAAACGCGCTCAAACCCGATGTGGTTTTATCGGCCAATATCGGCTGCATCGGCCATCTGGCGGGCGGCACGGCTACGCCGGTGATGCATTGGATTGAATATTTGGATGAGCAGATGCAGTAAGGCGCAAATCAAAAGGCCGTCTGAACCATATGGCTTTCAGACGGCCTGAACCTTTGAAAAGGCCGTCTGAAACAAGAGCTTTCACTCCACTACAGAAGCGGGCAAGCTATGGATTATTCTTCAGATTAGTGGTATTTTGCCGATAAGCTTTGATGGATAAGCCCACATCAGAAAAAGAACATTAGGAGAATTCAAATGGCATATAGCTATATCCCCGCCGCCGATTTGCAGGTAGACAAAAATCTGTATCAATTTATCGAAAAAGAAGTGTTAGCCAAGCATCCGGCCGTAGAAGCCGTGGCATTTTGGCAAGGCTTTTCCGATTTGGTGCATAAATTTGCGCCGCTCAACCGCGATTTGCTCGAAAAGCGCGACCGCATCCAGCTGCAGATCGACCAATGGCACCGCAACAATCCGGGCCCGGTGGCCGATTTGGCGGCTTATAAAACTTTTTTGAACGAGCAGGAATATCTGGTCGACACGCCGTTGGATTTTAAAATCGCCACGGAAAATGTCGACCGCGAATTGGCCGAGCAGGCGGGGCCGCAGCTGGTGGTGCCGATTAACAATGCCCGCTATGCCTTAAATGCCGCCAATGCGCGCTGGGGCAGCCTGTATGACGCGCTCTACGGCACCGATGCCATCGATCAAAGCGGCGATTTGGCGCTGGGCAAGGGCTATAATCCGGTGCGCGGCGATGCGGTGATTGCGTTTGCCCGCGATGTGCTCGACAGCAGCATTCCCTTGGCGGCCGGCAGCCATAAAGACGTGGTGGCTTATCAGGTGAAAGCAGGCCGTCTGAATGCCAAATTGAACGACGGCAGCGAAAGCGGCTTGGCTGCGCCCGAATTATTCGCGGGCTACAACGGCAGCGCCGATGCGCCCACATCGTTATTGTTTTTGCACAACGGCCTGCACATCGATATTTTAATCGACAAAAGTAGCCCTATCGGCGCGCAAGATCCGGCAGGTGTGAAAGATGTCATTCTCGAAGCCGCGCTCTCCACCATTATGGATTGCGAAGATTCGGTAACGGCGGTGGATGGCGAAGACAAAGCGCTGGTGTATGCCAACTGGCTCGGTTTGATGAACGGCACGCTGGTGGAAGAAGTGCACAAAGGCGGCCAAACCTTCACCCGCACGCTCAATCCCGACCGCGAATACACCACACCCGACGGCAGCGGCACATTCAAGCTGCCCGGCCGCTCGCTGCTGTTTATCCGCAATGTCGGCCATTTGATGACCACGCCGGCGGTGCTCGACAAACACGGCAATGAAATTCCCGAGGGCATACTCGACGGCGTGATGACCGCGCTGATTGCGCCATTCGACCTCAACCGCAGCGAAAACACCAACAGCCGCTCAGGCTCGGTGTATATCGTGAAGCCGAAAATGCACGGCCCCGAAGAAGTGCGCTTTGCCAATAATTTGTTTGCCGCGATTGAAACGCTGGCCAAGCTGCCGGAAAACACCCTCAAAATGGGCATTATGGATGAAGAGCGCCGCACTTCGGTGAATTTGGCCGCCTGCATTTACGAAGCGCGCGAGCGTGTGGTGTTTATCAACACCGGCTTTCTCGACCGCACCGGAGATGAAATGCACACTTCCATGCTGGCCGGCGCGATGGTGCGCAAGGGCGACATGAAAGCGAGCAAATGGATTCAGGCTTATGAATTGAACAATGTGCAGGTCGGCCTGCAATGCGGCCTGCCGGGCAAAGCGCAAATCGGCAAAGGCATGTGGGCCATGCCCGATTTGATGGCCGAAATGCTCAAGCAAAAAATCGGCCACCCCAAATCGGGCGCCACCACCGCTTGGGTGCCCTCGCCCACCGGCGCCACGCTGCATGCGCTGCATTATCATCAGGTGAATGTGTTTGATGTGCAAAAAGAATTGCTTGCGCAAGAGCCGAAAGCTTATCTGGATGATTTACTCACCATTCCGGTGGATGCGGCGCGCAATTGGTCGGCAGAAGAGATTCAGCAAGAGCTCGACAACAATTGCCAAGGCATTTTGGGCTATGTGGTGCGCTGGATCGAGCAGGGCGTGGGTTGCTCGAAAGTGCCCGACATCCACAATGTGGGCTTGATGGAAGACCGCGCCACCTTGCGCATTTCCAGCCAACACATTGCCAACTGGCTGCTGCACGGCGTGGTGAGCGAAGCGCAGGTGCGCGAAACGCTGGCGCGCATGGCCGCGGTGGTGGACGGCCAAAATGCCGGCGACCCGTTCTACACGCCCATGGTCGGCCGCTTCGACACTTCGCCTGCATTTTTGGCGGCTTGCGACTTGGTGTTTAAAGGCACCACGCAGCCCAGCGGCTACACCGAGCCGCTGCTGCACCATTGGCGCCGTGTGGCCAAAGCGCAGTAAATAAAGGAATAAGGTTTGATGTAAACGTTTTGCATCAAACACACCGCAGGCCGTCTGAAAGCTTTCAGACGGCCTGCGGTTTTATGGGCAGCAACAGCGTAGGGTGGGTTGATAAACCCAAGGTTTCAGACGGCCTTTGGATTTGTTGGGTTTGCAACCCAACCTACCCGACGCATCACTTTTTTTATGCATTCCACTATAATACCAATCCAAAAAAATAACCTAACTTCGTTGTCTCGCCTTGCCGTACTAGTTGTACTGTCTGCGGCTCGCCGCCTTGTTAGCTTACTTTTTTGAATTGGTATAAAAAGGTTTGATGTAAACGTTTTGTATCAAACACGCCACAGGCCGTCTGAAAGCTTTCAGACGGCCTGTGGTTTTATGGGCAGATTCTCAAACGGGTTGTTTTTTTGAATGCGTTTCATTGTCCGGCGGGGCCGGAAAAGTGGCTGTCACTTTCAGGCCGTGTTCGAAAGCATCGGCATCATTCAGGCTGATGTGGCCGTGGTTGCGCTCAACGATGGTTTTGGCGATAGACAGCCCTAAGCCGGTGCCTTCGCTTTCGTTGCCCAAAATGCGGTAAAACGGGTCGAACACGCGCGCGCGCTCGGCGGCGGGAATGCCCGGGCCGTTGTCTTCGATTTCAATCGTGATGCTGCCGGCCTGCTGTGCAGCACGCAAATCGATGCGGCCGCCGGGCGGGGTGTATTGAATGGCGTTGTCGGTCAGCGTGTTGACCAATAATTGGATGTCTGCCTCATGGGCGTGCAAAACAATATCTTGGCTGCCGTCGATGCCTAAGTCGATGTTTTTGGCTTCGGCCAAGGGCAGTAAATCTTGAATGGTGTGTCGGTAAAGGGTGTGCAGCGAAAGGGTTTGCTTATCTTGCCCGCTGGGATTTTGCACTTTGGCCAGCGCCAATAATTGCGCCAACAGCTTGCGGCTGCGCAAAATGCCTTGGCTGAGAATATGCAGGCGCTCGGCGGCTGCGGCCGGCATGTCGGTTTGCGCCAGCCGCTCGGCTTGCAGCGATAGGGCGGTGAGCGGTGAGCGCAGCTCATGAGCGGCATCGGCGATAAAGCGCTGCTGCTGCTGCATGTGTTCGTTGATGCGGCCGAGCAGGCGGTTGATGGCGGTAACAAAGCCATACACTTCACGCGGCAGCCGGGCTTCGGGCAAGGGCGTGAGGTCGCTGCTGGGGCGGTGCTCCAGCGTTTCGGATAATTGCCGCATCGGCCTGAGCATGTGGCGTATGGTGAAGATGCTCAGCAGGGTCAGCACGGGAAGCAGTAGCAATAATGGTGCCACAGCATGCCAGGCGCTGTTGTATGCGGCTTCATCGCGAAATTCGGTTTCCTGTATGAAGGCGAGCCGCTGCCCTTGCGGGTAGGTTTTAACATAAACCCGATAGCGGTCGCCATCGTGGCTGATGGTGTGCAGGCCGTCTGAGAGGCGGGCGGGCAGGGCATAGTGCTGTGGGGCGCTGCTCTCGAGCGGCTGAATGTGGATGCGCACATCGCTGTCGGTGTTGTCGGCGCGCGGCGGCAGGGCGGCAGGGTTGATGAGCGCGGCGGTTTGTTGCAGCATTTGGTCTTGCAGGTCGTTGGCTTCGCGATACATCGAGATAAACGACAAAATGCCGGCCGCAGCCGCTGCCAGCAGCACGGCGGCGCTCAGCCACAGCGACAGGTTTAATTGCATGGAAGCGGCGGGGCGGCTCATGGTGTGCTTTCACCGGCTTTGGGCACCATCCAGCCGACGCCGCGAATGTTTTTGATGCTGTCGGCACCGAGCTTTTTGCGCAAGGAATGAATCAGATAATCAATGGCGCTGCTTTCCACTTCTTCACCCCAGCCATACACTTTGTCTTCCAGCTCGGCGCGCGACAAAATAATGCCCGGACGCAGCATCAGCGCTTGCAGAATGGAAAATTCACGGCCGGATAAAATCAGGGTTTCGTTGTGGGCGTAGCGAAAAACGGTGTAGTTTGCGGGATCGAGCGACAAGATGCCGTTGTCGAGCAGCGGTGAGGCGCAATGGTTGTGGCGGCGCAAAACCGCACGCATGCGCGCCAATA
This sequence comes from Uruburuella suis, assembly GCF_004341385.1. GTDB lineage: Bacteria > Pseudomonadota > Gammaproteobacteria > Burkholderiales > Neisseriaceae > Neisseria > Neisseria suis. The sequence goes on from NZ_SLXE01000010.1 coordinate 18,540, forward strand.
ATTCGGCCATGTCGAAAGGCTTGATGATGTAGTCGTCTGCGCCGCCGTCGAGGCCGCTCAGGCGGCTGTGGATATCGTCGCGGGCGGTGACAATCAACACCGGCACAGGCTTGCCGCTGTTGCGGATTTCGGCCAACACGGCCAAGCCGTCTTTTTGCGGCAAGCCCAAATCCAGCAGCACCAAATCGTAAGCCTGTGCGGCCAAGGCATCGAGCGCGGTGCGGCCGTTTTTCACCCAATCTGCCGCATAGCGGGCATCTTTCAGGCCGGCGGCAAGGGCTTCGCCTATCATGTTGTCGTCTTCTACCAGTAATACGCGCATGGGGAAATCCTGTATCAGAGGCCGTCTGAAAGCTTTGCAGGCAAAGGTGCTTTCAATCAATAATCGCAATAATCGGCAAAGGGGCAGGCAAAAAAATGCCGGCAGCAAAGTGCACTTTTGCTGCATCAAGCCCAGTATGCCTGCTCTGCCGCCAAACCGCCAGCCGGATGGGCTGGCGGTGCGGTGTGTATCAATCGGGGTGATCGACTTTTGAGGAAATCACCTGGCCGTTGTCGGCGTTGACTTTGACATCGTGTTTGGTGCCGTTGGCTGCCAATACCTCGACATCGTAAACAACGCTGCCTTTTTCATGCTCTAAATCGGCTTCGATGGCTTTGCCGCCCACTTTGGCTTCGGCCGCAGCGATGGCTTGCTGCAAGGAAATCTTGGCTTGGGGCGGCGCATCTTTTTCGGTTTTGGTTTTGCTGTTTAACACTTGGCCGCTTTGTGCGTCGATTTCCAATTTGTGCTCTTGGTTGCCTTGGCGGGTTTCCACTTTATAGTAAGTCGCTCCGTTTTTGTGTTTCAAATCTATGCCGGTGGCTTTGCCGCCTGCTTTGGCTTCGGCTGCGGCAATGGCTTGCGCCGGTGAGATTTTGGCTTGTGCCACGGCAAGGGCGGCGCGGCCGGCTTCCGAGGATGTATCGCTGCCGGTGGCGGCAAGGGCGGCACCGCCTGTGGCGGCCAATACGAAAGCGGCGATGATGGCGGTAACGGTGTGGTTGCGGGTTTTCATGGTGTGTCTCCAGGTTTGGGTTGCGGTCGGAGCAGCTTGGTGAGGCGCTGCCTGATGCCTTGCATTGTAGGCGGCCAGATTTAGGTATGATTTAGCAGAGATTGAAATTATGTAAAGAATAGGGCGCTGCGTATTGAATTAAATGGTTATACCCGTTCAAAAAAATGACCTTACTGTGTTGTGCCGCCCTGTAAGCTTATTTTGAATGGGTATTAAACACGGGGCCGTCTGAAAGGTTTCAGACGGCCCCGTGTTTAAGCATCAATATGCCTTATTCATTGCTGAAACATCAATCTGCTTTGCCGTAACGGTCTTCCACATAATGATAAACGCGGCGCGGCACGGTGTAGCCGTTTGGCTTTTGCCGCGCCGGGAAATCCACTTTGGGCAGCGCCAGATGCTCGTAGGGAATATAGGAAAGCAAATGGGCGATGATATTGAGGCGTGCTTTTTTCTTGTCGTTGGAATCCACCACAAACCAAGGCGCCCAAGCCGTGTCGGATGCTTGCAGCATGGCATCGCGGGCGCGTGAGTAATCATACCAGCGGTGGTAAGATTCCAAATCCATCGGCGAGAGCTTCCACACTTTGCGCCCGTCGCTGATGCGCCCTTTGAGGCGGCGCTCCTGCTCTTCCATGTCCACTTCCAACCAGTATTTCAACAAGATAATGTCGTTTTCCACCAAGGCTTTTTCCAAAAACGGCACCGTGTCTAAAAATTTTTTCGCCTCTTCTTCGGTGCAAAAACCCATCACCCGCTCCACGCCGGCGCGGTTATACCAGCTGCGGTCGAAAATTACGATTTCGCCGGCGGCGGGCAGCTTTGAGAAATAACGTTGCAGATAAAGCTGGCTTTTTTCACGCTCGGTGGGTGCCGGCAGCGCTTCCACTCGGAATATGCGCGGATTGGTGCGCTCGGTGATGGCTTTGATCACGCCGCCTTTGCCTGCGCCGTCGCGGCCTTCGAAAATAATGCAGACTTTCATGCCTTTTTCCACCACCCAGCGCTGCAAGGCCACCAATTCGGCCTGCAAATGTTTCAGCTCGCGGAAATAGGTTTTCTTGCTGATGCGCTCGGCGGGGGTGTTACGGGTTTGGGTGATGTCCATGATGTTCTCCTTTTTTACTTAGAGTGGAATGCATAAAAAAGTGACACAACAGGTAGGTTGGGTTGAAAACCCAACAAGCCCACAGGCCGTCTGAAACGTTGGGTTTGACAAGCCAACTTACTCCATTATAGTGCGTAGTTTTGTATCACTTTTTCTTACATTCCACTATATCGTTCAACGGGTTTGACTGCCGGCAGGGCGCGGCCTGATGATGACAGCTTAACCAACATTGCGCCGCAAGCCAAGGCCGCTCGACTTATAAAAGCCAAGGCCGTCTGAAAAGAAAAGCTTTCAGACGGCCTTGGTTTGCAGTGCATCGTTTGTTTATTCTGTCAGCAGCAAAAACGGATTATGCCCCGCGCGCGCATAGCCTGCTTCACCCACCAAAATATCCAGCGCCAATGAGGCCAAATCATCGGCCACGGGGTCGGCATATTGCTGCTTATCGAGGCGGTAGAGCTTGCGGTAGCTGCGGCACACTTCGCAGCTTTCGGCTTTGGCAGCCAGCAAAGGCGCGGTTTGGGCGGGGCTGGCATCGGTTTCCAGCTCTTGTATGCCCACGCCGCTGCTGTCGCCGCAAGTGGGGCATTTGGCGCGTAAGACATTCCAGCGGCTGTTGCAATGCGGGCAATGCATATAGCGGAAACCGGCGGTGTCGCCTTTGGCCAGCACCACGCTGCCTACGGCTTCGGTGCCGCAGCAAGGGCAATGTGTGCGCTCTTGCACCGGCGGCACCGCGTCTTCAATCAGCTGCGCCGCCCATGCCGTCCAGATAATTTGCAGCGCTGCCTGCACCCACACCACGGCCGTTTGCTCTTCAGGCGCGCTGTTGCCGGTGAGCACGCGCGAGGCCAGCGCTTCGGCGGCTTCGCGCGGCAAGGCGGCCAGCGTGTTTAATTCAGCCTGCACGTTTGCGGGCGCCTGTGTGCCGATTTCGGCCAATAAGTCGGTCAACACCGGGTAAAAATCGACGGGCACATCGCCCAATGCGGCTTCCGGCAGCACGGTGCGCCCCTGATGCGTGGGCGGGAGGGCAAACGCATGTTTGGCTGCTACGGCCTGCTGCGCCGCCGCGAGCTTGCCCAACAAAGCGAGATAGTCGCGCCATTGGCTGCCCTCGGCTTCGGCCAATTCTTGAAAGCGCACGCTGCGCTGTGCAAACACATCGGCAGCGGGCGCCAGCCAAAACGGGGTGTGAAACAGGCCTTTTTCAATCGGTTTGATGGGAGTGGTCATGATTTCTTTCTGTGAATAAAACGGGGCTTGAGGCCGTCTGAAACCTATTCAAACAAGCAAGCAAAATTGTGGGCACGCTGAGCGGGTTGTCCTTATACGGCCCAATTCAATAGGCAGCCAAGCAATCCAACCGCTTTAAGCTTTACTTTAAATTAAAAACTATGCAGCAATAAACTGCGGATGGCTATACACGCCGAATTGCTGCGGCCGGGCAAAACCCGCCAAGGTGATGCCGGCCGCTTCGGCCATGCGCACGGCCAGTGCAGTGGGCGCAGACACGGCCACCACGCAACCGATGCCGAGCATGGCCGCTTTGGCCACCATTTCATAGCTGGCGCGGCTGGAAATTAACACAAAGCCTTGCTGCCAATCGATTTGCCCGCGCGCACCGAAGCCCAGCAGCTTGTCGAGCGCATTGTGGCGGCCGATGTCTTCAAACGCATGGCGGATAATGCCTTGCTCCACCCAAGCCGCGCCGTGTGCGGCGCCGGTTTGGCTGCGCAAATGCTGGTGCTTGTGCAGATCGGCTAGAGCCGTTTGAATATCGGCTGCCTGAATAACGCTGCCGCGCATCACCTTGGGCAAAGCGGTTTGCACGGCGGCGAGGCTGTCGATGCCGCACAGCCCGCAGCCGCTGCGCCCGCTCATGCTGCGGCGGCGCGCTTTCAAAGCTTGAAAGCGCTCGGAAGCAATTTCCAAATGCACTTCGATGCCGTTGCAGCCTTGTTGCACTTCGATATCGTAAGCTTCGCGTGCTTGCTGCAAAATGCCTTCGCTCAGGCTGAAGCCCAATGCCAGCTCAGGTAAATCGGCGGGTGTGGCCATCAGCACCACATGGGCGATGCCGTTATACACCAGCGCCACCGGCGCTTCTTCGGCCAGCATATCGTCGGCTTCGCGAATGCCGCCGCCATTGATACGGTGCAGATGGTGCGGAGTGAAGATTTCTGTGTTCATGAAACGTTTGTATTCAGACGGCCTGAAACGGCCATGCTTAAAATAAGATAATGCAAAATCAAACAAATAGTTAAATTGTTAAATTACTGCTTATCCGCGTTTTAGATGATAAGCTCAGGTGCATGCGCATGCTTACACTCCGCTAGCCCTACCGGCGGTTTTGCCGGTATTTTATAGGTGAATGCAAGAAAAAGTGATACAAAACGACGCACCACAACGAGGTAGGCTGGGTTGTCAAACCCAACGTTTCAGACGGCCTAATCTATAGAAATCAAGCGATGGGCTGGTCGGGAAAAACACCTGGAAAAAAAGCAACCCAAAGGCCGTCTGAAAGGTTTCAGACGGCCTCATATCATTATTGCCTGCGCTCGCACATCACGATGATTTATTGCCTTTTTCACGTTCGGCTTCGGCATTTTTCGCCATCATTTCGCGATACCAGCGCGGGTGGTGTTTTTTCGCCCAGTTTTGCGTGACCACACCTTCCACCATGGCGCGGATGGTGCCTTTCACCCAAAACGCCGCATACACATGCACGATGATGCCGGCAATCAGAATCAGCGCGGCCCAAGCGTGAAACAGCAAGGCCAGGCGGATTACGGGAATCGGGAACATCTCGGCAAAATAAGGCCGCCAAGCGATAAAGCCGGTGCACAGCAGCACCGCCATGCAGGCGGTCATCAGCCAAAACATGCCTTTTTGGCCGCCATTATACTTGCCTATATCGCCGGTTTCGTGGCCTTTGAGCACGGTTTTCACCGATTTCATCCATTTGATGTCTTCTTTATCGATGAAATTGTATTTCCAATAGCGGAAAAACTGCACCGTAAAGCCGATAAACATCACCACGCCCACAAAGGGATGGATGATGCGCGCCAGCTGCGGCGTGCCAAACACGCCGGTGAGCCAGAAAAAGGCCGGATAGAAAAACGCCAGGCCGGAAATGGCCAGCAACATAAAACACACCGCCACAATCCAGTGGTTGATGCGCTCGCTGCGCTTATAGCGCTGAATCAGTTTTTCTTTCATTATGCGTCCTCCTCACCCTTCAGGTTTTTGCCGTCCAAACCGATTACTTCAGGCTCATCTTCTTCCGGTTCGGCCGTGCTGGGGCCTACGGTGATGTAATGGAAGAAGCCGGTGAGCGTGGCCGCGGCAATGCCGATGGTGGCCAACGGCTTCAAAAAGCCTTTCCACAGCTTCACCGTGGGGCTGATGCTGGGGTTTTCCGGCAAGCCGTGATAGAGCCCTGGCTTGTCGGCATGGTGCAGCACATACATCACATGGGTGCCGCCCACGCCTTCGGGGTCGTAAAGGCCGGCTTTTTCATAACCGCGCTGGTTCAAATCGACAATGCGCTCGGCCGCCACCTGCTTCATGTCTTCCTTGGTGCCGAACTGAATGGCGCCGGTGGGGCAGGTTTTCACACAGGCCGGCTCTTGGCCAACCGCCACGCGGTCGGAGCACAGCGTGCATTTATAGGCGCGATGGTCTTTTTTGTCGATGCGCGGCACGTTGAACGGGCAGCCGGAAATGCAATAGCCGCAGCCGATGCAGTTTTCTTCATGAAAATCCACGATGCCGTTGTGATATTGGATAATTGCGCCGGGCGAGGGGCAGGCTTTCAGGCAGCCCGGGTCGGCGCAGTGCATGCAGCCGTCTTTGCGGATCAGCCATTCGAGCTTGCCGTTTTCTTCCACTTCGCTAAAGCGCATCACCGTCCAGCTTTTGGACGTCATGTCCATCGGGTTGTCGTACACGCCGTGGTTGGTGCCGATTTCGTCGCGGATGTCGTTCCATTCCGAGCAAGCCACCTGGCAGGCTTTGCAGCCGATGCAGGTGGTGACATCGATCAGCTTGGCCACTTCCATCGGCTGGCGCACGCCCGGCGGCGGGGTGATGCCGGCGGTGGCGGAGCGGCGTTTGATGTCTAATGATTGCAATGCCATGTGTGCGCTCCTTATGCTTTCTCGATGTTGACCAAAAAGGTTTTGTATTCCGGCGTTTGGGTGTTGCAGTCGCCCACAAACGGGGTGAGCGTGTTCACAATAAACTGCTTCTCACCGGATACGTTTACCCAACCGCCATGCAGCGGAATGCCGATTTGATGCACGGTTTTGCCGTTAATCTGCAAAGGCATCATGCGCTTGGTGACCACGGCCTTAGCCTTAATCCAGCCGCGCTTGGAGCTCACTTTCACCCAATCGCCTTTTGCTATGCCTTTTTCTTTGGCCAGCTCTTCGCCGATTTCGATAAATTGCTGCGGCTGCGCAATCATCAGCAATTTCACCGATTTAGTCCAAAATTGGAAATGCTCGGTGAGCCGGTAAGTGGTGCCCACATGCGGAAATTCTTCGTGTGTGCCGATGCGCTCTTTCACGCTGTCAAACAGGCGCATGGCGGGCGATTGCACCACTTTCGGGTGCAGCGGGTTGGTGCCGATGGGCGATTCGAGCGGCTCGTAATGCTCGGGGAAGGGGCCGTCTACCAATTTGCGCGCGCAAAACAGGCGGCCTACGCCTTCTTCGTTCATGATAAACGGGTTCATACCCGAATCGGGGGCGGCATCGGCCTTGAAGTCGGGCACATCGGCACCAACCCATTTTTTACCGTCCCAATGAATCAGCACGCGGTTGGGATCCCACGGCTTGCCGCTGGGGTCGCACGAGGCACGGTTGTAGAGAATGCGGCGGTTGGCCGGCCATGCCCATGCCCATTTGGGTGTGTTGCCCAAGCCGCTGTCGGTGTTGTCGCGCCGATCCATCTGGTTGCCCTGCTGCGTCCACGAGCCGGAAAAAAATCCAAGTGGCGCATTCGGTGCTGCCGTCGTCGCGCAGTTGGGCAAAGCCGTCGAGCAGCTCGCCTTTTTTGCGCACAATATTGCCATCGGCGTCTTTAATGTCGGCCAACGCGTAGCCGTTGGATTCTCTCGCCATTTCTTCCGGCGTGGGGCCGTAGGGGTTTTCATAGCGCCAGTGCAGCTTGGTAATCGGCTCTGGTGCAGTGCCGCCCTCTTTTTCATACATCTCTTTCAAGAGCATGTGCAATTCGCCCAAAATTTCCAAATCGGGCAGCGCTTCGCTGGGCGGTTTGGCACCGGGGTGGTGCCATTGCAGCCAGCGCGAAGAATTCACAATCGAGCCGGCCTCTTCGGCAAAACAAGGCGTGGGCAGGCGGAACACTTCGGTTTGGATACTGGCTGTGTCCACATCGTGGGCATCGCCGTGGTTTTGCCAGAAAGTGGCGGTTTCGGTGTCGAGCGGATCCATCACCACCATAAATTTCAGCTTGGAAAAAGCCTCGGTTACGCGGTTGGCATCGGGGAATGAGCCTTGCGCATTAAAGCCTTGCACCAGCAAGCCGTTTACCTTGCCCTGATGCATCAGCTCGGTCATTTGCAGCACGTCATACATCTTGTCCCATTTGGGCAGCCAATCGTAGCCCCAATTGTTTTCTTTGGTGGCGTTTTCGCCATACATCCATTTCAGAAAGCTGACAAAAAAGGCGGGCGTGTTGCTCCAATAATTGAGCTGCCCCGGCTGCAAGGCTTTGGGGGTTTGCTTTTCCAGATAATCGGCAAAAGTGGGGTGGCGGAATTCGTTGGGCAGCACCAAATAAGCCGGCAGCATGGTGGAGAGCAAGCCCAAATCCGACAAGCCCTGAATATTGGAGTGGCCGCGCAAAGCGTTCACGCCGCCGCCGGACATGCCGATATTGCCGAGCAGAAGCTGCACCATTGCCATGGTGCGGATCATTTGCGTGCCGGTGGTGTGCTGGGTCCAGCCCAAGGCATAAAGAATAGTGCCGGTTTTGTTGGGCACGGCGGTTTCGCCCCAGGCTTTGGCGATGGTGAGGAAATCTTCTTTGCTGGTGCCGCACAGCGTGCTCATCATATCCAGCGTGTAACGCGAATAATGCTGCTTGAGCAGCTGCCAAACGCTGCGCGGGTGTTGCAAGGTGGGGTCGGTTTTGGCGTAGCCGTTAGTATCCAGCTCGTAAAACCAGCTGTCGCTGTTGTATTGTTTTTTGCCGTCGTCGTAGCCGCTGAACATGCCCTCGTCAAAATCAAAACCTTCGGCCACGATAAAGCTGGCGTTGGTGTAGGCTTTGACATATTCCCACTGGATTTTGTCGTTTTCAATCAGCCAATTGATCAGCGCGCCCAAAAAGGCGATGTCGCTGCCCGAACGCAAAGGGGCATAAAAATCGGCCACGGCGGCGGTGCGGTTGAAACGCGGGTCGACCACATATAATTTGGTGCCTTTTTTCTTTTTCGCTTCAATCACCCATTTAAAGCCCACCGGGTGCGCTTCGGCAGCGTTGCCGCCCATCACCATAATCATGTCGGCATGTTGGATGTCGACAAAGGTGTTGGTCATCGCGCCGCGGCCGAAGGTGGAGGCCAGTGCCGACACGGTGGGGCCGTGGCACACGCGCGCCTGCGCATCGGTGGCCACGATGCCGAGCGAGCGCATCCATTTTTGGGTGAGAATACCGGTTTCATTCGATGAGGCGGAAGCAGTGAGCATGCCCAAGGTGGGCAGGCGGTGCACCGGCACGCCGTTTTCATTTTGCACAATCAGGTTGGCATCGCGGTCGGTTTTGATGTGGCGGGCGATGCGGCTGAGTGCTTCGTGCCAGGAAATGCGCTTCCATTCATTGCTGCCCGGCTCGCGCACTTCGGGAAAATGCAGGCGGTTTTTACTGTGGATAAAATCCAGCAGCGAAGCGCCTTTTGGGCACAAAGAGCCGCGGCTCACCGGATGATCGGGGTCGCCCTCGATGTGGAAGATGGATTTTTTGGCATTTTTGGAGCCGTCGCCCAAACTATAAAGAATGGTGCCGCAGCCCACCGAGCAATAGGTGCAGTTGTTGCGGGTTTCCGAGGCGCGCAATAATTTGTATTGGCGCACTTCGGCCCAGGCGTTGGTGGGCATCATGCCCATTACCGCCAAGCCGGATGCGCCGGCACCCGCAGCGGTGACTTTGAAAAACTGCCGTCTGTTTAGATTCATGGTAATGTTCCTGCTTGCCTGCCGCCGCTTTTCAGACGGCCTTTGGGGGGGGTGCCGGTGTGTGCATGCGGGCTAGGCCCGTCGAAATCATTTATATATTGCTTCACGACACCTTTTTGTAATAAATTGTAATTCATTACACGCAAATAGTCTAAAAATTTTATTGAATTCAGATATTTACTGATTTTCATTATCAAATATATGAACGGTATAATTTATTATTCTGCTTATTTTCAATTGCTTATTCAATCATTTTGCTTTCAGACGGCCACAAAAAAGCCACAGAAAAAAGCAGGAATAGGCTTTTTCTGTGGCGTGTATAGGAGCCTGCTCAACTCATTTCGTTTTGCGTCATGCAATCGGAAGTCAGGCTCAATGCGGCGAGCGTTTGGTCGAATTCGCCCACTTGGTTTTCTATCAGATAAGGGCGCAGCAGGCTGAGGGTGCGCTGCACGCCGCGCACTTTGGAATCTTCCGTCAGCTTCGCCCGGCCGCGCAGCGAGCCGTCGAAATCGAACCAATATTTGGTGATCATCCAGATATTGAGCGCCAAATCGTTCATGGCGGTGGCATCGGCGCGGATAATGCCCTCTTTATTGAGCTGCGTGAGCAATTCCACCAGCAGCGGCGACACTTTGGCATGGGTAAAATTATTGTGTTCGCCCAGAAGCTCGGCGCTGCGGGCCAGCAAAGCGTTGACATCGCTGAATAAAAAGCGGTAGCGCCACATCACATCATAAATGCCGGCCATATAGCGGATGGCATCGCACACATTTTTGGGCAGCACCACCCGGCGCAGATAGTGCAGCAAATCTTCACTGTAGCGTTTGAAAAGCTGCACGATGATTTCATCTTTATTGCGAAAATGATAATAAAGATTGCCCGGGCTGATGCCCAAATGCGCGGCGATGTGGTTGGTGCTGATATTGCGCTCGCCCTCTTCGTTAAACAGCATCAGGCTGGCTTCGACAATACGGCTATAGGTGTTGGGCCGTGTATCTTTGGTCATGTATATTTCTCCTCAAGCAATGGCGGCTTTGTTTAAAAAGTGGGCGCACCATGCCGCCGCATTCGGCTTTCAAGCGATTTCTTTGCAAACGGTGTATTCAAAGCCTTCGAACAAACCTTACAGCATAATTTGCAGGCTTTTTGTTTTTTAAACCGGGCATCGGCATTTTATGGGCATCGTTTATTTTGGGCAGAAAATGCCTACATGGTTAACTGTCAACCGAAGCCGGATTCGCTATCATATACCAAAAGAGGGCGGCAACCAATCGGGCTCGGCAAACAAAATCACGCCAAAGCGCGCCTCTACACGCTCACGCACATGATCGGCCAGCGCGCGCACATCTGCCGCGGCGGCCTGCGCTTTGTTTACCAACACCAGCGCCTGGCGCTCATGCACCGCTGCGCCGCCGATTTGAAAACCTTTCAGACGGCATTGGTCGATCAGCCAGCCCGCCGCCAGCTTCACCGTGCCGTCGGCCTGCGGATAATGCGGCATGTCCGGATATTGTGCCTGCAACGCCGCTGCTTGCGCCGCGCTCACAATCGGATTTTTGAAAAAGCTGCCCACATTGCCGAGCAAAGCCGGGTCGGGCAGCTTTTCCGAGCGGATGGCACACACGGCGGCCGACACATCTTTGGCCGTGGCTGCTCTGCCCGCGCAGCGCTCAGCCAGCACCGCCGCCAAATCGCCATAGCGCGCATTGGCGCTGAAATGCGTTTTCAGCGCAAAAGTCACCGCGCAAATCACATAGCGCCCTTTGCCTGAGTGTTTAAACAAGCTGTCGCGATAAGCAAAGCGGCAATCGGCATTGCCCAACACCACAAAATCGAGCGTGTCCAAATCAAAGCAGCGCACCGAATGGATAAGGTCTTTCACTTCCACGCCGTAGGCGCCGATATTCTGCACCGGTGCCGCGCCCACCGTGCCCGGAATCAGGCTCAGATTTTCCAACCCGCACAAGCCCATATCCAGCGTGTGCAACACAAAATCATGCCAAACTTCACCGGCTTGCGCTTCGATATACACAAGGCCGTCTGAACGGTGCGTTTCGCGCACGCCTTTGTTTTCCATGTGCACCACAAGCGCGGGATAATCCTGCATCAACAATACATTGCTGCCGCCGCCCAGCCACAGCACCGTGCGGCGGTCGAATTCGGGCCGCTGCACCAGCGCCGGCAAATCAGCCGCATCGGCCAGCGCCGCGAAATAGCGGGCGCGGGCGCGCAAGCCGAATGTGTTGAGCGCGGTTAAATCCACATATTCTTCAAGCTGCATCACAACATCCTTTTTCGCGAAGCCATTGCGCGGCTGCTGATTTCCAAATACCACACCAGCCACACCGCCGCCACCGTGAGCGAGAGCACCAACGCCATCCAAAAGCCGTAAATGCCCATATCGCGCCCATAAGCGAGCCAATAGCCCGGCAGCAGGCCGAAGCCCCAAAACGCCACCGCATGAATCAGCATCGGCACGCGGGTGATTTTATAGCCGCGCAGCGCATAAGAAGCCACACATTGAGTGGCATCGGCCAATTGAAACACCGCCGCAAACAAAAGCACCGTGGCCGCAATCGCCAACACGCCCGCGTCATCCGTATACATGCCTGCCAGCGGGTGGCGGAACAACACCAACAGCAAGGCCGTGAGCACCGCCAGCACCAGTCCCAACACCAGCGACACCCCGGCCACATAACGCGCGCGCACATATTCGCCGCGGCCGAGCGAATAGCCCACCCGCACCGTGCCTGCCGCGCCCACGCTTTGCGGAATCATATAAATCACACCGGTGAGGCTGATCACCACTTGCTGCGCCGCCACATAATCCTCGCCCAAGCGCGCCACCAAAAACACGATGCACGAAAACAGGCTCACTTCTAAGAAAAACGACAAACCAATCGGCATGCCCAGCTTCCAAATTTGCTTGAATGCGCGGCCGTCGGGCTTGCTGAATTTATCCATCAGCTTGAATTTGCGGAAATACTGCTGCTTGGCCACATAAAGCCACAGCACCAGCGCATTAAACCAAAACACAACCGCCGTGGCCACGCCGCAGCCCGCGCCACCCAGCGCCGGCATGCCGAATTTGCCGTAAACAAAGGCATAATTGAGCGGAATATTCAGCAAAAATGCCAAAAAGCTCACAATCATAATCACCCGCGGCCGGTTCAGGCTCGAAGCATAAGCATGCAGCGCGCGATGCACCATCGCCGCCGGCATGGCCAGGCCGGTGAAAAACATATACAAGGCCATCATATTTTCAACCTTGTCGCTCAAGCTCAGCCAAGCCTGAAACGGCCACACCAAAAGCCACATCAGCAGCATACCGATAATGCCCAGCATCACGCCGAACCAAATCCCTTGCCGACCCGTTTCGCCCACTTCATCGGCCTTGCCCGCGCCGAAAAGTTGGGCAATCATCGGATTGAGCGCCGTCATCACCCCCATAAAGGTAATGTAAATCGTGGCAAACACGCTGCTGCCCAGCGCCACTGCCGCCAAATCATCTTTGCCCGCGCCGCCGGCCATCACCGTGTCGACAAAGCCGATGCCCACCTGCGCCACCTGCGCCACCAGCATCGGCAGCGCCAGCACAGCGAGCTTATTGATTTCTTTCTTGAACACCGGCCAAGAATAAGCATTTAAATCCAGCAACATAAGCATTCCATTTTTCAGACGGCCGCTCAATCTGCAGAGGCCGTCTGAAACATTATCCGATAAAAAATCCAACCGCGCAGTATATCAAAATTCCATTCAAACCAAAATCTTCACGTTGCCGTTATCGCCTTTTTCCAATAAACGTAAAGAAAAAAGTCGGCCATTCACTTTTCTTAACCGCTAAAGCCGTCGCATACCCGGCGCGTGGTGTAAAAAATCCTGCAAACCGTTAACTTTCTTTAAATGATAAATTTACATGCACATATTCCATTACATTTCCCATGAGGAAACCAAGCTTCAACAAAATGTAGCTATATTTCACCCGGTCGGCCGCCTACAATGCACTCATCGATTCAACAACACATCAACCACTTTTTTGAAAAGGACAAACATCATGAAAAAATTCGCACTCGCCACCGTAATGAGCCTGATCGCTGCTTCTGCCATGGCCAGCGGCGCACCCACCGACAGCTATCCTTACGGCTACCAGCCGCACGGCGATTTGTCTGCCGTGACCAAAGAGCAACCCCGCGCCGTGCCGCACCGCCCTGCTAAAAGCGACGACAGCGTGAAATTTGCCTACATCGGCGACACCGACGGTGCTGCCTACAATCTTTATCCCACCGATAACTTCCGCGCCCGCTACGCCGATATCCGTTAAGCCGATATGAAATAAAACCACAGGCCGTCTGAAAGTTTTTTCAGACGGCCTTGCTGTGCAACATGGTTTCTCCGCTCGGCGTACGTAGCTACGGTAAAAATAATATCAGGCCGTCTGAAAGTTTTCAGACGGCCTGTATTTTGAATCAATATCTGTTTATAAAAAATGCCGCTGTTTTTGCAAATGTCCATCCATTAAATGACCTCAAGTTTTTATTGATTGCGCTTTGGCTGCACCGCGCCACTGATACAGCAGACGTAGGTTGGCTGCTACCCTTTCTAAAAAATAAGCTTATACCCATTCAAAAAAATAACCTAACTTCGTTGTCTCGCCTTGCCGTACTATAGTGGAATGCACGAAAAAGTGGCACAACGGGTAGCTTGGGTTGAAAACCCAACAAGCCCACAGGCCGTCTGAAACGTTGGGTTTGGCAACCCAACCTACGCCGTGATAGCGCGTAGCCTGTAGGTCGGATTCTCGAATCCGACACTTGTTTGCAGAGCAAGGCATGCACATTGCTTTGGCCGTTGGCCAAACGTCGGATTCAAGAATCCGACCTACGCGGATGGTGCTGTCAAACTGCTTTTATTTGGTAAGGTTATTTTTTTAGAATGGGTATAAGCTTACTTTTTTTGAATGGGTATAAAACAAAACAATGCCGTCTGAAACAGATGATTCAGACGGCATGAATATTTCAAACACACGCCAACGCCGTTTCTCGCTAACCGTGCTTGTGCGGCATAGCGCCGCTATTTTTCCTGCTCGAATAAGGCGGCGAGTGCGGCCAGGCGCAAGGTGTCGTTGCCCCAAAAGCCGGCTTGCAGATGGCGCATCCAGCCAATCGGGCGGATGGCGCTTTCTATGGGCGTGCGCAGGGCGGCGGGCAGGCCGGCGGCATGTTGCCGCCAGATGGCGGCAGCTTGATCGAGCAGGCCGTGTTTTTGCAGCCACACGGCGGAAGATTGCAGATAGCAAAGATAATCGCGGCTTTGGCAGCGCTCAAGCGGCATGTATCGGCCGGGATCGTCTTCAAAGTCGATAAAGCCGATTTGGCTGTCGTTGCACACGATGATGTTGCGGGCAAAGGCTTGGCTCAGGTATTGGCCGCTGCGGTGCACCCGCTCGATGGCGGCGAGGCCTTGCTGCCAGTAGTCGAGGCGCTCGGGGCTGTTTTCGATGTGGTGCAGCAAGGTGTGTTCGCCGATATGGGTAAACATCAGGCCGCCGGCCGATTCGGCCAAAAGGCGCGGGGCGCGGATATCGTGCGCGGCCAGCGCCCGCAGGCGCGCGGCTTCGGTGGCGATGGCTTCGCTGCCGCCGGCATTGGGCACGGGCTGCAAGGCACCCAGGCGCAGGTGGCGGGCAACAAAACCGAGCAGGCTGTAGCGCCATTGCGGTATGGTTTTGCCGGTTTGGCGCACCCACACGATTTGGCCGTTGGGCAGGTTGTGGCGTGCGATGGTGTGGGTTTGGCCGGGCAAAATGCGGGCGAGTTCGGCGGAATAATCGGTCATCAGCGGGCGTCTTTGAGGCGGTAGTAGGTGGAGCCTATCATCGAGGCGGGAATGCGCAAGTAGCGTCCGCCGATGATGTTGCGGTGGTGCAGGTGTTCGAAATGGGCCAGGCGGTTGCCGTCACCCATAATGGCTTCGGCGGCGGCCAGCCCGGCTATGCCGGTGAGCGCCATGCCGTGGCCGGAATAGCCTTGCATAAAGTAAAGCTGTTTGTTGAGGCGGCCGAAATGCGGCGCGAGGTTGAGGGTGATGTCGCAATCGCCGCCCCAAGCATATTCGATGCGGGCGCTTTCGAGCTGCGGAAACACTTTGAGCATGTCGCGGCGCACGGCTTTGGCCATGCGGCGGGCGTCGTGTATCCATTCGCTGTCTTTGCCGCCGAAAAGCAGGCGGCCATCGGCGCTGAGGCGGTAGTAATCGAGAATGTGGCGGTTGTCGCACACGGCCATATTGTTGCGGATTAGATCGCGCGCCGCTTCGCCCAAGGGCTCGGTGGCGATGATAAATGTGCTCACCGGCATGGCTTTGCGGGTGAGCGGGCGCACGGCACGGCTGTTGTTGAGACCGGCAAAGGTGTTGATGGCAAACACCACTTGCCGGCATTCGATGCTCGCTTCGGGTGTGTGCACAATGTAACCTTCGCTGCCTTTGGGGCTGAGGCGCACAAACGGGGTTTGCTCGTAGATGTGCGCGCCGGCAGCCGCAGCGGCGCGGGCGATGCCCAGCGTGTAGTTGAGCGGATGCAGGTGGCCGGATAATGGATCGTAAAGTGCACCGCGGTAGCGCTCGCTGGCAAGGTGTTGTTGCAGGCGGTTGGCGTCCCACAGTTCGAAATGATGGGCACCGTAGCGCTGTTGGGCGTGTTGCTGCCATTGCATCAAGGCATCGAAATGCTTGGGGCGGATGGCCACGGTGGCATAGCCGCGTGTCCAGTCGCATTGGATATTGTGTTGACGCACGCGTGCGTCTACCAATTCCACCGCATCGAGCGATTGCTGCCAAAACCATTGCGCCTGCACTTCACCCAGCTGCTGCTCGATTTCGGGAATGCCGCAGGCATAGTCGCTGATAATCTGGCCGCCGCTGCGGCCGGAAGCGCCATAGCCGATGCGGGCCGCTTCAATCAGGGCAACATCGTGGCCGGCTTCGGCCAGCGGCAGGGCGGTGCATAAGCCTGATAAGCCGCCGCCGATAATGCAGGTGTCGGTTTTCAGACGGCCTTTGAGCTTGGGATAGGCATCGCCGGAATTGATGCTGCTGTGGTAATAAGAAGCGATTCGGTTTTGAAAAGAGGGATTTTGCATAAAAAGGCAAATGATTTTCAGACGGCCTTATTATACGCTTGTTGCATGGGCGCTTGCCCAAAATCTTATTAGCGCTTAGATGCAGGCTGATTTTGCTTCAAATCAAACGCTAGCTTGTGCAAAGGCCGTCTGAAAAGTTTTCAGACGGCCTTTGCGTGCTGTGCAATGATGGTTTATTTGAATGGCTGTAAACAGTCTTTTTTATGGATAAACCATCAGGATTGACCGGCATTTTCCAGCGCCAGCTTTTCCTGGCGGTAGGCTTCGGCGGCTTCGCGCTCACGGCGGGTGGCTTGGCGCATCATGTAGTAATTGATGATGATCACCAAGGTGCCCACAATGGCAATCAAAATTGTGGCCAACACATTCATCTGCGGATCCAGGCCGAGCTTGATTTTCGAGAAAATCACCTGCGGCAGCGTGGATGAGCCGGGGCCGGAGAGGAATGAGGTGATCACCAAGTCATCGAGCGAGAGGGTGATGCCGAGCAAAAAGCCCGAAGCAATCGCCGGCGCAATCAGGGGCAGCGTGATCACGAAAAAGATTTTCAGCGGCCGAGCGCCCAAATCCATCGCTGCTTCTTCCAGCGATTGATCCAGCTCGCTCAGGCGCGAGCGTATCACCACGGTGATGTAGGCCATGCATAAAGTGGTATGGCCGAGAAAAATGGTGAAAAAGCCGCGGTCGAAATAAAGCCAGCTCAAAAGCTCGCTGCTTTGCAAAAACATCTGCACCTGGATAATCAGCAATAGCATGGAAAGGCCGGTGATCACATCGGGCATCACCATGGGCGCAGACACCATGCCAGCAAAAAGCGTGCTGCCGCGAAAGCGCTTGATGCGCGCCAGCGCGTAGCCTGCCAGCGTGCCCAGCACCACGGCGGCAAACGACGATACCAGTGCGATGCGCAGCGAGAGCCACGCCGCTTCGAGTATGGTGCTGTTTTGCAGCAATTGGCCATACCATTTGGTGGAAAAGCCGCCCCACACCGTCACCAGCTTCGATTCGTTAAACGAATAAATCACCAGCACAAATAAGGGGATATACAAAAAGGCCAGACCGATAAACAGCATCAGCTTGAGAAACCAGGAAAGCTTGTGTTGCGACATTTAGCGGCTCCCTTCGGTGATTTCGCGGTTTTCATAGCGGTGGAACAAGGCAATCGGAATCACCAAAAGCGCCACCATAATCACAGCCACGGCAGAAGCGAGCGGCCAGTTGTTTTGGTCGAAGAATGCCTGCCACAACACTTTGCCGATCATCAGGTTTTCCGGGCCGCCCACCAATTCGGGAATCACAAATTCGCCCACCGCCGGCACAAACACGAGCATCGAGCCTGCGATAATGCCGGTTTTCGATAAGGGCAGGGTGATGGTGAGAAAAGCTTTGATCGGGCCTGCGCCCAAATCGGAAGCTGCTTCGAGCAGGCGGCCATCGAGCTTCACCAATTGGGTGTAGAGCGGCAGAATCATAAAGGGCAGATAGGCATACACCATCACTAAATTCAGCGAAAAAGCGTTGTAAAACAAATCCAGCGGTTGGTTGATGATGCCGTACTTCATCAGAAAATTATTGATGATGCCGTTGTGGCCGAGCAAGCCCATCCAGGCATACACGCGCAGCAGGAATGAGGTCCAAAAAGGCAGCATAATCGCCAGCAGCAAGCCGTTGCGGATGGAAGGGTGGGCGCGCGAAATGGCATAGGCAATCGGATAGCCCAACAGCAGGCAGATCACCGTGGTGGTGAGCGCGGTTTTAATTGAGAGCCAATAGGTGAGCAAATAAATATTGTTGCCGCGCCCCTCGGCAAACGGATTCAGCATTTGGCCGAGTGTGGACCAGAAATTCTGGAAAATATCGGCATAATTCTGATAGCTCAGGGCGATGTTCAGCCGCCCCATATCGGTATCGGCGGTAAACAGCGGCGAGTAGGGCGGAATAGCCAGCTCTTGCTCGGCAAAGCTGATTTTGAACACAATCACAAAAGGAATCAGAAACAAAACCAGCAGCCAGGCATAAGGTATGCCCACCACCAGCCCTTTGCGCGGCTTGGCGGAAAACGTGCGTTTGAGTTGGGTTAAGGTCATGGCGGCTTCCTAAGGCTTAGCGCAGCAGCGGGGTGGGCTGGTTTTCCGGCCAATTGATATACACGGTTTCTTCCCAAGTGGGCGGCGTGATGTTGCGCACATACCAATAAGGGGCAGGCACTTGGCTTTTCACAATGCGGCCGTTGGCAAGCTTCACGTGATAAATCGCGAAGCTGCCCAAATAGGCGATTTCTTCCACCGTGCCTTGCGCCCAGTTGTAATCGCCCATGCTTTCGGGTTTTTCTTTGTATAAATCGATATCTTCCGGGCGGATGCTGAGCCATAAATTTTGCTCGGTGGGGCCGCCCAAACCGTGATCGATGCGCACCGGCACATCCAATTCGGGGCATTGGATGATGGCATAATCGGCGTGGTCGTCCACCACCGTGCCTTCGAAAATATTGGTTTCGCCGATAAATTCGGCGGTAAAGCGGCTGTTGGGGAAGTCGTACACATCGCTGGGCGTGCCCACTTGCTGCAACTGGCCTTCCGACATAATCGCCACACGGGTGGCCATGGTCATGGCTTCTTCCTGATCGTGCGTGACCATAATGCAGGTAACGCCCACTTGCTCGAGCGTGTTGACCAATTCGAGTTGGGTTTGCTGGCGCAATTTTTTATCGAGCGCGCCCAAAGGCTCGTCGAGCAACAAAATTTTCGGGCGCTTGGCCAAGCTGCGCGCCAGCGCCACGCGCTGTTGTTGGCCGCCGGAGAGCTGGTGCGGCTTGCGTTTGGCAAATTTGCTCATCTGCACCAAGCGCAGCATTTCTTCCACGCGCGCATTGATTTCGCCTTTGGCCATTTTGTCTTGTTTGAGGCCGAAGGCAATGTTTTGCTCCACCGTCATGTGCGGAAACAATGCATAGCTTTGAAACATCATATTGATGGGGCGCTCATAAGGCGCTAAGCCGGTGATGTCTTGGCCGTCGAGAATGATTTTGCCCTGATTGGGCGTTTCCATGCCGGCGAGCATGCGCAGCAGCGTGGATTTGCCGCTGCCCGAGCTGCCCAAAAGGGCGAAGATTTCGTGCTGCTCGATATCGAGGTCGATATGGTCGACAGCATAATTGTCACCAAATTTTTTCACCAGCCCCTGAATTTGCAGATAAGGCTTGGCTGAAGGTGCAGCGTTGGCGGTCATGGTCAATGCTCCAATGAATAAAAGCGGGTGGGATGAGGCCGTCTGAAAAAAGCGCGCATTCGGCACAAATCGGTATTTTTACTGCAAACCCGTGATTATATTCGGCCGCGGCTTTGAGGGGCAATACAAAACTTTTTTTCGGCGCGGATTACGGCGGATTACAAGCTGATGTGTGTAATCGGGGCAACAATAATGTCTGAAGGCAGGTGTGATGGCTAAAGAGAGGCCGTCTGAAGCTTTGCATAAAGCGTTTCAGACGGCCTTGCCGGTGGTGGGAGATGATACGATGCCGTTTGAAACCTTCAGGCGGCATGGCGCTGCTGCGCACCGGGCTTGCATGCGAATGCTTGCAGCGCGGCGATGCAGGCGGCAATATCGGCGGCACCGTTTAAAAACAAAATCGTGCGCAATGCCGATAAATCCACATCCGGCACCAGCGGCGAAGCGGTGCGGTTGGGGTAGCTCAAAGGGGCATACCAACGCTGCTCGCTGCGGTGAAACATGCCCAAAGTGTGCGCCTTACCGGCCGCATCGTGCAGCACAAACACCATGCTGCCGCTTTGGGCTTCAACTTGGGTAAAACATTCGATATTCTCAATGGTGCAAGCGGTGCTCATATTCTTCCTGCGGTTGTGTGCGTTGTCGGGCATGGGAAGCCTGCCCGATAGTAAAAAACACCCTTATCTTTCACATTGCATCAAGAGCAGTTGGAAGAAGGGTGTTTTGCCGTGTTTGCTCCTGCGGAGCCACATCTGCGCGTGCATTCCACCTTGCCGGCATGGGCAGGTTGGCATGGTTTCCCAACTCGTGATGTCTGGCGCTTATCTTATGCCTGCATAATGGCCTTGTCAACAGCTTGTAATAAGCTTTTCAGACGGCCTCGGGCTATATTCGCGCCGGCGGTTTTGTGATAACTTGCGCCTGTTTGACATTCACACGGCACACCACATGACCCAATCCATTCAAACCTTGGCCGATTGCGTCGGCCACACCCCGCTTATCCGCTTGCAGCGCGTGGCCGCGCACACGCAGGCGCAAGTGTGGGCCAAGCTTGAGGGCGACAATCCGGCCGGCTCGGTGAAAGACCGCCCCGCTTTTAATATGATTATGCAGGCCGAAAAGCGCGGCCGAATCCGCCCGGGCGACACCTTGATTGAAGCCACCAGCGGCAACACCGGCATTGCGCTGGCCATGGTGGCGGCCATGCGCGGCTATCGGCTGATTTTGCTGATGCCGAAAAATGCCACGCAGGAGCGCAAAGACGCGATGGCCGCTTATGGCGCCGAGCTGATTGAAACCGACAGCATGGAAGCCGCGCGCGATCAGGCGCTGGCGATGCAGGCGGCGGGTGAGGGCTTGGTGCTCGATCAGTTCAACAATCCCGACAACAAGCAGGCGCACTATCTCACCACCGGCCCCGAAATCTGGGCACAAACCGAAAGCAAGATCACCCATTTCGTGAGCGCCATGGGCACCACCGGCACCATCACCGGTGTGGCCAAATATTTGAAGGCGCAAAACCCGCATGTGAAAATCATCGGTTTGCAGCCCGATGCCGAATCGGCGATTGCCGGCATACGCCGCTGGCCGGCCGAATATATGCCGGGCATTTTTGAGGCGGACTTGGTGGATGAAGTGCGGGATGTGAACCAAAAAGATGCCGAGCGCTTTATGCGCAAAATGGCGCGCGAAGAGGGCGTGTTTGCCGGCGTGTCGTCGGGTGCGGCGGCGATGGTGGCGGCGGATGTGGCCGCGCAAAATCCGGGCGCGGTGGTGGTGTGCATTATTTGCGACCGGGGAGACCGCTATTTGTCGACCGGCTTGTTCGGGCAGCCCGATTAAGCCATTGTGCATACATCAAACAGGCCGTCTGAAACCTTTTCAGACGGTCTTTGTTTTACCGGCCATTAATTCATCCAATAGCCCAGAAGCCCGCTGGACGCCACCGCAATCAGCACCGTGGGCAGCATGGAAAAACGGCTGGCGGCGATAAGTGTGATCACCAATGCCAGCAATTCATGCGGCTTGTCCGACACAAAATGTGGGGTAATCACGGCAATCAGCACGCAGCCGGGCGCCGCTTCCATCACCGCCGCCGCGCGCGGGCTGAGGGTGCGGTGGCGCAGCGCGAGAAAGCCGATCAGGCGGGTGGAGTAAGTGGCGGCGAGCATGCCCAAAATGGTGAGGAAAGAAGCCCAGCTGATCATGCTTCGGCGCTCCAAAAATAAGCAGCCAGCAAGCCGGCCAGCGCGCCGGCCGGCACATACCAAGCGCCCTCGGTGAATAAATACACCGGCGCGGCCACCAAAAGGCTAACCAACCAAGGGCGTGCGGCGGCAAAACCTTTCCACATGCTGCGTAGCAGCACTAAAAACACCGCCGGAAAAGCCATGCCGAAGCCCAACGCCTCCACATTGCCCAGCGTGGGGCCGATGGCGGTGCCCAGTGTGGTGAAAAAAATCCACATTACATAAAGCGTGAGGCTCACGCCCATATAATAAGCCAGGCTGAAGGCGGGCAGGCCGCGCGCTTTGCGTTTGTTGGCATCGGTGATGCTCATGGCCCAGCTTTCATCGGTCATGAAAAAAAGCGCCGGCAGGGCTTTTTTTAGCGGCATTTGGCGCATATAAGGCGTGAGCGCCGCGCCCATCAGAATATGGCGGGTGTTGATCATCAGGGTAACGGCGATAATCAGTAAAGAGGGCAGCGGGTCGCCCCACAAACCCACGGCGGCAAATTCGGAGCCGCCGGCAAAATTCAGCCCCGTCATCAGCGGCATTTCCAGCACACTCATGCCTTTTTGCGCGCCTTGCACGCCTAAAATCAGCGCCAAAGGAAGCAAGCCTATCAACATGGGCAGGCTTTCTTTCACGCCGCGACGGAATTCGGTGTGCGGCGAGGTGTCGGCGGGCAAGGTGGCTGGGGCGCTCGGGGGCATGGTGGCTTTCTGGTGAAATGGCGCTTATTATAGTGAAATGAATAAAAATGTGCTACGGCCTTACTGCGCCTTGTCGTGCTGTTTGAGGCTGGCTGAGTGACACCATTCAATTATTCATTTCATTGTGTATGTTTTGATTTTTATAATGGATGAGTAGCGTGTAGGCTACCGGCATCCGGCCTGCAATATTTTTGGCCGTCTGAAAGCTTTCAGACGGCCTTTGACTTATTTTTATGCCTGCGGGTAAAGCAGGTCGATTTTCTTTTTCAATTCTGCCAAAGCCAGGCCGCGGTGGCTGATTTGGTTTTTTACTTCGGGCGATAACTCGGCGGCGGTGCAGCCTTGTTCGGGCAGGTAGAAATGCGGGTCGTAGCCAAAGCCGTTGCTGCCGGCTGCTTCGGCCTGCCATTGGCCGCGCCAAATGCCCTCGGCGATAATCGGCTGCGGGTCGTTTTCGTGGCGCACCAGCACCAGCACACACACGTAATAGCAGCGTTTGTCGGCTTGATGCGCCAGCTCGGCCGACATTTTGGCATTGTTGGCGGCATCGGATTTGGGTGCGCTGCCGGCAAAGCGGGCAGAGTGAATGCCGGGCGCGCCGCCCAGCGCGTCGGCGCAGATGCCGGAATCATCGGCCAGCGCCGGCCGGCCGCTGTGTTTGGCCGCGTGGCGGGCTTTGGCAATGGCGTTTTCAATAAAGGTGGCATGCGGCTCGGGGCATTCGGGTACGTTGAATTCAGCTTGCGGCAACACGCGGATGCCTCGGCTGCCGAACCAGCGGCCGAATTCTTTGAGCTTGCCCCCGTTGCCGCTGGCCAACACGATTTCGTCAAACATTTTGCTGCTCCTGTGCGCGGCGTGCGGCAGCGATGGCTTTGTCGCGCGCGCTTTGGCGGGCATAAAGCGCCAAGCAGCCGATTTGGCCGAACACGGCACCAAAGGCAAACAAAAAGCTGGCCACTGCAAATTGGCGGCTTTCAATCGAGAGCAGCCAGCTGCCCAGCAGCACCAGCGCCATAAACAATAAGGTAAACAGGGCAATGCCGATTAAATAGGTTTTCCGTGCGCGCATATCTCGATATCGGTTGGTGAAATGGCTTGCATTATAGCGTTTATACGAAAGGCCGTCTGAAATGTTTCAGACGGCCTGTGTGGGTGCGGGCAGCTATCGCTTAACGCAATTCGGTGTGCAGGCGCGAGAGCCAAGTGGAGGCATCGCTGCCGCGGTAGGCGCTGCCGTCTTTATTGAGCAGGCTTAAGCGCGTGCCGCCGTTTACCGGCTCGGCATACACAATCATCTCGGGATACACGGTGGGCTCAACGGTTTTTTTGCCCATCATGCGGCTGAAAAAGCCCGGTTTTTTCGTGGCCACGGCTTGGCCTTCTTGCGGCGCGGGCTGCACCAAATAAGCGTGACGCTCGGCATTTTGGCCGATCACGGTTAAGCCTACGCGGTCGAGCGCCAGCGCGGTGCGGCGCCAATTGCGCTCGAAATCGCCGCTGAGCAGCAGGGTGTCGCCCTCAAGCTTGGCCAATTCGGCGCTGCCGCTGCGTGCCGGTGCGCTCTTGCCTAATTCGCTTTCAATCTGCTTGGCATCGGCGCCCAAGTATTGCATCACGCGGCCGAGGAAAGCGGCTTCCAGATTGGGATCGTTGGGGCGCGGCTGCCACATGGTGGTGTCTTTATTGCGGTCTGCATACACTTCCTGCATGCCGCGATGGCTGATAAAGATATCGGTGGTGCCGTTTTTGCCCGCTTCGATGCGGGTGATGAATTTATCGCGCTCGCTGGTGGAATACACGCCGCCGAGGCCTACTTTTTCAAAGATGCTGCGCAGGCCGTCTTGCGGGATTTTGGCGCGGTTTTCCGCCCAGTCGGTTTCCATTTGGCCGATGGCCGGCTCTTCAGAGCGAATGTCGAAACCGTTTTCCTGCCAGAATACTTTCAACAACGGCCAGATTTCGGCCGGGGTTTTGCCGTCGACCACAAGCCAGCGCTGGCTGCCTTCGCGCTCCATGTGCACGCCTTTCACACTTTGCAGCACGGCCTGATTAGCGGCTTGCTGCACGGCGGGGGTGCGGTTGATGTCGCTGGCGCGCACGGCGCCGGAGCCGGCGGGAATTTGATAGCGGTCGCCTTGATTGGGGTTGGTTAAATCGGGCGGCACTTCCAAATTGACAATTTTGCGGTTTTGCGTTTGATAATCGAGCTTGGGCTGCTCTTTGTTGCCGGAGCAGGCGGCCAAGCCGATCAGGGCGATGGCGGCGATGGCCGGTTTCATCTGTGCTTTCATGGGGTTTCCTGTGGTTAAATCAATTTGGCTGCGGCCAGGGCACTGCGTACTTTGGCTTGGCCCTCGGCGGAAAGTTCAATAATCGGCAGGCGCACATGGGCTTCGCATTTGCCCAGTGCGGCTGCGGCCCATTTGGGGGCGGCGGGGCTGGGCTCGCAAAACATCACGTCGTAAAGCGGCACCAGCTGCGCATTGAGGGCGCGCGCTTCTTCGAGGCGGCCGGCGAGCGCCGCGCGGCACATGTCGGCAAAAAGCTTGGGCGCGGCATTGGCGGCTACGGTGATTACGCCGTGGCCGCCGCAAAACATAAAGGCCATGCCGGTGGGATCGTCGCCGGAATACACGGCGAAGCCTTCGGGCGCGCGGTTGATGAGGTCGATTTCGCGGCCGATGTCGCCGCTGGCTTCTTTCACGCCGATGATGTTGGGGATTTCGGCCAGGCGCAAGATGGTGTCGTTGTTGACGTTGACCACGGTGCGGCCGGGCACGTTATACACAATCATCGGAATGGTGGTGGCTTCGGCGATGGCTTTGAAATGGCGGTAGATGCCTTCTTGCGAAGGCTTATTGTAGTAGGGCACCACGGATAAGGTGTAATCCGCGCCCAAGCGCTCGGCGGCTTGGGAGAGTGTGATGGCTTCGGCGGTGTTGTTGGCACCGGTGCCGGCAATCACGGGCACGCGCTTGTTGACGTGTTTTACCGTGGCTTCGATCACGGCCAAATGCTCGTCCACCGCCAAAGTGGCGCTCTCGCCGGTGGTGCCCACGGCTACGATGCCGTCGGTGCCGCTTTCGATGTGCCAATCGATGAGGGATTTGAGTTGCTCGAAATGAACGCTGCCGTCGGAATGCATCGGGGTAATCAGGGCGACCAAGCTGCCTTTTAACATGCTTAAACCTTTATTTCTCGAAACGTTTGCTGAATATTTTTGCGATTGTAGCTTACTTTGCAGCATGTGTGAAACATTGCTTTCAGACGGCCTGCAAAGGTTTGCAAAGGTTTTGGAGCCGGTTTGCGAGGAAAGTGTGGCGGGTTTTCGGCGCAAGGGTTTAAAGGCCGTCTGAAAATTGAGTTGGCGGCTGAGATTGTATACAATAATGCGCTTACATTTCTTAGCATATTTTAAAGGACTATCATGGCCGCTCCCGCGCAAAAGCCTGCCGATTCCCCCGATTTGGTGTATCGGCTGGAAGACAAACCGCCGTTTATGAATGCGCTTTTGAGCGCGATCACGCATTTGCTGGCGATTTTTGTGCCGATGATTACGCCGGCGCTGATTGTGGGCGGCGCGCTGCAATTGCCGGTGGAAATGACGGCTTATTTGGTGTCGATGGCGATGGTGGCCTCGGGCATCGGCACTTATTTGCAGGTGCACCGTTTCGGCCCTGTCGGCTCGGGCATGTTGTCGATTCAATCGGTGAATTTTTCATTCGTTACCGTGATGATTGCGCTGGGACTGGGCATGAAAGAGGGCGGCATGGATGAAAATGCGATGATTTCCACCTTGCTCGGCGTGTCGTTTGTGGGCGCTTTTTTGGTGTGTTTCTCGGCTTGGCTTTTGCCTTATCTGAAAAAAGTGATCACGCCCACGGTGAGCGGTGTGGTGGTGATGATGATCGGTTTGAGTCTGGTGCATGTGGGCATCACCGATTTCGGCGGCGGCTTCGGTGCAAAGGCGGACGGCACCTTCGGCTCGGTGGAAAACTTGGGCTTGGCCTCGCTGGTGTTGGTGATTGTGCTGCTCTTCAACTGCATGAAAAACCCGCTTCTGCGCATGAGCGGCATCGCCATCGGCTTATTGGCGGGCTATATTGTGGCTTTGTTTATGGGCAAGGTGGATTTCTCGCCGTTGCAGAATCTGCCGCTGATTACCGTGCCGGTGCCGTTTAAATACGGCTTTGCGTTTGACTGGCATGCGTTTATCGTGGCCGGCACCATTTATTTGCTGAGCGTGTTTGAAGCGGTGGGCGATCTCACCGCCACGGCGATGGTGTCGGATCAGCCGATCGAGGGTGAGGAATACACCAAACGTTTGCGCGGCGGCGTGATGGCCGATGGCTTGGTGTCGGTGATTGCCACCGCGCTGGGCTCGCTGCCTTTGACCACGTTTGCGCAAAACAACGGCGTGATTCAGATGACGGGCGTGGCTTCGCGCCATGTGGGCAAATATATTGCCGCGATTTTGGTGCTGCTCGGCCTTTTTCCCGTGGTGGGGCGCGCGTTTACCACCATTCCCAGCCCGGTGCTCGGCGGCGCGATGGTGTTGATGTTCGGCCTGATTGCGATTGCCGGCGTGCGCATTTTGGTGAGCAACGGTATCCGCCGCCGCGAGGCGGTGATTGCCGCCACTTCGGTGGGGCTGGGCTTGGGCGTGGCGTTTGAGCCGGAAGTGTTTAAAAACCTACCGGTGCTGTTTCAAAATTCGATTTCCGCCGGCGGCATTGTGGCGGTGGTGCTCAACCTGATTCTGCCGCAAGACGCGAATGAAAAAGTGGTGTATTTGAGCGATGAATTAGAGCATTGATGGTGCGGGCAAGCAGGCCGTCTGAAAACTTTTCAGACGGCCTTTATTTTTTAGCAACTGTTTATGTGCTCGAAGCGGCGAAAAAAGATCGTAAACAGGTTTTTGGCGCTTCTTTACAGTTGCTGCCCATACCACGGTGAAAGTTGTTTTTGCAGATTGCGCAATAATAGTTCTAGTGCCACCGCCACCACGGCAATCACGATAATGCCGAGAATGACCGTATCGGTGATTAGAAACTGGGCGGCCGATTGCACCATAAAGCCGATGCCCCGGTCGGCAGCCACCAGCTCGGCGGCCACCAATGTCGACCAGCCCACGCCCAAACCGATGCGGATGCCGGTGATGATGTGCGGTAATGCGGTGGGCAGAATCACGTGCCTGAACACCTGCATGCGGCTTGCGCCCAAAGCCAATGCGGCACGCTCGCGGTTGAGCTGGTGGCTGCTGACGCCGTGGGCGCTGCTGATAATCACCGGCGCCAGCACCGAAAAGAAAATCAGCAATATTTTAGTGGTTTCGCCGATGCCGAACCAAATCACCAGCAAAGGCAGGTAGGCCAACGGCGGAATCGGCCGCAGTAATTCAATCAGCGGATCGACGACGGCGCGCACCCATTTATTCATGCCCATCCACAAGCCCAACGGAATGCCGATCATAATGGCGGCTAATAGTGCCGGTAATACGCGGCCGATACTGGCGGCCAGATGCTGCCATAAGGTGGCTTTCATAAAACCTTGTTGACTGACTTCGATAAATTTCTGCCACACGGCTTGCGGAGCGGGCAAAAACAGGGTAGGCACGATATGGAGTGCCGTGATGGCATACCAAAGCAACAGCAAACCCAACACGCTGGCGGTGCTGAGCGCCAATGTGCTGCGCCGTTGCAATTTGGTTATCAATTTGGCAGGCAGCGTTGCCGTCTGAAGTGGCGCGTGCGGGATAAAGGCGGACGTGTTGCCATCTGAATAAGTGGTGGGTTTGTCGGTATTCATTATGCGGCCTCATCTGCGGTTGGTTTTTTCTGGTTGCGCAAGTTTTCAAACAACTGTTCGCGCAGGCGGATGAATTCAGGGTCGGATTTAATCGCGCGCACCGGCTCGCCGTTGCGGTAGCGGACGGCAAAACCCGGTTGCAGTGTTTGTACGATTCTGCCCGGGCGAGCGGCCATCAATATCAGGCGCTCGCTGAGCAACAGGGCTTCTTCGATATCATGGGTTATCAGAAAAAAGGCTTTGTTTTGCTGCGCCCACAAATCCAGCACCAATTGCTGCATGTTTTCACGCGTAAAGGCATCCAGCGCGGCAAAAGGCTCGTCGAGCAGAATAAACGGCGCACGGCTGATTAAGGCGCGTGCAATGCCCACCCGTTGCTTCATGCCGCCTGAAAGTGCCCAAATATTGGCTTCGGCCACGTGGTCGAGGCCGATGGTTTGCAGAATATCCGCCACGGCTTCCCAAGCTTTCGGCTCGTTGACGCCTTGCAGCTTCAGCGCGAAACCAACGTTTTCAGCCACATTCAGCCACGGCATCAAGGCATGGTCTTGAAACACCACCGCGCGGCGGGCATCGGGGTGGACAGCGGCTTTGCCGTTGACTTTAATGCTGCCGGAATCAGGTTGTTGGAATCCGGCCAAGATATTCAGCAATGTGGTTTTACCGCAGCCTGATTCGCCCAGAATGACGGTGAGTGAGCCTTCATTTAGGTTGAGGTTGATGTTTTGCAATACGGTGTGCGGCTGGCCGGGGAAAGTCAGGCTGATGTGTTCGGCGCTTAAAGTATGCATGGCGGATTCCTCAGGGTTGTAAAAAACGCACGTTGATGTGGTCGTGATAATCCGGCTTCACCTGATCTACTTTGCCTTGTGATTTCAAAAAATTGGCAGTATCGGCAATATTTTGGGCAAACTCGCCTTGCAACACTTCACGCTGCTGGAATTCGTTCAGATAAGTGTTGCCGGTGAGCAGCAGTGGGATATCGTTTGTGTTTGAGCCAGTGAGTGCGGCAATTTTCCGGGCGTGTTCGGCATTGTCGGCGAAGGCTTTGGGATTTTGATGGTAATCGCTAATCGATTTCAGCGTGGTTTGCACGAATGATTTCAGAAAATCAGGATTATTTTCAGCAAAATCGCGACGCACCACCCACAAATCATAAGTGGCCGCGCCTTGCTCGGCGAGCTTGCCCGAATCGGTGAGCACGGTGCCGTCGGCTTTTACTTTACCCAATACCGGCTCCCATACATAAGTGGCGTCAATGTCGCCACGCGCCCAGGCTGCTGCAATTTCAGGCGGCCTCAGGTTGATGATTTTGGTTTGGTCTTCACTGATGCCCCAATTTTTCAATGCGCAGAGCAGGCTGTAATGGGTGGTGGACACAAACGGCACGGCGATGGTTTTGCCGATTAAATCGCGCGGCTCTTTGATGCCTGAGCGGTTGCTGACCACCAGTGCTTCAGAGTCGCCCAAACGCGAGGTGATTAAAAATGTGTCGATGGGTAAATTACGGCTGGCGGCAGCGGCAAACGGGCTGGAGCCGATATTGCCGATAACCACGTTGCCCGAAGCCAGTGCATTGACCACATCGGAGCCTGAATCGAATTTTTTCCATTCAATGGCGCGATTGCTGTTGCGCTCATAATCGCCATCGGCTTGGGCAAGTTTGCCGGGGTCGACACCGGTTTGGTAGGCGATGACCACGGGTTGGCCGGCCGTGTCTGCCGGTGTAGCCTGATACCAAACAAAGCCGCCGATGGCCAGCACAGTCAGTGCGGTAATCCATAAAGGTGTGTGTTTACGTTTGTTTTTAAGGTTCATGATGTTTTCCTCACGGATTGATGATGCGTGTTGATGTGTTATGCGGCTTGGGTTTGTGGCGGGCGGTAAAACGGGCGGTCGCCGTTGATGGTGACGCGGTGCATAATCCGATGGGCATTGCCGTAATCAAACAGTGCTTTGTGTTGAGTGCTGCGGTTGTCCCAAATCGCCACATCGCCTTCCTGCCATTGCCAGCGCAGGGAAAATTCGGGTTGCGTGGCATGTCGACACAAAGCGGCTAACAAACGGTCACTTTCTTGCTCGCTCAATTCATTGATTCGGGTGGTAAAGCCTTCGCTGACAAACAATATCGGCTGCCCGGTAAGCGGGTGAGTGCGCACCACCGGATGGCTGATAGGCGGATTGGCGGCAAAAATATACTCCAGCTTTTGCCGTTCGGCCTCATCACGGGCAAAGCGTTCGGGTGGAAAAGATCGGCGGATATCGTGCAGAGCAGTGAGCGTGGTTAGTTGTTGCTGCAAATCGGTGTCGAGCGCGGCAAACGCCGCGGTGCCGCTGGCCCATAAAGTGTCGCCGCCCGCAGGTGGAATTTTCACAGCCCGCAGCACGCAACCCAGCGGTGGTGTTTCGCGGAAAGTGACATCGGTGTGCCAAAGCTCGTTATCGCGCAAATCCTGTTGCAGGCTGTCGAGCACCATCACTTCGGGCGCATCCGCCGCGGCAGGATAAATCGGGTGGATATGCAGTGAGCCGAAGCCGTGCGCCAGCGTCACTTGGGCTTGTGGCGTCAATTGCTGCCTGCGGAAGAAAATCACCTGGTAGTCAAGTAATGCCTGCTGAATCAGAGCAGTGGTTTCAGAATCAGTGCGGTTCAAGTCAATATTATGAATCACTGCGCCGATAGTGGCTTGAATCGGCGTAAGGTTTAAAGTGGCAGCCATAATGCTTTCCTTGTTTTATTGAGTGTTGATGGGAAAACTATAATCAAACAGGAGGTGAAATCAAAAGAATGAATTACTGTTAATTTATTCAATTCAGTTATATATGATTGAATTGAGGCCCAGATAAAAACAACAAGGCCGTCTGAAAGTTTTTCAGATGGCCAAGGTGTCAAGCCGAACCGATGAAATCCACCTATGCAAGCGGATTGGTTTGCGAAGGCAAAAAAGCGTTAGAATAAGCGCTTTCTTTTCAGACGGCCTTTATGATGAACGACGCCCCCGCATCCCCCCCGAAAAACTACATCACCCCCACAGGCTGGCAGGCGCTGAAAGACGAGCTTTACCAATTGGTGCACAAAGAGCGCCCCGAAATCGTGCAAGTGGTGAATTGGGCCGCAAGCAATGGCGACCGCAGTGAAAACGGCGATTATCTTTACGGCAAGCGGCGCATGCGCGAAATCGACCGGCGCATCCGCTTTTTAACCAAGCGGCTGGAAGCGGCGGTGGTGGTGGATCCGGAAACGCGCGAGCCCACAGATCAGGTGTTTTTCAGCGCCACGGTGGCATTGCTGCGCGGCGACGGCAGCGAGCAGACGGTGAAAATCGTAGGTGTGGACGAAATCGACACCGCGGCCAACAAAATTTCGTGGGTGTCGCCGCTGGCGCGTTGCCTGATTAAAGCGCGCGAGGGCGACGAAGTGGTGTTGCACGGGCCCGAAGGGCGCGAAACGATAGAGATTTTGTCGGTGCAATATTTGAAAATCGAATAAAAAGAGAGGCCGTCTGAAAAGTTTCAGACGGCCTCGTTGATGAGTTTGACATCATAATAAAAGCATCAGCGTTGGCGGGCTTTAAAGCGCGGATTGCTTTTGCAAATCACATAAACCTTGCCCTTGCGGCGCACCATTTGGCAATCGCGGTGGCGCGCCTTTGCGCTTTTCAGTGAAGACAACACCTGCATTATTTTTCCTTTCTGAATGAGCCGAGCATGGCTTGATAGCGCTGGTTGAATTTGCTGGCGCGCCCTTCGGTGTTGTGTTCGCGCTGCTTGCCGGTGTAGACCGGATGCGAGGCGGAAGAGGTGTCGAGCATAAACACGGGATATTCGCGGCCATCGTGCCACAGCATGGTTTTGCCGTGGGTGTCGGTGCAGGAGCGGATCAGCCAGCCTTCGTTGGCGCTGCTGTCGAAAAACAAAACGGTGCGATAGGTTTCGGGATGGGTATTCGGTTTCATTGCCGGCTTCCTTTTACTTTTAAAGGGCTATTTGCATTTTAAGGTGGGATTTTTATAAATCTCACCTTATTCTTTTAACTCAACAAATTCTAAATTTGCAATCTAAGGTTGAAACTATTTAAATCGTTCAATTTTAAAATTTGCATTTCAAGGTTGAAAAATCTGCATTAATTGCATAATATTTAACTATTGCAAAATAAGGTTGAAAAAAATGGCTTCTGCACCAAACAATACTGAATCTACACTGGCAAGTTTTATTTGGAACAATGCGAATGATCTTTGGGGGGATTTTCCGCATACAGAGTTCGGTAAAATCATTTTGCCCTTTACGGTATTAAGACGTTTGGAATGTGTGCTTGAGCCAACGAAAGATGCTGTTCTCAATACTTATGAGCAATTCAAAGATCAAGGCATGGCGCTTGACGATATTCTTACTAACGTAAGCGGCAATCCATTTTATAACAAATCGACTTATAACCTTTCCAATTTAGGCGGTACAAAAACCAAAGCCAACCTTGAAGATTACATTTCTAATTTTTCTGAAAACGTGCGTGTAATCTTTGAACAGTTTGATTTCAATACAACAATTAATAAGCTTTCTAAAGCGAATTTACTGCTACGCATTTGCAATAATTTCGCTGCCATCGACTTACATCCGAATGTTGTTCCTGACCGCACCATGAGTAATGTCTATGAACATTTAATCGCTCGATTTGGTGCAGAAGTCGGTACGGGGTCAGAGGACTTTATGACCCCGCGTGATATTGTACATTTGGCAGCGATTTTATTGCTTGAGCCTGATAATGAGCTGTTTGAACAAAAGAATGGTTTAATCCGCACTATTTATGATCAAACCTGTGGTACATCGGGCTTCCTAACCGACATGATGAACTATGTAGACGGTTTTAAGGACCGCTATAAAATTGCCCCTGTACTTGTACCCCACGGACAGGAATTGCAGCCTGAAACTCATGCGGTCGCATTGGGTTCAATGTTGCTCAAAAAACTGGAATCTGACCCAAGCCGTGATTTATCACAAAATATTAAATTGGGCAGTACCCTCAGTAATGACTTATTTGCAGGGCAGCGTTTCCACTATCAATGCTCTAACCCACCTTTCGGTATGTCATGGGCGAAGGATGCCAGTGCGGTTCAATTAGAGCATAAAGAAAAAGGCTTAAATGGGCGTTTTGGTGCGGGTTTGCCTAAAGCCAGTGACGGCTCAATGCTGTTTTTACAAAACCTAATTTCCAAACTAGAACTACCTGAAAATGGTGGTGGTCGTGGTGCGATTGTACTATCAGGCTCACCATTGTTTAACGGTGGTGCAGGCTCAGGCGAGTCAGAAATTAGACGCTTTATTTTAGAAAATGATTATCTCGAAGCAATTGTGGCATTGCCGACTGATATTTTCTTCCGTACAGGCATTGGAACGTATATTTGGTTGATTTCAAACCGTAAACCTGAACAGCGCAAAGGCAAAGTACAGCTCATTGATGCAACAGGTATGGGTTCATCTATGCGCAAAAATGAGGGCAACAAGCGCAAGTTTATTGACCAAAACTCGATTGATGAAATTAGCCGTATTTATGCCGACTTTGAAGAAAGTTCGGTCAGTAAGATTTTTGATTACACTGACTTTGGCTATCGCCGAGTAAAAGTCTTGCGCCCTCTACGGATTGATCTTCAATTT
Organism: Uruburuella suis; assembly: GCF_004341385.1. Lineage (GTDB taxonomy): Bacteria > Pseudomonadota > Gammaproteobacteria > Burkholderiales > Neisseriaceae > Neisseria > Neisseria suis. The sequence goes on from NZ_SLXE01000010.1 coordinate 52,682, forward strand.
GATGCGGAAAAACTGGAATCGTTTAAAGCATCGAAAGAGTTTGGCAAGTTATCCGACAGCGACCAAAACACGGTATCAGCTTATATTGAACAGCAGTTTGGTGACAGCAAAGACTATGCTTGGTTTGAGAATACATTCCTGAAAAAACTACCACTCAGCAAAGTCAGCAAAGGCTTAAAAAATGCTTTGATCGCTGCGTTTGGGGTGCAAAATCCTGATGCCGAAGCCGTAGAAATTAATGGTGAAGTACAAATGGACAGTGACCTCACCGACTATGAAAATATTCCTTTAAATCAAAATATTGAGGACTATATGGCGAAAGAGGTACTTCCTCATGCGCCTGATGCGGTAATTGATACCAGTTATACCGATGCCAAAGACGGTCAAGTGGGTGTGGTGGGTTATGAAATTAACTTTAACCGTTATTTTTATGTGTTTGAGCAGCCACGCCACCCGAATGAGATTATGGCTGAGATTAAAGAGCTGTCTGCCGAAGTGGCGCAATTGCTTGGGGAGGTTTAAAAATGGAATTTAAACAATACCCAAGTTATAAAAATAGCGGTGTGGAATGGTTAGGGGGAGTGCCTGAACATTGGGTTGGCTCTAAATTTAAGTATATATTTCAAGAGAAACAACACACAAAAAACATGAACCTTCCATTTGGGGCTATTAGCTTTGGTTCGGTTGTTTATAAAGAAGATAAAGCAAACTTAACAGATGAATTGAAAGAAAATTATCAAGAGGTATTACAGGGTGAGTTTTTAGTAAACCCGTTAAATCTAAATTATGACTTAAAAAGTCTGCGAACAGCTTTATCTAAAATAGATGTAGTTGTTAGCTCAGGTTATTTCGTTCTAAAGTTAAAAAACAATACTTTTAATAAAAGATATTTAGAGTATCTGCTTTATATATTTGATATTAGGAAAATGAAAACCTTGGGTGCGGGGATACGTCAAACACTCACATTTAGGGATATGGCTGTGTGTGATGTAGCAATTCCTAGTGCTTGTGAACAAACCCAAATCGCATCCTTCCTCGACTACGAAACCTTCCGTATCGACAACTTAATTGCCAAGCAAGAAAAGTTAATCGAACTTTTAGAAGAACAGCGTAAGTCGATTATTTCTCATGCTGTGACTAAAGGTTTAAACCCAAATGCACCAATGAAAGACAGTGGTGTTGAATGGTTGGGGGAAGTGCCTGAGCATTGGCAACAAAAACCTATTTGGAGTTTATTTAAGCGTATTAAAAGGACTAACTTTCCAACTGAACGCTTACTTTCTGTTTACCGTGATTATGGTGTTATTCCTAAAGATAGTAGGGATGATAATCATAATAGAGCATCAGAAGATTTAACTCCTTATCAGCTTGTATGTGCAAATGATCTTGTCATCAATAAAATGAAAGCATGGCAAGGCTCTATTGCTATCTCTGAGTTAAGAGGTATTGTTAGCCCTGCATATTATATTTACCAACCTAAAGCTGAATATCACTCAAAATATATTCATTTTCTGATTCGTTCTGCGTATTACATTCAAAGTTATAAAAACTATTCAAAAGGGATACGAGTTAATCAATGGGATTTGGAGAGCGAAGCATTTACCCATATTGACTTATTGCTTCCTTCTTTAGATGAACAACAAAAAATCGTTGCATTCCTCGACACCGAAACTGCCCGAATTGACAACCTCATTTCCAAACAAAAATCTTTAATCGAAAAACTTAAAGAATACCGTACTTCGATTATCTCCCATGCGGTTACAGGTAAAATTGACGTAAGGGAGTTTGGCGCATGATTTTTTTAACAAACACTATCTAAAGCCAATATGGAAATGCCTGAGTTATGGCATCAAGACCCGTTTTGGCAACACGCATTACGACAAAATGAAGAATAAGGGGAATCGCATGAATATTTTGGCAGACAAAGCCCATTACGAAAGTCACTTAGAAGCCTATATTGTGCAAAAACTGCAAGCGCAAGGTTGGGTGGTTGGGCAAAGTAAAAATTATCATACCGAATATGCACTCTACCCCGAAGATTTAATCACATGGATTCAAGCCACGCAGCCTGAAAAGTGGGAAAAACTGCAAGCCTTGAATGGCAATAATACCGAAAAACGCATCATCGACCGCTTGGATGATGAACTGAATAAGAAAGGCACAATCCATATCTTTCGTAATGGCTTTAGCATGGCGGGCGCAGGCACAATCGACCTCAGTGAAAGCGCACCCGAAGATGGACGCAATCAAGCTGTCATTGACCGCTACAACGCCAATATCCTACGTGTTGTTCCACAACTTAAATACCACCCTTCTAAAGATGCAGGCATTTTGGACCTTGTGTTCTTTATTAACGGCTTGCCAATGGCAACGGTGGAAATTAAGACCGAGTTTAACCAGTCTTTAGAAGATGCCATTGAGCAGTATAAAAATGACCGTAAGCCGATAGACCCTAAAACAAGACGTAAAGAGCCATTGCTGACACCTAAGCGTGGTGCAATTGTGCATTTTGCCTTGTCTGAATCTGAAATTGCCATGACCACCGCTTTAGATGGTGAAAACACCTATTTCTTGCCATTTAATAAAGGTAATGAGGGACATGCAGGCAATCCTCCTGCGGATGTGGCTAAAGGTGAAGATTATCCAGTGGCTTACTTTTGGGATTATGTCTGCCAACGTGATAATTGGCTGAAAATATTCCATAACTTTGTCTATGTGGAAAAGAAAAACAAAGTCGATCTATATGGCAACTGGACGGTACAGGAACGCTTGATCTTCCCGCGTTACCATCAGTTTGATGCGGTGAATAAAATCATTGCCGATGTGCAAGAAAAAGGCGTGGGACTGAATTATCTATGTGAGCATAGTGCAGGCTCAGGTAAAACCTCTACGATTTCTTGGGTGTGTCATTCACTGGTACGTTTGCGTCACAATGACGGTACACCGTTTTATAACTCCGTCATTGTGGTGACAGACCGAACGGTACTGGATGATCAGTTACAGGAAGCGATTCAACAACTCGACCATCAAAAAGGCTTAATTGCTGCAATTAACCGTGATGACAAAGAACATGCAGGCAAATCGAAAAGCAAACAGCTTGAAGATGCACTGTTGTCCAATAAACAGATCATTATTGTGACCATTCAGACTTTCCCGCATGTGATGGAAGCGATTCTGACCAATACCAGTTTAAGCGACCGTAACTACGGTATTGTGATTGATGAAGCACATACCTCGCAAACAGGCTCAACGGCATCTAAACTGCAAGCGACATTGGCATTGCAGTCAGGTGAAGCGATGGCAAGCCTGACTGTTGAGGAGTTACTGGAGCAGATTCAAAAAGCCCGTGTACAGTCTAAAAACATCAGCCATTTTGCCTTTACTGCAACCCCAAAACACTCGACTAAAATGCTGTTTGGGCGTACTAAAAATGGTGAGCCTGCCAGTGATGACAATTTACCTGAATCCTTTCATTTGTATCCGCAACGTCAAGCGATTGAAGAAGGCTTCATTTTAGATGTATTGCAAGGCTATGTGCCGTACAAGACAGCTTTTAAGCTCGGTGGTGATGCAGTTGATGATGATAAACGAGTCAACTCTAAAGCAGCCAAAAAAGCCTTAGCCCGTTGGATGGCTTTACACGCGACCAATGTCACGCAAAAGGTGCAGTTTATTATTCAACACTTTCACCACAATGTTGCCAATTTGCTTAATGGTCAAGCCAAAGCCATGATCGTGACCAGTTCACGCCCTGCGGCAGCACGTTATAAAATTGCCTTAGAAAAGTATATTGAAGATAACCCTGAATACAGTGCTTATCGTGTCTTGGTGGCATTTTCGGGTAAGCTCACGGGCAAACAGATTAGCCATGAAGCAGATGGTGATAGCGAAAACGGGGCGCTATTTCAAGTTGGTGAAGATGCTGAATTTACCGAAGCCAATATGAATGCCGATGCACCTAATTCTGATTTACGCATCGCATTTGACCGCCCTGAATATCGCTTAATGGTAGTGGCGAATAAATTCCAAACAGGCTTTGACCAACCCAAACTCTGCGCCATGTACCTTGATAAAGTCATTGCCAATGAAGTTGAAGTGGTACAAACCTTGTCACGCTTAAACCGTACCACCACAGGCAAAGATCAAACCTTTGTAATTGACTTTGTAAATGACCCTGAATGGATTTTAAAGTGCTTCAAAAAGTACGACAACGGGGTAAAAATGGTGGATGTACAAGACCCGAATGTGGTTTATACCATCAAAGACAATATTGAAGAACTTGATCTGATTACCGAAGATGATTTGGAGGAGTTTAAAGCAGCTCGTTTTAAAACCATCCGTGATATTAGTAATCATGATTTCAAAGAAACCACACATCCCGACCTGTTTAAAGCAACCGATCGTGTCGCCCGCCTGTTTAACCAAAAACTGAAAATGCTCAAACAGGCGATTGAGCTACAGGAAACCGCATTTGATCAAGCCAAAGCAGACGGCAATGATGAAGGCGCAGAAAAAGCGGAATTTGAGCGCAAGCAGTTAGACGTAGAATTACAAACCTTGATGCGCTTTAAGGGCAATTTGGATAAGTTTAGCCGTATTTATTCCTATGTGGCACAGCTTATTGACTTTGGCGATCCTGAACTTGAAAACTTCTCGGCATTTACCAAGCTCTTATCCAAACGATTAAATGGTATGTCTGCTAAAGAAATTGATATTTCAGGCTTGGTACTGACTGGCTTTGGCATCTTTAAAAAGAAACTTAAAACCGATGATACCGATCATCCCGAAGCGGATGAACCTCAACCATTAGCCCCCATCCAAGGCACAGCCAATGGTGATTTACAGCCAACCAAAATGACTTATCTGAAAGAAGTCATTGATCTTATTGCTCAGACTTTTGGCGATATTTCCACCCGTGAAGAACAGGTGGTATACATCAATCATTTAGTAACCATTCTACGAAATAACGATGTAGTTATGGCTCAGATTGAAAATAATCCTGAATCCACAGCCTTGCAAGGTAATTTGCCATCGGCAACGAAAGGCGCAATTATTCAAGCACTGACCTCACATCAAGACTTATCAGCATTGTTGCTCAAGACCGATGCACAAGCGATGCAGAATGTGATCAAGGTGCTGTATAAATTGCTTAAAGATGGTGAAACCATTGATGTGCATCGTCTAACATAACGGAGTATTAGAATGATTGATATTCTGCAACTGGAAGGTGTACAGCCGATAGATTACCGTAATGAAGATGGCTGTATTATGATTACCGTACAGCCAAGCGGTGAGCATTTGGAAACATGCCCTGAATGCGGCGGACGTTTATACAAACACGGTCAGCGTATCAATCATTTTGCCGATACCCCCTTACAGATGCAGGCTGTAAAAATTGAGGTGGTACGGACACGCTATCGCTGTTCTGGATGCAAAAGCATGATTACCCCTCAACTCAGCTTCTTAGATGAAAAGCGTAGAGCGACCCATCGGCTGATTCAGCAAGTACGCAAGCGTTGCTTAGATCGAACATTTACGCAGCTTGCCGAAGATACGGGTGTAGTCGTGAACACCATTAAAAACATTACGCTCGATTTCGTGGAGGAATTAGAACGAGATATTAAGTTTGAAACTCCAACGATTATGGGTATTGATGAACTTAAATTGATGGGAACATATCGCTGTGTCATCACCAACCTTGCTATGAACAGCTTATATGATATGTTGCCTGAAAGAACTCAAGATACATTGATACCATACTTCGCCAAACTGCCTGATGCAGAAAAAGTAGAATGGATTTGTAGTGATATGTGGCGACCCTTCAAAAAGTCATTCCGTCTGCACCTACCAAATGCCAAGTTGGTTATTGATAAGTTTCATGTAGTGAGAATGGCAAGTGAAGCTTTAGACACTGAACGTAAAACATTACAAAGTAGCTTGGATCGCGATGCCCGACTGAATATGAAAAAACATTTGCGATGGATACTGCTTAGACGACCAAATTCATTGACCGAAGATCAACAAAGAATTTTAGGAAATTTAGAAAAATGGCATCCTGAATTTAAGGAAGCTTATGACCTCAAAGAGCAGTTTTATAATATTTATGAAGCAACAACCAAAGACGATGCCATACAAAGGTTTCATGAATGGGAAAGCAGTATTCCCAAATATTTAAAGTCTTTCCGTGACGTTGCTAAAACTGTGAATAATAACTTTGAGGATATATTCACCTATTGGGATGCGCCAATAAGAATTACCAATGCTTATACTGAGGGGCATAATGGTATTACAAGGGTCGCAAATCGAATGGGACGAGGATATACCTTTGAGGTGCTTCGAGCAAAGATGTTATATAACAAAGTGGCTCGATCTATTACAACTTTGAAGACTCCATCATCTTCATTAAAATCAACCAAAGGTTATGAGGGTTTAACTGCATTTCCAACCAAGCAAGAGAAAACTAAGTTGGAATATGGCGCTTATATTCCAACCTTGGTTGAGTTATACAGTGATAATGACGATTTGGATGAGAAACCAATTTCAACCATGTAATGCAAATAGCCTTTTAAAGTTGGTTTGTTATGGTATAACATTATATAATATTTGATAGCGGTTATCAACTTTATAAAAAACAGGCCGTCTGAAACATTTTCAGACGGCCTGTTTGCCGACAAGTTGTGCCGATTAAAAAAGCGGGAATCATGAAAACAATCGCTCAGCTTTCGCCCAGCAAAATAGCGGGTGTGAGCGCGGCTTTGAGCTTGGCGTGATAGCCGTTGCTGTCGTGTTTGACCTGCAGCCACCAAAAGCCGCCTTTTTTATACGACCAATAAGCCTCGCCCTGCCAATGCCCGTTGAGCAAAAAGCGGCTCAATTCGCCCAGCCACGGTTGGTGGCCGACCAGCACCACGGTGTCGTTGCCGGAAAGGCGCTCGAAGAGGCGCGGCAGGGTGCGGGCATTGATGTCGGGATTGAGTGCAGACAACACGGCGTAATCTTGGGTGAGATAATCGGCGGTTTGGCGGCTGCGCGCGGCTTCTGATGCCCACACTTGCGCATCTTGCGGCAGATGGCGGCGCAGCCAGGCGGCGATGGTGCTGGCTTGGCGGCGGCCGTTTTCGGTGAGCGCGCGCTCAAGGTCGGGCGGGCCGTATTCGGCTTCAGCGTGGCGCCAGAGAATAATGTTCACAACGGTATCCTTATATATGGGTGGCAATCGGGCGGCGTGTTAAGCATTTCAGCTCGGGAATTATAGCCTGAAGGCGGGATGCGTGAATAATACCAATCCAAAAAAATAACCTAACTTCGTTGTCTCGCCTTGCCGTACTTTCTGCGGCTCGCCGCCTTGTTAGCTTACTTTTTTGAATGGGTATAAGAAAATGGTTTTATCGTGGCACGATTCAAGCCGGTGCAGCCTTGTTCCGCGTTGCTGCATTGCCTCGTTGTTAGCGAATCGCATCTTGTCGGGTTGCTTTTTTGAATGGATATTTTTTGAATGGATATTTAAAGAATGGTTTTCTGCGACTGCGGCCGCTTTCAGACGGCCTTTTTATCCGGCATGGCGGGTGGCGTGATGTTGCGCTTGCCGGCGCTGGTTTTGCTATATAATGCCGCGCATGGAAAATCAATACAACTGGCAGGCGGCGCTGCCTGCGCAGGCGCTGGCAGCCATCGGCGCGCACGCAGCGCCTGTTTTAACGGCGCAATCGCTCACGCAAACGCTGCGTGCGGCGGATGCGCGCTTTTCGGTGCGGCTGCTTTATTTGGGCGCGGCGCCGTTTGATGCTTTGTTTGCCGGCGGCTTGCCGGCGGATGCGCCGGGCTGGTTTGCCCGCGATGTGTTGCTGTGTTTGAACGATGTGCCGGTGGTGTGGGCGCGCAGCATGTGTGCGGCGGCGTCGCAACAATGGCGTTTGCTGCTCGATTGCGGCACGCGCCCTTTGGGCGAGCGCTTGTTTGACGGCTCGTTGCCGGTGCAGCGCTCGCCGTTTGAGTTTGCCTTGCTGGATAAGGCTGTGCCCGGCAGCGGGGCGGCCGAGCGCTTGCCGGCGCGGCGCTCGTTTTTTACGATGCAGGGCGAAACGCTGGGGCTGGTGGAATGCTTTTTGCCGGCGTTGGATCAGGCTTTGGCTGCGCGTTGAGCGGCAGATTGATGCTTGGGCAGGGTTATCTGCATCACATAAAAATATATGGCTTGATAAAGTTCCATAAAATTAGATTATAATTCGAGGCCGTCTGAACGATTCAGACGGCCTTTTTTTGATGGAATCTTTATTCATGCGGAATATCAAACGATTATTGCTCAAGTGTCTGCCGCGTTATGCGGTGGGGCGGCTGTGTGTGTATGGCCGCTTGATGCGGGTGGAAAAGCCCATCGGCACTTTGCTGCTGTTGTGGCCGACTTTGTGGGCTTTGTGGATTGCATCGGAAGGTGTGCCCGATTTTGTGATTTTGCTGGCTTTTATGCTGGGCACGTTTTTGATGCGCAGCGCCGGCTGCGTGGTGAATGATTTTGCCGACCGCGATATTGATGGCGCGGTGGCGCGCACCAATCAGCGCCCGTTTGCGCAAGGGCTGGTGAGCAAATCAGAAGCTATGCTTTTGCTGCTGATTTTGTGCCTGCTGGCGGCTTTGTGCTTGCTGCCGCTCAACCGCCTCACCTGGCTGATGAGCCTGCCGGCTTTGTTTTTGGCCATTACTTATCCTTTTACCAAGCGTTTTTTCCCCTTGCCGCAATTTTATTTGGGGCTGGCATTTTCGTTCGGCATACCGATGGCGTTTGCCGCCGTTACCGAGAGCGTGCCACCGCTGGCTTGGCTGATTTTTGCCGCCAATGTGCTGTGGACGCTGGCTTACGACACTATTTACGCCATGGCCGATAAAGAAGATGATTTGAAAATCGGCATCAAAACTTCGGCCATCACTTTCGGCAGCCACGATGTGGAAGCGGTGATGTTGTGCCATTTCTGGTTTACCGTGCTGATGGTGGTGCTGGGCGTGCAGATTGGCGCGAGCTGGCCTTATTGGCTGGTGTTGCCGCTGGTGGTGTATTGGCAATGGCAGCAATATCAAGTGATTAAAACGCGCGAGCGCTGGGCGTGTTTCCGCACTTTTCTGGAGAATAACCGCATCGGTCTGGCTTGGTTTGCCGGCATTGTCGGCCATTATGCGTGGCTGGCTTGGCGCGGTTTTTGATGTTGAATCTGTTAATAACTTAAAGTAAATAATCTAAAGCTTTGCGCTGCCTTGCTGTTTTGTGGCTTGAATGTAGGCGGGGTTGTATGACGGCAGATTTTTTCAGGTGCAAACGGAACTTTTTCAGACGGCCCGGCCGATAACAAGCTGCTTTCTGTATCTCAGGTATTTGATAGCAAGTATTTGATTATTTAGTTTTTATTAATGTTTTGCCAGGCCGTCTGAAATGTAAAATGCGCGCGGGCGATTGAGATTTAAAACAACAGTCGGTACAATCGGCAACTGTTTTGCTTACCCAGTTTAAGAGAAATTTATGAGCCTGATCGGCGAAATCTTACCTTTGTCGCACATTGTGCTGGATTTGGAAGTCAGCAGCAAAAAGCGTGTATTCGAGCAGGCAGGTTTGCTGCTTGAAAATGAAGCCGGCCTGGCGCGCGCCGATGTGTTCGACTGCCTGTTTGCCCGCGAAAAGCTCGGCACCACCGGCTTGGGGCAGGGCGTGGCCATTCCGCACGGGCGCCATGCTTCGGTAAAAAAAGCCGTGGGCGCGTTTATCCGCACGCAGGAGCCGGTGGCGTTTGATGCGCCCGACGGCAAGCCGGTGTCGTTGATTTTTGTGCTGCTGGTGCCTGAAAATGCTACCGGCGAGCATTTGGAAGTGTTGTCGAAGCTTGCGGGGCGGTTTTCGCAAAAAGCCGTGCGCGAAGCTTTAATGAGCGCCGATGCCCAAGAGGTGCGGCGCATTCTAACCGAAGAGTAAAGCCATGCCCAGTGTATCGGTGCGCCGCCTGTATCAAGACAACCAGCACAAGCTGCAATTGGCGTGGGCGGCCGGCACGGCGGGTGCCGACAACCGCATCGGTGTGGAGGCCGACAAGCCCGTATTGGCGCTTGTCGGCCATTTGAATTTTATCCACCCCAATCAGGTGCAGGTGATCGGCGTGGCCGAGGTGGAATACCTCAGGCGCATCGAGAGCGGTGAAATCGGCCACAGTTTCGGCGAAATGTTTGAATTGGATATGGCGCTGGTGATTGTGGCCAACGGCTTGCCGGTGCTGCCGATATTGCGCGATTATTGCCACACGCATAATGTGCCCCTGCTCACTTCCAAGCTGGAAAGCCCTTATCTGATGGATGTGTTGCGCATCTATCTGCAACGCACGCTGGCGGTGTCTACCGTGAAACACGGCGTGTTTCTCGATGTGTTTGAAATCGGCGTGCTGATTACCGGCCAATCGGGCTTGGGCAAAAGCGAATTGGCGCTGGAGCTGATTTCGCGCGGCCACAGCCTGGTGGCGGATGACGCGGTGGAAATCTACCGCACCGGCCCCGAAACGCTCGACGGCCGCTGCCCGCCGATGCTGCGTGATTTTCTGGAAGTGCGCGGCTTGGGTGTGCTCAATGTGCGCCACATCTTCGGCGAAACCTCTATCCGCCCGAAAAAAATTCTGCAATTGATTATCAACCTGGTGCCGGCTGATGATGAATACATGAAGCAGCTCGACCGCCTGAGCATACGCACCGAAACCGAATCCATTCTTAATGTCAACATCCGCTCGGTGAGCCTGCCGGTGGCGGTGGGCCGCAACTTGGCCGTGTTGGTTGAAGCTGCGGTGCGCAACTATATTTTGCAGTTGCGCGGAAAAGACAGCACCAAAGAATTTCTCGAACGCCATCAAACCATGCTGAAAGAAGACGAATTTAATCATGAAAATAGTGCTGATTAGCGGCCTTTCCGGCTCGGGGAAATCAGTGGCCCTCAAGCTTTTGGAAGACTTGGGCTATTATTGTGTCGATAATTTGCCGATGAGCCTGCTGCCCTCGCTGGTGATGCACCACATCGGCCAAGATGAAATTGAGCAGCTCGGCATCAGCGTGGATATTCGCTCGCGCATCGATATTCACGAAGCCGAAAAACAGATTGCCGCGCTGCGCGCCGAGGGGCACGAGATTGATGTGTTGTTTCTCGAGGCCGAAGAGGGCGTGTTGGTGCGCCGCTTTTCCGAAACCCGCCGCGGCCACCCTTTGTCGGGGCAGAGCTTGACCTTGCTGGAAAGCCTGCAACAAGAGCGCGCCTGGCTCTCGCCGTTGCGCGAAATCGCCTATTGCATCGACACCTCGAAAATGAACGCCCAGCAGCTGCGCTACAGCGTGCAGCAATGGCTGAAGCTGGAAAACAAAGGCCTGCTGGTGATTTTGGAATCGTTCGGCTTCAAATACGGCGTGCCCACCAATGTGGATTTTCTGTTTGACATGCGCAGCCTGCCCAATCCGTATTACGATCCGCAGCTGCGCCCGTTTAACGGTATGGACAAAGAAATTCAGGATTATCTCGACGGCCAGCCGCTGGTGCAGAAAATGATTGATGATATTGACGGCTTTCTCAGCAATTGGCTGCCGTGCATGCAGTTGGAAAGCCGCAGCTATGTTACTGTGGGCATAGGCTGCACCGGCGGCCAGCACCGCTCGGTTTATGTGGTGGAGCAGCTCGCGGCGCGCTTAAAAGGGAAATATCAATTGCTGGTGCGCCACCGCCAAGTGCACAATTTGGCCGGGCGCTGAGCGTTTTCAGACGGCATGAGTCTTAAAAGGCCGTCTGAAACTTTAAAAGCTTAAAAGAAAACAATCTGCTATAATGCGGCATTCTGTTCAGGCAGCCTTTTACCGGCTGCCTGATTACTATTCCGAAACCGTTTTTATACCCATTCGAAAAAATAAGCTAATACCAATTCAAAAAAGTAAGCTAACAAGGCGGCGAGCCGAAGACAGTACACCTAGTACGGCTAGGCGAGACAACGAAGTTAGGTTATTTTTTTGGATTGGTATAATAAGGCGGCGAGCCGAAGACAGTACGGCTAGGCGGGTCAATTCAGTTAGGTTATTTTTTCGAAAGGGTATCAGACGGCCTCTGCCGCTTTGGCAAACCCAAGAGACAATATGGCAATCCAATGGTATCCCGGCCACATGCACAAGGCCAAAAAAGCCATTATCGAGCGCTTGAAAAGCGTGGATATGGTGATAGAAGTGCTCGACGCGCGCCTGCCCGCATCGAGTGAAAACCCGCTTTTGGCCAAGCTCTCGGCCGACAAGCCCAAGCTGAAAATATTAAACAAGCAAGATTTGGCCGACCCCGAGCGCACCGATATCTGGCTGGCCGAATTCCAAAGCCGCCCCCACACCAACGCCATTGCGCTCGATGCGTCCGACCGCAGCGCCGCCGCCAAAATGATAGCAGCCTGCCGCAAGCTCGTGCCACACCGAAAAGGCATCGACAAACCCTTACGCGTGCTGATTTGCGGCATTCCCAACGTGGGCAAATCCACCCTGATTAACGGCATGCTCGGCAAAAAAAGCGCCAAAACCGGCAACGAGCCCGGCATCACCAAAGCCGAGCAGCGCCTGTTTCTCGCCGACGACTTTTGGCTTTACGACACCCCCGGCATGCTGTGGCCGAAAATCATCGTTGAAGAAAGCGGCTATAATTTGGCCGCCAGCGGCGCAGTCGGGCGCAACGCGCTTGATGAAGAAGTGGTGGCGCTTGAGTTGCTCGACTATCTGCGCCGCCATTACCTGCCGCTTTTACAGGCGCGCTATCAGGCCGACAAAGATGCCAGCAGCCATTGGCGCGACGATGAATGGCTAGACTGGATAGGCAGAAAGCGCGGCGCACTATTGCCCGGCGGCCGCATCAACCACCAAAAAGCCGCCGAAAACACGCTCACCGATTTTCGCGACGGCCAAATCGGCCGCATCACGCTGGAAACCCCGCACCAATGGGAAGCCTGGCTGAAAAAAGCACGTCAAAACGAAGCCGCATTAAAAGCCGAACGCGAAGCCAAAAAAGCCGCGCGCAAAGGTTGAGCCGTTTTCAGACGGCCTGATTTGCAATGCCTTTTACAACGCATCACGCGTAGGTAGGATTCTTAAATCCGATGCTTATTCGAAGAACAAGACAACCATGTGCTTGGTTTTCGTGGCAAATGCCGGATTTGAAAATCTGACCTGCTACTGCCCAAAAAAGGCGCGCACGCAGCGCACAAAGATTAAACCGTTTTCAGACGGCCTTGTTTGCCATGCCGTCTGAAAAGCATAGGAGAAAATGATGAACAAACTGATTGCACTTATTCTATCCGCCACACTCGCCGCCTGCGCCGCTGTTTCAGACGGCCAAACCATCCAAGTTTACAAACTCGACGGCGCGCGCCAATGCGAAGGCGCGGGCATTTCTGTGCAAGAAATGCAAAAAGAGCTCTCCGGCATCCGCGTGTATGGCGCTGAAAAAAGTGCGCTGCAAGACGTGATGTTTCCCGCCGTGTGCGGCGGCGGCACCGGCAGCATCAATGTTTACACCATTGCTAAAGCTGATGTGAAACAAGCACAGGCGCGCGGCTTTGCCCTGTTGCCGCAGAATGAGCGCTGAGCGCTTGCCTTAAACCTTAAACCGATATGAACGACAAACTCGCCCCCGATGCGCTGATTGAAGCCGCCCTGCTCACGCAAATCGAGCCTTTGAGCGAGCGGACGATGCGCGAATTGTGCGTGCCGCCTTTATCGCCCGACAAGCTGATCGACGTGCTCTCCACGCTCAAAGCCCGCTGGCACAACCGCGCGCTGCAATTGGTGCACACCCATGAAGGCTGGCGCTTCCAAATTGATGCGCGCGCGTTTGAGCGGCTGGGCAGCCTGCAAGAGCAGCGCGCGCCGCGCTATTCACGCGCGGTGATGGAAACGCTGGCGATTATCGCTTATCAGCAGCCGGTGACGCGCGGCGATATCGAGGGCATACGCGGGGTGGCGGTTTCGAGTAATGTGATGCAAACGCTGCAAGACAGGGGCTGGATTGAAGCCATCGGCCATCGCGACAGCATCGGCCGCCCCGCCTTGTGGGCCACCACCGAAGCCTTTCTCACCGATTTGCAGCTGGGCGATCTCACCGAGCTGCCGCCGCTCACCGAATTGGGCGAATTGGTGTTGCCCGATTTGATGGAAATGCCGTCTGAAGCGGAAGAAGAAGCCGAGGCAGAAGCAATAGAAAACCCGGCCGAAAAAGAAAACCATGCAGAAAACAGCCCACCTTTGTTAAACTGAGGCCGTCTGAAAGCCGGCGCAGGCAGCCCTTGCCGCGCCACATTAACCATCCTGCCGCAGAAGCCGCAGAAGAACCGTTCCACTTTGGAAACGTGTTAGGAGAATCCACATGAAAAGCAAACAGCCCACCAGCAAACGCGAATTCCGCGACGGCGGCAGCAGCAAAAAGCCCGCCGCGAAAAAGCCCGCCGCCCAAAAAACAGCAGCGCCAAAAGCCGCTGCGCCCAAAACGCAGAATAAGCGTTCAGACGGCCTCAAAGCCGGCAAAAACACTCAAACCGGTTTCAAACCCAAAGCGCAAGCCGCTGATAAACAGCAAGAAGCTGCGCCGAAAACCCGCGCCACCCGCGCCAAAAAGCTGATTGTGCGGGCGCCGAACCAAAAAATTCAAGAGCGCGCGCGCGATTTGAAAGAAAAACGCGTGGGCAGCGAAAACATCGAGCCCGAGCGCCTGCAAAAAGTGTTGGCCGCATCGGGCGTGGGCTCGCGCCGCGAAATGGAAGAATGGATCAGCCAAGGCATGGTGAAGCTGAACGGCCGCGTGGCACAGCTGGGCGACAAAGTGGCACCGGGCGACCATGTGCAGGTAAAAGGGCAAAACATCAACCTTAAATGGGCCGACCGCCTGCCGCGCATTATTCTCTATTACAAACAAGAGGGTGAAATTGTGTCGCGCGACGACCCGCAAGGGCGTGTGAGCATTTTCGACCGCCTGCCGCAAGCGGCCAGCAGCCGCTGGGTGGCCATCGGCCGCCTCGACATCAACACCAGCGGCTTGCTTATTCTCACCACTTCGGGCGAATTGGTGCAGCGTTTCGCCCACCCGAGCTTTGAAGTGGAGCGCGAATACGCCGTGCGCGTGTTGGGCGAGATGAGCACCGAGCAAATGAAAATGCTCACCGAAGAGGGCGTGATGCTGGAAGACGGCCTGGCCAAGGTGGAGCGCATTTACGAGCAGGGCGGCGAGGGCGCCAACAAATGGTATAACGTGGTGATTAAAGAAGGGCGCAACCGCGAAGTGCGACGTATTTTCGAGAGCCTCGACCTCACCGTGAGCCGCTTGGTGCGCGTGGGCTTCGGCCCCATCGGCCTGCCCAACCGCTTGAAACGCGGCCAGTTTTACGAGCTTAACCCTGCCGAAGTGGCCAATATCGTGAAATGGGCGGATATGCCGCTGCCGGGCGAGCGCCGCCGCAAATAATCAGCGGTCAAGGCCGGGCTTTGAATCCGGCATTTGTTTGCATGCTGCTCAAGCTGTTTTTCATCCACATCACGTCTTTCAGACGGCCTTTTTGAAAAAGGCCGTCTGAAAGCCCGAGGATATCGATATGCACCCGGTCGAACTGATTTTTATCAACTGGAATTCCGCCGATTTGCTGTTTGCCGCGGCCGCCACGCTGGATCAAACGAAAATGCCTTACCGCATTTGCGTGGTGGATAATGGCTCGGCCGATGATTCCTGCGCACAAATCCGCGCGCGTCTGCCGGATGCGCGGCTGATTGAAATGGGCTACAACTCAGGCTTTGCCACGGCGGTGAATGCCGGCCTGAATGCGGCAGAGGGGCGCTATGCCTTGATTTTGAACACCGATATCGAGTTTCAAAACGATGTGCCGGCCTTGCTGATTGAGGCGCTGCAAAGCTTTGATGCCGCGCTGGCCTGCCCCGAATTGCGCCGTCCCGACGGCTCGTTGCAGGCGGCGGTGGTGCCCGAGCCGACGCTGGCCACCGAGCTCACCAACCGCAGCGTGGCGCGGCGCCTGCTCGATTACAACCGCACAGCGCCTTCGTTGGTTAACAGCATAGTCGGGCCTTGCATGGCGGTGGATATCGAAAAGCTCAAGGCCTTGGGCTTGGGCGCAGACGGCTTTTTTTTCGATCAGCGTTTTTTCTTCTTTTTCGAGGAAACCGATTTCTGCCGCCGCATCATTCAGGCGGGCGGCAAAATTGTGTATCAGCCGCAAGCGCATTTGATGCATTTGCAGGGTGAGAGTGCGAATAAGCGCCCGGTGGGCGCACGCGTGCAGTTTCAAGAATCGCGCTACAAATATTTTGCCAAACATTACGGCGCTGCGGCCGTGGCTTTATTGTTTGCCGGCACGCTGCTGCGCACGCTGGTGAATGCCGTGGTGCAAACCCTTACGGCTCTGCTGACTTTCTGGAAGCAGCCCAATAAAGCGTGGGATAAAGCTTATGTGTATTGGGCGCTGGTGTTGTGGCATTTATTGCTGTGCCGGCCGCGCTGGAGCTTTGACAAGCGTTGATGTCGGGCATTAAAAAAAGAGGCCGTCTGAAAGAAATCTTTCAGACGGCCTCTCTTTTAATAATAGGCGCTTATGGCTTTTTCTTGCCCAAAAGCCACAGCGCGGCATACTTGTTGAAAGCCGATTGTGCGGAAAGCACCGACAGCAGCAAGCCGTGTTTGCCGTCGAGGAAGCCCGCTTTGAGCACATACATTTTCACAAAGCTGCTGATGCCGTGCAAAAGCGCATCGCCCAAGCCGGCGCTTTTGCCCTCGGCGGCGCGCTGCTCGGCCCAGATATTGCTGTAGAGATTTTGCTTGGCGAGAAATTGCGACATGTTGGCATAAGTGTAGTGCAGCGCATCGCCTGCCAGCTTTTCCACGCTTGTGCCGGCCGGCAGCAGCACTTTTTCGTGCACCAAATCATCGCTGTAGCGGGTAAATGCGGTGGGATAAAGACGCACCACCCAATCGGGATACCAACCGCAATGGCGGATAAACGCACCAAAAGTGTTGCTTAAGCGGTTGAATGCAAACACCGTGCGCGCATCGGCGGGCGTAGTGCGCAAGGCGGTTTGGATGCTTTGCTTGAGCGCGTCGCTCAGGCGCTCGTCGGCATCGAGCCACAGCACCCATTCGGTGCGGATATATTGGTGCGCCCTGTTGCGCTGCGGGCCGAAGCCCGGCCAGTCGGCATGCACATAAAAACGGGCACGGTGGCGCGCGGCAATCTCGGCGGTGGCATCGGTGCTGCCCGAATCGATAATCACGATTTCGGCATTCAGGCCGGCCAGGCTTTGCAGGCAGGCTTCTAAATTATCGGCTTCATTTTTGGTGATCAGCGCCACGGTGAGGCCGGGTTGCAGGGTGGGGGTGTTCATAAGATGAAAGCGCCGTGTGGAGAAAATGGAATGTGAAACAAAATGTAGCTTGCAAACAGGCCGTCTGAAAAGTTTTCAGACGGCCTGAAGGTTTATTCCCACTCAATCGTAGCCGGGGGTTTGCCGCTCACGTCATACACCACGCGGTTGATGCCGCGCACTTCGTTGATGATGCGGTTGGACACTTTGCCCAACAGACTGTAGGGCAGCTCGGCCCAGTGGGCAGTCATAAAGTCGCTGGTTACCACGGCGCGCAGCGCCACCACATATTCATAAGTGCGCCCGTCGCCCATCACGCCCACGGATTTCACCGGCAAAAACACGGCAAAAGCCTGGCTGGTGAGGTCATACCACGAAGTGCCGTTTTCATCAAAAGTGTTGCGCAATTCTTCGATGAAAATATCGTCGGCGCGGCGCAGAAGATCGGCATATTCTTTTTTCACTTCGCCCAAGATGCGCACGCCCAAGCCCGGGCCGGGGAAGGGGTGGCGGTAAACCATTTCACGCGGCAGGCCGAGCGCCACGCCCAATTCGCGCACTTCGTCTTTAAACAAATCGCGCAAAGGCTCAAGCAGCTTGAGTTTCATGTTTTCAGGCAGGCCGCCGACATTGTGGTGGCTTTTGATGGCGTGGGCTTTTTTGGTTTTCGCGCCGGCGCTTTCAATCACATCGGGGTAGATGGTGCCTTGTGCCAGCCATTTGGCATTGGTGAGTTTTTTCTCTTCGGCATCAAATACTTCGATAAATTCGCCGCCGATGATTTTGCGTTTTTTCTCAGGATCGGTCTCGCCGGTGAGCTTATCCATGAACTGTGCTTCGGCATCCACATGCACAACGTTTACGCCCAAATTGCGGGCAAACATATCCATCACCATTTTGCCTTCATTCAAGCGCAACAGGCCGTGATCGACAAACACGCAGGTGAGTTGGTCGCCGATGGCGCGGTGGATCAGCGCGGCGGCCACGGATGAATCCACACCGCCGGACAAACCCAAAATCACTTCGTCGCTGCCCACTTGGGCACGGATTTTTTCCACCGCTTCGTCGATATAGTTGGGCATGGTCCAGCTCGGTGCGGCGGCGCAAATATCGAGCACAAAGCGGTTGAGCAGGGCTTTGCCTTGCTTGGTGTGGGTGACTTCGGGGTGGAATTGAATGCCGTAGAATTGTTTTTCAGCGTGCTCCATCATCGCCACGGGGCAGCTCGGGGTGTCGCCGATTACCACAAAACCTTCGGGCAGCTTAGACACTTTATCGCCGTGGCTCATCCACACATCCAGCACATTGGGCGCGCCGTCGTGAATATCGCGGGTGAGCTCGCTGTCGATGGTTTTCACTTGCGCATAGCCGAATTCGCGCTGGTCGCCGGGCGACACTTCGCCATTGAGGTGATAAGCCATAAACTGCATGCCGTAGCAGATGCCGAGCACGGGAATGCCCAAATCAAAAATGCCGGTGTCGGCCTGATAATCGGATTCATACACGGAATTGGGGCCGCCGGAAAGGATAATGCCTTTGGGGTTGAAAGCTTTGATGTCTTCCAGCGGCATATCGTAGGAATGCAGCTCGCAATAAACGTGGGCTTCGCGCACGCGCCGGGCGATGAGCTGGGTAACTTGCGAGCCGAAGTCGAGAATCAGGATTTTGTCTTGGGTCATGATGGTTTCTTTGCGCAAAAGAAGGAATCGGATAAGGGCGCAATTGTATCATAAAAGGCCGTCTGAAAGGTGTTTCAGACGGCCTGATGATGGCGGGGAAACGATACTCAGCCTTCGGGCAGCTTGGGCATTTTATAAGGCACAAGGCTGCTGCGCGAGAGCAGCAGCAGGCAGCCGAGCACCATCATGCCCAGCGCCACTAAAGGAGAATAGCCGAGCAGATATTGGCTTTTCAAATACACCGCCGCGCCGATGTAAACCAGCAAAGGGCCGGCCACCACCGATTGCTTGTTGATGCCGTCCATCACCAACACCACAATGCCGGCTACGGCCAAGGCAATCGACACCAAAGTGGCGGTGGCGGGCAGAATGCCGGTGGTTTTGAGAAACCACACGGCGCCGGCGATAATTAAAAACAGCGGCAGAAAAAGAGAGGGTTGGGGCATGAGGCTTCCAAATGGTTTCAGACGGCCTCATTATTGGGATGACAAGGCCGTCTGAAAAGGGCGGGCGCACGATTGTTGCATGTTTTTACGCAAGGAAGTCGCGCTGATTCAATTATATTTTACTTTGTTGTCGACCGGATAAACAGTAGTGTGCTTTAGTGATTATCTGTTCAGACGGCCTGATGATGCAGAGGCCGTCTGAATCGGCGTGTTTATTTATTCAGCAATTGAGCGATGATACGGTCGATTTCTGCTTGTTGGCTTTGAGCACGTTGAAAATTCGGGTTGGCACGAAGGCTGGCAACCGGGTGCTCGGGCGTGCGGATGAGCAATGAAATGTAATTGATGTTGTCCTTGCTGCCTTGAGTGTTGTAGCGCAGATTATAACGACACTCCGGCTCGTACAGGCGTTTGCGGTTGGATGTTACATCTACGGTTTCGCTGCTGATGCCGTATTTTGTCAGAGATTGGGCAATTTGCTGGTTGAGTGTTGGATTGGATTTTTTGGCGTTTTCCAAGATGCAGAGGTGGTGAATGCTGCTTAATTGTTCTGCGCCATTGGGGCCGAGAGCCGGTTGGCTGCTTTGGCAGGCAGCCAACAATACGATGCTGGCAGTAATGAGTAAGATTGGGTGTTTCATTGGGTTTTCCTTTTTATAATGGATGAATAAAGACTGTGCGCTTTATTTTTTATTTTTAAATTCTTTATTTTTAAGCGTTATCAAGTCAGCGCGTACTTTTTATCAAACGCTGCTTTTCGCGCTTCCAATCGGCTTCTTTCAGGCTTTGGCGTTTGTCATGCTGCTTTTTGCCTTTGGCCAGGCCGATGTCCATTTTGATAAAGCCGCGGTGGTAATGCAGATTGAGCGGCACGATGGTGTAGCCCGCGCGCTCGGTTTTGCCGATTAATTTGTTGATTTCGGCTTCTTTCAGCAAAAGTTTGCGCGGACGGATGGGGTCGGGTTTCACATGGGTGGAGGCGGTGGGCAGGGCGGTGATGTGGCAGCCCACCAGATAAAACGCACCGTGTTTCCAGTGGATATAGGCTTCTTTCAGCTGCACGCGGCCGGCGCGGATGGCTTTGACTTCCCAACCGTCAAGCACCAAACCGGCTTCGATTTGATCCTCGATAAAATAATCGTGAAAGGCTTTTTTATTATTGGCTATGCTCATAATATTGCAGATAGTAAAGTTTCAGACGGCCATTCTAACAGAATAGGCCGTCTGAAACATCATGGCGGATAAAACAGCTTATTCGAATGCTTTGATGCATTCAAAGCGCGGCAGGCTTTGGCCGTTGATTTCCACGCATTCGGCAAACATCTCGGAGGGGCGCACCCATAGGCCGTAATCGCCATAAAGCGCGCGGTAAACCACCAGTGCTTCTTCGGTTTCGGAGTGGCGTGCAATGCCGCTCACTTCGTAAAGCTTGCCTTTGTAGTGGCGGTAGATGCCCGGTTTAATGGTGTTCATGTGTGTGGAAATGGCGTTGGTGGTAGCGGTCGATATCGGCAATGGCGCGGCTGTGCTCGGGGCGCAGGCTGTGTTTGAGCGCATTCAAGCGGGTGAGCGTGAGGTCTTCCTGCTCGGCGGTGCTGCAGCTTGCTGCTGCCTGCTTGCGGATGTCGGCCATCAGCTCATCGAGCTGAGCCAAGGCACGTTGATAGGCCGGATTCATGTGTTAACTGATGCGGACTGCTTTTACGCCGGATTCGGTAATCGGGCAATAGGCCGTCTGAAAAAACAAATGGCAGGTTAAAAAAAACCCGCCATGATGATTGCAATCGGCAAAGCCGACTCAATATTAATTAAGCAGCTTGGATATTAGCAGCTTGTTTGCCCTTGGGGCCGGTGGTTACTTCAAAAGACACGCGTTGGCCTTCTTTCAAAGTTTTGAAACCATCCATGTTGATTGCAGAGAAGTGAGCAAACAAATCTTCGCCGCCTTCATCCGGAGTGATGAAACCAAAACCCTTAGCGTCGTTAAACCATTTAACAATACCGGTTGCCATTAGATACTTCCTATACTAAAAAAATTAAACAAAACAGCAAAAGGGCAACGTGGTAAAACCAAAAGATATGAGTTTCTCCCAAACCATTATGCTTATACTGCTGCCAAACTTGCTAATCTGCTTTTTACCTATGTTAAGGTTGGTAGTCAAGTAATGTTTCAGAAAAAGCTCGAAATTTATTAAAATGGCACAAAATACAACATAAACCCTTTCCAAAAGCGAAAAAAGAATTATTATGGGCAATATCAAAACCACCCGAAAAACCGGCGCGGCCGAGCAGGCCGGGCGCAGCAAAATCACGCCGCCCAAGCAATACGGCGTGTTTTTACTGAATGACGATTACACCCCGATGGATTTTGTGGTGGCTGTGCTTGAAGAGATTTTTTTGCTGCCCGAAGAAAAAGCCGTGGCGGTGATGCTGATGGTGCATCACGAGCAAAAAGGCTTGTGCGGCGTATACACCCGCGATATTGCGCAAACCAAACAGCAGCAGGTGATGCAGCGCGCCCGGCGCGAAGGGCATCCCTTGCAGTGCACCGTAGAGGAGATGTAAATGATTTCAGCAGAATTAGAGCGGATTTTGCAGCATGTGTATGCCGATGCGCGGGCGCGCAAATATGAATTGATCGGGCTGGAGCACTTATTGCTGGTGCTGCTCGAGCAAAGCGATGACGTGCGCGAATTGCTGCAACAATGCGGAGTGGAGTGCAATATTTTGTCGGAGCAGCTTATCAGCAGCGTGGTGGAAAACACACCCTTGCTGCCCGATCATTTGCTGGCCGACACAGAAACCCAGCCCACTATAGGCTTCCAACGCGTGTTGCAGCGCGCCATTGTGCATGTGCAGCAGGCCGACAAGCGCGAGGTGTTCCCTTTGGACGTGTTGGTGGCGCTGATGAGCGAAACCGATAGCCCGGCGGTGTATTTTCTCAGCCTGCAATCGGTGAGCCGTTATGATGTTTTGCGCGCCATCGCTCACGGCCCGGATGAGGGCAAGGGTGACGAAGGTGCCGATTTTCAAAACCAGAGCACACAAGACAAAAACGCCGAGCCCAATGATGCGCTGGGCAGCTACACGGTGAACCTCAATGCCGAAGTGTTCGCGGGGCGTATCGACCCTTTAATCGGCCGCAAGCACGAAATGGAGCGGCTGGTGCAGGTGTTGTGCCGCCGCCGCAAAAACAATCCTTTGCTGGTGGGTGAAGCCGGTGTGGGCAAAACCGCGCTGGCCGAGGGCTTGGCACATCAAATTGTCAACGGCCAAGTGCCGGACACTTTGAAAGGCGCGGCGGTGTTTTCGCTCGACATGGGCGCATTGCTGGCGGGCACCAAATACCGCGGCGATTTCGAAGCGCGTGTGAAAGCGGTGTTGAAGCAATTGGCCACCATTCCGAATGCGGTGTTGTTTGTGGACGAAATCCACACCATTATCGGCGCGGGCAGCGTGTCGGGCGGCACCATGGATGCTTCCAATCTGCTCAAGCCGGCGCTGGCCAAGGGGCAGCTGCGCTGCATCGGTGCCACCACTTATGATGAATACCGCACCATTTTCGACAAAGACCACGCGCTGAGCCGCCGTTTTCAGAAAATCGACATTGCCGAGCCCAGCGTGGCCGAAACGGTGCAGATTTTGCGCGGCCTCAAGCCGATGTTTGAAAGCTTTCACGAAGTGCGCTACACGCAAGCGGCGCTGGAAGCAGCGGCGGAATTGTCGGCGCGCTATATCAATGAGCGCTTTTTGCCCGACAAAGCCATTGATGTGATGGATGAAGCCGGCGCGGCGCAGCGCATTTTGCCCAAATCTAAGCAGAAAAAAGTGATCGGTAAGGCGCAAATCGAGGCGGTGATTGCCAAAGTGGCGCGCATTCCTGAAAAAACCGTGTCGCACGACGACAAGCAAGTGCTGCAATATCTCGGCCGCGATCTGAAAAACATGGTGTTTGGCCAAGACGGCGCCATCGAAGCCTTGGTGGCCGCCGTGAAAATGGCGCGCTCGGGCTTGGGTTTGCCCGACAAACCCATCGGCAGCTTTCTCTTTTCCGGCCCCACCGGCGTGGGCAAAACCGAAGTGGCGCGGCAATTGGCTTTCTCGCTCGGCGTGCCGCTGCAACGCTTTGATATGTCGGAATATATGGAGCGCCATGCCGTGTCGCGCCTGATCGGCTCGCCGCCGGGCTATGTGGGCTTCGAGCAGGGCGGCTTGCTCACCGAGGCGGTGAACAAGCAGCCTTATTGCGTGCTTTTGCTCGATGAAATCGAAAAAGCGCACCCCGATATTTTCAATGTGTTGCTGCAAGTGATGGATCACGGCAAGCTCACCGATAATAACGGCAAAAGTGCGGATTTTCGCAATGTGATTATCATCATGACCACCAATGCGGGCGCGGAAAGCCTGAGCCGGCCGACCGTGGGCTTTACCAATAAGCGTGAGCGCGGTGATGAAATGCAGGCAATCAACAAGCTTTTCACGCCTGAATTCCGCAACCGCCTTGATGCGATGATTCCGTTTGCGCCGCTCACCGCGCCGATTATCGCCAAAGTGGTGGATAAATTTCTGTTGCAGCTCGAGCAGCAGCTGCTGGAGAAAAAAGTGGAAGCCGAATTCACCCCCGCGCTGCGCGCCTGGCTGGCTGAAAAAGGTTTCGATCCGCAAATGGGCGCGCGGCCGATGCACCGCCTGATTCAAGACCAAATCCGCAAGGCGCTGGCCGATGAATTGCTGTTTGGCAGGCTCACCGATGGCGGCTATGTGCGCATCGATTGGGATGTGAAAAACGCAGAAGTGGTGTTGCAGTTTAAAAAGCCGGCGGCCAAAAAAATGGCGGAAGCAGCGGTGGTGTAGGCTGCGATGTGTGTTTGAGCGAGGCCGTCTGAAAGTTGGCTTTCAGACGGCCTTATTATTAAAATGATTTTAAATTCAAATATTTAAATAAATAAGGATTGATTATGCATCCCATCACAGAGCCCACGCGCAGCGGCATGTTGTCGGTGTCGCCGCTGCATCGGATTTATTGGGAAGAATCGGGCAACCCGCAGGGGCGGCCGGTGATTTTTCTGCACGGCGGCCCCGGTGCCGGCGCATCGGCGGCCTGCCGCGGCTTTTTCAACCCCGAAGCCTACCGCATCATTATCATCGACCAGCGCGGCTGCGGCCGCTCCACGCCGCTGGCTTGCGTCAAAGAAAACAGCACTTGGGATTTGGTGGCCGATATCGAAGCCGTGCGCGAAATGCTCGGCATCGAGCGCTGGCTGGTGTTTGGCGGCTCTTGGGGCAGCACATTGGCGCTGGCTTACGCCCAAAGCCACCCCGAGCGCGTGGCGGGGTTGATTTTGCGCGGCATTTTTCTGTGCCGTGAGAGTGAAATCCGCTGGTTGAGCGAAGAGGGTGGCGTGAGCCAAGTGTATCCCGAGCAATGGCAGCGCTATATTGCGCCGATCGCGCCCGAAAAGCGCGGCGCGCTGGTGCAGGCTTATCACGAATTATTGTTTGGCGACAACGATGCCGTGCGCGAGCAGGCAGCCAAGGCGTGGTCGGATTGGGAGAGCTATCTGATTCAGTTTGAGCCGCAGCCGGTGGATGGCGACGGCCATGACGCGCTGGCCATCGCCCGCCTGGAAAACCATTATTTCACCCATTCGGGCTGGCTCGAAGGCGAGCGCGCGCTCTTGGCCAATGCCCACAAAATCCGCCATATTCCCACCATTATCGTGCAAGGCCGCTACGATATGTGCACGCCCACCCAAAGCGCTTGGGAGTTAAAACAAGCCTTACCCGATGCAGATTTGCGCATCGTGCAGGGCGGCCATTCGGCTTTTGATGCGCCGGTGGCGCAAGCCTTGGTGCAGGCGGCGGATGAATTTTTAACGCGTGATTGGTGAGGCCGTCTGAAACCAAGCTTCAGACGGCCTGTGTAAAAATGCGCGGTAATGCGGACTTGTTGCTGCAAATACTTGTCCAAAAAATAATCTTAAACAAAGCAAAATCAAACAGGCCGTCTGAAAATTTTTTCAGACGGCCTGTTTGATTTTTGCCATATGCATCCGACTTTTACGCCACCCAAAAATCTCTCGGCGCGTCCAGCACAGGTTTCACAATGCCTGTGCGCACGGCAAAATCGCCGAAGCCTTCGCCGGCTTGGCGGTGTGCCGCCCAATCGGCAAACCAGCCGTCGAGAATCTGCAAGATTTCTGCTTCGGTGATGTTTTCTTGAAACAGGCGCGGAATGCGGGTGCCTTCGCGGTTGCCGCCGGTGTGCAGGTTGTAGCGTCCCAGCGCTTTGCCCACCAGGCCGATTTCGGCCAGCATGGCGCGGCCGCAGCCGTTGGGGCAGCCGGTGATGCGCAGCACGATGTGTTCTTCTGCAAGGCTGTGTTTGGCAAACAAGGCATCGATTTTGTCGGCAAATTGCGGCAAAAAGCGCTCGGCTTCGGCCATGGCCAAGGGGCAGGTGGGGTAGGACACGCAGGCCATCGAGTTTTCGCGTTGCGGGGAAACGGCATCGCTGATGAGGCCGTGGGCGCGGGCGATTTGCTCGATTTCGCTTTTTTGTGCTTCAGGCACGTTGGCGACAATCAGGTTTTGGTTGGCGGTGAGGCGGAAATCGCCTTGGTGCACTTGGGCGATTTCGCGCATGCCGGTTTTGAGCGCGCGGCCGGGATAATCGAGGATGCGGCCGTTTTCGATAAAAAGGGTGAGGTGCCAGCGGCCGTCTTCGCCCTGCACCCAGCCGATGCGGTCGCCGCGCGAGGTGAATTGATAGGGGCGGATGGGCTGAAATTCGGCGCCCATGCGGTTTTCCACTTCTTCGATAAAGGTTTTTGTGCCCACGCGCTCGAGGGTGTAGCGTGTTTTGGCGGCTTTGCGGTTGCTGCGGTCGCCCCAGTCGCGCTGCACGGAAACCACGGCGGCGGCGCAATCGAGCACTTTATCCAGCCCGATAAAGCCGAATTCGCGCGCGGTGTTGGGGTAGGTGGCGTGGTTGCCGTGCTCCATCGAGAGGCCGCCGCCCACCAGCACGTTGAAGCCGGCGAGGCAGCCGTGTTCTTCAATCGCCACAAAATTCAAATCGTTGGCGTGCAAATCCACATCGTTGTGCGGCGGAATCACCACGGTGGTTTTGAATTTGCGCGGCAGATAGTTTTTGCCGAGCACAGGCTCGGTGGCGTCGCCGCTTTTCACGCTTTCTTTCAGCGGGACGGCTTCGGCGAATTGCTCGGTGGAATGCAGCTTTTCGCCATCGAGCCAGATTTCGGCGTAGGCCAGCGTTTTGGGCAACAGATGCTCGCTGATTTTTTTCGCCCACTCATAAGCTTCGCGGTGCAGCGAAGATTCCACGGGATTGCTGGTGCACAACACGTTGCGGTTGACATCGCCGGCGGTAGCGATGGAATCGAGCCCCAATTCGTTGAGCCATTGATGCATGGGCTTGATGTGGTCTTTGAGCACGCCGTGAAATTGAAAGGTTTGGCGGTTGGTGAGGCGGATGGAGCCATACAGGGTTTGCGCGCCGGCAAATTGGTCGATGCCCAGCCATTGTTTGGGTTGGATAATGCCACCGGGCAGACGGCAGCGCAGCATCACGTTTTTGAGCGGCTCGAGCTTTTGCGCCACACGCTCGGCGCGGATGTCGCGATCGTCTTGCTCATACATGCCGTGAAAGCGGATAAGCTGGAAATTGTCGCCGCGAAAGCCGCCTGAGAGGCCGTCGACGAGATCGTTGCTGATGCTGCCCTCGAGATAATGGCTCTCGCCCTTGAGGCGCTCGTTGTCGGCCGGCGGCGCATCGGGTAGCTTGGCGCGGGGGTCGGAAGGGTGGCTCATGGCGCGTCCTTATGATGGTTGTTTGATGAGCGATACTGTATAGAGGCCGTCTGAAAAAAGGAAAGAATGCTTGGTTATCATCAAATGCGATTTTGTTATATGCATTATTGGGCGGGCAAATAAACAGGCCGTCTGAAAGCTTTCAGACGGCCTGTGCTGTATCAAAAGATTATTTGTTGTCGCCACTCAGCAGGCAGCGGTAAATGCCGGCACCGATGGCACCGCCGATAAGCGGAGCCAGCCAGAAAAGCCACAATTGGCCCAGCGCACCGCCGCCTTCGAACAAGGCCACGCCGGTGGAGCGTGCGGGGTTAACGGAGGTGTTGGTCACCGGAATGCTGATTAAGTGAATCAGGGTTAAGGCCAAGCCGATGGCAATCGGCGCAAAGCCTTTGGGTGCGCGTGCATCGGTGCTGCCCATGATGATAATCAGGAAAAATGCTGTTAACACGATTTCAATCGTTAAAGCTGCGGCCATGCTGTAGCCGCCGGGTGAATGCTCGCCATAGCCGTTGCTGGCCAAGCCGCTGGCGGCAATGTCGAATTCGGCTTTGCCGGTGGCCACGAAATACAGTACGGCGGCGGCTAAGATGGCACCGATTACTTGCGCAAAAATGTAAGGCAGCAATTCTTTGCCTTCAAAACGGCCGCCGATAAACAAACCCACCGATACCGCCGGATTAAAGTGGCCGCCGGAAATATGCCCCACGGCATAGGCCATGGTGAGCACGGTAAGGCCGAAAGCCAGTGCCACCCCGGCAAAGCCGATGCCCAGCTCAGGGTAGGCCGCCGCCAGCACGGCACTGCCGCAGCCGCCGAACACCAGCCAGAAGGTGCCGAAACATTCGGCCAGATATTTTTTCATTTTGTATCCTTTCTGAGTGAAAGAGTATTAGTCGGGCAAGCTATAGATTCGGCAATTAAATATTGAAATTTCAACATTGATCCCCATTTCTCCCCAATGGAAAAAGAAGACGGAAGAAAACTTGCAGCCGAAGCCCAATTCGAACGGCGCAAGCAAGCAGTCAGACTGCACAAA
>NZ_SLXE01000011.1 GCF_004341385.1 Uruburuella suis
ACGATCGTTTGAAAAGGCATTATGAAAGCGTAGTTGCTTTAGCTTGTATTATGCTATGGCTGCCTTTATGACAAGTAATTGTCAGGACGCCCTAGTACGGCAAGGCGAGACAACGAAGTTAGGTTATTTTTTTGGATTGGTATAATTGGCAATTGCTTTACGGCTTGCTATATATCCGATCGAATTCGGCACCGTCGGCGAAAAACTGCTTGTGTGCCTGCGCCCAGCCGCCGAATTCCTGGTTGATCGACACCAGTTTCAAGTCGGCAAATTGGTGTTTGAATTCGGCCAACACCGCGGGGTTGGCGGGGCGGTAGAAATGTTGGCCGATCAGGCGCTGTGATTCGTCGGTGTAGAGCTGCTGCAAATAGGCGGTGGCCACTTCGCGCGTGCCTTTGGCATCCACCACGCTATCCACCACGGCCACCGGCGGCTCGCACAAAATCGACAGCGAGGGGGTGACGATTTCAAATTGATCGCCGGCCTCTTTCACCGCCAAATAAGCTTCGTTTTCCCAAGCCAAAAGCACATCGCCCAGCCCGCGTTGGGTGAATGAGATGGTGGAGCCGCGCGCGCCGGCATCCATTATCGGCACGCGCCGGTAAAGCTCGTGCACAAATTCGCGTGCCTTGTCATCGCTGCCGCCGGGCTGGTGTTTGGCCCAGGCCCAGGCGGCGAGGAAATTCCAGCGCGCGCCGCCTGAGGTTTTGGGGTTGGGGGTGATGATTTGCACATCGCCTTTCACCAAATCGCCCCAGTCGCGGATGTTTTTGGGGTTGCCTTTGCGCACGAGAAACACGATGGTGGAGGTGTAGGGCGTGCTGTTGTCGGGCAGCGCTTGCTGCCAGTCGGGCGAAATCAGCGTTTGGCTGCCGCCGTTGATGGCGTCGATGTCGCCCGCCAGCGCCAGCGTAACCACATCGGCTTTAAGCCCGTGCTGCACGGTGAGCGCCTGCTTGCCCGAGCCGCCGTTGGATTGTTGGATTTCCACGTCTTGGCCGGTTTTGGCTTTCCAATATTGTTTGAAAATCGGATTATAAGCCTGATAAAGCTCGCGGGTGGGGTCGTAAGACACATTCAATATCGACACTTTTTCTGCGCTTTTGCTGCTTTTCGATGCGGCGCTGCCTTGGTCGCAGGCGCTAAGCGCCAATGCCAGCGGCAATGCCAGCCACAGTGATTTGAAGTTCATTTTCCGTGCCCTCTGCTTGATGAGATGAGCCAATATAGCAGGCTTGACGAGCGCGGCTAAATACTGTTTTTTTGTTTGTTTATAACGAAAAGTGCTGAATCATCAACAACAAAGAGGCCGTCTGAACGTTTCAGACGGCCTCTTTGGCGCGCGCATAACGGGGTTGGGTTCAGCGCCCCATTTCGCCCTGGATGGCGCGGATATTGGCTTGGCGGTCGCGCACGGCTTGCTCGAGGCGGCTGACTTTGGCTTTGTCGCCCTTGCTTTTGGCCACGTTGAGCTGGGCTTGCTCGCGCACTAAGGCGGCTTGCTCGTTGCGGATTTCGTTTTGCAGAATCTGTTTGCGCGAAAGCTGCGGCCGCGCGGGTGGGGCGGCGATCACCGGTGCGGGTGTGCGCGGCCGGGCAGACTGGGCTTTGCTGTTTTTCGGGGCGTTGCGCAGCTTGATGCGCATCGAGGGCGAGGCGGCATCGGCGGTGTTGGTCACGCCGCTGGGCTTGGGGGTGGGCAGGATTTTAATGTCGTCATAAGCGCCGAATTGCTCTTTTTCCCACAAACGGGTGATGGGTTCGCCATCGGCGGCAGATGCGGCTTGGTCGCTGATGCCGTTCATTTGCGAAAGCGTGCAGTGCGGGCCAAGCTTTTCGGTGGTGAACACGGCTCTGCCCTCGCTTCGGCAGATATAGGTGGCTGCTTGTGCGGGCAGGGCGGCGGTCAGAAAAAAGGCAGCGGTGTAATAGAAAATCGGTTTCATAAGCGGGCGGGCGGGAAAAGTGGCTTAATTATAGCCATGCGCCGTGTAAAGTTGGGTTGGCGGGGTTAAACGGTAGGGATTGCGGGGGCATCGGCAATGTGGCGGAATATGGTGTTATTCGAGGCCGTCTGAAACGCCCGGCGGCCAGGCTTCATCAGGCGCGGCAGTAATGCAGAACGATACACCGGCATAATCGAATTGCAGCCGCCAGGCATGCAGAAACAGGCGCTCGGCCGCTTGGCCGCCATAGAGCGTGTCGCCCAAAATCGGGCTGCCCAGGCTTTTCATGGCCACGCGCAGCTGGTGGGTTTTGCCGCTTAAGGGTTGCAGCACGAATAAGCGCAGGCCGGGGGCAATGCTGCGGCTGTGAAAGCGGGTGAGGGCCGGGTTTTGCTGCGTGCGCAGCAGCTTCCATGCGCCGCGCCGCGCTTTGGCCATGTCGCCTTTCACCCAGCCCTGCTTTTTGGCGGGCTTTTGGCTGCTGAGGGCCAGATAGGTTTTGTGCATGCTGTGCGCGGCAAACTGCTGCGCCAGCACCGAGGCGGCTTCAGGGTTGAGCGCCAGCAGTAACACGCCGCCGGTGGGCTTGTCGAGCCGGTGCAGCAGCCACACCCGCGCCACGCCGAGCTGCTGTGCTAGCCGGCCGGTGAAGCTTTCTGCCGCGCCATCTTGGTGCACGCAGAGGCCGGCGGGCTTGTTGATTGCCACAAAATCGGGGTGGCGCAAGAGGATTTCAAACATATATCGGCTTTCAGACGGCCTCACGCCCATCCAAAAAAATCATTTTACTTTTTTGAATGGGTGTGAAAAATCAGCTTAAGGCAATACCGCTGCCGAGCAAGGTGGCGGCACCCAAAATGCAAAACAGCGCGCAGGCAGCCAGGCGCACGGCTTTGGCGGGAATTTTCTTCATCAGCGCATGCCCCAAATACACCACCGGCACATTGGCCAGCATCAGCCCCAGCGTGCTGCCGGCCACCACCCACAGCATGGATTGGTATTTAGCGGCCAGCAGCACGGTGGCGATTTGGGTTTTGTCGCCGATTTCGGCCAGGAAAAACAACACCACCGTGGCGCCGAATGCGCCGTATTGCAGCCAGCGGTTGTTGGTGGCGCCGTCTTTATCGGGCACCAAAAGCCACAAGCCCACGGCGATAAAGCTGATGCCGACGATCCACTTCATCATTTCGGGCGACACAAATTGCGCCAGCCACACACCGATAACGGCAGAGAGCAAATGATTGAGCAGGGTAGACACAAAAATGCCCGCGATAATGGCGCTTTTTTGATTGAAGCGGGCGGCCAGAAAAAGCGCCAGCAATTGGGTTTTGTCGCCGATTTCGGCAATGGCCACGGCGAGGGTGGACGAGAGAAAAGCTTCCATGTGCAAGATACTCAAAACCGTGGGCAAACAAAAAAGCACGCCAAGCGCTGCCCACAGAGGCGGCCTTGCGTGCCTTAAGTCTTGCCTGTCTTCGCTTGAGCAAAGATGCCGTTGCCATGCCGAGAGCGGCAAGTGTGTTGACAATGGCTCCGCGCGCCTGAAACACGCGGATGGCTACTCCCTTAAGAGCGGGAAGCCGATATTATAGATTTGTTTGGTGCGCAAGGCAATGCACACGCTCGGCAAACGCCGGTTTTTCAGACGGCCTGTCGGATTTATGCCGCATGGGCAGAGCGCTTATCCGGTGGGAAAGTGCAGCGGATTTGCGTAGGATAAAAGGCCGTCTGATACCCATTCAAAAAAATAACCTGACCAAATAAAAGCCGTTCGACAGCACCACCTACGGGCTGCTATAAGTTTTACAAATGCCGTCTGAAAGGTTTTCAGACGGCATTTGGCATGAACATGATGGCGTTTATTTGAATGGCGTTTGTTTAACGCACGGTCATAAATTCGGCCACATAATCATCGGCCGGTGCTTCGAGCAATTGCTGCGGCGTGCCGCTTTGCACCAGCGCGCCGGCGTTGAGTATCGCCATTTGGCTGCCCAACTTGAGCGCTTCGCCCACATCGTGGGTGATAAACACAATGGTTTTACCCAGCCGCTGCTGCAAATCGAGCAGCTGCTCTTGCAATTTGGCGCGAATCAGCGGATCGAGCGCGGAAAAAGGCTCGTCCATCAGCAAAATATCGGTGTCGGCCGCCAGCGCGCGCGCGAGGCCGACGCGTTGGCGCATGCCGCCGGAGAGCGCATCGGGATAGCTTTCTTCATGGCCGCTCAAGCCCACTTCGTTGAGCCAATAGCGTGCCTGCTCGTGTTGTGCGGCCATCGGCAGGCCGCGCACGCGCAAGGCGTATTCGGCGTTTTGCAGCACGGTTAAATGCGGCAGCAAGCCGAAATGCTGAAACACCATGCTCACTTTTTGCTGGCGGAAATCGCGCAGCGCTGTTTCGCTCAGGGCGGTAACGTTGGTGCCGCCCACCCAAATTTCACCGCAGCTGGGCTCGATTAAGCGGTTGATGTGGCGCACCAGTGTGGATTTGCCCGAGCCCGATAAGCCCATGATGCAAAAAATGCCGCCGCCCGGAATGGTGAGGCTGATGCGGCGCAGGCCCACTTGGCAGCCGGTGGCCTGAAAAATGTCTTCACTCGGCGCATCTTGGCGCAACATGGCCAGCGCTTTGCGGCAGGCTTTTTCTTTGCCGTAGATTTTGCTGACGTGTTCGAAGCGGATGGAAGTCATCAATATTTCCCGTTGTGGTTTCAGACGGCCTGTGCCTGAAGAGAAAAAGTTGGTTTGAAAAGGTTGGTTTTCAGACGGCCTTGCCGCTGCGCCGCCCGTAGGCCTGAGTGATGCGGTCGATAATAATCGCCAAAATCACAATCGCCGCGCCCGCTTCCACACCCTGGCCGATGTTGAGCGTTTGAATGGCTTGCAGCACATATTCGCCCAAGCCGCGCGCACCGATCATGCTGGCGAGCACTACCATGCCCAGCGACATCATCACCGCCTGATTCAGCCCCGCCATAATGCTGGGCTTGGCCTGCGGCAGCAGCACCCAGCGCAAAAGCTGCCAACGTGTGCTGCCGAATGATTCGGCCGCCTCTATCATTTGCGGGCTCACTTGGCGTATGCCCAGCGCGGTGAGCCGCACCAAAGGCGCAATGGCATACACCACCGTGGCAAACAGCGCCGGCACTTTGCCGATGCCAAACAGCATCAACACCGGAATCAGATACACAAAGCTCGGCATGGTCTGCATCACATCGAGCACCGGCGAGAGCAGCTTGTGCAGGCGCGGGCTGCGTGCCATCCAAATGCCCAACGGAATGCCGATAATAATGATAAAGAGCGCCGAAGCGGCCAAAAGTGCCAACGTCTGCATCAAAGCCGGCCACAGGCCGAGCGCGCCGATGGTGTAGAAGCCGAATGCGCACAAAGCGGCAAACCACAGCTTGCGCGCCGCATGCCAGGCGAGCGCGGCCACCGAGAGCAACACCAGCCAAGCAGGCAGCGCTTGTAGTGCGCGCTCCAGCGGCAGTAGCAAAGTGTTGAGGGTGAATTGGCTCAGCAGGCGGAAATCGCTGCCGTAGTTTTGCACGGTTTGCGCCAGCGAGCGGTTGAGCGCGCCGGCAATCGACCACGAAGCAAACAGGCTGCTGCTTTTCGCTTCGGGCATGCCCAGCGAAGCTTTCAGACGGCCTTGGGCTTCATCCGACACCCAATCCGCCCAAATTTCAGGATGCTGCTGCAAAAAAAGGCGCGCCTGCTCGCTGCCGCTGCGCTTGTTTTCCGTCATTTCCAGAATCATGCGGTTGAGCGTGTGCGGCTCAAACTGCATTTTTTCAATCACCGCCACCAAATCGGGGTGAGCCGCTTGAAACGGTGCCGACACGGCTACCGCCAATTGCGATGCCGGAAAGCCCGACACGCAGGCCGAAGTGTTGCCCGCTTGCAGCAGATTTTGCCAGCAGGCTTCATCGTAAGGCGGGAATTCAAGTGGCACGAAGCGGTATTTCGCCATCAGGCCGGTGGGCTGCCAATAATAAAACAAGAGCGGCTTTTGCTGCTCATAAGCTGAGGCAATGGCCGCATCCAGCGCCGCGCCGGTGCCGGGGTGCACATTATTGAAGGTAGCGGCCAGGCCGGTGTTGGCGAGCAGGCGGGTGTTGAAGGTTTCGCAGGTCCAGCCGCTGGGGCAATTGAGAAAACGCGCTTTATCGGGCGCTTCGGGGTCGGTAAACAAGCCGGCAAAGCGCGGCAGATCGGCCGCACTTTTCAAATCGGGATGCGCGGCCTGCACATAATCGGCCACATACCAGCCTTGCTCTGCGCCGCCTTTGAGCGTGTTGCCGATCACCGCCGCGCGCCCCTCGGCCACGGCTTGCTGCATAATCGGCGAGCGCCCCACCCATTGCTCGGCGATAATCTGAATATCGTTTTGCGCCAGCGCCGTTTCCAGTGCCGGCGTGGTGCCCGGCACCGATTCGGTGGCGCAGCCGTAGCCCTCGTGCAGCAAGGTGTTGAGCACGGCGGTGGTGAATTGGCCGCTTTCCCAATCGAGCGCACCCAGCTTCACTGCTTTATCGGGCGCACAGGCGGCAAACGCGGTCGGGGCAAACAGCAGGCAAACCAGCAACAACAGCAAGCGGCGCATGAAAAGCCTTTCAGACGGCATGGGGCGGATAAGCGCAGTGTAACCCAAAATGCCGTTTAAATCCGCCCAAAGCCGCATGCCGGCTTGTTTTCGCGTAAAATATACCCATTTACAAGCCTCTGAAAAAAAGAAAGTATTGCCATGCACGCTACCGTTTATCTGGAAGAGAGCGACTATATCGCCTTATGCGATTTGCTCAAGCTCGCAGGCCTGGTTGAAAGCGGCGGCCAAGCCAAAGCGCTGATTGCCGAAGGGCAGGTGTTGCGCAACGGCGCAGTGGAAACCCGCAAAACCGCCAAAATCCGCGGCGGCGAAGTGATTGAGTTCAACGGCGCGGTGCTGGAAGTGGAAAACGGCCATGACCCAGAAACTGAAGCCTGAAGATTTAATGCCCGAGCCGGTGCGCCCCGAAGCGTGGGAATGCTGCGGCAGCGATTGCGGCGACGCCTGCATTCAAACCATCTATTGGAACGAAAAAGCCGAATACGATGCGCAGCAAAAAGCATGGCGCGAGCAGCAGGCGCAGGAAGAGGCCGAATAAACCGGCAAACGGCAAAACAAAAAGTGCTTGTGCTTAATATTAAATGGAAATATACTTCACCTTTCAAGTAAAAGTGAAGGAAATAATATGTTTGAACCAAGCAATCCGATTAAGCTGGATTTATGGGTGCGTTTGTTTGAAGTGCGCGCGCTGTTGCAGAAAAATCTTGAGCGCCCGCTAAGTGCGCACGGCATCGGCATGTCGGAATTTATGATTTTGCACACGCTGAGCAAGGCGCCCGAGCAGCGCATCAGCCGGATTCATTTGGCCGAATCGGTGTCGTTAACCGCATCGGCGATCACCAAGCTGCTCAGCCCGATGGAAAAACTGCATTGGGTGGCCAAAGAAAAGCACGAGCGCGATGCCCGCATGAGCTTGGTGGTGCTCACCGAATCCGGCCGCACCCTGTATCACGAAGCGCTGGCCACGTTAAACGCCAATCTCGAGAGCGCATTGGTGCGGCTGGGCGATAAAGAGATTCACACTTTGCTGGCCTTGCTGGCAAAAATTTAAGGCTCGCCATGATTGA
Source organism: Uruburuella suis (assembly GCF_004341385.1). Lineage (GTDB taxonomy): Bacteria > Pseudomonadota > Gammaproteobacteria > Burkholderiales > Neisseriaceae > Neisseria > Neisseria suis. The sequence continues at coordinate 7,620 of NZ_SLXE01000011.1, forward strand.
TTTACATTGCCATTCCACCGTTTCAGACGGCATGTTGCCCCCGCGCGAAGTGGTGCGGTTGGCGCACGCCAACGGCTGCACCCTGCTCGCACTTACCGACCACGACCACACCGGCGGCCTGGCCGAAGCGCGTGCCGAAGCGGCGGCGCTGGGCATGGGCTTTGTCAACGGTGTGGAAATTTCGGTAACGTGGCGGCACCGCAGCGTGCACATTGTCGGGCTGGATTTCGATATCGCAAACGAAGCGCTGCAAAGCCTGCTCGCCCAAGTGCGTCAAGGCCGTCTGAAACGCTTGGCTGCGATTGCCGAAAAGCTGGAAAAAAAAGGCATAGTCGGCGCTTATGAAGGCGCGCTCGCCTTGGCGGCCAACCCCGAAATGGTGAGCCGCACCCACATTGCCGATTATTTAATCAACAGCGGCCATGTGCGCAACAAAGCGCAGGCATTCAGCAAATATCTGGGCGACGGCAAAAGCGCCAGCGTGGCGCATGAATGGGCGAGCTTGGAAGATTGCGTGGCGGCGATTAAAGGCGCAGGCGGCTTGGCGGTGATTGCCCATCCGATGCGCTACGGTTTTTCCGCCACCGCCAAGCGCAATCTGTTTGAAGAATTTAAAGCTCTGGGCGGCGACGGCATTGAAGTGCACAGCGGCAACAGCGATAAAAACGACCGCCTGAATTATGCCCTTTTGGCCGAACGCTTCGATCTGATGGCCGGCTGCGGCAGCGATTTCCACCGCTTGGGCGATTACAGCGGCGGCACATTGGGCGCGTGCCCCGAGTTGCCGCCCGATTGCAAGCCGGTGTGGGCAAGCTTTCAGACGGCCTAAACGTTGAAATCGCCCTAATACTTGAATATCTGCCAATAAACCTTTCAGACGGCCTCATCAAGGCCGTCTGAAAAAAAAATAACAAATAAAGGAACACCATCATGGCACAATTTTTCGCTATCCACCCCGACAGCCCGCAAGAGCGGCTGGTGAAGCAGGCGGCAGACATTATCCGCAAAGGCGGCATTGCCGTTTACCCCACCGATTCCTGTTATGCACTCGGCTGCCAATTGGGTGATAAAACCGCAATGGAAAAGATTTTGCAGATTCGCAAAATCGACCTCAAGCACCACCTCACGCTGATGTGCGCCGACTTGAGCGAGCTGGGCACTTATGCCAAAGTGGACAACAGCCAATACCGCATGCTCAAAGCCGCCACACCGGGCAGCTATACCTTTATCATGCAGGCCACCAAAGAAGTGCCCAACCGCACGCTGCATCCCAAGCGCAAAACCATCGGCCTGCGCGTGCCCGACAATAAAATCGCGCTGGCGCTGCTGCAAGAATTGGGCGAGCCCATGCTCAGCTGCACACTGATGCTGCCCGAAGACAGCGAGCCGCTCACCGACCCCTATGAAATCCGCGACCGCCTCGAACACGCGGTGGATGTGATTATCGACGGCGGCTGGTGCGGCACTGATCCCACTACCGTAATCGACATGACCGACGGCGTGGAATTGGTGCGCGAAGGCAAGGGCGATAAGACGCTGTTTGGTTTGTGAAGCGGCTTTATTTTTGAAAATCTTTCAGACGGCCTTTCCAATCAAACAGGCCGTCTGAACACATCATCACCACAAGGAAATCTCAATGGGCAATTTCAATTTAGGCATATTTTTATTGGCGGTGCTGCCGGTGCTGCTGGCGATTACCGTGCACGAAGCAGCGCACGGTTATGCGGCGCGCCATTACGGCGACCACACCGCCGAGCAGCTCGGGCGGCTCACGCTCAACCCCTTGGCGCACATCGACCCCATCGGCACCATTGTGGTGCCGGCGGTGATGTTTTTCACCACCGGCTTTATGTTTGGCTGGGCCAAGCCCGTGCCGGTGGTGAGCCGCAATTTCCGCGACACCCGCATCGGCATGCGCATGGTGGCGATTGCCGGGCCGGCATCGAATTTTGTGATGATGTTCGGCTGGGCGGTGTTGATGATGCTCTCGCCGCTGGTGCCGGAAAACTTTCAAAATCCGATGCAGCAAATGGCTTATTTCGGCGTGATGATTAATGCGGTGCTGTTTGTGCTCAATATGCTGCCGATTCTGCCGCTCGACGGCGGCCGCTTTGTGGACACGTTTTTGTCGGCCAAGGCCTCGTTTCAGTTTCGCAAAATCGAGCCTTACGGCATGTGGATTCTGATTGCGCTTTTGTTTACCGGCCTGCTGAGCAAAATCATGCAGCCTTTTCTGGCGCTGGTGTTGGGCATCGTGCAAGGCTTTATGCGCTTGTTTGGCGGCTGATCAAGCGCATCAGTGCAGTAGGTGCGATTAGCGCAGCGTAATCATACGCATGAACCCTGCCACACACCTCAAAACCAAGCAGGCCGTCTGAATATCCAAGTTTCAGACGGCCTGCAAGGCTTTAATCAACTTATACCCAACCTGAAAAATAATATAGTGGAATGAAAGAAAAACTTATACAGGCGCATGTAGCAAGCCATATGCAGAAGCCGTTTAAACCGCGTGCGTGGCTGCGCCACACACCCTACACATGATGCTAGATTTCTTATTTTTGTATAAGTTTTTCATTCATTTCACTATACAACCAAAGGCCGTCTGAAAATCATTTTCAGACGGCCTTTGGTGTGATGCAAAAGCTTATACGCGGCTGCGGTTGGCTTCGGCTAAAAGTGCGAGCATTTCTTCGGTGGCATCCCAGCCGATGCAGGCATCGGTGATGCTTTGGCCGTAGACTTCGGGTTTGTCTTGGCGGCCGGCCACGAGGTGGCTTTCCACCATCAAGCCCATGATGTTGTTTTCACCGGCGCGCAATTGCTGCGCCACATCTTGAGCCACTTCCATTTGGCGGGTGTAGTCTTTGCGGCTGTTGGCGTGGCTGCAATCCACCATCAGCTTGGGCGTGACGCCGGCTTTGGTGAGCTCTTCGGCGGCGGCTTTTACATGGCCGCTGTCGTAGTTGGGCTCTTTGCCGCCGCGCAGAATCACATGGCAGTCGGCATTGCCGGCGGTGTGCACAATGGCGGAATGGCCGGCTTTGGTTACCGATAAAAAGTGGTGCGGGTGGCTGGCGGCGCCGATGGCATCGATGGCGATTTTGAGGTTGCCGTCGGTGCCGTTTTTAAAGCCCACGGGGCAGGAAAGGCCGCTGGCCAGCTCGCGGTGCACCTGGCTTTCGGTGGTGCGCGCGCCGATGGCGCCCCAGGCAATCAGGTCGGCATAATATTGCGGCGTGATCATGTCGAGAAATTCGGTGGAGGCGGGCATGCCCATGTCGTTGAGGGCGAGCAGCAGCCGGCGCGCCTGGCGCAGGCCGAAGTTGATGTCGAAGGTGCCGTCGAGGTGCGGGTCGTTGATGAGGCCTTTCCAGCCCACGGTGGTGCGCGGTTTTTCGAAATACACGCGCATCACAATCAGCAGCTCTTTTTCGTATTTTTTGCGCAGAGGCAGAAGCTTGCGGGCGTATTCGAGCGCGGCTTCGGGGTCGTGGATGGAGCAGGGGCCGATAATCAGCAGCAGGCGCTTGTCGCGGCCGTGCACCAAATCGGCGATTTCTTGGCGGGTTTGGTGCACCAAATCGGCGGCGGTGTCGCTGATGGGCAATTCATAAAGATGGGCAATCGGGGGCAGCAGCTCTTTGACTTCTCTGATTTTAACGTCGTCGGTTTTGTGTGCGTTCATTATGCTTACTTAAGGTTTGAATAATGCAGCAAGCTTACGCGCTTTTGCTTTTTTTTGCAAGCCGAGCTGGCTTTGTGTTGGTATTTTATTGCGTAAAACTACGATTATTTTATTTTATCGTATTTTAAATTTTATAAATCGTATTTTTTGGCATGATGTTTTAAAGGCCGTCTGAAAGCTTTCAGACGGCCTGTGTTTTATTTGAAGTAATAATCGGGCGGCACGTCGAATTGCTGCAAAATGGCTTTGAGCCCTTCCGACCATTGGGCGCGGATGTTGTGCAGATAGGGGTCGCTGTCGTCCACACGGATGCCGGCGGGCAGGGTGCAGCTGTTGCGCCGATACACCATTAAGTCGATGGGAAAGCCCACGGATAGGTTGGAGCGTATGGTGGAGTCAAACGACACCAATAAGGCGCGCACGGCGTCTTCGAGGCTGCTCTCGTGGTTGATGGAGCGGTCGAGTATGGGCTTGCCGTATTTGCTCTCGCCGATTTGGAAAAACGGGGTGTCTTCCGTGGCGCTGATGCAGTTGCCTTCTTGGTAGATTTGGTAGAGCTCTTGCGGCTGCCCGTTGATTTGGCCGCCGAGCAGAAAATTGCTGCCGAAGCCCTCTTGCATGTGGGCGCGGTGCTGGCTGGTTTTGGCCACGCTGCTGGCCTGCTCGCCCACCAGCATGGCGCAGTCGAACAGGCTGGGCAGGTTGAGCAGGTTGGGTGCGCTGCCCTGCGCGATGCCGCTGCGCAAAAGATTGACCACGGCTTGCGAGGTGGCGAGGTTGCCGGCGGTGAGCATGATGATGCTGCGCTCGCCGTCCACGCCGAAGGTATACATTTTTTTAAATGTGGAAATGTGGTCCACGCCGGCGTTGGTGCGGGTGTCGGAGGCAAAAACCATGCCTTCTTTCAGATTGAGGGCGGCGCAGTAAGTCATGTGTGTTCCCCGGCTTGGGCGGTGTAAATGTAAAGCGCTGAAATATAACACAATCTTGGGTGCAGCAAAAGGCCGTCTGAACGCTTGATAAGCGTCCCAAATAAGCTTGCTGCGTTGCCCCGCTGGGTGAGCTTATTTTTTGAACGGGCATTATTGCGCCTGCTGCACCTGCACCGAAAACGACATTTGCTCGGTGCCGCCGCCTTGGCGCATGCCGCGCACGGGGGCGGCGTCGTTATAGTCCAGCCCCACGGCCAGCTGCACATGGTGGCTGGGCTGGAAAAGCTGGTTGGTGGTGTCGAACACATACCATTTTCCGTCGAGGCAGGCTTCTGCCCAGGCGTGGCTGGCCAAGTGGGCATCGTCGTCGCTGAGCAGATAGCCCGACACATAGCGGGCAGGCACGCCCAAGGCGCGCACGCAGGCTAAAAAGACATGGGCATGATCCTGGCACACGCCGCTGCCCAGCGCAAAAGCTTCGGCGGCGGCGGTGGCCACATGGGTGGTGCCGGGAATATAAGTCATGTGGTCGAGCACGGCGCGGCTCAGCCGCATCAGGCCTTGCCGGTCGGGCTCGCCGCCGGTTTGGATTTCGGCAAAATCGCGCATGGCTTCGTTGCAGCCGGTGAGCGCTGTGCTGTTGAGAAACACCAGCGGATGAATGCGCTTATCGAGAATATGCTCGGCGCTGCCGCCGATTTCCACCGTGCCTTGCGCCTGGATTTCGAGCGACTGTACCGGCCCTGCGAGGTTGAGGATGGTGCAGTAGTTGCCAAAGCCGTCATACACTTCGCTGCTCAAGCGCGGCAAGGTCATGCGCCAGGAAAGCACGCGTTGGTGTGCCAGCGTTTGCGGGGTGAGGCGCAGGCATTGGATGCTGTGTTTGACCGATTCGTTGTAGCTGTAGCGGGTGGTGTGGTTGATGTGGATTCTCATACGCCCTCCTCAAATAATTGGGTGAGCCGCTCGTGCCAGCCGTAAAACTGGCGTTTGTCGGTGGTGTAAACCAAGGCTTGCGATTGCTGTTTGATGCGATCCCAGCCGGTGTTGGCGGGCAGGCTGGTCACCACATCGGCCAAATAGCGGTAGTGGCGGCTCTGGGCGCTGCCTAAGCGGATGCGTGTGTCGAGCATTTCCACATAATCGCCCAGCTGCCAAAAGCGGGTAACATCACCGCTTTGCTGCAACATGGCCGCGCTGCAGGCGTGCAGCTGGAAGCGGGCGGCGCGGCGGCTGTCGGCCTGATTGAGGCGCTTCACTTGGTTAAACAGCTCGGCCGCATCGCCGTCGATCACGCCGCGCACGGCCTGCACATTGTCGTTAATCGATTCGAAAAGCTGCGGCATGGCGGTTTCGTTGAGGTAGCGCTTGAGGTGCTCGAGCTTGTCGCCGCCGGGTTCGAGCGGCCAGCCCAAATAGCGCAAAAGCTCGCTGCGCTGCTGGCTGCCGCATTCGAGCACGCGCGCCGGCAGCTCTTGTGTGCGGCGCATGTAGCGGCCGAGCCAATAGAGGTTATAGGCGGTAGACATCAATAAAATATTCATGAGGCGTCTCCTGTTTCAAGCACCCAAGTGTCTTTCACGCCGCCGCCTTGGGATGAATTGACCACCAGCGAGCCTTTGCGCAAAGCCACGCGGGTGAGGCCGCCGGGCACAATGCGCACTTTATCGGGCGCAGTGAGCACAAAGGGGCGCAAATCGATGTGGCGCGGTGCAATGCCTTCTTCCACGCAAGTGGGGCAGGTAGACAAGGCCAGCGTGGGCTGGGCGATAAAGCCTTCGGGATGGGCGAGAATGCGGGCGCGGTAGGCTTCGATTTCGGCTTGGCCGGCTTTGGGCCCCACCAGCATGCCGTAGCCGCCCGAGCCTTGGGTTTCTTTCACCACCAATTCATCCAGATGCGCCAGCACATATTTCAAATCATCGCTTTTGCGGCATTGCCAAGTGGGCACGTTGTGCAAAATCGGCTCTTCGCTCAAATAAAAGCGGATCATGTCGCCCACAAAGGGGTACACCGACTTATCATCGGCCACGCCGGTGCCCGGGGCATTGCAAATCAGCACATGGCCGGCGCGATAAGCCGCCATTAGCCCGGGCACACCCAAAATGGAATCTGGGCGCATGGCCAAGGGGTCGAGAAACGGGTCGTCGAGGCGGCGGTAGATCACGTCCACACGGCGGCGGCCGGCCACGGTTTTGGTGTAAACGATGTTGTCTTCCACAAACAAATCATAGCCGTGCACCAAAGGCACATTCATCGCCCGGGCTAAAAAAGTGTGCTCGTAATAGGCGCTGTTGTAGCGGCCGGGCGTGAGCACCACGATATTCGGGCTGTCGCGGCCGCAGCAGGCGGCCAATGTGTCGTAGAGCTGCTGCGGATAGCTGCTCACCGGCCGCACCTGCTGGCGGGCAAACACTTCGGGCAGCAGCGATTCGCTGATGTTGCGCCCTTCCAGCATGTAGGACACGCCCGAGGGGGTGCGCAGATTGTCTTCCAACACATAATAGTGGCCGTCGCCGTGGCGGATCAGATCAATGCCGCTGATGTGGGCATAAATCGGCGCGGGCAGGTTGATGTTGTGCATCCAGGGTTGATAGCAGCCATTCACCAACACTTGTGCCGCCGGCACGATGCCGGCTTTGATGATGTGTTGCTCGTGATAAATGTCGTGGATAAACATATTGAGCGCGCGTATGCGTTGCGCGCAGCCCGCCTCGAGAATGCGCCATTCATCGGCCGGAATGATGCGCGGAATGATGTCGAACGGAATCACGCGCTCGGTGTTGCTCGCTTCGCTGTAAACCGTGAAGGTTACGCCTTTGCGGTAAAACATCGCCAAGGCCTGTTGGTTGAGCGATTCGATATCGGCCGCATCCGTGGCCGCCAGCCAAGCCGCCACCGGCTCGCAGCCCGGGCGCGCCCGGCCGTCGGGCAGCAGCAATTCATCGTAAAATGTTGAGGGTAGCGGCGTCATGCGTGCTCCTGATCGAAGGTTGTTTTTATGATTGGAGAATAGGCTTGTTTTAATCAGATTGTCAACAATATGCTGGCGAAATAAGTGCGCTTTTGCATGATTGGGGTTGCGTTAAAAAATAGTGCATTTATTCGACTTATTATCATAAAGCAAGATAAGTCGTTGTGCAGAAATAAAGCAGGCCGTCTGAAAATTTTCTTTCAGACGGCCTTTTTGATTGTGACGGAATGTGCCTTTTAAATGAGTATGATTGTGCCGCCAAAGACGCGGCGTGCGTATCTCGCTGTTGTGGCGGAGCATTCAAATGCATGCATGCAATGGCGGCGCTCGGTTATGCATATCTGCGTTTCGCCAGTGAAGTTATGCGAGAGGCCGTCTGAAAAGTTTCAGACGGCCTCAAAAGCAGATGCTGCGGAATCAATCTCATGCGCCCGATATTCAAACCGGCGGGCGTTGCTGATTATTTTTCCAGCTCTTTATCGATTTCTCGATATAGGGCGGCAAAGTCTGGCTCGCCGACAAAGGTTTTCAGAATCTCGCCTTTTTTGTTGATGAAAAACGAGGTGGGATACACTTTGGTGCCGAAAGCTTTGCCCACGCTGCCGTCGGCGTCATACATCACGGCAAAAGGCAGCCCGCGGCTGGCGGCATAATTTTTCACGCTCTCGAGCGGGTCGTAAGGCTCGGAGATGGCGAGAATCTGAAAATCTTTGCCGGCATAATCTTTGGCGGTTTGCACAAGCTTGGGCATTTCGCTCACGCAGCCGGGGCAGGAGGGATACCAAAAATTAATCAGGGTGACTTTGCCCTGCAAATCGGCGTTGGACACGGTGCGGCCGTTGAGGTCGGGCAGGGCAAATGCGGGCGCGGGCTGGTTTTTCGGCCACAACACCACGGCAAGCAGCGCCGCCACAATCAGTGTGGCGGCCAATATCACGGTTTTTTTCATGCAATCGGTTCGGCTAGGGAAACAAGATGGTTAAACAAGGCTTCGTTCAAATCGGTGGCGCGGCCGGTTTGGCCGCTCACCGGCACTAAGGTGAGCTCGGCTTCTACCACGCTTTTATCGCTGCCGGCCAGCACGATGTTTTGTGTGAGCAGCACTTGGCGCGGCTGCACATCACGGATGTGGCTGTTTATCTGCAACACATCACCGGCGGTGCTGGGACGGCGGTAGCGGATGTCGATGCGCGCCACCACAATCATGTCGCCCTGCAAAAGCGGCAAGAGTTGGTGTTGCTCGAAATAGGCCCAGCGGGCTTCTTCGAGAAATTCGAGATAGCGCGCATTGTTAACATGGCCGTAGCCGTCGAGATGGTAGCCGCGGATGCGGATGGTGGTGGGGTTCATAAATAGGCCGTCTGAAATCGATTTAATTTAAGGTGATGGCTTGAAAGGCTTCGCGCTCCAAAGGCTCGGCCGATAAATCGGTGATGATGGTGGAGAGCTGGATGTCGAACCATTCGTTGAAAATATCGGGGTGCAAATCGGGCCATTGGCGCTCGTCCTCACACCAATCGGCCAATTCGGCAGCGAAAATATCTTCGAAGCGCGCTTCGATTTCTTCCCACACTTCATCGGCGCTGTCGCAAGGGTTGACCAGATAGGCGTTGGCATCAGCTTGCAAATCTTCAAGCTCGATGTCGCTTAAATCCACATCGGGCAAAGATTGCAGCCAGCGCCAAAAAGGCTCCAGCGGCATCAATAGAAATACGCTGCGGTTGATTTCATACATGGTCGTGCTCCTTGTGGCAATGCAATGCTTAACGAATGCATCATAATGGCAAAACGGTGCCAAGTCATCTGTTTGATGCGGCAGAGGTGAAAAAGCAAGGCGGGTTGCCTTGCTTTTTCAGACGGCCTAGATAAAAACAGGCTGCTGTGATTGCGCTTATGTTTTCTCAATATTGCAGGCGGCTGTCGGGCTGCCACAGGCCTAGCATAATGCCTTCATCATTAGGGAGGGCGGTTTCCAGGCTGATGGGCTGTGAGCCGGCTTGAGGCTTTTCAGCCGGCTGCATTTCGATCGGCTCATAATCGGCGGCCGCAGGGGCGATGCTTGGTGCAGCCGGGGCGTTTGCGGCATCCAGCTGCGGCAAGGCGGCTTCATTACCATCGCCGCTGCCGACCAAGTCGTCGATGTCGATATTGTCATCTTCGCCGTGCGGCAGAGTGCCGCCCACTTGCTGGGTGCGCAAACGCATATAGACATCACGCATATAGGCATATTTATCTATCGCGGCGGAATCGAGGCTGTCGGTAAGATCGAGCAGGCTCTCGCGCGTGTTGACGGCATTGATGGCTTTGCTGCTGATGCGCACGGCCGTGCTGTGAAAAATGGTGTTGTCCAGCGGATAGGCGGCCACGATGGTGGTGCCGACGCTGTCGCGCACGGTTGAGGGGCCTGTGAGCGGATACACAAAATAGTTGCTGTTTTTCCAGCCCCATGAGGCAAAGGTGTCGCCCAAGGTGTTTTTATTGTTGGGCATTTCGCCCGCGCCGGCGATGTCGATCAGGCCGCCGAGGCCGAAGGTGGTGTTGATGCCCACACGCACCAAGTCTTCGCTGGCGCGCTTGATGTCGAGACGCAAAATATTGCTGCCGAAGCTGACCACATCGCGCAGATTGTTGTAGAAATTGCTCACGCCGGTGCGTACCGGGCTGGGTGTCACGGCACGGTAGCCGCGCACCACGGGCGTGAGCACGTAGCGGTCGGCGGTGTCGTTTACCTTAAACATAAAGCGGTTGTAGCCTTCGTAAGGGTCGGCCGGGTTGCTTTCTGCCCAGGCGCTTGTGCTGGCGGCCAAAGCCAGCGCCACGATGGCGGCGGTGCGTTTATTCATGTCGGGCAATCTGTGTGTCGATTTCGTAAAGCTCGGCCAATGCCAGCACCGAGGCGGGAATGTGGCGCAAGGTGATGGCGCCCTGCTTGAGGCGCAAGGCGCTCAGCAGCAGCGAGAGGCAGGCGGAATCGGCCTGCGCCACGCCGGTTAAGTCGAGCGTGTGCACTTCTTTCAGACGGCATTGCTGCTCAAAACGCTCATAAGCGGCGCTGCTCACGGTTTTCACGGTGATGTCGCCGCCCAAATGCAGCACCTGCTCGCGGATTTCGGTGTTCATGTTTATTTGCTGCCGTTTTTGGCTTTCAATTCGGCAATTAAACCGTCAATGCCTTTGCTTTTGATGGTTTCGCCAAACTGATTGCGATACACGGTCACCAGGCTGGCGCCTTCCACGGCCACATTATACACGCGGTAGCGGTTGCCGCTCTGATAAGTGGTGAAATCCATATTGGCCGGCTGGGCGTTTTGGCCGGCGGGCTTCACTTCCACACGCACCACCACTTCTTTGCCGTCGCGGTTGACAACGGGGTTGTCTTTCACCACCACGTTGGCATTTTTAAATTTCAGCATGGTGCCCGAATAAGTGCGGATCAGCAGGGTTTGGAATTCTTTGGTGAGCGCCTGCTTTTGCGCATCGGTGGCTTGGCGCCACGGATTGCCCACGGCCAGCGCGGTCATGCGCTGGAAATCGAAATAAGGCATGGCATAAGTTTCGGCTTGACGGCGCACGGCGGCATCGTTGCTGCCGTTGGCTTTTTGCAGAATGTTCAATACTTCGGTGGCGTTGCTGCGCACTTGGCTCACGGCTTGGGCGGGCGTGGCAAAAGCCATGCTGATGCTCAACACGCCGATGCTTAGGGCGCTCAATAAGGCTGATTTTTTCATGTGGGTTCCTTTATTTTTCAGATTCAGTGTGTGTTGGGTTCGCCGCTGCCGCCTTCTTCAGCGGGCTTGGCGCTGCCTTCGGTAAAGCTGGTCATCAGCCTGCCGATTAAGTTTTCCAGCACCATGGCCGAGCTGGTGATGCTGATGGTGTCGCCGGCGGCCAAATGCTCTTCATCGCCGCCTTGGGTGAGGCCGATGTATTGCTCGCCCAAAAGGCCGGAGGTGAGAATTTGCGCGCTCACGTCGCTGCTGAATTCATAAGCGCTGTCTAAATTGATGCTCACTTTGGCCTGATAGGTTTGCGGGTCGAGCGCGATGCTGTCTACACGCCCCACGAGCACGCCGGCGGCTTTCACCGGCGCTTTGGTTTTCAGGCTGCCGATATCGGTGAATTCGGCATACACGGTGTAGGTTTTGCCCGAGCTGCCGGCCAGCGCATTGCCGCCGGCCACGCGGAACGACAAAAAGCCGATGGCCACCACGCCCAGCAGCACAAACAAACCTACCCAAAATTCCAAAACACTTTTTTTCATCGTATCACTCAGTAAACATCAATGCGGTTAAAATAAAATCCAATGCCAGCACGGTGAGTGCGCTCGACACCACGGTGCGGGTGCTGGCGCGCAAAATGCCCTCGGATGTGGGCACGCAGTGAAAACCCTGGTGCACGGCAATCAGCGTCACCGCCACGCCGAACACGGCAGATTTAATCAGGCCGTTGAGCACATCGTAATCAAACGAAATATTGCTCTGCATTTGCGACCAAAAAATGCCGCTGTCGAGCCCCAGCCATTGCACGCCGATCAAATAAGCGCCATACACACCGGCCACATTGAAAATTGAGGCCAAAAGCGGCATGGAGAGCACGCCTGCCCAAAAACGCGGCACCACCACGCGCGCCACCGGATTCACCGCCATCACATTCATGGCCTCAAGCTGCTCGGTGGTTTTCATCAGGCCGATTTCGCTGGTCATCGCACCGCCGGCGCTGCTGGCAAACAAAATCGCCGCCAACACCGGCCCCAATTCGCGCAACAGGCTGGCCGCCACCATATAGCCCAACACATCGGCCGATTGAAATTTCGCCAATTGCGTGTAGCCCTGCAAACCCAGCACCATGCCCACAAACAGGCCGGACACGGCCACAATCAGCATAGAGAGCACGCCGGCAAAATACACTTGCCGCAGGGTGAGGCGGCCGCGCGTGAGCGCCGTGCCCGACTGCGCCAGAATCTGCCCCAAAAAAAGGCAGACGCTGCCGAGCGCGCGGATAAAATCGAGGGTTTTCGCCCCTATGGTTCGGATAAAGTTCATGTGTTCAATAATCAATGGTTTGCTTTTTCAGACGGCCTTAATTTGATCAAGAGGCCGTCTGAAACATTCAGCCCAGCAAGTCTTGCTGCAAAGTGGTGGCGGCCGGATAACGGAAAGCCACTGGCCCGTTGGGCTCGCCGTGCACAAACTGGTGCACCCAGGGCGAATCGAGCTGGCGCATCTCTTCAGGGCTGCCGGAAAACACCACCTCGCCGTGTGCCAGAAAAATCACTTGGTTCACAATAGCCAGCGATTGCTCGATGTCGTGGCTCACCATCACGCTGGTGGAGCGCAACGCATTATTGATGCGGCTGATTAAATGGGCAATCACGCCCAGCGAAATCGGGTCGAGGCCGGTAAAAGGCTCGTCGTAAAGCATGATTTCCGGGTCGAGCGCGATGGTGCGCGCCAACGCCACCCGCCGCGCCATACCGCCGGATAATTCAGACGGCATCAGCTTTTCCACGCCGCGCAGGCCGACGGCATTTAATTTCAAAATCACCAAATCGCGAATCACTGCTTCGGGCAGCCGGGTTAATTCGCGCATCGGAAAAGCCACGTTGTCAAACACCGACAAATCGGTAAACAGCGCGCCATGCTGAAACAGCACGCCCATGCGGCGGCGGTGTTCGTATAATTCGGCCGCGCTAAATGCGGCCACATCTTTACCCTCTACCAACACCTGCCCCTGCTGCGCCCGCAGCTGGCCGGTAATCAGGCGCATCAGCGTGGTTTTGCCGCTGCCCGAGCCGCCCATAATGGCCGCAAAATTACCCTGGGCAATCTGAAAATTCACATTGCTCAGAATCGGGCGCTCGCCATAGGCAAAAGCCACATCTTTTAATTCGATAAAAGGGGTAGTCATCGGGCGGAATCGGGCGTTCTTCAAAGTGTTGTATTTTAATGGTTTGCTGTGGGTGCCGCAAACGTTCAGACGGCTTTTGCGTGAAAAAATACATCATTGTATGTAAATTGCTGATATTGCTTTATTTCAAGTGCGAGGAAAAAATACCACACTTTTGTGCGAGCCGGCATGAAAAGGTGTAGTAAAATTTCATATGAATAAAACGGCGGTGCTGAAGCATGGCTGAATGGATATGCAATTGAAATAATTGAGGGTTTGTGTTTTCAAGGCTTTGAAAATCAAACAGGCCGTCTGAAAATGCGTTGCTTGGTTTAGCTGCGCTTTCAGACGGCCTGTTTGCTTACTGGGTAACTTTCTGATTATTGGCCGTATTGCCCGAATAGGCAAACAGCGCTTTCAAAGCAAACGCCAATGTTTCCGCATCCACAATGCCGAGCACATGGCGGCTGTCGTAAAGTTGCAGCAGAAACCCCGCCATTTCCTTATTGCTCACTCCCCCATCACCCGAAACGTCAAACTCACCCTCGGCTCGTGCACTTTGGTGCTTTTCATCACTGCGTGCAGCCAATGGCGCTGGGTGTTGCCGCGCATCACAATCAGCTGGCCGTGTTGCAGCAGCATTTCGCGTTTTTCCTGCGTGCGTTTGTGTTTGAAGGCGAATTTGCGGGTGGCGCCGAAGCTCAGCGAGGCGATGGCGCTGCCCGGTGCCAGCTCTTTTTCGTCGTCGCTGTGCCACGCCATGCCTTGTGTGCCGTCTGCATAAAGGTTGAGCAGGCAGGAATTGAACTGCGCGGGGCTGACGGCGGCAAGCTGGGTTTCTACCATTTGTTTGATGTCGAGCAGCAGCGGCTGCCATAAAAGTGCGGTGCGGCGGATGCCGGAATAAGTGTAGGCAAACGCGCGTTCGCCATACCACGCCACTTGGCGCGCGGTGGTGCGGTGTTGGCCGAACACCACCGCTTCATCGTGCCGCCAGTCGATTTCGGCCAGCAAAGTGCGCAGATATGCATCGGCTTGCGCAGACGGGAACACGATGCCGTAGTCGTTTACCGTGCCGTCATAAGGCAGCAGATTATCGCTTGGTTGCGGCGCGAAGCCGAATAAATCCGCCATCATTCTGCCGCCTGTGCCGGTGCCAATTCTTTGGCCAACAAAGCCATTTTGCGGCCGCGTTGCCAGCGGTAGCCGCCGATAATGCCGCTTTCGCGAATCACGCGGTGGCAGGGAATCAGCACCGCCACCGGATTGCTGCCCACCGCACTGCCCACGGCGCGGGCGGCGTTGGTTTGGCCGATGGCCGCGGCGATGCTGCCATAGCTTTTCAGGCAGCCTGAAGGAATCTGCAACAGCGCCTGCCACACTTTAAGCTGAAACGGCGTGCCTTTTAAATGCAGCGGCACCGTGTCGGGCGCGCCCCCGCCAAACACCGCCAAAGCGCGCGCGTGCAAAGGGCTGGCTTGCTGCACCCGCTCGGCAGCGGGATATTCCGCCGCCAAATCGGCCAAAGCCTGCGCGCGCTCGTCGGCAAACGCCATAAAACACACGCCTTTTGCCGTGGCCGCCACCAGCACCTCGCCAAACGGCGTGGGCGCAAACGCATAATCAATGCGCAGGCCGGCGCCGCCGCTTTTGTATTCGCCCGGCGTCATCCCCTCGATGTGCACAAACAAATCATGCAAGCGCCCGCCACCCGAAAGCCCCGCCTGCCACGCCGCCTCCTGCACACTGCCTTGCTGCTGCAACACCTGCTTGGCATGTTTGATGCTGATGTGCTGCAACATCTTTTTCGGGCTCACCCCCGCCCACGCCTGAAACTGGCGCTGCAAATGCGCCGCGCTCACATGCACTTGCGCCGCCACCGCCGCCAACGAAGGCTGCTCCTGCGCGTGGTCGTAAAGGTATTCAATGGCCGCCGCCATGCGGGCAAATTGGATTTGTTCGCTGTTCATCGTGCTGCTCCTGCGGTTTATTTAAAGCCATGCTAAAACAAATTCAAAATAGAAACGACCCGATTCTTGCGGTTTTGAAGAAAATATGGAAATAAGGCCGTCTGAAACCGCACTTTGCTTTAAACAAGTGTTTTCAGACGGCCTTAGTTTTTACTTCTGCATCTTTGCTGAACGGGATAACAAACATTTTTCCGGAGCAATATACTGCCTGCAAAGAGCCGGAAATACCCCGTGCTCATCACACAAGTCCATCGTCAAGGCTTGCAATTTATTTTCCACACAGACAACTGACACTCAATCGCCGCCTTTTCCGATAACGCCCACCCCCTAAAAACGAAATAGCCAGCATCATGCGCACCATACTGCCGCTGTTGCCCGAGCACCAAGAATGTGCCGGGCTGGAGATTGTATGTGTACCGTACCTATTAAGCACAAAACTCACTCCTGTGTTGGTGATCTTTCAGATGGCATTTTGCTTTTGGGCGAGTCAAAAAGAATATCGCTTAAATCTTAGTCAAGAAACAGAATTATTATATTTACATGATGAGATACAAAAAGCAGTATTTATATGAACCAGCATTTATCTATGAAGGCTATTTTCTCCTTGCCAACCCTTGCTTTTTTTAGCAGCGTAATTTTGACCTACCACCGCTTTTTTAATCATTTTTCCAAGACTTGGAGAAAGATGCACTTCTTGATTCCGGTTTAAATTCAGGCGCTTTAATTTTTACTTTCATAGGAAAAGGAAAATCCACACCTAATAATAATGCCTCTCCCTGACCTAAAACAGGCAAGAAAGCCGCAGAACGATTATCTATTGCACCTACTGCTTTTTTAACTATTTCCTGATCTTTCTCATTGGTTAAACGATGAACAATCAAAGTACCTATTTGACTGAGTACATCTTCAGGGATATCTCTTGGACGTTGGGTTGCAATCACAACATTTAAGCCGTATTTCCTACCTTCTTTGGCAATATCGCCAAATGTATTTAAATTCATTTTGTTGATCTCATCACCAATTACTTTATTTAAAAATTGATGTGATTCATCAATAAACACAATTAACGGTTTTTCATGGCTAATCATATTATCTCTTGCACAAGCAAGCAATTTCCGTCCTATTGCATTAACTAACAACTCTCTGGCATTAGCCTCAAATGGCACAGCAGATAAGTCTAATCGAACGACTCCATTTTCAGATTGACAAATTTCATCAATAACAACTGGAATTGTTTTAAGTGTTTCATCACAATCTAACATCCATTGTAAGTGCGAATTATTTTGCATAGCTTTAATTCGGGAAATAAGATTTAAGCAATACCCAATATCATTATCTGCCCTCTTTCCCCATATAGAAGGGTCGGGATTTTGAGATGATCCACCTGTAGGCCATACACATTCCAAAATAATTTGTTCAGCTAAATTTGAAAATTTCCAAGAAATGTTTTGGAAGTTTTGAGTAATGGATTGAACGGCAATCTCAAAAGGCTGTTTTTTTTGTTCAGCTTTTTCTAAATTGCCCGTAGTTTTTATAGATAAATTATGATTAGTTTGGCCTTCGCACTGGGTTACAACTTTCAAGCTGCGGATAGCCTCTTCAAGTTTTGGAGCCTGACTTCCTGCAGATGGTCTAAGCAATGCCCTTATATCTGAGTCAGTAAACATCCAATGTGGATACGCTACTTTATTTTGTTCAGTTGCATCAAGGTGCTCACCTACATAATAGCTATTAGCATAGGAAAGATTAGCATATTCTCCGGTTGCATCCAGTAATAATACTTTTCCACCTTCTTGATGAATATTTTCAATAAGATTTGCCATTGTATAACTTTTGCCACCGCCAGTTGAACCCAAAATAGCACAATGACGAGAAAAAAGTTTTTCTGGTGTTAAATTTATTGTAACGGAGGAATTCCCAGCCATTTCGGCAACTGGAAGTTGAATATTACTATCATAACTATTTATTTTACCTTCAGCTAAAAGTGACACCAATTTGGGATGAGCGGCATAAATTTGTGCGCCTAATTTAGGATATTGTTTAATTCCTTTATGGTTAACACCTGTTTCAACATCCACACTGACCAATAATTGAACCAAACCTATTGGATTATTGGCAAAATAAATATCATCTAGGCCATCAACACTGAGTCTTTCCCCATTTTCTAGCCAAACTTTAATCACTCTTCCCAAAATTGAAGTTTGCCCGCAGTCAATAAAAATAAACTCATTAACTTCACCAATGGGAACACGGCTTCCTAGAAGCCAAACCTGTTCTCCTGTGCCCGCTTTAGTTAAATTAATTTTTGCCTCGGTAGCGGATATTTCCGTTAAACTTCCAATTCTCCGCTTAATATCATGAGGTGAAAACCATACATTCATCATTTGTCCTCTATCATAATTTTTTGAAAGATTTTGAAAATATTTTCTTCTGGTGTTGCCTTATTTCTGTCGGGAAGTTGCTGCACAAAATCAGCAAAACTGCTATCTATAAGTGTGATTCTAGAATCTCCGGCTTTAACAGACTCTATTAAGAGTTTTCGAATTTCTTTATTAAATGAACCCTCTTCATTAAATAAGGAGCGAGTACTGATCATTAACAATAGTTCTGGATTAGTCCTTAGTGCCATTGTGATGGCATTATTGATATGTTTATCATTAAAACCGAAGCCTAAACATAAAATAGCAGTTTTAGGTTTTTGTATCGCTTCCAAAAAACTGGATATCATATCCAAATAAGGAGACTCATAAGATGTTTGATATTTGTTACTGCTAGGATAAATAATAACTGGCTCACCTATTTGTTCATTAGATATTCTTTTGTGAATACCTTGTTCTGTTTTCACCCAGTCTACGGAACCATGAATCTTATAGAGATGGAATACATTAGGCAAATAAGTGCTTGTTTTATCATTGGACTGGACTCTATGTACAATATCATAATGAAACCAAATAGGATTAAATTGATATGGTTGAGAATATTCAAAACCATCAATTACAATCATCCCAATATTGGAAGCTGACGTTTCAAAGGCTAAATCATAATTTGTTGTAAAAACCTTTAACCGCTTTTGTTTAGGTTGTCTTTTTCCCAAGACTCTCAATAATTTATTATGATGCTCCCAGTCTTTATGGCTCTTGATTTTGTTAGTAAAGTCTGTTTCTTCTAATATTCTATTTTTAGCATTTTTAACAAAATTCTCTAATTGCTTTAGTCTGCGTTCAGATAAGCTTCTCAAGGATAAAAATGTATCGCAGCGTGATAAAAGTAATTCAATATCATGGGCTATACATTCATTGCCGTTTTTATCTTTCCATTTTTCAGCAAAATCATCATATTTAGTATAGTTTTTTATATCATCAAATATTTTTTCATCCATTGTGTAACAGGCATGCCAGAGATCAGTCATGCTTGGTGCTACTTTATCACCGGTAGAAATGTTAAATGTTAATGATGTGCCTGAACCTGCCAAAATGATAATATTTTCAGCATCTAAAATTTGATTCAAAGATTTATGTAGTAATGCTTGATATTTTTTTTGTTCGTCATCTTGTTGGTCGGTGAGGTCTAGTTCAACGGGCTCTTTGCTAGAAATATCTGAAGATAAAAATTTAATGCTCATATAACCTCCTAATGTAATTTAAGTATTGAATACTACATATAATTTAGCGTTTGTTAAATAAGAAAATTAATCTGAAGAAATGTCGGAAATTATGAACTTATCAAATAATTAAACCCTCACCAACGCCATCATCCCCTCAAAACGAATACAAAGCCGATTTTCTGCCGGATGCTTCTTCTTTCACGCTTAATATCCCTTTCCCCGCCAATGATTTCGTAAACCGATTGGCAGTAGCGGGCGGAATGCCGGTCAGTTCGGCAAGGCGGCTGTTGCGGAAAACGGGATGGGTAAATACAAAATCAAGCACCGTTAATGAATGTTTGGAGGACAGCGTTTCAGTAAACACGGTTTTCATTCCTTCATATAGCGCATGGATATTTTGGACGATGGCCAGATTATGTACCGCTTGTAAAAAGAAGGCGCACCAATTGTTCCAATTTTACCAATCAAAAATCCATAAAAATGATTAACAAAAAATCTTGTCAATCACCCATGAGGTACAACAATGCTTGTTAATCAATTTAATCTGCTTTTGATTAACAAGGCCGTCTGAAACCGCACTTTGCTTTTCAGACGGCCTCAAGTATATTAAAACAGCGAATTCAAGCATGAAACAAGCATTCAATAAGGAAATCCAATGAAAGTGATGATTTTCGGTGCCAGCGGCATGGTGGGGCAAAGCGTGTTGCGGCAGGCTTTGCAGGCGGATGATGTCGGCGAAGTGGCGGTGGTTGTGCGCAAGCCTTTGTCGCAGCAGCACGCCAAATTGCGGCAGATTATCGCCGCCGATTTGGGCCGTGCTCAAGCCGAGCTGGCGCAGCTGCGCGATTTCGACGGCTGCTTTTACTGCGTCGGCGTTACCTCCGGCGGCATGAACGAAGCCGATTACCGCGCCTTTACCCACGACATGACGCTGGCGGTGGCCGATGCGCTGCTGCCGCACAACCCGAAGCTGCATTTCGTCTATATCTCCGGTGCGGGTGCCGACAGCAGCGAGCAGGGCAAAACCATGTGGGCGCGGGTGCGCGGCACCACTGAAAACGCACTGCTCAAACGCGGCTTTGCGCAGGTAAACAATTTCCGCCCCGCCTTTATCGAGCCCATCGGCGTGCAGTCGCAAACCGCCTCCTACCGCTGGATGTACCGCCTGATGACGCCGTTTTTCCCGCTGATCAATCGCTTCAGCGCCTCCGCCCTCACCAGCGTGCAACTGGGCAACGCCATGCTCAACGCCGTGCGCTTCAACGAAAACCGCCCGGTGCTGGAAGCGGCAGAAATCCGGGCGCTGGGCGAGCGGCGGGCGTGATGTTTATCGCGTATCGCGGTAAAGAAAGGCTGCCTGAAACCGCACTTTCGCTTTAAAACGGGTTTTCAGGCAGCGTAGGATGTGTGGCGCAATCGTGTATATAGAAGCCGTTTAAACCGCATGCGAGGTTGTGTCGCACACGCTACACGCGGTTTAAAATTGATTATTTTTATATCCGTTTTCTTTGATTTCACTATAAAAAGGCCGTCTGAAACCGTTCAGACGGCTATATCGATATCAGCGGCACAGCGGCTTCGGCGCGTTGGCGCTGGGTTTGTTGTGGGACATGGCGCAGGCGAATATTTTTTAATAAAGCAATCATAAGGAGGTTTTATGAACATTCTGATTATCGGCGCCAACGGCCGCGTCGGCTCTCAATTGGCGCAAATATTGGCCGAGCAAGGGCATATTGTGCACGCTGCCGCCCGCCGCGCAAGCCCGGATTGGGCGCACGAAAATATCCGCCATCAAGCGCTCGACCTCACCGCGCCGCTGGCCGACATCAGCCAAATTATTGCCGCCATCCGCCCCGATGCGGTGTATTTCACCGCCGGTTCGCGCGGCAAAAACCTGTTGCAGGTGGATGCGTTTGGCGCGGTGAAAGCCATGCAGGCCGCCAAAGCCAACGGCGTGCAGCGCTTTATCCTGCTCAGCTCGGTGTTTGCCTTGCAGCCCGAGCGTTGGGGCGAAAAATTCCTGGCCGACATCACCGATTATAATATTGCCAAATATTTTGCCGACCACTGGCTGGTGCACAACAGCGGCCTTAACTACACCCTATTGCAGCCCGGCGCTTTGCAGGAAACCGCCGCCAGCGGCAAGATTCAAATCAATGTGGTCGAGCCGCTGCCCAATGCCATCGGCAATGTGGCCGCCACACTGGCCGCCTTGCTGAACGCGCCGAACACCATCGGCAAAGTCATCAGCATGGCTGATGGCAGCACACCAATTGCCACCGCACTTGAGGCCGTCTGAAAGAATTAAATATGAGTATTCAAGCTGTTGAATTGATAAAAGCCTACCGCCTGCTCAATATCGGCGCCACCACCCTGATTTCCGCTAAACACGATGGCGTGGAAAACGTGATGGCTGCTGCTTGGGTTGGCGCACTCGATTACCAGCCGCCCAAAGTCACCGCCGTAATCGACAAAATTGCCTACACCCGCCCGCTGATTGAAAAAAGCGGCTGTTTCGCCATCCAAATTCCCGTGGCTGCGCAAGCCGAACTGGTGCTGGCCATGGGCGAAAGCCGCCACGACCACCCCGACAAACTGGCCAACGTGCCGCTGTTTTACCCGCCCGGCTTCGACATCCCGCTCGTGCAAGGCTGCGCCGCCTGGCTGGTGTGCCGCCTGATTAACGAGCCGCACAACCAGCAGGCGCACGATTTGTTTATCGGCGAAGTGGTGGCCGCATGGGCAGACGAGCGCATTTTCAAACACGGCCATTGGCAGTTTGATAACGCCCCCGATGAATGGCGCACTCTGCATTACGTGGCCGGCGGCCAGTTTTATGCTATCGGCAAGGGATTTAATTTGAAGCAGGGGTCGAATGTGGACGATTGATGACGGATGGCGATGTTGGTTGATAAAAGGCTACCTGAAAATATATTTTGTTTTCAGGTAGCCTTTTATGGGTTTTGGGTTTGCATAGTGTGCGCTTTAGTGAAAATCATCCCTTCAGTAGGTCGGCTTCTTTGTATGTTGTTGCATCAAGGCCGTCTGAAACCGCTTTAAGTGGAAGTACGGTTTCAGACGGCCTTGGTAATTTCCGTCACCAAGCGGTTTAAGCGGGATTCAAGAACGGTTTTATTTTTCAATTCGCACTCCCATATGGTCACCACTTTAAAACCGAGGGCTTGCAATGAGGATTCATTTTTAATATCACGTTGACGGTTTTTCGTAATTTTGTCCTGCCAAAAATCCGTGTTACTTCGCGGAATATGCCCTTTATTGCAAGAATGACCGTGCCAAAAACAACCGTGTATGAATACGACGGTTTTATATTTTGGTAAAACGATATCCGGTTTTCCCGCATAGCGCTTATCGTTTTTCCGGTAACGGAAACCTTGCGAGAAGAGGAATTTTCTGACCAAAATTTCCAATCTGGTTTCTTTACCATGTATTTTCGACATGATTTGGGATCGTTTGTCGGGAGTAAAAATATCAGGCATACGGGCATTTATTCCGGCTCAGAATCCTCTAATCTCCGTTGTAAATGAGACAATAGTCCGAGTGCATCCAAACAGTCTTTTTCCGAAAATAAATTAGAATTTTTTAGATCTTTAATCTCTTCGTGAGCAATCGGGTTCCTACAGCCACTGACAACTCCCATTGAGAGGAATTTTTGTCCGTCTTCTATTGTAGATAATGTATTAGGTGAAAATGGTTGCCCATTAGATTTACAAGTATATTTTTTAGTTACCGTTAGTTTTCTCTTGCTACGGTCGGCTCCAAAGGCTTCACCCATCAATCCATGATCTGATGATTGGCAGCTTCCTGATTTATCTCGGGTATTTGTAATATATCTTTTTACACTTTCTGAAAATGCTTGGTAATAATCTTTTTGTTCATAATATGTTTTAGAAGCATCCTGAATATCAGGATGCAATCCCCGCCAATGGTAGTAAGGATATTCGGGAACCAACCCGTATAATGCCTTAACAACTTCCGCTTGCTGTGGAGCGGTCAATTCGGAGTTTTCGACATGCTCTAAAATTTCTTGCACCGGTTTCTTTATTTCTTCAGGCAGCCTGCTTTGCCAAACTGCCTTATCAATTCCATTATTTTCTTTAATTACTTTGTCTTTTTTCTCCTTTCGCTGTTTTCTCCAATCACGCTCTATGAATGCAACGATTTCAGCTAAAAAAGATCGTAAGTCCGATGTGGTCGGGTGTTTCCAATCCAAAGAAGTCCTATCGGTAGAAATCAAATCTTCATCGTCGTCGTCAATGAAATCGACATTCAGCCAACCGGTAAGATATGAATAAAAATGACTGGATTCACTGTTTCTAAAAAACTCGGGAGCATTTACCATCCGCCCATTTGCAAACAAAGAAATTCCTTTCATATTGTTTTTCAAAGGCTTCTCCGTTGTAATGAATTTTCCTTGAATTAAGCCGCTAAAATCATATTGGTCGGACAATCCGGCGGATTTAACAATTTCAGAATAGTTCCATTCGAATTCCGCTTCAACCGCTTTATATTTCGATTTACTATCGATAATCTGTGGAGCAGAGCCGTTTAAACTTATTTTGATAATGAATCGTTCATCGGGAAAGTCGAATAAGCGTGCCAGATGATTGGCATAGTTATCCAACGGATAGCCTTGCTTTTTTGTTAACTCCGTTAAAACAATGGTTGTACCATTTGGCGCATCAGGGGAATGTTGCCGGACGGATGCAGGTTGATAATCTCCGTCACTCTGAAGAATTTCCGAATAATTCAATGTAAAATCAACTTGCTCTTTATTCTGAACCGTAGATATTTCGATTTTATTTCCCAATCCGAACAAAGCCAGTTTGCCTAAACCTTTCTTACCGGTAGGTTTCCGCCCGCAAGGGGAAGATTGCTTTTCTTTCCGTCTATTTCGACCTATCTTTAAGTAAAAATCATTGACTTCATTGAAGCTCATGCCGATGCCATTATCTCGGATAATAATTTTATGCTCCGGCGTATCAAACAGCTCAACGGATACCTCCGTAGCACATGCGTCATAAGCATTTGCAACCAGCTCGGCAATGGCGGGAACCGTATGCGAATACATTTTTACGCCGAGATGTTCGATAACCGTCGGTTGGAAACTCATTTTTAATTTTTGATCAGGCATATATTTTCCCTATTTGCTATGCTGAGTATTATTTACAATCGCCTCGCCGATTTGCTTTGCATATTTTGGAGGTACGGCATTACCGATTAATCGGGCTATCTTCTCTCTGCCGTTGGCTATAAAAATATATTTTTTTGGAAAAGATTGCAGTGTGGCACCTTCGCGTAAAGATAAAGCCCTATCTTCCTCCGGATGGACGAACCGCCCGTTGGAAATACTAAAAAATTTAGTCGTAATAGTAGGAGAAGGACGATCCCACCACAAACGACCGAAAGTATCCTTAAAACTTTCGTTTTTTCCAATAAAACATTGCAATTGCAATTCCGGATTATCGGCGAATGCCAAACGGTTACCGCCGTCTTTAGGTACCAATTTAATCCGTCGCATATTTATTTCGGAAAGTCCTGCGCAACTATGGATAAAACCACTATTATCTTGATGCCCTGCGGGAATCCGGGGAAATCCGTTTCGTTCGCCCAAAACATCTCTTACCGTTAATATCTTTCCACGCAATTCGATTGGTTCTAGTTTTTTGGAAGTTACTCGATTAGCAATCAACGTAAAGCGTTTACGGCTTTGGGGTACTCCATAATTTTGAGTGTTATGGATGCCGAAATGAACAATATATTCCAGTGATTCCAAAGTTTCTATAAATACATCCAAACCGCTTTCTTTTTGCCTCCGGGCAATCCCTGGGACATTTTCAACAACTACATAGCCGGGTTCGAAATGTTCTATGAACCGTTGGAATTCTTTTAGTAAATTTTTAGATTGTTCGGATTTTTCTTTACTGGTTTGAATGACACTCCAATATTGGCAGGGACTACAACCGATTAGAATCAAATTATCGTCTTTCTTTTGAAGACCTAATGACTCTTCTAAATCTGACTCAGTCAATTTAAAAACATCGGCATGAATAAAACGCGCATCTTTAATATTGGCTTCATAAGTTTCTTTGCAGCTGATTTCATAATCAATCCCCGCCAAAATCCGGATTCCGGCCGATTGCAGTCCATAGCTCATTCCGCCGCCGCCGCAAAAAAAATCAACTGCTTTTAATTGTTTATTTCCCATAATTATTTCAATTAGAATTTTTAAATTTAAATAGCATTAAAATTGTCGGTTGACAATCTATCCATCACAACCGAAGATGCGGTTAATTGTTTTTCATACCGCTCCGCTTATGCATATTTCAAGGGGGTAACGAATAGTCAATGCGGTAACGAATAGTCAATGCGGTATTACCAAATATGATATTTATCCGTTTTTGATATTACAACATCTTAGAGTTGAAGGCAAAAACATCCGTCGGAAATAAAAATAAGTAATTACAATAAGGTATATACATTTTTTGTATATCCGAATGAAAATTGCAATGCCATTTATTCAATTGATAGTGTGTATAACACATTTAAGGCCGTCTGAAACCAAAGTGCGGTTTCAGACGGCCTGAACACATCAAACTCAATCAAAGCAATTGCGTTTTGCGGATATCAGCCAGGGTGGCGGTGCCGGCAAGCTGCATCACCATTTCCAGCTCTTTGTTCAGCAGCTGCAATGTGGCGTTCACGCCTTGGGCGCCGCCGAGTGCCAGGCCGTAGTAGACCGGGCGGCCGAGCCCGACCACGTCGGCGCCGAGCGCCAGCGCTTTGAACACATCTTGGCCGCGGCGGATGCCGCTGTCGAAAATAATCGGCACTTTGCGGTTCACCGCTTTGGCGATTTCCGGCAACACGGTAAAGGTGGCGGGGCTGCCGTCGAGCTGGCGGCCGCCGTGGTTGCTGATCCAGATGGCGGCGGCGCCGGCGCGCAGGGCGGTGAGGGCGTCTTTGGGGTGCGAGATGCCTTTCACAATCACCGGCAGGCCCGATTCTTTGGCCACGAATTTAATCGATTCGGGGTCGATTTTGGTGGCAAACGCCGAATTCAGGGCGTGGATGTCGCCGCCGGCGCCGGAGGAAAGGTTGCCGAAGGGCAGCGGGAAGGTGAATTTGTTGATGGCGTCGGCTTCGCGGTTGCCGGTGGCGGTGGTGTCGACCACCACCACAATGGCCTGATAGCCTGCGGCTTTGGCGCGCCGGATCAGCGAGCGGCTTACGTCTTGATTCTGCATCAGATAGAGTTCAAACCATTTGGGGCCGGTGCTGGCGGCGGCCACTTGCTCCATTGACAGGGTAGATACGGTGCTGAGTGTGAGCAAAGAGCCGGCATCGGCGGTGCCTTTGGCGGTGCCGGCTTCGGCGGTGGGGTGCGCCAGCCCTTGGCCGCCCATCGGACAGACAATCACCGGCGAAGCCAGCGGAATGCCCAGAATGGATGTGCGCATATCCACGGTGTTGTGCCCGGTGAGCACGCGCGGGTAAATTTGGCGGCGCTCAAAGGCGGCGCGGTTTTCTTTGAGCGTCCACTCGTCGCCGGCGCCGCCGGACACATAGCCGAAACCGCCCGCCGGCATCACCATGCGGGCTTGCTCTTCAATGCGCACCAAGTCATACAGCTGCGGCATCGACGCGGGGGTTTTGAGCTGGTAGCTCGGCGGGTAGCTCACCAAAGGCAGGTCTTGCGCCCAAGCGCTGCGCAGAGGCAGCAGGCCGCCGAAAGCCGCGGCAACGGAAGTGGCGGCCACGGATTTGAGCAAGGTGCGGCGTGAGGGATGGGTGATACTGTCCATACGGATTCTCCTTATTGATTGAATGCGGTGATGCCGGGCATGCTGCGCCGGCGCTTGTGCGGCAGCATCACTCATCGGCTTTGGATTCAATTGAATGGTAATGATGCTCGAATCAGTATAGCGGCGCTTTTTTGATTTGCAAACAGGTGAGGACGGGTGGAAACGGCTTTAAAACCAAAGGTGATGAGGCGGGTGAAATATTGGTGCAATAAAATGATTTTTAGGGTTTGAATCGTCAAACCCAAGGCCGTCTGAAACCCTTTCAGACGGCCTTTGTTCAGCTGAAATAAGCCGCTTTAAAACATGCTGTTTGAATTGGCCGATTGCGCGGGGATGGCTTGCACCACATCCCAGTGTTCCACGATTTTGCCGTTGCTGTCGACGCGGAAAATATCCACCAGCGCGGTGCCGCGGTCTTGCGGATTATTTTGGCTGAACACATGCAGCGCCACCAAATCGCCCTCGGCTATCACTTGTTTGACTTGACTGCGCCGCTGCGGGTTGGCCTGCAGAATTTTGGCAAAGGTATTGATAAACGCCTGCGCGCCATCGCCTACATTGGGGTTGTGCTGGATATATTGGCTGCCGACATGCTTGTCGACCGCTTCTTGCAGCTTGTGCTGATTAAAGGCCAGTTCGTAAAAATCAAGCACCACGGCCTTATTGCGCTCAATCTGGCTTTGCGCTTGCACGGCGGCGCGGGTTTGGGGGCCGGCATGGCTGGTGCAGGCGGCGGTGAGCACGGTGGTGGCGGTCACGGCGGCAATCATTAATTTTTTCATATCGGCTCCGGTTGTGGTTGATTGAGGCCGTCTGAAAACAAAATTTCAGGCAGCCTGTGTTGATTATACTGATACTTCAGCCACGGTAAAGCGTTGGAATAAATGCGCTTTTTTCTCGGCATCGTCGGCAATGGCTTTGGCCAAATCGTCCACATGAATACCGGCGGGGGCGGCGCCGCTCATTAATACATCGTCTTGGCCGAAGCGGTATTTGCCTTTGGGCTCAAACGGGCTGCCTTCGTAAAACATTGCCGGCGGGCTGATAAACGCCCAGTTTACATCGCGGCGGGGGCGCAAGTCGGTGAGCAGATTGCGGGCGGCGTTGGCGCCGGCAAAAATTTCTTGCGGAAACTCGGGCGTGTCGATTAATTGCAGGCCGGGGGCGACATAGAGGCTGCCTGCACCGCCCACCACCAGCAAATAAGGCACGGCAGCGGCTTGGGCGGCTTCGGTAATCGCCGCGGCGCCTTTGGCAAAGTCGGCGCCGATATTGGGGTTGTTCCAGCCGGGGTTGAACGCGCTCACCACCGCATCGAAGCCTTGCAGTTTGTCGGCGAAGTCGGCGGCGTTCACATCGGCAGCCACGGCGGTTACATTGTCGGCGGCAAACACTTTATCGATGTTGCGGGCAAATGCGGTCACTTTATGGCCGCGGGCGGCCAGCTCTTTCACTACGGCATTGCCCACATAGCCGGTGGCGCCAATCACAGCGATTTTCATATCAAGCTCCTTGTTTGTGTTTCGATTAATACCCATTCTAAAAATAATATACAAACAGGCAGCCCGTAGGTCGGATTCTTGAATCCGACACTTGTTCGCAGAACAAGGCATGCACATTGCTTTGGCCGATGGCCAAACGTCGGATTCGAGAATCCGACCTACGCGGATGGTGCGATCGAACTGCTTTTATTTTGTAAGGTTATTTTTTTAATGGGTATATATATAAGATGGAGTGCAGTATAAGGCCGTCTGAAGCGCTTGATAATCCGTGGTTTGCTGTTTATATTATTAAGCTTGGCTTAATAAAGGCTACCTGAAATGCAAGAAATCAAACCGCTATTGGTTTTCGCCGCCGTGCTCGAACACGGCAGCATGAACGCCGCCGCTGCTGCGCTGGGCATGACGCCTTCCGCCGTGAGCCAGCATATTTCGCGGCTGGAGGCGCAACACGGCGTGAAGCTGCTGCACCGCTCCACCCGCCGCCTCACCCCCACCGATGCGGGGCAGGCCTTGGCGCAATATTGTTTGCGTCTGCGCCACACGCTGGCCGACACCTTGCAAGCGCTCGATAATCTGAAAACCGAAGCCGCTGGCGATTTAAACATTGCGCTGCCTTCCGGCATGGCACACGCGCCGCCGTTTCAGGTAGCCTTGCAGCAGCTGCAACAGCACTATCCCGCCATTCGCCCGCAACTTTATTTCAGCGACAGCTTGGCCGATTTAAAGCAAGGCGATATCGACATCGCCCTGCGCGGCGGCAACCACGCGCTGGATGCGCCCGACTTGGTGGCGCGCCCGCTGGCCACATGGCATTGGCAAATCGTGGCCGCCCCCGCTTATCTGGCCGCACGCGCGCCGATCGACTCGCCGCACCAATTGGCCGAACAACAATGGCTGCATTATCTGCCGATACACGCCATCTTGCTGCGCGGCGAAGAGCGCCATGTGCTGGAAATCGAGCGCAGCATGTTGTGCAGCCAGCTCGCCGCCGTGAGCACGCTCACCCAAGCCGGTTTGGGCTTGTCGATGCAGTTGAGCGGCGAAACCGCCGCCCTGATTGCCCAAGGCCGCTTGTGCGCGGTGCTGCCCGATTGGACGCTGCCCTCGGTGCGCATCTATGCGGTGACGCCGCACCGGGTGCAGTCGGCCAAAACCGAAGCGGCGTTGAGGGTTTTGCAGCGTTGTTTTGCTGTTGATTTATAATCTTTTATGTCCACAAACCAAGAGGCCGTCTGAAAAAGATTCAGACGGCCTCTTGGTTTGAACAAACCCTAAGCGGCTTCCCAATAATCAATATAAAGCTGCAATTCGATATTGTTGCGCCATTCGTTGGCCACGGGGCGGTAAACGGTGCGGATGCGCGCTGGAATTTCATCGGTGCAGCGCCAAAACATGGCTTCGAATTCGCGCCCTTCTTTTTGCAGCCACACTTTTTTGTGGTTCACGCCCATGGCCTGCTGGCGGATGACGGCGAATTCGTCGGTGAAGCTCGGCGGCGCAAAGCCTTGCCCCCACACCTGCATGGCCAGGTGCTGGGCTTGCGCCAAGGTGATGTCGGCGGCGCTCAGGCTGCCGTCGGTGAGGTAGGTTTGCGCCAAATCATCGGCGCACACCAATTCGCGCACGGTGTGTTCGAAGGCCGTCTGAAACGCATCGAGTTGCTGCGCCATAATGCTCAAGCCCGCGGCCATGGCGTGGCCGCCGAATTTGAGAATCAGGCCGGGGTGGCGCTTGGCCACCAAATCGAGCGCATCGCGCAGGTGCAGGCCGGGAATGGAGCGGCCGGAGCCGCGCACTTCGCCATTGTCGGCCGGGGCGAACACAATGGTGGGGCGGTAGAAACGCTCTTTCAGGCGGCTGGCCACGATGCCCACCACGCCTTGGTGGAAATCTTCGCGAAAAGCCACCAGCGTGGTTTGCGTTGCGCCCAGCTGTTCGGGAAAAGCGGCCAGCGCGTCGTGCAACATTGATTGCTCGATTTCGCGCCGCTCGATATTCAGGTGGTTGAGCTGTTCGGCCAAGGCGAGGGCATCGGCTTCGTGTTCGGCCAAAAGGCAGGCGATGCCCACCGACATATCGTCGAGACGGCCGGCGGCATTGATGCGCGGCCCCAGAGCAAAGCCCATATCGAAAGGCTGCGCTTTGCGCCAATCGCGCTTGGCCACTTGGAAAAGCGCGCGGATGCCGGGGCGCATATTGCCCGCGCGCATACGCTTGAGCCCTTGCGACACCAAAATGCGGTTGTTGTGATCGAGCGCCACCACATCGGCCACGGTGCCCAGCGCCACCAAATCGAGCAGGCTGCCCAAATTCGGCTCGGCCAAGCCGTTTGAAAAGCCGCCGCGTGCGCGCAAATCGGCGCGCAAAGCCATCAGCACATAAAAAATTACCCCCACGCCGGCCAGATTTTTGCTCTCAAAGCCGCAGCCGGCTTGGTTGGGGTTGACAATAATGCAGTCGGGCACGGTGTCGGCGGGCAAATGGTGGTCGGTGATAATCACCTCCAGCCCCAAGGCCTGCGCCCGCGCCACGCCGGCGAGGCTGGCAATGCCGTTGTCTACCGTGAGCAAAATTTGCGCACCGCGCGCCGCCGCCATGTCGGCCAGCTCGGGTGTGAGGCCGTAGCCGTGCTCGAAGCGGTTGGGCACCAGAAAATCCACCGCCGCGCCCATACTTTGCAGGCCTTTCATGCCCACGGCGCAGGCGGTGGCGCCATCGGCATCGTAATCGGCCACAATCAAAATGTTTTCCCGCGCCAGCACCGCATCGGCCAGCCGCGCGGCCGCT
Organism: Uruburuella suis; assembly: GCF_004341385.1. Lineage (GTDB taxonomy): Bacteria > Pseudomonadota > Gammaproteobacteria > Burkholderiales > Neisseriaceae > Neisseria > Neisseria suis. The sequence goes on from NZ_SLXE01000011.1 coordinate 38,783, forward strand.
TCGGCGCAGCCTTTGAGGCTTTGGTGCGGCAAAAGGCCGGCGAGCTTGTCTTGCAATTCGGCCGGCGATGCCACGGCGCGTGCGGCACACAGGCGCGCCAGCAGCGGGTCGGCTCCGGCGGCAATGAGGCTTTGGCAGGTGTCGGGGTTGTAGGCGCGGGTTTGGATTTTGGCAGACATGGCGTTCAGATGCGGCGGGAAAGGCGCTATTGTAACGCTAAACGGCGGCCCGGGGTTTGTCCGCCTTTCATTTTGCGGCAAGTGTTGGCGTAAAAACGCGCCGTCTGCGTTGGAGCCGTCTGCGTTGGAAATGCGCGCAAGGCGGCCAAACCTTGCTGTGTTTTCTGCCTTGCAAACACGTTTCGGTATTCAACATCTTATTAAAGACACAGGCCGTCTGAAAAAACCGGCAAAAGCCTTTCAGACGGCCTGATGTATTTTATAATCCGGTTTTTATTATTCCGATGGAATTGAATCATGTTGCGCCGAGTCATGTTGTGCTGTGTGTTGTTGTGCGCCCAGGCCGCTTTTGCGCTGGATTTCGGCCGCATGCGCGCCGATGAAGTGGCGGTGTATGTGCAGGATATGCAAAGCGGGCAGGTGCTGGTGTCGCACCGCGCCGATGCCGCGATGAATCCGGCTTCGGTGATGAAACTCGTTACCACTTTTGCCGCTTTGCGCACGCTGGGCGACGATTACCGCTGGCTCACGCAATGGAAATCCGCCGCGCCGGTGAGCGGCCACACGCTGGCCGGCGACATTTATTGGGTGGGCAGCGGCAACCCGGTGCTGGATCAAAACGATTTGCTCGATATGCAGCAGCAATTGCGCGATCAGGGCATACGCAAAATCAGCGGCCGGCTGGTGCTCGATAGCAGCGTGTGGCCGGATTCGGGCAGCGCCGAGGGCTTTGGCGACGATGCCGGCGAGGCTTTTGCCACGCCGCCCAGCCCGCATATGCTGGCCTATAAAGTGGTGTGGGCCCGGCCCGAGCGCAATGCTGATGGCGAAGTGGTGATGGCGCTCAACCCGCCGCTGCCCGATGTGGCTCAGGAAAACCGGCTCAGCGCCTATGCCGGCGCGGCGGCCTGCCCCTCGCTGAAGCCTTATGTGGCGGCGAAATATGCCGACGGCGTGCTGTCGTTTCGCGGGCGGCTGCCCGAGAGCTGCTTGGGGCAGGAAATGTTTGTCAACATGCTCGATGCGCCCGATTTTGCCGCCCGCAGCTTTATCAACCATTGGCGCGCATCCGGCGGCGAAATTGCCGATGGCGCAGGCGCAGGCCGCGCACCGGCGCAAGCGGCCACCTTGGCGGCCAACCAATCCAAGCCCTTGGCGGCTGTGTTGGCCGACATGAATAAAGAGTCTAACAATGTGATTGCCCGCAGCGTGTATCTGGCTTTGGGCGAGCAGGCTGCGCGCGGGCGCAAGGGCACGCAAAACGCCGAAGCCGCCGTGCGGCGCGCGCTGCGCTCGGCCGAGCTGGATGATGAAACGCTGGTGTTGGAAAACGGCTCGGGTTTGTCGCGGCGCGAGCGCGTGAGTGCACGTTTTCTCGGCGAAATGCTGGCCGCCGCCCGCCGCAGCCCGTTTCAGACGGCCTTTACCGACAGCCTGCCGATTGCCGGCAACGACGGCACACTGAAAAAGCGTTTCCAAAACATCGGCAGCCCCTTGCGCCTGAAAACCGGCACGCTCAAAAACGTGCGCGCGCTGGCCGGCTATTGGCTGCCCGAAGCGCCGCAACACCCGCTGGCCATTGTGGTGCTGCTCAACAGCGAGCAATCGGGCGCTTATCTGCCCGATTTGGATAAGCTCGTGATGCAGCTTTTGCCTGCTGCCGCAGAAGCAAACCGCCGGCCGGATTCGCCGTGAAACGATGTATATCAACGAAGGCCGTCTGAAACATAGGTTTCAGACGGCCTTTTTCCAAACTTGCCGCAAACGCATGCGCACAAGATTGATACTTAAATCACGCCTGCGCTTTTGCACAACCCGCCATCAACCGCGCCGCGGAAAAAACTGCACCGCGCTTTCGCCCTCGGGCAGCAGCAGCTTTTTCACCGCATGGCCGTGTATGGTTTCCAACGTGATTTCCACAGGTTTGCCGCTTTGCCACATTTGGTTGATCACGGTGCGGGCGGCGGCTTCGTCGCTCAATTGCAGCGCCTGCCACAAGCCTAAGGTTTCCATGTCTTGCCAAAAGGTTGCGGCGGCGCGATAGCTCAGCGAGAGCTTGGCGGTGTCCATCACCGGGTCGTAAAAGCCGTGGTGGAAAAGCATATCGCCCAAATCGTGCATATCAATCAAGGTGGGTGCGCGGCAGTCGATGCCCTCGGCATTTAAGCGGCCGATTAAATCTTGCAGGCTGTCGATGCCGAAATGGGTGAAAAACAGCAAACCGTCGGTTTTGAGGTGGCGCGCCCAGTTGTCAAACACAGCCGGCAAATCGTCGGCGGTGATCAGGCTCAAATTGGCCCACAGCATATCGGCAGCGGCTTCGGGTAGCGGCTCGGCCAAGCTTTGCTGATGCTGCGGCACGATTTTGCCGGTGAGCTTTTGCCACAAGCCGCTTTTGCGCGCAGCGGCGGCAGCGGCGAGAAAGTCGGCGCGCGGGTCGTATTCGGCAAACGCGGCTTGCGGATAGCGTGCGGCCAGCAGGCTGCGGCTGATGTCGGCATCGGCGCCGATGAGTGTGATGCGCTCGGGCGTGCGCGTGAGGATTTGCAGGCGCTCATCGGCGTTTTGGGCTAAGTGGTGATGGATTTGCCAGCGCTCGGGTGTGTTCATTGGTTCACGCTTTGTCTGTAAAAAATAAATCGGTTTTCAGACGGCCTGCCGCTTAAGCTTAATACAAACAGGCCGTCTGAAAGCCACATCAACAACGGTTGAAAAAATCAGCCAGCCAAGCGGCAAATTGCGCTGCATGGGTGAGAAAAGGCGCGTGGGCAGCTTTCTCGATAATGTGCAGCTCGCTGTGCGGCAAATGGCGGTGCAGATATTCGCCCATGCGCGGCGGCGTGATGCTGTCTTTGCCGCCGAATATCAGCAGCGCCGGTGCGGCGATTTGGGGCAGAAAAGCGCGCGCATCGGCAGCGGCCACGGCATCGAGCGCGGCTTGCAGCGCGGCGGGTGCGCCGTGCTTCACAATATCGGGCAATATTTTTTCCAGAATCGGTTGTTGGTCTTTGGCGTATAAAAATTGCAACTGTAGAAACTGTTTCATATATTTGTGGTAATCTTGGCCGAACAAGGCCACCATTTTTGCCAGCGCCGGGTTGCTCAGCCCTTCGGGATAATCGGGCGCGGCCTGAAAACGGGCAAAGCTGGCGGTGAGGCAGAGCGCGCGCACTTTTTTGGGGTGGCGTGCGGCCAGATAAAGCGCCACTTGGCCGCCGAGCGACCAGCCTAAAATGCAGGCCGGCTCATCGATTTGCGCCGCCAGCGTATCGGCGGCGGCCGCCACGTCGAATGTGCCGCCAAAAGGTGCTGCGCCGTGGCCGGGCAAATCGGGCGTGTGTATGCGCCAATCGGCGGGCAGGCGCGGAACCAGGTCGTCGAAAATATGGTGGTTGGCGGCCCAGCCGTGAATCAGATAAACATTTTTGGCAGGATTTTGCATGGGAATGCTTTCTTGGTGGCGGCAAAGCGCCAGCTCAAAACGGTGTGTATTATGCCACGATTCGGCCGCCGGCTGCGGGCTGTGCGCCGCTTGCGCCGCCGATTTGCAAAGCGTGCGCACCGATGCGGCGCATATGTGCCCGCAATGCGCCGGCATAAGCACCCTCGGCGCGGTGTGCGGGCGCTGCCAGCAAAAGCCGCCGCCGTTTGAGCGGCTGTGGGCTTCCGTGTATTATGAACCGCCGGCCAGCAGCATGCTGCATGCCTTCAAGCATTTAGCCGATTTGAGCATGCGCGAGCCGCTGGTGGAAATCATGCGTGCCCACCCGCCGCCGTGGCTGGCCGATGCCGAAATCGGCGCGGCGTTGGCCATGCCCTTGAGCAAAGCGCGGCGGCTCTACCGCGGCTTCAATCAGGCCGATGAGCTTGCAGCGCGGCTGGCGCAGCATTACGGCTGGCCGCTGTTGCCGCGTGATACCGTGTTCAGACGGCATCACGCACCGCAAAGCACGCTCAAAAGCGATGAGCGCCAACGCAATGTGCGCCATGCGTTTGCCGTGCAAAGCGGCTTGGTTAAGAACTGTAACCTGTTGTTAATCGACGATGTTGTGACCACAGGCGCAACATTAAATGAATTGGCCCGCGTGCTAAAAAGGGCGGGGGCTGGGCGCATTTTTTGCTGGACGCTCGCCCGCGCGCAAATGAAAATTTTTTGACGCACCTGCCTGCTTCGGGCATAGTGCCCTAGATTAAGTGACTGATTTATATGTTTACTGTTGTTTTGTACCAGCCCGAAATTCCTCCGAACACGGGCAATATCATCCGCCTCTGCGCCAACACCGGCGCCGATTTGCATTTGGTCAAGCCGCTGGGTTTTCCGCTCGATTCGAGCAAAATGAAGCGCGCCGGCCTTGATTATCACGAATTTGCGGCGGTGCAGGTGCATGAAAATTTCAGCGATTGCCTGGCTGCTTTGGCCGGCCGGCGCATTTTTGCGCTCACCACCAAAGGCAGCGCGCGCCCCGACAAGGCGGCGTTTGTGCCGGGCGATGTGTTTTTATTCGGCCCCGAAACCCGAGGTCTGCCGGCTGAGATTCTCGATGGTTTGCCATCGGCGCAAAAGCTGCGCCTGCCGATGCAGCCGGGCAGCAGAAGCATGAATCTTTCCAACACTGTGGCCGTGATGCTTTTCGAAGCCTGGCGGCAGCAGGATTTTTCAGGCGGCATATAAAGCCGCTTGTAATTTAATATGAATTTCGTCTTGAATACATGAAAAATCAAGGCGCTGCGTGTTTGACTCAAGAATTGGAACCTGTTTTGACTAAAGCCAAAAATATTTTTTTCGTCGGCGCATTTACCGCCATCGCCATCGGCAGCGCGCTTATCAGCCCCGCTGCCGCTGAATCTGCCCCCTCAGCCCGGCCTGCCGTGCGCACCGTGAGCAGCAATGCACTGCCCGATGCGGTGGTGAAAGCCGAAAAGCTGCACCGTTCGGCCAATATGAGCTATCAGGTGGCGGGCAAGCGCTATTATCCGATGAGAAAAGTGGCTGAGTTCTCCCAAACAGGCAAGGCTTCATGGTATGGCAACAAATTCCACGGCCGCAAAACCTCCAGCGGCGAGCGCTACGACATGAATATGATGACCGCCGCCCACAAAACCCTGCCCATTCCCAGCTATGCCAAAGTAACCAACCTGGCCAACGGCAAAAGCGTGGTGGTGCGCATCAACGACCGCGGCCCCTTCCACAGCAGCCGCGTGATGGATTTATCCAAAGCCGCAGCGGGCAAGCTGGGCTTTATCAATCAGGGCACCGCCAATGTGCGCGTTGAGCAAGTATTGCCGGGCAGCGGTGAAACCCTCGCCGCCAATGCAGGCAGTGGCCGCAATATTTATGTGAACCTGAAAAGCTTCGGCAGCGAAGCCGAAGCCAAAAGCTATCTGAGCCAAACCAGCCGCCACCTGAACAGCGCCCAGAGCGCGCAAAAAGTGGTGATGGTGAAGCAAAACAACCAATATGTGGTGCGCATGGGGCCATTTGCCCAGCAAGACCATGCCGACAGCGCCAAGCGCCAGGTGCAAACCGCCATTTAAGCGCCGCCGCTTCTTTTCAGACGGCCTGTGTGATGCAGGCCGTCTGAAATTTTTTGCATGCGCCTATGCTATACTTTCGGCTTGAAAACACACAAAGCAGGCGTGAAAAATGATCGGCAGATTAAATGGCAAACTGGTGGAAAAGCAGCCGCCGCAAATCGTGATTGATGTGGGCGGCGTGGGCTACGAAGTGGATGTGTCGATGCAGACTTTCTACACCCTGCCGCCTTTGGGCGAGCCTGTGCAGCTTTTCACCCAATTGGTGGTGCGCGAAGATGCGCATTTATTGTTCGGCTTCGGCTCGGCGCAAGAGCGCGCCACGTTTCGCCAGCTGGTGAAAGTGAGCGGCATCGGTGCCAAAACGGCGCTGGGCATTTTGAGCGCCATGAGCGCCGGCGAGCTGGCACAGGCGGTGGCGCAAGAAGATGTGGGCCGCCTCTCTTCTGCGCCTGGCATCGGCAAGAAAACCGCCGAGCGCATGGTGCTGGAATTGCGCGGCAAGCTCACCCCCGCTGCAGATGGCGGCCTGCTGGTGCCTGCGCCGGCGGCCGATGAAACCGACGATATCGTCAGCACGCTTTTGGCCTTGGGCTACAACGAGCGCGAAGCCAGAGCGGCGGTGAAAAATCTGCCTGTGGGCACCGAAGTGGGCGAGGGCGTGCGGTTGGCGTTGAAAAATCTGCTGAAATAAAGCCGTATCTGCGCTGCAAACGATGGCCGATAAATTTCATCATTGCTCTGAAGCTGCCATTGAACCCAACCCGCGCTTGGCGGCCTTCATCCCCGTATCCAATGCGTAGATCGGATTCTCGAATCCGACATTTAGTTGAGAGAGAGGGGATTTGGTTACAGGCCGTCTGATACCAATCCAAAAAATAACCTCACTTCGTTGTCTCGCCTTGCCATACTATCTCTATAGTCGCAGGCTTCCGCCTTGTTGGCTTACTTTTTTGAATGGGTATGAAAAGTTGTTTAGGTTCAAACATTTTTTCTTGTTTGAATAGAAAACAATCACTGTTTAAAGTCGTCTGAAGCAAGCCGATAGGTTTGCCGGGCAGCCCCCAAAATTAATTTGTTTGGTTATATATTACCGCCTGTATTATGTTTTCAGACGGCCTGATGATAAATGAAGGCCGTCTGAACGCATACGCACCAACCGACCATAAAAACAATCTTTGAAGCACCGGCTGCTTCACAAACGAAAGCTTTATCAATATGTTCAGCAAGATTTTCAACTGGTTTGAAACCCGCATCGATCCTTATCCCGACGACGTGCCGCAAACGCCCGAAGGCAAAAATGTGGTGTCGTTTATCTGGTCCAACCTCAACGGCCTGCACGGCTGGCTTTTGGGCTTGACGATTTTATCGGCCGGCTTGGGCATTTTATCGGCGGTGCTGTTTCAATATATGGGGCAGCTTGTGGATTGGCTGGGCAAATACACGCCCGCCCAATTGTGGGCGGAAAAAGGCGGCATGCTCACGCTGATGGCGGTGGTGATGCTGCTGAGCATTGTGTGGGCGTTTGTGGCTTCCAACGTGCGCCTGCAAACCCTGCAAGGCGTGTTTCCCATGCGGCTGCGCTGGAATTTCCACCGCTTGATGCTCGGCCAGAGCCTGGGCTTTTATCAAGACGAATTTGCCGGGCGCGTGTCGGCCAAAGTGATGCAAACCGCGCTGGCCGTGCGCGACACGGTGATGACGTGCACCGATATGCTGGTGTATGTGGCGGTGTATTTGATCACTTCGGGCGTGATTCTGGTGGCGCTCGACGGCTGGCTGCTGCTGCCGTTTGTGCTGTGGTTGGTGTTGTTTGTGGGCATGATGCGCGCGATGATTCCGCGCTTGGCCAAAACCGCGCAGCGCCAAGCCGATGCCCGCAGCCTGATGACCGGCCGCATCACCGATGCTTATTCCAACATCACCACCGTGAAGCTTTTTTCCCACGGCTCGCGCGAAGCCGCTTATGCCAAAGCCTCGATGCGCGAATTTATGCAAACCGTGCATGCGCAGATGCGCCTGGCCACGGGGCTCGATTCGGCCAGCTATGTGCTCAACGTGTCGCTCACCGTGGGCACCGCCGCGCTGGGCTTGTGGCTGTGGAGCCAAGGCCAGGTGGGCGTGGGCGCAGTGGCCACCGCCACCGCCATGGCTTTGCGGCTCAACAGCATGTCGCAATGGATTATGTGGGAATCGGCGCGCCTGTTTGAAAACATCGGCACCGTGCAAGACGGCATGAACACGCTCTCCAAGCCGCACACCATTGTGGATTTGCCCGATGCCCGCCCGCTGGTGGTGCGCCACGGCGAAATCCATTTTGATCACGTCGATTTCTCTTACGAAGCGGGCAAGCCCCTGCTCAACGGCTTCAACCTCACCATCCGCCCCGGCGAAAAAGTGGGCTTGATCGGCCGCTCGGGCGCGGGCAAATCCACCATTGTGAACCTGCTGCTGCGCTTTTATGAAACCAACAGCGGCAGCATCAGCATTGACGGCCAAAATATCCGCAACGTTACCCAAGAGAGCCTGCGCAAGCAAATCGGCTTGGTCACGCAAGACACTTCGCTGCTGCACCGCTCCGTGCGCGACAATATTCTCTATGGCCGCCCTGATGCCGGCGATGAAGATATGTATCGCGCCGCCGAGCAGGCCGAAGCGGCTGAGTTTATTCCCAATCTTTCCGATGCCAAAGGCCGGCGCGGCTACGATGCGCACGTGGGCGAGCGCGGTGTGAAGCTTTCCGGCGGCCAGCGCCAGCGCATCGCCATTGCCCGCGTGATGCTGAAAGACGCGCCGATTCTGCTGCTTGATGAAGCCACCAGCGCGCTCGATTCCGAAGTGGAAGCCGCTATTCAGGAAAGCCTTGATGCGCTGATGGAAAACAAAACCGTGATCGCCATCGCCCACCGCCTCTCCACCATCGCCGCTATGGACAGGCTGATTGTGCTCGACAAAGGGCGCATTGTGGAGCAGGGCAGCCACGAAGAGCTGCTGGCCAAACACGGCCTTTACGCCAAATTGTGGGCGCACCAAAGCGGCGGCTTCTTAAACAGCCATTCCGAATAAAGCGCTTTATGCAGGCAAACCACGCAGGCCGTCTGAATATTAAGTTTTCAGACGGCCTGTGTTGTGCGGTGCAAGGCATGAGGGCGGTTATGCCGCCTTCCACATCAGAAAGGCTTGTTGCAAAAAGCTCTGGCCGTCTGATACCAATAAAAATAAATAAGCTATAACCGTCCCATGCCTAAACTGGCCCCAAAAAACCACCCACTCACCGAGCATGATTTTATCAAACTCGCCAAAACCGAACCCCACCCCCGGGCTCGGACACGCTTGTTTATACTGCACCAACTGCAACAAGGCCAAGCACCCGAAGAAATCGCCCCACAGTTCGGATTGAATCCCCTTACCATGCACATATTGCGGCGCAAATATTGGGAATTCGGCATTGAACAGGCCATTTACGACAAACAGCGCCCAGGCCGCAGCAGCAAACTAAAGCCGGAAGACCATCAAGCCTTCAAACAACGTATCATCGAAGCGCAAGAAAAGCGCGAAGGCGGCAGGCTCACGGCCGAAGACATCCATACCATCGCCGCTCAAGAATTGAATGCCCACTACAAACACAGCAGCAGCCTGTATCCTTTATTGCACCGTATCGGCATGAGCTGGATAACCGCCCGCAGCCGCCATCCACAGGCAGACCCGGAAGCGCAAGACGCTTTTAAAAAAACTTTGTTGACGAAGTAAAAGCCGTATTGCCCGAACACATCAAGCCCGAACAAGTCGACATTTGGTTTCAAGACGAAAGCCGCATCGGACAACAAGACAGTCTCACCCGCGTATGGCACGAAAAGGGAAAAAGGCCTCGCCTTATTCGCCAATCATGATGCCAAAGTGTGGTGTGGCGGATTGTGGCGGGAAAGAAAATTCTGCCGCTGGCGGCGCATGAGGAAGCGATTGGCTGCGGTGAGCTGTTTTGCTTCGAGCAGCGCAGCAGCTGGCAGATTGTGCAGCAGGCTGGGCGCGGGCAGATTTATGCGGCCGAATTGCTGTTGCTGGATCAGGCGGATATCGATGCGTGCATGTTATTTAGGCCGTCTGAAACAAAAAAACACGCTACGAAGGCAAGCGCAGCCGTTTGTGTTTCACCGGCAGCCATCGCAGGAGGGCGGGAAATCTGGCAGCGGTTGGCATCTGCCGATGAACTTATGCATGCCGATATTCAGGCGCTGCTGGCTTGGCAGCCAAACTCCGATAGGCGATATTACCGCTGCTTGCGGCTATCAATCCGGCGGCCATTTTGCAGCGGCATTCAAGCAGCAGTTCGGTTTTTTGCCTTCTGATGTGCGCATGTGACCCAATCGGGCTAAAGGCCGTCTGAAACTATTTTATACTGCTTTATACTGCGGCCATTAATGAATAGCGGTGGAGAAACCGATGAGCCAAACAAACACGCCCAGCCAGCACTGGCAGGCGCAAACTTATGCCGACAATGCCCGTTTTGTTGCCGATTATGGCGTATCGCTGCTCGATTGGCTGCAAGCTGACAAAGGAGAGCGAATATTGGATTTGGGCTGTGGCGACGGCGTGCTCACGCAAAAAATCGCCGCCTCCGGCGCCCAAGTGCTCGGCTTGGACGGCAGCGCCGATTTGGTGGCTGCGGCGCAGCGTTTGGGCATCCATGCCGTGCAGGGCGATGGGCAGCAACTGGCGTTTGAGCATGAATTTGATGCCGTGTTTTCCAATGCCGCGCTGCATTGGATGACCGATGCACAAGCGGTGGTGCAAGGGGTGGCTAAAGCGTTGAAGCCGGGCGGGCGCTTTGTGGCGGAAATGGGCGGCAGCGGCAATATTGCCGCGATTCAGACGGCCTTGCAGCAAGCATTGAGCGCTCACGGTTTGCAGGCGCAGCCATGCTGGTATTTTCCCGATGCCGACACTTATGCAGCCTTGTTGATGGAAAACGGGTTTGCCGTACAGAAAATCATGCTGTTTGCCCGGCCCACACCTCTGCCCTGCGGTGTGGCGGGCTGGTTGGCCACTTTTGCCGAGCCGATGCTGCCGGCCGGATTGACGCCGGCTTTGCAGACGCAAGTGTTGAATGAAGCCGCTATTGCAGCCGAACAATATCTGCCGCGTGATGAGCAGGGTGCGGTGTCGGCCGATTATGTACGCCTGCGTTTTGCTGCTGTGAAAGCAACGCTCGGCGCGATGTAAGCAGCTTTTACCGATAAACTTTGCGGCGTTTTCTACTTTTGTGATGAATTAATTCGATGGTTGTCATAGAAAGGCCGTCTGAAACAAAATGTTTCAGACGGCCTCATCTTTATATTTCCCCGTTTGCCCCTATAATCAACCGCATCATTCTTTTCAGACGGCCTGCCGCACCAAAGGCCGTCTGAAACACACCCACAAGGAAACTTTATGAGCAATGTATTGTTGAATCTGGCCGATGAGCCGCGTTACGATGAAATCACCACCGCCGACATCAAGCCCGCCATGCAGGCGGCGATTGCCGAGGCGCGCGATGCGATTGCCGGGGTGAAGGCGCAGGCCGACATCACTTGGGGCAACACGGTGGAGCAGCTCACCGACATCACCGAGCGCGTGGGGCGCATTTGGGGCGTGGTGGCGCATTTGAATTCGGTGGCCGACACGCCGCCCTTGCGCGCGGTGTATAACGAATTGATGCCCGAGGTCACGGTGTTTTTCACCGAAATCGGCCAAGATATGGCGCTTTACGAGCGCTTTAAGGCGATTAAAAACAGCGCAGCGTTCGATAAGCTCGATGCGGCGCAACAAACCAAGCTGCAACACGATTTGCGCGATTTTGTGTTGAGCGGTGCGGAATTGCCACCCGAAGCGCAGGCCGAATTTGCGGCGCTGCAAACCGAGGGCGCGCAATTGGCGGCGCAGTTTTCACAAAATGTGCTCGATGCCACCGATGCGTTTGCGCTTTATTTTGATGATGCGGACGAATTGGCCGGCCTTACCGAAGAAGCCTTAGCGATGTTTGCCGCTGCCGCCGCGGCCGAGGGCAAAAGCGGCTATAAAATCGGCCTGCAAATGCCGCACTATATCGCCGTGATGCAATATGCCGATAAGCGCGAATTGCGCGAAAAGCTTTATCACGCTTATGTGACCCGCGCCAGTGAATTGAGCGATGAGGGCAAATTCGACAACACCGCCAACATCAACCGCCGCCTGGAAGTGGCTTTGCGCGAGGCGCAATTGCTGGGCTACCGCAATTTTGCCGAATTGTCGCTGGCCACCAAAATGGCCGATTCGCCCGAGCAAGTGCTGGCTTTTCTGCACGATTTGGCCCGCCGCGCCAAGCCTTTTGCCGAAAAAGATTTGGCTGAATTGCAGGCTTTTGCCCGCGACTCTTTGGGCTTGGCTGATTTGCAGGCTTGGGATGTGGCCTATGCCGGCGAAAAGCTGCGTCAGGCCAAATATGCCTTCAGCGAAACCGAAGTGAAAAAATATTTTCCGGTGAATAAAGTGCTCGGCGGCCTGTTTGCGCAGATTCATCGCCTTTATGGTGTGAACCTGATGGAAAAACGCGTGCCGGTGTGGCACCCTGATGTGCGCTATTTCGAGCTGGAAAAAGGCGGCAGCATCATCGGCGGCGTGTATTTGGATCTCTATGCGCGCGAGGGCAAGCGCGGCGGCGCCTGGATGAACGATTACCGCGGCCGCCGCCGCTTTACCGAGGGTGATAAAATCGGCCAAATGCAAACGCCGGTGGCTTATTTGGTGTGCAATTTCACCCCGCCCGTGGGCGGCAAAGAAGCGCGCCTTTCCCACGATGAAATCATCACCCTCTTTCACGAAACCGGCCACGGCCTGCACCATTTGCTCACGCAGGTGGACGAATTGGGCGTGAGCGGCATCAACGGCGTGGAATGGGATGCGGTGGAATTGCCCAGCCAGTTTATGGAAAACTTTGTGTGGGAATACGATGTGTTGGCCGAAATGTCGGCACACGAAGAAAACGGCGCCCCGCTGCCGCGCGCATTGTTCGACAAAATGGTGGCGGCGAAAAATTTCCAGCGCGGCATGTTTATGGTGCGGCAAATGGAATTTGCGCTTTTCGATATGCAGATCTACAGCCAGAGCGAAGAAGGCCGTCTGAATGAATGGCCGCAAGTGCTCGAAGCCGTGCGCCGCGAAGTGTCGGTGGTGCAGCCGCCGGCGTATAACCGCTTTGCGCTGAGCTTCGGCCATATCTTTGCCGGTGGCTATTCGGCGGGCTATTACAGCTATTCATGGGCAGAAGTGCTCAGCGCCGATGCTTATGCCGCTTTTGAAGAAAGCGATGATGTGAAAGCCACCGGCAAACGCTTCTGGCAAGAGGTGTTGGCCGTGGGCGGCTCGCGCAGCGCGATGGAATCGTTTAAGGCTTTCAGAGGCCGCGAGCCGAAAATCGATGCCTTGCTGCGCCACAGCGGCTTTGATGCGGATGCGGCTTGATGATTCTTGTGTTTAACCTTTAAAGCGAGAGGCCGTCTGAAACCTTTCAGACGGCCTCTCGCTTTATTTTTATCAAATCATCAAAAAAAGGTTGACAGTAAAAAAGCAGTTCTATATTATGCACGTCTTCGGGTCGTTAGCTCAGCTGGTAGAGCAGCGGACTTTTAATCCGTTGGTCGAAGGTTCGAATCCTTCACGACCCACCAAACCTACCGAGCGGCCAATCTTTTTGAGATTGGCCACTCGGTTTTTATCGGCTGCAAACCGCCGGATTTTTTGAAAAGAATTATCTGCTGAAGCCGCACAAACAAAAGGCCGTCTGAAAGAAATCTTTCAGACGGCCTTTTGTTATTTCAAACCGCTTACAAGCTGCCGTTGCTGCGTTGGCGGCCGATATCCGCTGCGGCGGTGAAGAGCACATCGGTTGAGGAATTGAGCGCAGTTTCGCAAGAATCTTGCACCACGCCGATGATAAAGCCCACGGCCACCACCTGCATGGCCACATCGTTGGAAATGCCGAACAGGCTGCACGCCAAGGGAATCAGCAGCAGCGAGCCGCCGGCCACGCCGGATGCGCCGCAGGCGCTGACGGTGGCCACGAGGCTGAGCAAAATGGCGGTCCAGAAATCCACCGTGATGCCCTCGGTGTGGGCGGCTGCCAGCGCCAGCACGGTGATGGTGATGGCTGCGCCGGCCATATTGATGGTGGCGCCCAGCGGAATTGAGATGGAATAAGTGTCTTCATGCAGGTTGAGCTTTTTGGCCAGCGCCATATTCACCGGAATATTGGCGGCGGAGCTGCGGGTGAAAAAGGCGGTGACGCCGCTTTCACGCAGGCAGGTAAACACCAGCGGATAAGGATTGCTGCGGATTTTCCACCACACGATGATGGGGTTGACCACCAGCGCGATAAACAACATGCAGCCCACCAGTACGGTAATCAGCTTGGCATAGCTCACCAGCGCGCCGAAGCCGGTTTCGGCAATGGTGGAAGCCACTAGGCCGAAAATGCCCAAAGGTGCAAAGCGGATTACCCATTTCACCACGGTCGACACGGCATCGGCCATATCGGCAATCAGGGTGCGGGTGCCTTCCGAGGCATGGCGCAAAGCCGCGCCCAGCACCAGCGCCCAAGCCAGAATGCCGATGTAGTTGGCATTGGCAATGGCGTTTACCGGGTTGGCCACCAGATTCATCAGCAGCGTTTTCAACACTTCCACAATGCCCGAGGGCGGGGTAACGTCGATGCCACCGGTGGGCACGAGAATAATGTTGGTGGGAAACATAAAGCTGGCAATCACGGCCGAGAGCGCGGCCAGAAAAGTGCCGATGATATAAAGCACGATAATCGGCTTCACATAAGCTTCGTTGCCTTTTTGATGCTGCGCAATCGCACTCATCACCAGCACAAACACCAACACCGGCGCCACGGCTTTAAGCGCACCCACAAACAGGTTGCCCAAGAGCCCCACGGCCATACCCGCTTGCGGCGAGAGCCACGCCAGCGCGATGCCGAGCACCAAGCCGATGACGATTTGTTTGACCAGGCTCACACGGTTCATCATATGGAGAATCGGATTTCCGCTTGCCATGATGATTCCTTTAAATAATGTTAAGAAAGGCTAATATTCTAAAATAAAATACCTGCTTTGGGGTGTTGTTTTTGAAAATAGAACAAACAGCCATAAAAATAAATATTATTAAACGAATATGTTATTATTTGGCATGTTTTTTGGAATAAACAGCAACTTTTATTTTTTCGTGCACCGGCGCAGGTTTTGAATGTCTTATGCAGTGGCCGGATATTTTGTTGAAAAAATTGGCCGCCGCGCCCGCAGCAGCTTCACCTAGCCGCCAATTTGCGCTGATGCGTTCAGACGGCCTGAGGGCTTCTGCAACGCGCTGAAAATGATGTTAGAATCGCCGTTTATGCCTGTTGCCGAGCCGACGCCGTATTGCCTTTTTTTATTCATATGAACAAACACACCGCCACCCTGATGATGACCACGCTGGCGCTTGCCTGTGCACAAGCGTTTGCCGATGAGCCTGCCTTCGAGCAGCCGAAGGCGGCCGATTATGTGCCCTCGGGCAGCCGTGCTGCCGCTGAAGATAAGGCCGCGCAAACGCAGGAAGAAGGCGGCAACCTGCCGCTGAAATATCCGGTGGAAATCCGTACCGACAACAGCGAAGTCAAGGCCATGCTGCAAGAATACCTGCCGCTGATCACCCAGCAGCAGCAAGAAGTGCTTGATCGCGAGCAGGTGGGTTTTTTGGCCGAAGATGCGCCTGATAACGTGCAAACTATGTTGCGCACCAAAGGCTATTTCAATGGCCGCGTTACCGTGTCGCCCGCGGGTGAAGGCTATGTGGTGGCGGTGGCGCCCGGCCCGCAAACCAAAATTGAAAATGTGGGCGTGGCGATTTTGGGCGATATTCTGCAAGACGAAGATTTGTCGGCCTATTATAAAAATGCTTTGAATAATTGGTCTTTGCCTGTGGGCGATGCGTTTAACCAAAGCGATTGGAGCAGCAGCAAAACCGCCGTGCTCTCGGCAGTTACCCGCAAAAAATACCCGCTCGCCACGCTTTCCCACAGCCAGGCCACCATCAATCCGACGCAAAACACGGCCGACTTGAGCGTGACGGTGGAAAGCCGCCAGCCGGTGTATTTCGGCGATATCGACATCAGCGGCACACAGCGTTATCCGGTGAGTGTGGCGCGCGGGCTGGCGCGATTTTCTCCCGGTTCTCCTTATGATTTGGATAAGCTGCTCGATTACCAGCAGGCGCTGGAGCAGGACGGCCATTATTCCGGTGCATCGGTGCAGGCCGATTTTGAAAATATGCAGGGTGACCGTGTGCCGGTAAAAGTGGCGGTGTCGGAAATGAAACGGCAAAAGCTGGAAGTGGGCTTGCGCTATGATTCGGAATACGGCCCGGGTGGGCGCGTGGGCTATGATTATTATAATCTCTTCAACCGCGGCTACATCGGCTCGGTGGTGGTGGATGGTGATAAATATGAAACCACGGTGGCCGCCGGTATCAGCCAGCCGCGCGACAATCACGGCCATTATTGGACCTCCAATGTGTCCTACACCCGCTCCACCACCCAAAATCTGGAAAAAAATGCCTTGAGCAGCGGTGTGTGGCATGTGCGCGACCGGGACGGCATCGAATCGCGCCTCGGCCTCGAATACATCACCGAAAGCCGCCGCGTGCCCGACACCGATTATGATCTCGGCCGCAGCCACGCCACCATGCTCACCGCTTCGTGGAAGCGCCAAAATATCGAAACGCTGCTGCGCCCCGAAAACGGCTATTATCTCGACGGCAAAATCGGCAGCACCTTGGGCACTTTGCTTTCATCCACCCAAGTGGCGCGGGCAACCGGCCGCGCCGGCTATTATTTCACCCCGGAAAACAAAAAAATCGGCACCTTTATCGTGCGCGGCCAATTGGGCTATGTGTATGCCAAAGAAGATAAAGATGTGCCCTCTACCCTGCAATTTCGCACCGGCGGCGCCACATCGGTGCGCGGCTACGAGCTCGACAGTATCGGCCTTGAGGGGCCCAATAATTCGGTGCTGCCCGAGCGTGCGTTGGCCGTGGCCAGCTTGGAATACCAATATCCGGTTACCAAAAGCTTCTCTGCCGCCGTGTTCCACGATATGGGCGATGCGGCCGACAATTTCAAAGAAATGACGCTCAAACACGGCACCGGCGTGGGCGTGCGCTGGTTCAGCCCGGTGGCGCCTTTCTCGTTTGACGTGGCTTACGGCCATCAAGATAAAAAACTGCGCTGGCACATCAGCCTGGGAACCCGATTTTAATGATGCAAACAACCGATATTGCCCCGATGCCGTCTGAAAACGCTGTAGAGCATGCCGGCAAGCCGCCTGAAAAAAAGCCCGCCAAACGCCGCTGGCTCAAAGGCATCGTATGGGCGCTGGTGCTGGCAGTGCTGCTGCTGTGCGGTTTCGTGGCTTGGCTCGCATCCACCGAATCGGGCTTGCGCTTCGGCCTCTATCGCCTGCCCGCTTGGTTTGGCGTAAACATCACCTCGAAAACGCTGCAAGGCACCTTACTCAAAGGCTTTCACGGCGATGAATGGCGCATCGAAACCGAAGGTGCCGATGTGGACATCAGCAGCTTTGTGCTGCGCTGGCAACCGCAAGAATTGTGGCAGAAAAAGCTGCATATCCAGCGCATTGCCGCCGGCGACGTCCACATCACCAGCAAGCCCGTGCCGCCGCAAGAGCCCACGCCTTCAAGCGGGCTGCCCAAGAGCGTGAGCCTGCCTTTGGCTGTGGCTGTCGACAGCGTGGAGGTGGGGCGCATCACCAGCGGCAAAGAGCAAACCCTGCTGCTGCGCCGCATTCAGCTGGCTTATCAATATAACCATCAACAGCACTTATTGAATGTGCAAGACCTGCAAACGCCTTGGAGCGTGTCGGCCGGCCGCATCACGCTCGGCCTGCAAACGCCGTTTGCGCTCAACGGTGCTTTCGACAGCACCGGTGTGCTCGACGACATCAGCGTGGAAAACCATGTGCGTTTGAGCGGCAGCTTGCAAGATGTGGGCGCGCGCACCCATCTTTCCGGCAAAGGCATCAGCCTCAATGCAGAAACCATGCTGCACCCGTTTGCTGAAAAACTGAATGAAAAAATCGACCATATCCAAATCAAGGGCGACGGCATCAACCCGCAAGCCTTTATCGCCGGCCTGCCCGAAGCCAAGCTGGATTTTGACGCCACCGTGGTGCCGGCATTCGCAGAAGGCTTGGCGCTGGAAGGCTCGATCGATTTGCTCAACAGCGCCGCGGCG
This sequence comes from Uruburuella suis, assembly GCF_004341385.1. GTDB lineage: Bacteria > Pseudomonadota > Gammaproteobacteria > Burkholderiales > Neisseriaceae > Neisseria > Neisseria suis. The sequence continues at coordinate 56,795 of NZ_SLXE01000011.1, forward strand.
CCCGCCGATGCAGGCGGCATGCCGGTGCGCACCTTGCTGGGCGAATTCACGGTAAACGACGATGGCTTGATAACCATTTCAGACCTCACCGCGCAATTGCTGAAAAAAGGGCAGCTCAAGCTCTCCGGCAGCATCAACACCGATAAGCAGGCGCTCGATTTGGCGCTGCTGCTGCAAGATATTGTGGCCGCCGATGCGCTCAAACAAAACCTCAGCGGCAGCCTCAACGGCGAAATCACCGTGAAAGGCGGCTTTGATGCCCCCGAAACCGCGTGGCAATTCGACACCGGCACAGCGAAAAGCAGCGGCCTGGTGCAGCTGCAAAACGACACCGCGCTCGGCCAGCAAACCGTGTTGCTGAAAAAAGCGCAAATTCTGCCCAACGGCGGCGGCGAAATGAATGCCGAAGGCCGCTTGGAGTTGTTTAAAAACCAGGCGCTGCAGCTGGCCATCAACAGTAAAGATTTCAACCCGGGCAAGCTTAATCCCGCCTTTCCCGACGGCCGTGTCAACGGCGACATCAATGTGGCGGGCGAGCTGGCCAACAATATTTTCAGCGGCAAAATGCAGTTCGGCCCCAGCGTGCTCTCAGGCGTGCCGCTGCGCGGCAGCGCCGATGTAGTGTATGAGCAGGCACATCTTTCCCGAGCCGTGGCCGATATCTTGCTCGGCCGCAACAGCATCAAAACCAACGGCAGCTTCGGCAAGGCGGGCGACCGCCTCAATCTCGACATCAACGCACCCGACCTCGAGCGCTTCGGCTTCGGCTTGAGCGGCCTGATTGTGGCCAAAGGCTATGTGGCCGGCGAGCCGAGCAAAATCGAAGCCAATTTGAGCGGGCAGGCGCGCAATGTGCGCATACAAAAAGCCGTGGCCATCAACCAGCTCGATTTCAAGCTGCAAGGCTCGCCCGATTACAGCCGGCCGCTCGATATCGAGCTGAAGGGCAACCGCATCGTAATACCCGGCAGCAGCGAGCCGACGGTGGTGGATGCGGTGAATCTGTTTGCCAAAGGCACCGGGCGCAGCCATCGGATTAACGGCGGCGGCAGCATGGCGCTGGGCGGCAAGCCTTACAAGCTGGAAATCGATGCCAACGGCGGCCTCAACGAGCAAAACCAATGGAAGGGTGTGCTCAGCGTGCTCGACATCAGCGGCGCATTCAACCTCAAGCTGCAAAACCGCATGAATCTCGAAGCCGGTGCCGAGCGCGTGGTGATGAGTGCTGCGCGCTGGTCGGCCATGGGCGGCAGCCTGAATTTGGAGCAATTTATTTGGGATGCGAAAAACGGCATCACCACCAAAGGCTCGGCGCAAAATCTGGCGGTGTCGGAGCTGCACAATTTCTACACGCTGCCGGTGCAGCATAATTTGGTGCTCAGCGGCGATTGGGATTTATCCTACAGCCAAAACGCACGCGGCTATTTCAATATCCGCCGCCAAAGCGGTGACATTGAGCTGCCCTACCGCAAGCAGATGCTGGGCTTGGGCGCGCTCTCGCTCAACACCCGCTTTCAAAACGGCCGCATCGATAGCACGCTCGAGGGCGTGACCGGTTATGGCACGGTGGGCGGCAACCTCGTGATCAGCCAGCAATTCGGCAACGACATTATGCTCGCGCCCATCAGCGGCCGATTGCGCATCAGCGCGCCCAATCTGGATGCTTTTCGCAATTTCCTGCCCATCGGACAAAGCCTGCGCGGCAGCCTGCTGGGCGAAGCGGCGATTGGCGGGCGCGTGGGCGAACCTTCGTTTGACGGCACGCTCAACGGCGACAATCTGTTTTACCGCAACCGCGAAATCGGCCTTGTGCTCGACAACGGCAGCTTGCGCTCGCGCCTGCAAGGGCAGCGTTGGCTGATCGAGAGCCTGCGCTTCCAACGCGGCGGCACGGTGCAGCTCAGCGGCGCGGTGGGCTTGCGCAACATCGAGCCCGATGTGAATGTGCGCATGGTGCTCGATAAATATCAGGCGCTCGACCAGCCCAACCGCCGCTTGGTGCTCAGCGGCGAAGCGCAGCTGCTCTACACCGAAGCCAACGGTGTGACATTGGGCGGCACCATCAAAGCCGATTCCGGCCATTTCGGCTTTCAAAAAGGCGGCATGCCCACGCTGGGCGATGATGTGGTGGTATTGGGCGAAGCGCCCAAAGCGCCGGTGGCCACCACGCCTGTGAATATGAATTTAATGCTGGATCTCAACAATAATGTGCGCTTCAGCGGCTCGGGGCTGGATGTGACGTTGGGCGGCCGGCTCAATTTGGTGGCCAAGCCCGGCCAGGAAGTGCAAGGCGTGGGTACGGTTACGGTGGTGAAAGGCCAATACAAGGCCTACGGCCAAAATCTGGAAATCAGCAAAGGCAATATTTCGTTTGTGGGGCCGCTCTCCGATCCCAATCTGAATATCCGCGCCGAGCGGCGGCTCTCGCCGGTGGGGGCGGGTGTGGAAGTGCTCGGCAGCCTCAATAATCCGCGCGTGACTTTGGTGGCCAACGAGCCGATGAGCGAGAAAGACAAGCTTTCGTGGCTGATTCTCAACCGCGCCAGCAGCGGCAGCGACAGCGATGAAGCCGCGCTGGGTGCGGCAGCAGGGGCGTGGCTGGCCGGCAACATCAACGATAAAATCGGCCTGGTGGATGATTTCGGCTTCACCAGCCAGCGCACGCGCAATGCCCAAACGGGCGAGCTTAATCCGGCCGAGCAGGTGCTCACCGTGGGCAAACAGCTCACCAATGAATTGTATTTGGGCTATGAATACGGCATCGAGAGCGCCAGCCAGTCGGTGAAATTGATGTATCAGCTCACCCGCGCCGTGCAGGCCATTGCCCGCGTCGGCTCCGAATCGTGGGGCGGCGAGGTGAAATATTCCATTCGTTTTGATTAATAATCAAAAAGGCCGTCTGAAACCTTTCAGACGGCCTGTGCAGTTATTTTGTTTGATTGGCAGATTATATTGATGAACATACGCTGGCTTTACACTCAATTATGGCATGTTGCGCCGCCGCTGATCCGCCGCTATTTGCGCCGCAGAGGGCAAAAATCAAGCGCTTATCTTGAGCATTGGGGCGAGCGTTTCGGCGCGCCGATGGCAGAGCCTGTGCAGCAGCCTGTTTGGATACATGCCGTGTCGGTGGGGGAAACCCGCGCCGCCGTGCCGCTGGCGGCCGCGTTGAAACAATATTTTTCCGATGCGCCGCTGCTGCTCACCCAAATGACCCCCACCGGCCGCGCCGCGGCCGAGCAGCTTTTTCCCGATGCGCAATGCCGCTATCTGCCTTACGACAAGCCCGCCTATATCCGCCAGTTTCTCGATGAACACCGCCCGCGCCTGGGCATTTTGATGGAAACCGAAATCTGGCCCAATTTGATGCACGGCTGCCGCGAGGCCGGCGTGCCGCTTTTTTTGGCCAACGCGCGGCTGTCGGAAAAATCGCAGCAAGGCTATCTGAAAATCCGCCCGCTGGTGGCACCGGCGCTGGCCGGCCTGCGCGGCTGCTATGCCCAAACCGCCGCCGATGCCGAGCGGCTGCACTTTATCGGTGCTTCCAACGTGCATGTGTGCGGCAACAGCAAATACGACATCACGCCGTCTGAAACCATGCACGCGTGTGCGGCGGCCTTCAAGCAGCGCATCGGCAACAGGGCGGTGGTGGTGTGCGCCAGCACCCGCGAACACAAAGGCGTGGATGAAGCCGCGCTGTTGCTGGAAGCCTGGCAGGCCTATCGCGGCGATGCTTTGCTGGTGATTGTGCCGCGCCACCCCGAGCGCTTTCAGACGGCCTTCTCTTTGGCGCAACAACACGGCTTCAAAGTGCAAAAACGCAGCGACAACCAGCCCGTGGCCGCCGACACGCAAGTGTGGATAGGCGACAGCATGGGCGAATTGTTCGGCTATTATCTGGCCGCCGATATTGCCTTTGTCGGCGGCAGCTTGGTGGACACCGGCTGCCAAAACATCATCGAGCCGATTGCCTGCGGTGTGCCCACGCTGTTTGGCCCTTCTATCTATAATTTCGCCGCCGCCTGCCGCGGCGCGCTTGAAGCCGGTGCGGCGCGGCAGGTGTTCAGCGCCGAAGAGTGGCAGCATGCAGCCGCAGAATGGCTCGCCCATCCGGCCGATTGCGCGCAATATGCGCAAAAAGCACAGGCATTTATCAGCCAACATCAAGGCGCCAGCGCGCGCATGGCGGATAAAATCGTTGAAGCGGTGGCAGCGGATAGGCGCTGATGCGCACAACATGCTGCTTGATTTGAAATGCGATAGTGAAATGCATAAAAAAGGGCTACGGCGTTGCTGCGGTGTATTGTCTGCGCCTTGCTGCCTTGTATCACTTTCATTCTGCAATCAACCGTAAAAAGGCCGTCTGAAACGTTTCAGACGGCCTTTTTACGGTTGATTGTCAACAATATGTTAATAATAAATTGATTTTGTTATTGATAATGCAGCGTTTTATTTTTGTAAATAAATTACAATCTTTGTGTTGAATCTATTAAAATGCAGGCATCCGGTTGGCCCGCAGCATGGCATGCGGCCGCCGCAATTTGGAGACACACGATGATCGAACAATTTCACCAATGGATTAACGACCTCAACGGCCCCTTGTGGAACGGCTTGGTTTATCTGCTTTTGGGCACCGGCCTTTTCTTCACTCTTGCCACCGGCGCGGTGCAGGTGCGCCTGTTTGGACGCAGCATCAAAGAAATGCTCGGCGGCCGCAAAGCCGGTGACGACCCGCACGGCATCACGCCGTTTCAGGCGTTTGCCACGGGGCTGGCCAGCCGCGTGGGCGTGGGCAATATCGCCGGCGTGGCGATTGCCGTGTCGCTCGGCGGCCCGGGCGCGGTGTTTTGGATGTGGGTAACGGCGCTGATCGGCATGAGCTCGGCTTTTGCCGAATCATCGCTGGCGCAGCTTTTCAAAGTGCGCGACCACAAAAACGGCCATTTCCGCGGCGGCCCCGCCTATTACATCACCCAAGGCCTCAAGCAGCATTGGCTGGGCGTGGTGTTTGCAATCAGCCTGATTCTGACTTTCGGCTTTGTGTTTAACGCGGTGCAGGCCAATTCGATTGTGGCGGCCACCGAGTCGGCATGGGGCTGGAACAAACACCTGGTCGGCGTGGCCTTGGTGATTTTAACTGCGCCGATTATTTTCGGCGGCATCCGCCGGGTGTCGAAAGTGGCTGAAGCGATTGTGCCGCTGATGGCGCTGCTCTATCTTTTGATGGCGCTTTATGTGATTGCCACCAATTTATCGGCGGTGCCCTCGGTGATTGCGCTGATTTTTGATAAAGCATTTGATTTCCAAGCGGCGGCCGGCGGCTTTATCGGCGCGGCGATGGCGCAGGCGATGATGCTGGGCATCAAGCGCGGCCTGTTTTCGAATGAAGCCGGTATGGGCTCGGCGCCGAATGCGGCGGCCGCGGCTGATGTGAAGCATCCGGTGAGCCAAGGCATGATTCAGATGCTGGGCGTGTTTGTCGACACCATCATTGTGTGTTCGTGCACGGCCTTTATCCTGCTGCTCTCCGATGTGCACACCACCACCGAGCTCACCGGCGTGCAGCTCACCCAAGCGGCGATTGTGAGCCACGTGGGCGCATGGGGCGCAGATTTTTTGGCGGTATTGTTGTTTTTGTTTGCTTTCTCATCAGTGATTGGCAACTATGCTTATGCCGAATCGAATGTGCAGTTTATCAAAAGCCATTGGACGATTCTGGCGGTGTTCCGCATGTGCGTGCTGGGCATGGTGTATTTCGGCGCGGTAAACAGCGTGCCGCTGGTGTGGGATATGGCCGATTTGTCGATGGGCATGATGGCTTTGATTAATCTGGTGGCCATCTTGGCTTTATCGCCCTTGGTGTTTATGCTGCTCAAAGATTATCAGGCCAAGCTGAAGCTGGGCAAAGAGCCGCAGTTCAAGCTCTCTGAGCACCCGGGCTTGAAGCGGCGCATCAAGTCGGATATTTGGTAATTTGCTGCGATGATTGAAAAAGGCCGTCTGAAAAGATTTTCAGACGGCCTTTTGCTTTACCAGCCCACTTGAATCGAGCGCGCGCCCAAAAGGGCTTCGAGGCGGTGAAACAAATCGGCGCTGGGGCTGATGCTCCAGCGGGCGCCGGGGCGCAAATCGCCGCCGGCCGCTGCGTTGCGATAGCTCAATTGCAGCGGGATGCGGCTGCCTTCTTGGCGGCTGCTTTCAATCAGCTCGGCCAATGCGCGGATGTCGTGATGCGGTGCCAAGCTGAGGCGCACGCTGCGGGCGAAGCGTTCGCGCGCGGTGGAGAGATCGAGCACGCTGTTGGCCATGATGCGCAGCGCATCGCCGCCGCTGTAATCGTCGCGGCTGATTTTGCATTCCATAATCAGCACGCGGTCGGCTTTCAGACGGCCTGCCGCTTCTTCGAGCACTTGCCCGCTCACCATCACTTCGGCTTGGCCGTTTTGGTCTTCCACGGTGGCAAAGGCGATTTTGCCGCGCCGTCCCATCATGGTGCGCACGGCGGTAACGAAGCCGGCCACGCGCACATGCTCCTGCGGCTTGAGCTTGTTGAGGCGCAGCGGGGCAAATTGGCGCACTTCGGCGGCAAACGGGCCAAAAGGGTGGCCGGAAAAGTAAAAGCCGAGCACTTGTTTTTCTTCGGCGAGCTTTTCCGATTCGCTCCATTCGGGCGCATCGGCAAGCTGCACCGGCTCGATGGCGTCTTCCATCATGTCAAACAAGCCGCCTTGGTTGGCATTGGCCGCTTTTTGTTCGGCGTTGCTCATGGCCAAATCGATGTTGGCCAGAAGCATGGCGCGATTGGGGTGGATGCTGTCAAACGCGCCGCCGCGTATCAGCGATTCCACGGTGCGTTTGTTGATGTGCGCTTTGCCTACGCGTTCGCAAAAGTCGAGCAAATCTTGAAACGGCCCGCTTTGCCGTGCGGCCACAATCGCTTCCACCGCCGCTTCGCCCGTGCCTTTCACCGCGCCGAGGGCATAGCGGATTTGGCGTTGGTTGTTGGGGGTGAAGCGGTAATCGGATTGGTTGATGTCGGGCGGCAGAAATTCGAGGCCGTTGGCGCGCGCGTCGTCGTAAAAAAGCTTGAGTTGGTCGGTGTTGTCCAATTCGCTCGACATGGTGGCGGCCATAAATTCGGCCGGATAATGCGCTTTGAGCCAGGCGGTTTGGTAGGCCACCAGCGAATAGGCGGCGGCGTGTGATTTGTTGAAGCCGTAGCCGGCGAATTTTTCCATATAGTCGAAAATTTCGTCGGCTTTTTGCTGGGCAATGCCTTTTTCAGCCGCACCGGCCACAAAAGTGGCGCGCTGCTTCACCATTTCTTCCACTTTTTTCTTGCCCATGGCGCGGCGCAGCAAATCCGCGCCGCCCAATGTGTAGCCGCCGATCACCTGCGCCGCCTGCATCACCTGCTCCTGATACACCATAATGCCGTAAGTGGGCGCGAGCACATCGCTCAAAAGCGGGTGCAGGTATTCAAAGCGCGCGCCGTGCATGCGGTCGATAAAATCGGGTATCAAATCCATCGGCCCCGGGCGGTAGAGCGACACAAAGGCAATAATCTCTTCAAACTGCGTGGGCTTGGCCTTTTGCAGCATTTTTTTCATGCCGGTGGATTCAAACTGAAACACCGCAGTGGTGTTGGCGGTGGAAAAAATTTTGTAGGCGGCCGCATCATCAAGCGGAATCTGGCTCACGTCCACTTTTTCGCCGGTGGTTTGGGCGATAAAGTTTTGCGCCATTTCGATAATGGTGAGGTTGCGCAAGCCCAAAAAGTCGAATTTCACCAAGCCCACGTCTTCCACATCGCCTTTGTCATACATCGACACCGGCGAGGCCGATTCATCGGCCTGATACACGGGGCTGAAATCGGAAATCTTGCCCGGCGCAATCAGCACGCCGCCCGCGTGCATGCCCAAGCCGCGGGTGAGGTCTTCGAGCTTTTTGGCCAAATCGATTAATTGGCCGGCATCTTCGTTGTTAATCAGCGTTTGGATTTCGGGCTCCATTTCCATTGCTTTTTCAAGGCTCACCGGGCGGTTGGCCTCGAGCGGAATCAGCTTGGATAATTTGTCGCACAAACCAAACGGCAGCTCGAGCACGCGCCCCACATCGCGAATCACGGCTTTGGACGACAAGGTGCCGAAAGTCACAATCTGGCTCACCGCATCGGCGCCGTATTTCTCGCGCACATATTCAATTACGCGGCCGCGGTTGCTCTGGCAGAAATCGATATCGAAGTCGGGCATGGACACGCGCTCGGGATTCAAAAAGCGTTCAAACAGCAGCGCATATTCGAGCGGGTCGAGATCGGTAATGTTGAGCGCATAAGCCACAAGCGAGCCTGCGCCCGAGCCGCGCCCCGGCCCCACCGGGCAGCCGTTGTTTTTCGCCCAGTTGATGAAATCTTGCACGATGAGGAAATAGCCCGGAAAGCCCATTTGAATGATGATTTTCAGCTCGAAATCCAGCCGCGCCTGATATTCGGGCATCTGCGCCGCGCGCTCGGCTTCATCGGGGTAAAGTTGCACCATGCGCTCTTGCAGGCCTTGATTGGAAAGCAGGCTCAGATAATCATCGAGCGACATGCCGTCGGGCGTGGGAAATTGCGGCAGAAAGTTTTTGCCCAGCGTGATGTGGATATTGCAGCGCTTGGCGATTTCCACCGAATTTTGCAGCGCTTCGGGCAAATCGGCAAAGCGCTCGGCCATCACCTCGGGCGACACGAAAAACTGGCTCGGCGCAAATTCGTGCGGGCGCTTTTTATCCGCCAACACCCAGCCGCCGGCAATGCACACCCGCGCCTCATGCGCTTCGAAATCATCGGGGTTGGAAAACTGCGTCGGATGCGTGGCCACCACCGGCAAATCGAGCGCGGCGGCAATTTGCAGGCTGCCGGCCACCGAAGTTTCCCATTGCGGCCGCTCGGGCAGCCGCTGCAATTCCAAGTAAAACGCATCGGGAAACCAAGCCGCGTATTTTTGCGCGGCGGCTTGGGCGGCTTCTTCGTGGCCGTTGAGCAGATTGGCGCCCACTTCGCCATAATGCGCGCCCGAGAGGCAAATCAGGCCGCTGTTGTCGCCCTCGGCCAGCCAGCTTTGGCGCAGCTCGGCATGGTCGATATTGCGGTCTTTGCCCACATAAGCGGCGGTGAGCAATTCGCTTAAGCGCAGATAGCCCGCATCGTTTCTCACCATCAGCATCGCGCGAAAAGGCTTTTCGGGCGCTTCGGGGTTTTCAATCCACACATCGGCCGAGGCAATCGGCTTGATGCCGGCGCTGCGGCAGGCTTTGTAGAATTTCACCAAGCCGAAAGTGTTCATCAAATCGCTCACGCCCAGCGCCGGCAGGCCGTAAGCGGCAGCCTGCTTCACCGCTTGCTTGATGCGCACGGTGCCGTCGGTGATGGAAAATTCGGTGTGCAGGCGCAGGGGAATGTAAACAGGATCGGTCATGGCGGGGCTGTGTGAAAAAGCAAAACGCTATTGTAACAGGTTTCGTTTGCAGGGCAGGCCGTCTGAAGTTTTTTCAGACGGCCTTTAAGCAACAGACAAACCGCAACCGCACATGTGTTTTCGAGCCGGCGGCCCGGCTTTCAGACGGCCTTAAAAAGTATAGCGCAGCCCCACATTGAAATGGCGGCCGGGTGCGGTGAAGGCGTCGGCATTGGTGGCGTTGAAAGAAGAGGGAACGTCGCGGCCGAGCGATTGGTCGAAGCTGCCTGCATAAGTGCTGCGGGCGGCCAAGTAGGAAATGTCGCCCCAATCCCAATATTTTTGGTTGAAGAGGTTGGCTACGCCGGCCGAGAGGCTGAGCTTTTTGGTGGGACGCCAATAAGCGCCCACATCCACCAAGGTATAGTGGCGGGTGGGGTTATACATATTGCCGCTGATTTGATCGGATGATTTGCCGTTGGCGCGGGTGAGCAGCACATTGCCGCCCCAGCGTTCGGTGTCGTAGGCGGCGCCCAGTTGCAGCTTGAGCGGCAAAATGCTGTTGATGGGCTGCTTGCCGCCGTTGTTGTCGCCGCTGCCATCGGTGTCGGCGCTGTTTTTGGTGTAGCCGCGGGCGAAGGCGAGATTGCCGTTGAGCGTCCAGCGTGGGGCGAATTTCCATGCGGCCTGCATTTCGGCACCGTAAATGCGCGCGCGGTCGAAGTTGTGGTATTGAATCAGCCACAATTGGCGGCCGGGAATGTAGGTTTGCTGGGTTTTGTAGTCGATAAAGTTTTTATAGAGGTTGTTGAAGGCGGCCAGCCGGTATTCAACGGTGCCGGTGTTGCCGCGCACGCCTATTTCGAAGTTGTCGGCATATTCGGGCTTGAGCCGTGCATTGCCGATAATCGAGTAAACATTATTGATGCCCCAAGAGCTGGAGATTTGCTGGGAAGACGGGGCATGAAAGCCGCGCGAATATTGGGCATAAGGCTGAAAGGCGGCGGAATGTTTCCACACAGCGCCGATGCGCGGGCTCAGTGCGTAGCGGTGTTGTTTTTGCACCTGGGCAATGTCGCTGCTGATTTGTTGGTAGTCGGCTGCATCGGGGCTGAGTTGATAATAGTCGGCGCGCAGACCCGGTTGCAGCAGCCAGGTTTCGAAATCAATGTTGCCATCGGCATAAAGGGCGGCGGTGGTGCGCACGGTGTCGGCGGAGGGGTCGTGTATCGGGCTGAAGGGGCTGTTGGCGGCAGGCGTTTGCACGGCATCGTAGCGTAAATCGTGACGGGCAAATTGCAGGCCGTAGCGCCAATCTTGATTCAGACGGCCGGTATTGATGTGGCTGAGCGCTTCGCTGCGCACGCCCCACACAAGGTCGCGGGCGGCACCGGTGTCGGTGCGCGCGCTGCGGCTGTTGCTGCGTTGGCGCAGATTGTCGGTGCGGCTGTCTTGCCAGTAGATTTGGCTGTCGATTTGCTGCAAATGCCCCTCTTCGCTTTGGTAGCGGTGTGCCAGCGAGAGGCGGTTGCGGGTTTGGCTGTCGCGGGTGCGGTCTTCCGTGTAAGTGCCCAGCTGCGAGCGCTGATCCAGCCATTGATGGCGGCGCAAATGCTCGCCGGTGAGGCTCAGGCGGTGTTCGGGTGCAATCTGGAAATGGTGTTTGGTGAGGAAATAGCGGCTGTTGTAGTCTTGCGGGTCGGCTTCAGTGCGGCTTTGGCCGTCGCCGCCCACATGGCCGCGGGTTTCGGTTTCGTGGCCGAGGCGGTAAGTGCCCATTAGCATACCCTGCCAAATGCCGGTGCTTGCTGCTGCGCCGCCGCCGATATGGCGGCTGCTGTCGGCACTTTGATAGCCGCTTTGCACATAGGCGCCGAAATTTTCGTTTTGCAGCACATCGGCCGGCTCCAGTGTTTTAAACTGCACCGAGCCGGCCAGCCCTTCGGCTTCGGCGCCGCGCGCGATGGTGGTGGCACGCAAGGCGGTGGGTTCGATAAAATTACCGCGCCCGAAAGCGAGCCCGGCTGAGGCGAAAATCCGGCTTTCCTGCGCTTCGGGCAGGGGAATGCCGTCCATGCTCATGCCCACGCGGTTGCCGCTCAGGCCGCGGATATTCACCGAATCATTGCCTTGGCGGGTGCGCTGCAAGGCGCTCACGGCCACGCCGGGCTGGTTTTTCAGCAAGGCTTTCAAATCGGCAGGTTGCTCGCGCTCGATTTGTGCGGCACCGATTTCGCTTACCGTGCGCGCAGGCGCGGTGGCCTGCACATTGACGGTGGGCAGCTCGATGGCGGTGTCGGCGGCATAAAGGGTGCTGCTGCAGGTGGCAAGAACGAAAGAGAGTCGGGTGAGTTGCATCGGGTTTCCGTGTGTGTATTGTTTTAAAGTGCCGATATTATAAATAATAATTATTTTTATTCAATGTAATATTTTTGAGAGCGGCGGCAATTTTTTCAGACGGCCTTGTGCGCACGCACCGCTTGGCCGAATTCTGCTAAAATTGCGCTCCGATTATCCGGCCGCCGATACAGGCCGTCTGAAAGCCCAATAGCCCGCAAATGAATATTTTTTATGAAGAATCCGGCCAATTCAAAGTGGCCGCCGTGGTGCAGAAAAACGATGCCACTTATCAGGTCGACACCCAACACGGCAAGCGCACCAAGGTGAAAGCCAATAATGTATTTGCCGAATTCGAGATGCCGATGGCTGATTTTCTGGAAAAAGCCCAAGCCGAAGCGGCCGAAATCGACACCGATTTGCTGTGGGAAGTGTGCGGCGAAGCCGAATTTTCCGCCACCGCCATTGCGGAAGACTATTTCGGCCATGCGCCGAGCCAAATCGAGCTGGCCGCCACGCTGATGGCGCTTTATGGCGCGCCGATGTATTTCTATAAAAAAGCCAAAGGCGTGTTTAAAGCCGCGCCGGAAGAAACGCTCAAGCAGGCTTTGGCCGCCATCGAGCGCAAAAAGCAGCAAGATGCGCAAATCGAAGCGTGGGCGGCCGAGCTTCAGCAAGGCGGCCTGCCCGCCGAAATCGGCGCCGATTTGAAAACCATTCTGCACGCGCCCGACAAACAAACGCTCACTTATAAAGCCTTCACCAAAGCGGCCGATGCCATGAAGCTCTCGCCCCTAGCTTTGGCGCAGCAAAGCGGCGGCGTGGCTTCGATTCCGCAATATTTGCGCGACGGCTTCGAAATGAAATATTTTCCGCGCGGCATTGCCTTTGCCGATTTGCCCGTGCCCGCTTTGGCTGATTTGCCCCGCGCCGAAGTGGAAGCCTTCTCAATTGACGATGACGCCACCACCGAAGTGGACGATGCCTTGAGCCTCACCGATTTGGCCGGCGGCGGCAAACGCGTGGGCATACACATTGCCGCACCCGCGCTGGCCATCGCGCCCGGCAGCGACATGGAAAAAACCATCGCTGAGCGCCAAAGCACCGTGTATTTCCCCGGCGACAAAATCACCATGCTGCCCGAGAATTGGATCGCCGCCTTCAGCCTCGATGCCGGCGGCTACCGCCCCGCTGTGAGCATTTATTTCGATGTGGATGCCGATTTCAACGTCAGCGCGCCGGGGTGCAAAATCGAAGCGGTAAACATCGTGGAAAACCTGCGCATTCAGGCCATCGAGCCGCATTTCAATGCCCAAAGCGGCCTAGATGCCGAGGGCGCAGCCCTGTTTGCCCACCACCGCGATTTGATTTGGTTTTACCAATTGGCCATCGCCCGCCAAAAAGCGCGCGGCAAATACGAGCCTGAGCGCGCCGCACAATATGATTACAGCATCGAATTGGCTTCAGACGGCCTGGTTTCCGTGGCCCGGCGCGAGCGCGGTTCGCCCATCGACACCTTGGTGAGCGAAATGATGATTCTGGCCAACAGCACTTGGGCCCAAATGCTCGACCAAGCCGGTCTGCCCGGCCTTTTCCGCGTGCAGCCCGCGGGCAAAGTGCGCATGAGCACCCAATCCGAGCCGCATATCGGCATGGGCGTGCAGCATTACGGCTGGTTTACCTCGCCGCTGCGCCGCGCCGCCGACTACATCAACCAAAAGCAGATCATCAGCCTGATTGACCCGCAAGCCGCGCCGCTTTATCAGAAAAACGATGCCGATTTATTCGCCGCGCTGCGCGATTTCGACACCGCCTATTCGGCCTATGCCGATTTCCAGCGCCAAATGGAAGCCTATTGGAGCTTGGTTTACTTGCAGCAGCAAGGCATTAAAGAATTAACCGCCACGCTTTTGAAAGACGATTTGGTGCGCATCGACGGCCTGCCCATGGTGGCGCGCGCCAGCGGCATTCCGTTTGACGCTCTGCCGCGCTCGCAAATGAAAGTGGCCGTGGCCGAAGTGGATGCCGACAAGCAGTTTATCGCACTCAATTATCTGAAAGCCGTGGCACCGCCGAATGCCGCGTGAGAGGGTGAAACAAAGGCCGTCTGAAACCCTTTTCAGACGGCCTTTGTTCTGCTTTCAGCTTGACAAGTTTCCTGCATCACTCTATGATTAACACTAATAACCCCCCCTTCTCTGAGAAGCCAAAGGCTGGTGCAGTACAGAGTTGGGGGCTTTCTTTTTTTAGCTTGATTCACCTCTTCCACAGCTGCCAACGTTCCAGATCCATACCATCAGGAATGCCGAAGCGCTTGAGATTTACCCTTGAATTGTAAATTCAAGTTGAAAACCGATATTACGCCCCGCCCACCAATATCTTCTATAATCCCCGATATTCCTATCAAACTTCAAACAGAAAACCCTCCATGCAAAAACCGGAAACCCTATCCCTAGTCACCCACGCACTCGACACCTGGCAGGCGCAGCTGTGGCGTGCGTTGCCGGATATGGTGTCGGCGCTGATTGTGCTGCTGATTTTTTATGTGCTGGCGCGGCTGCTGCGCCGGGCGGCGGTGCGGGTGTATGCGCGGCTGTTTCCGCATAATAAAACGGGCAAGCTGGTGGGCTCGGTGGTGTATGGGGCGATGTGTTTTTCGGGTGTGGTGCTGGCGCTGGAAATTTTGAATTTGGCCAGCTTTATCACACATATGCTGGCCGGCGCGGGCATTATCGGCATTATTGCGGGCTTTGCGCTGAAAGATGTGGCTTCTAATGCGTTTGCCGGCTTTTTGCTCAAATCGCAGCGGCCTTTTGAGGTGGGGCAATGGGTGAACATCAGCCAATATGTGGGCACGGTGCAGGAAATCGGGCTGGTCACCACGGCGGTGCAAACCATTGAGGGGCAGATGGCTTATGTGCCCAACCAGTTGGTGTATAACGGGGTGTTTTTGAATTATTCAACGTTGGGCAAATGGCGGATTACGCTTTCCAGCGGCGTGTCTTACGGCGATGATCTGGCGCATGTGCAAAGCGTGGCGCTCGCGGCGGTGAAGGGCTTGGATTGTGTGGTGGATAAAGAGGATATAGCGTTTTATTTCACCGATATCGGCGATTCGGCTTATTTGTTTCAAATTTGGTTTTGGATTGATTTTCAGCAATATCCGCATTATATGCAGGCCAAAAGCGAGGTGATTATGCAGCTGAAACAGGCGTTTGCCGAGGCGGATATTGATATTGCCTATAATGTGACCACGCTGGATTTCGGCGTGAAAGGCGGGGTGAATCTGTTTGACAAGGCGGTGCAGGTGCGCGATGTGCAATGATGTGTGAATAAAAATGAAAGGCCGTCTGAAAAGGGTTTTATGCCCATTCAGACGGCCTTTTCCATATTTGATTATTCTGTGGCTCACAACAAAGCTTCCGGCGATTCCGGCAAAATCTGGCCGCCGTCCACCACCAGCGCCTGCCCGGTGATGTAGGCGTTTTCGCGGGCGGCGAAAAAGGCGGCGGCGTAGCCGATGTCTTCGGGGCGGCCGAGGGTGTGGGTGGGAATGGCGGCCTTCATTTGCTCAAGATAGGTGTCGCCTTGCGCTTGCAGGCCTTCGGTGAGGATGTTGCCGGGCTGGATGGCGTTGATGGTGATGCCGTGGCGGGCGTATTCGAGGGCGGCGCTGCGCATAAAGCCGAGTTGGCCGGCTTTGCTGGCACCGTAATGCGCCCAGCCGGGAAAGCCGGTGATGGGGCCGGTGATGGATGAAGTGATGATGATGCGGCCGTAGCCTTGCGGTTTCATTTGCAGCAAGGCCGCCTGCACCATAAAAAACATGCCTTTGAGGTTGACGTTTTGCATGGTGTCCCAGTCGGCTTCGGTCATGTGTTCCAAATCGGCTTGCGGGAAAATGCCGGTGTTGGCGCACAAAATGTCCACACGCCCGTATTGCTGCACCACTTGCGCAATCAGGCGGCGGCAGTCGGCTTGGCGGGTGACGTCGAGCGGGTAAAAGTCGGCACCCAACGCTTGGGCGGTGGCTTGGCCGGCGGCTTCGTCGATGTCGGCCACCACCACAGTGGCACCGGCCTGCCGCAGCACGGCGGCAATGCCTTTGCCGATGCCTTTGGCGGCACCGGTAACGATGGCGATTTGGTCTTGCAGGCTGAATAAGGGCAGGTTCATAGCGGGCTCCTTTTTTGGGGTTGATAAATTGAGTTTATCAAAATTTATTTTTTATTTCAAATAGATGTGGGATGGCCTCAGTGTTTTGTCGGTGCTGTTTAAAGGCCGTCTGAAAACTTTCAGACGGCCTTTAACTCAATATTTTGAAAAATCCGCGCAAGCGCATTGAAGCGGCCGCCAAATTCCCTTACCCTTATCTCTCTATCATCTATCAAACCAGCGGAGCCTGCCGATGAACAAAGCTGCCGACCCGATTGCCGCCGCGCTCGGGCAAACCATTGCTGAACGCGGGGCGGATTATTACCGCAGCGGCAAAATTTTATCGGTGCAGCAGCAAAGCGATGGCGCTTGGCGGGCGCAAGTGGCCGGCAGCAAGCGGCAGGTTTATCGGGTGCAGCTGCGCTTTGGCGCCGATGGTGCCATCCGCCAGGCTTTGTGCGATTGCCCTTATGATGCTTTGTGCAAACATATTGCGGCGGTGTGGTATGCCGTTTCATCCGGTGAGCCGCCCGAATTGCCCAAAGCGCCGGCGCTGAAAAAGCCGGCCAAGCCGCGTGCGGTAGCGGCGAAGATGGGCTCGGCAAAGGCGCAGGCATTGCTTGATGAGGCGCGCGCCTTATTCCGCCGCTATGCGCGCGGCTGCGATTATCGGCAGAGCGGCGATTTGGGCGATGCGGTGTGGACGCTGCTGGAAGATGCCGATGTGTTGTTTGATGAAGATGCGTTTGGCTTTCACCAAACCGTGTATCAGCGGCTGAACAAAATTATCCAATATTCCGATGATTCAGACGGCATCTTGGGCGATGCGATTTTTCACTGCATCGAAATGAGCAACACGATTTATCGGCAAGCCGAGCCCAAATTGCGCGCCAAAATCGAAAAATTTTGGCAGAGCATATTGGCCGACTCTGATGAGCATTGGATTGTGTTTGATGAAACCATCGCGCTGTGGCAGGCTGCGTTATGCGAATCGGGTCGCGCCGATGCCGTGCTGGCTTGGCTCGACGCGCAATACACGCGCTTGAAGCGCGACGGCTATGAGCGGGAGCGCCTGATTCTGCGCAAATATGAAGTGTTGGCATTTATTGATGCGGCGCAGGCGGAAAAATGGCTGCAAGATCATTTGAGCATTCCCAAAATGCGGCGCATTGCCGTTGATAAGCTGATGGCGCGGCAGCAATGGGCGCAAGCCGAGCGCTTGTTGGTGCAGGGTTTGGAAAAGGCGTTGGCCGGGCATCAACAAGGCATGGCGAACGAATGGCGCGCGCTGCTGCTCGAAGTGGCCACGCAAACCGGCCAACAGCAGGCCGCGCAGGAATATGCCGCAGCGCTGGCCTTTGGCGGCTATAGCATTGATGAAAACTATTATCAGCGCTGGCGCGCGCTGATTTCCGCCCAAGATTGGCCGGGTGCATTTGCGCAGCAGGAAATAAAATTGCAGCAAAACCACGTTCGGAGCGATGCGCTGGCGCAGCTTTATGCCTTGGAAAACTGCACGCAAAAATTAGGCGGCTTATTGCAGCAAACCCATCAAGCGCATTTGCTGGAACAATATATCGACTGCTTGGACGAAGCGCAGCAAAATAGCGCAGCCTTGCATTGGCTTGAGCTGATGGTGGCAGAAGCCGCTATGCTCGCGGAGCGCAAGAAGTATGCCGAGTGGGTGAAGAAGCTCAACCGCCTGTATGATCGCTTTGCCGTGGTGCGCGAGCCGATGGCCGTGCAAATGGAAGCGGCGCGGCAAATTTATGCTAGGCGACCGGCGATGTTGCAGGAAATGCTGCGCTTGAAAGCGGTGAAATAGCTTGAACGAGCGGGCGTTTGTGCGCCCGCTTGATTATGGGGTTAATAGGGTTTGCAAATGAATCAGGCCGTCTGAAACTTTATTCAGACGGCCTGTTTTATGATGGGCAACGGTCGGCAGCCCTGCTCAATAAGCCAGCAGCATCACCGGCTTGGGCAGCGACACCGATTGGCCGGCATCGGCGAGCAGGCCGGTGTGCGTGTTCACGCGGTAAACTTTCACCGAATTGCCGTCGCGCGAGGCCACTAAAAGCCAGCGGCCGCTTTTGTCGATTAAAAAATCGCGCGGGTGGGCATCGGTGGCTTGTTCGCCCACTTTGCTCAGCAAGCCGTCGGCGGCAATTTTGAAGATGGCGATATTGTTGGTGCTGCCGCGGTTGGAGGCATAAAGGTGGCGGCCATCGGGCGAGATTTTAATGGCGGCGCTGCCTTTATTGCGCTCGCCGGGCGGCAGAATATCGGTGGATACCACCGTTTGTTTGTGCACCAACGTGTTGTTTTCAAAATGGAACACGGCGATATTGCCCGCCCATTCGTTGAGCACATACACAAAGCGCTCATCTTGGCTGAACACCAAATGGCGCGGCCCCTCGCCCTCGCCCAAACGGTAAACGCGCGGATCTGCCTGCAGCGGCTGCATCGCGCCGGCATCAAAGCGGTATTGGTAGATGCGGTCGTTACCCAAATCGGTAACCAGCATCAAATCGTTGCGCGGCCCGAACACGGTGGTGTGGGCATGCGGCTGGCGGCCGAGGTTGGGCAGGGTGAGCGATTGGCGCGGCGGGCTGATGCCGCCTTGTGCTTCGAGATCATAAAGGGAAACATTGCCGCTGCTGTAGTTGGCCACGGCCAGATGGCGGCCGCTGTGATCCACGGCCACATAGCAGGCGGCGCTGCCGTTTACCGGCTGGCGGTTGATAAAGCTTAAGCTGCCGTTGCGTTTGTCGAATCTAAAAGCGGAAACTTCATCGTTTTGGCTGCTGTTTTCATTCACAGCGTAAAGGAAATCGCGGTTTTTCGACCACGCCAAATAAGAAGGATTGCGCACATTTTGCGTGTTGCCCACGCGTTTGAGCGCGCCGTTTTGAGGGTTGAACGAAAGCGTGTAAATGCCGTCGGTGTGCACTTCATCGGTGTAGCTGCCCACCAGAATATAGCTCTGCTCGGTGCTTTGTGCCGCGGCCAGCGCCGATGCGCCCAGCAGCAGCGCAGATAAAAGCTTTCTCATGATTTGCCTCCTTTGTGGTTATCTTTGATTAGAGGGTAAAAATTTGCATAGGTTGCCGAATAGTCATTCTTTTCTATTTGGATTGTAAATTCAAGCAGAAAAGAGCTGTCCGGTTAAGAAAAGCTTTTGGGTATTTTGATTTTTTATTGTTCAGGTTTCAGCTTTGAATAAATGCCAATAGATCCGGATTAATCACATCGGCATTTATTGTTAACATTCCATGAGAATATCCCGGATAAACTTTCAACGTGCCATTTTGTACCAATTCGGCTGACAATTTTCCTGAAATTTCAAATGGCACAACCTGATCGTCATCACCATGCAAAACAAGCACGGGGACAGAAATTTTTTTCAAATCTTTAGTAAAGTCGGTTTGAGAAAATGCCACAATGCCGTCGTAATGGGCTTTGGCGCCGCCCATCATCCCTTGGCGCCACCAGTTCTGTATTACTGGTTCTGAAGGTTTTGTATCCGGGCGGTTAAATCCATAGAAAGGACCTTCGGGTATGGCACGATAAAATTCAGCACGGTTTTTAAAGAGCTGATTTTGGAAGTCGTCAAAAATTTCTTTCGGCAATCCATTCGGATTTTTATCGGTTTTGACCATCAACGGTGGCACAGCACTCACCAATACTGCCTTGGAAACATGAGCTTCACCATGTTTGGCAATATAATGTGCAACCTCGCCGCCACCGGTTGAATGGCCGATGTGCACCGCTTTGTCGATGCCTAAATGTTTGACCACAGCCGCAACGTCATCTGCATAATGATCCATATCATGACCATCCCATACTTGAGACGAGCGGCCATGGCCACGGCGGTCATGTGCGACAACACGATATCCTTTTCCGAGAAAATATAATAATTGTGCATCCCAGTCATCCGAGCTGAGCGGCCAACCATGATGGAAAAATAATACTTCTGCATCACGCGGCCCCCAATCCTTGTAGAAAATTTCAACGCCATCGTTTGTTGTGATGTAGGCCATGATATAACTCCTCAATAATTATCTAGATGGATTGAGCAATTTGCTCAATTGTCATATTGCCTGAAAGTGCTTGGTTTAACCATTCAAGTTAGACCAAGGCCGTCTGAAAAAATTGAACTGCCCTCATAATATTGGACATTTTTAAGCCACTAAATCAATCATTCTTCAAGCGGCGGTTGCAAACTGGGTTCTGTATGCCACAGGACTCAGTTTTTTCAATTTCAAA
>NZ_SLXE01000012.1 GCF_004341385.1 Uruburuella suis
TGGAGAACCATCCTCAACGGGTGGCTGCGTATTTTAGAGATCCGAAGGTGAAGTATGCTGCATAAACATTTCAATATTTAATTGCCGAATCAATAAGCATTAATTCATTCTTTACGAAAGCAATATTGGCCAATATAAAATTATTTCAGCAGCGCCCTATTTCTGAGCGCAACCACGCCGCGCTTTTGCATTTTCGCCAACACAAATAGGCCGTCTGAACATTCAGACGGCCTGTTTGATAATCACGAAATCCTACCCACCCTAAACAACCTTATTGAAACAACCTTATTGCATTGACCTGCCTTGCCGTGCGGATTGCACTATCTGCGGCCCGCCGCCTTGCAGACGCGCTTTTGCGCTTAAAATCTTACGCGCGGATGAATTGTGAATAGCCCCTAGCCAGCGTTTTCGCACAAATCATCCAACCAAAATAAAAAAAAGCACCGAAAAATCGGTGCTTTTTTTTATTTTGGTTGGCGGAGTGGACGGGACTCGAACCCGCGACCCCCGGCGTGACAGGCCGGTATTCTAACCAACTGAACTACCACTCCGCACAAAAAAATGGTGGGTGATGACGGAGTCGAACCGCCGACATTCTGCTTGTAAGGCAGACGCTCTACCAACTGAGCTAATCACCCGTTTTCTTTCGCGCTCATCGCTGCGAGAACGGAATTAAACCAAAATCCGGCCGGCGGCGCAAGCCTTTTGGCCGATATTTTTTCAGATTTATTGCAAACAATTGAAACAAAAATAAAATTATTTTTAAAATTTTACCTTTCAGACGGCCTGTTAATCAGCCTCACAGGCCGTCTGAATATCGGCTCGGTCAAATATCAAACCAATGGCCGAGTTTTTCCGCTTTGGTGTGCAAATAGCGCTCGTTTTCCGGATTTTCACCCACATGCAGCGGCACATGTTCGGCCACATTGATGCCGGCATCGGCCAACACCTGCACTTTTTGCGGATTATTGGTGAGCAGCTTCACCGAGCGCACGCCCAAATGGTCGAAAATATGCTTGGCCAACGTGAAATCGCGCGCATCCACCGGCAAGCCCAGCGCCACATTGGCTTCCACCGTGTCCAGCCCCTGGTCTTGCAATTGATAAGCGCGGATTTTATTAATCAGGCCGATGCCGCGCCCTTCTTGGCGCAAATACACAATCACCCCGCGCCCCGCCTGCTGCACCGCCTGCATCGCCGCCTGCAGCTGCGGGCCACAATCGCATTTTTGCGAAAAAAGCGCATCGCCGGTGAGGCATTCGGAATGCACCCGCGCCAACACCGGCGCATCGCTGCCGATATCGCCCATGCTCAGCGCCACATGCTCCTGCCCGCTGCGCACTTCTTCAAAACCGTGCAAGGTAAACACGCCCCACTCTGTGGGCAGGCGGCAGGCGGCCACAAATTTCAACGGCTTATTCATCCTGCGTCTCCTCTTCTTTTTCAGGCCGCAGCAAGGCTTGCAGCGGCGCGGCCAAAGCCAGCGCCAGCCCCACCCACACAATTTGGGCAGCCTCATCAAACCCGTTTTTCCCGGCATGCTCCAGCTGCAACACGCCCAGCACCGCGCCGTTTTCCAAGCAAATCGGCAGCGACATCTGGCTTTGGCTACGCAGGTTTTGCTCACCCCGAAGCTCATCCAGCGCGAGCCAGTGCGGCACATCCTGCACCAGATTCAGCCAGCCCGTTTGCGCCGTGCGGCTGGGCAGATCCGTCCACGCATGTGCCTCATCCAGCAGCAGCACTTGCGCCAAGGCCGCGCCCTGCTGCGCCAAGCGCAACAAATAAGGTGTGGTGTTTTCATTTTCAGACGGCATCAGGCCGTACACCACCGCGCTTTGACAAGGCGCGCGCTCAAATGCCGAATCGAGCGCCATAAAAATCTGCTTCAACAAAGCCTCGCTGCCCGCATCCGCTTCAATATGTTCGGCCAGCACCGCCTCGTCATTGGCATACCATAAAATACTGCGTTCAACCGAAGCCGCACCCATGCTGATCACCGCCTGCGCCAAACGCAGCGCCACCAGCACCTCATCTTGCGGCAATTGCAAACCTTGTGTTTGCAGATAATCTTGCACCAATAAAGCTGACATAAACGCTTTCTCTTTCTGTGTGATGCCGATTCAAAAAAAACAACCTTGCTGCATTGGCTCGCCTTACCATGCCATCTGCACGGCCTGCGCCACCGGCCTTATAAGCTTATTCTTTTGAATCGGCATACAGGCCGTCTGAAAAGTTTCAGACGGCCTTTGATGAATAACGCTTTAAACTATGGGCGCACAGCTTTCTTTTCAAGCCCGCAGCACCTTTTCATTTAACCCGGCTTTTGGTATAATTAAGCGCTTGCCCAAAAGCATGCGGACGTGGCGAAATTGGTAGACGCACCCGATTTAGGTTCTGGCGCCGAGAGGTGTGAGAGTTCGAGTCTCTCCGTCCGCACCACATAATTTATATAAATCAATGGTTTACAGAAATCCGGGACGAAACAGGGACACTTATTTTAATAAGCCGCCAAATTGGCGGCTTTTTTTACAAGCTAATCTTTACTCAACCACCCGTCCGTAAGCCTGCCATTCTGCCAAGTCGTTGCGCTGCTCATCTGCTACTTCTGCTATTTCTGTATAGCCGGCAACACATTAAATAAACAAAACTTTAGCCGTTTGGCAAACGATGGCGGTTATACATCGTTATACACAATTCGTATAATCAGCCATTCTATGTATAATCATAGCTAACAGCATTTAAATATCATCCAAAGCCATGCAAACCGATCCCTTATATTTCCACCGCCCGGAATATGCCGCAAAGTTGGTAAACAGCCTGAAAGGCGGCATCACACACGCATTCACATTGTTTGCACCGCGCCGCATGGGCAAAACGCAATTTCTGCTGAAAGACGTTGCACCGCTGGCAGAAGCAAACGGCTTTAATGTCTTTTACTTCTCATTCATGGCCGATGACCGCAATATCCCCGAGCGTTTTCAGACGGCCTTACAACAATTTGCCCAAAGCATTCAAACCGGCGGAAAAGCCAAATCGTTTATCAGCCAAATCAACAAAATCGAAGCTTTCGGCTTGGGCATAGAGCGGGAAAACGCCCCCGCGCCCACATTCAGCATTACCGAGCTCATCAGCGCCATAGCCAATACAAGCCGCCCCACTTTGCTCTTGCTGGATGAAGTGCAGGAGCTGGCGCGTTTCACCGGCGCGGCAGGGCTTATCCGCTCGCTTCGCACCGGCTTGGACATTCACCAAGACAACGTGAAAACCATCTTCACAGGCAGCAGCACCAACGGCCTGAAAACCATGTTCAACAACAGTAAAGCCCCGTTTTTCCACTTTGCACACGCATTGGATTTTCCCTTGCTCGGCAAAGATTTCACCGATTTTTTAGCCGACATCTACCACAGCCGCACGGGCAACAGCATCAACAAAACCGACCTATACCGCATGTTTGAGCGCTTAAACCACACGCCCATGTATATGCGCGCCATCATCCAAGACATGATTATCAACCCCGATTTACCGCTTGATGCAGCTGCCGACAACCGCATAGCGCAGATGAACACACAAAACACAGAATCAGGCGTATGGCAGAAATTGAAACCTTTGGAAAAAGCCATCATGCAGGACATAGCCGGCACAGACGACAGCAGCCCCTACAGCCATGAAAGCCGCCAAAAATACGCCGCCGCGCTCGGCATCGGCGAAATCAGCACCAGCAGCACACAAGGCGCCATCAGGCGGCTTGAGCGGCACGACCTCATCAGCAAAAACACCGCCGATAAATGGCAAATCAACAATCCGTTATTGAAAATGTGGATTTTGGAAAATGCATAAACAATACCAAGCCTAAAAAATAATCTATTGATTCGGCAATTAAATATTGAACATTTTCAGATGCCGGCAAACAAGCCAAAGGCTTGTTGCCCTCTCCCTAGCCCTCTCCCACGGGAGAGGGAACAGGTTTCTGCTGCGGGTAAGAGGATGTGAATATTCAATAATTAATTGCCGCATCTATAATTGCGTTATCCCGCTTTGCCGTACTGTCGCAGGCTTTTGCCTTGTTGTCTTGCTTTTTTAGGTTTGGTATAAAAGGCCGTCTGAAAGCCACTTCAGATGAAAACTTAGCAACAGCGTAGGTTGGGTTGATAAACCCAACATTTCAGACGGCTTGTGGATTTGTTGGGTTTATCAACCCAACCTACCCGCTGTCGCAGGCTTTTGCCTTGTTGTCTTGCTTTTTTTAGGTTTGGTATAAAAGGCCGTCTGAAAGCCACTTCAGATCAAAACTTAGCAGGCGTTCAGACGGCATCAAAGAGATTTGGATCACGAATGCAAACAGACCCATAGGGTCTGTTTGCATTTTATCGCGCGGCGATATTTTGGCTCAAAACCCTGCCCACAGATGAAATGTGCGCAGCGCTCAGTTTTTCATCGATTGCACCGGCGCGGGAATGCGGCCGCCGCGATTGACAAACACTTCGCACGAGCCTTCTTTCACCGGCATAATCGGCGCATAGCCGAGCAAGCCGCCGAATTCCACGCTCTCGCCCACATCTTTACCGGGCACGGGAATAATGCGCACGGCGGTGGTTTTGCTGTTGATCATGCCGATGGCCGCTTCATCGGCGATGATGCCGGAAAGAGTGGCGGCGCTGGTGCTGCCGGGCACGGCCACCATATCCAGGCCGACGGAGCACACGGCGGTCATGGCTTCGAGCTTGTCGAGCGTGAGCACGCCGCTTTGGGCGGCGGCAATCATGCCTTCGTCTTCCGACACGGGGATAAATGCGCCGCTCAAGCCGCCCACGGCGCTGCTGGCCATCATTCCGCCTTTTTTCACCGCATCGTTGAGCAAAGCCAGGGCGGCGGTGGTGCCGTGGGTGCCGCACACGCTCAGGCCCATTTCTTCGAGAATGCGCGCCACGCTGTCGCCCACCGCCGGCGTGGGGGCGAGCGACAAATCGAGAATGCCGAAGGGAATATCCAATAATTTGCTGGCTTCGTGGCCGATCAATTCACCCACGCGGGTGATTTTAAACGCGGTTTTCTTCACCACGTCGGCCACTTCGGTGAGCGTTTGCGCACCTGAATTTTCCAGCGCTGCTTTCACCACGCCGGGGCCGGACACGCCCACGTTGATTACCGCATCGGCCTCGCCCGAGCCGTGAAACGCGCCGGCCATAAACGGGTTGTCTTCCACCGCATTGCAAAACACCACGATTTTGGCGCAGCCGAAGCCCTCGGGCGTGATTTCGGCGGTGCGTTTGATGGTTTCGCCCGCCAGCTTCACCGCATCCATATTGATGCCGGCGCGGGTGGAGCCGATGTTGATGGAGCTGCACACAATCTCGGTGGTTTGCATGGCCTCGGGAATTGAGCGGATCAGCACTTCATCGGCGGGCGACATGCCTTTTTGCACCAGCGCGGAGAAGCCGCCGATAAACGACACGCCGATGGCTTTGGCGGCTTGATCGAGCGTTTGCGCAATGCTCACATAGCTGTCGGCGCCGGTGGCGGCGGCAATTTGGGCGATGGGCGTTACCGAAATGCGCTGGTTCACAATCGGCACGCCGTATTTGGCCGACAAATGCTTGGCGGTTTGCACCAAATCTTTGCCCACGCGGGTGATTTTGTTGTAGATATTTTGGTTTAACACTTCGATATCGGGGCTGATGCAATCGTGCAAATCGATGCCGATGGTGATGGTGCGCACATCGAAATTTTGGTCGGCCACCATTTTGACGGTTTCGAGGATTTCGTTGGACTGAATGCGGGTGCTCATGTGTTCAATCCTTTAAATGCGGTGCATGGCGTTGAAAATGTCTTCATTCTGCATGCGGATATCCAGCGCCAGCTTTTGACCCTCTGCGGCAAACAAATCGAGCATTTCCTGGCGGCTTTTCGGGCACTGCGCGGTGTCGACCAGAATAATCATGGTGAAGAAATTATCCATCAGCTGCTGGCTGATGTTGACGATATTCAAACGGTTGTCGGCCAATAATTTGGACACGTCGTAAACAATGCCGATGCGGTCTTTGCCGATCACGGTAATCACTGAATGGCTCATTTTTGCGCTTTCCTGATTGATTTGAGATTAATGTTTTAGAATATATTCAGACGGCCTTGAATAATAAAAGAGGCCGTCTGAAAACGTTTTGATATAAATAAAGCTTTACAGAATTAACGCCGCAATGCCAATTCTACCAAAATTTCGGCCGGCCGCCCTTTTGCCCAAAGATGGCCGCAATCTTGGCAATAAGTTACCATGGCCAAGCGGCTGCGGTTGAGCGGCGTTTCACCATCAGCCCATTCCCGCTCGTCTTCCAGCTCAAACCGCTCCAAGTCGGCATCCATTTCTTCAAGTGCCGCATCATATTCGGCCTCCAACTCTTCTTCCGAAGGCTGGCGCAGCAAAATTTCTGCCGCCTCGGGCATGGCAGCCACGGCAGCGGCCAAGTGTTTGCGCGCCTGATCTTGCTGCTCGAGCATGATGTGCGACAAGGCCTGCCCATAACGGAACAACACCAAATGCTCGCCTTTGTTTCTTTTGCACACGGCTTGCGCTTTGCGCCACTCACCCATCGTTTGATAGAGGCGCAGCAATTGCTGGTCTGTGCCCAAATCAGATTCAGGGCACACTTTATTCAGCCGCAGCAGCAGCTTTTCAGCCTGATGCCAATGCGCTTCTATCTCCAAATAAGCTTCGGCCAGCTGCGACATAGCCAACAGAAACAACTCATTCTCTTCGCTATTGGGCAGCTTGCAGGTATTCCAGTTGAAATCATCCGGCAAAGCCTGATAACCGGCTTCAACCGCCAGCCGCAGAAAATTGATTTGCGTGCCAACATTGGCGGCCACTTCGGAAGCACCAAGCAAGATATCGATATCGTCAGGCGCCAATTGGCAGAAAACATGCAACTTTTGCTGGTTGACGGCATCTAAAGAAAACACCATCATCGTTTTTTCTTGCTCACTGATATCCTCAGCTTGCAGCTGTTCCCACGCTTCCCAATATTCATCTTGCACCGCATCGAAATATTCGGACGCATCGATATCCGAGGGCGCGCTTTCATTGGGTGTGTATTGGAAAATATAGTGTTTGGGTTTGAATTCTATGCAGCGCAACATCATGCGCCTCCTTTCTTTAGCGGTTTAAATTAAAATTTCAGACGGCCTCATGCCATTCAAAAAAAGTAAGCTTATACCAAACCTAAAAAATAAGATAACAAGGCGGCGAGCCTCAAACAATAAAGATACTGCGGCAAGGTGCAACGTAGTTATAGTGGAATGCATAAAAAAGTGACACAACACGGGTTTGTTGGGTTGAAAACCCAACAAACCCACAGGCCGTCTGATACCAATTCAAAAAAGTAAGCTAACAAGGCGGAAGCCTGCGACAGTACAGATAGTACGGCAAGGCGAGGCAACGAAGTTAGGTTATTTTTTTGGATTGGTATGAAACGTTGGGTTTATCAACCCAAGCTACGCCGTTATAGTGCATAGTTTTGTATCACTTTTTCTTGCATTCCACTATAGGTTATTTTTAGGTTGGGTTTCAGACGGCCTGCTTCATCACAAGGCCGTCTGAAACCTTTACAGCTCGATGCCTTTGAGCTTGGCCACGGTGTTGATGTCTTTATCGCCGCGGCCGGAAAGGTTAACCAAAATCACCTGCTCTTTGCCCATCTTCGGTGCTTCGGCCACCGCCCACGCCAGCGCATGGCTGCTTTCGAGCGCGGGGATAATGCCTTCGTATTGGCACAGCAAATCAAAAGCCGCCAAGGCCGCATCGTCATCGGCGGCGTGATATTCCACCCGGCCGATGTCGGCCAAATGGCTGTGTTCGGGGCCGATGCCCGGGTAATCGAGGCCGGCAGACACCGAATGCGTGCCCAGCACCTGGCCGTTGTCATCCTGCATCAAATAGCTGCGAAAGCCGTGCAACACACCGATGGGTGCGTGGCTGGTAATCGGTGCGGCATGCTCGTGCGTGTCCACACCATGCCCGCCCGCTTCCACGCCCACCAAGCGCACGCCCGCCTCTTCGATATAAGGATAAAATAAGCCGATGGCATTGGAGCCGCCGCCCACGCAGGCCACGGCCACATCGGGCTGGCGGCCGATGGCTTCGAGCATTTGCGTTTTCGCTTCATTGCCGATCACACATTGAAAATCGCGCACCATCTCGGGATAAGGCGCGGGGCCCGCCGCCGTGCCGATGATGTAAAACGTGTCATCCACGCAGGCCACCCATTCGCGCATGGCTTCGTTCATCGCATCTTTGAGCGTGCGCGAGCCGCTTTCCACGCCCACCACATTGGCACCGAGCAGCTTCATCCGAAACACATTGGGTGCTTGACGCTGAATATCGTCCGCCCCCATATACACATGACATTCCATGCCGAAACGCGCCGCCACCGTGGCCGAAGCCACGCCGTGCTGGCCGGCGCCGGTTTCCGCAATCACGCGTTTTTTGCCCATGCGCCGCGCCAGCAAAGCCTGGCCGATGGTGTTGTTGACCTTATGCGCGCCGGTGTGGTTGAGGTCTTCGCGCTTCAGATAAATCTGTGCGCCGCCCAAATGCTCGCTCAGGCGCTGCGCATGATAAACCGGGCTGGGGCGGCCGACATAATGCTGCAAATCATGATGAAATTCTGCCCAAAAATCAGGGTCTTGCTTGGCTTCGCGATAAGCATCGGCCAATTCTTGCAGCGCCGGAATCAATGTTTCCGACACATACACACCGCCGTGTTCGCCAAAAAAACCCTGCTCGTTGGGAGAATGATAATTTTTCATGTTTTGTCCTTTGAAAATCAGCTTTTCAGACGGCCTTTTCCAAACAGGCCGTCTGAAAATAGAAAATGCGCCCTTTATTGCGCGGCGGCTGCGTGCTGCAAAACGTTTCACAAAACAGAGCCGCCGGCTGTGCAGTTGTGTAGGTGGGATGCTTAAATCCGACGCCTGCTCGAAGAACAAGTGCATATACGCTAAGTGTTCGGCCTTAAAAACCGAATATCGAGCTCAAGAATCTTATATAGTGGCCTGCATAAAAAAAGTGATGCGGCGGGTAGCTTGGGTTGAAAACCCAACAAATCCACAAGCCGTCTGAAACCTTGGGTTTCGCAACCCAACCCACGCTGTTTCAGAATGCAGTCGTGTCCCTTTTTCTTGCATTACACTATAATCGAAAAAGCGATATATGCTTAATCAAACTTTCCTCATTGCTTTTGCGCTTCCCGCACCACCGCCATAAAAGCCGCCATTTTTTGCGGGCATTTCACCCCCGGCGCGCTTTCCACGCCGCTGGAAATATCCACGGCGTCGGCACCGGCAATGCGCAGCGCCTCAGCCACATTTTCAGGCGTGAGCCCGCCCGACAATATCCAGTGGCCGCTCAAATTTTCCGGCAGCATCTGCCAATCGAAGCGCTGCCCTGTACCGCCATATTCGCCTTCCACATAAGCATCCAACAAAAGCGCGCGGGCATCGGCAAACTCAGCCGCCGCAGCGGCAATATCCTGCGCATGGCGTACGCGCACGGCTTTCAGATAAGGGCGCTCAAAGCGGCGGCAGAATTCGGGCGGCTCATCACCGTGAAACTGGATAATATCCACCGGCACCTGCCGCAACACTTCACGGATACGGGCTTCGGTTTCGTTCACAAACAAAGCCGCCACGCTCACAAACGGCGGCAAAGCGCGCACCACCGCCTGCGCAGCTTCAATCGTTACAAAACGGCGGCTTTTTTCATAAAACACCAGCCCCACCGCATCCACGCCGAGCCGGGCGGCTTCGGCAGCATCTTCGGGGCGGGTGAAGCCGCAAATTTTGGTGCGGATTTTCGACATAATATATCCACTCTCGCAGCCGCCCGCAGGCGGCTGACCATCATTTTGCTACAAAGGTAAAAGGCCGTCTGAAAGGATTGTTTCTTATTTCTTTCAACCCAAAGCTTTGCGTAGCAAGCACTTCATCCAAATCATTGTTTCAACGCACAGCCGCCCGAAGGCGACTGGGGCTGACGGGGATCGAACCCGCATATTCTGCTTGGTTTCAACTCACAGCCACCCGAAGGCGGCTGGTCGTTTTCTGCCGGCTATTGCTCCCAGTCGAACTTGTTTCAACGCACTGCCGCCCGCACCCCACTCGCTACCTTTTCAGACGGCCTATCTCACTCAAAACCACAGCCACTCCGGCGGCGGCGGCGTGGCCACGCCCCATTCCGGCGGGTAATCCACGCCGGTGAGGTAAAGGCCGTCGGGCATAAAAGTGGGCGGCGCTTTCAAGCGGCTTTTTTCGGCCAGCAAAGCGGCAAACCCGGCCACGCTCATGCGCCCGCTGCCCACATACACCAGCGCGCCGACAATATTGCGCACCATATGGTGCAAAAAAGCATTGCCGTGCAAATCCAGCGCCATCAGATCGGCGCTGCCTTGCAAGGAAGCGCTGTAGAGCGTTTTGACAGGCGATTTGGCCTGGCAGGCCGCAGCGCGAAAGCTGGAAAAATCATGTTTGCCCACCAAGAGCGCCACAGCCTCTTGCATCGCAGCCAGGCAAAGCGGCGTGTGCGTCCAGCCCACTTTGCCCAACAGCAGCGGCGGGCGCACCGGCGTGGATTGCAACACATAACGGTAGCGGCGGCCGAATGCATCAAAACGCGCGTGAAAACGCGCATCCACACGCTGCGCCCGCCACACCGCCACACCTTCAGGCAAATGTGCATTCACACCGCGTATCCATGCCTGCTCGCTGCGCTCGGCCGCGGTGTCGAAATGCACCACTTGCGCGGTGGCATGCACGCCGGTGTCGGTGCGCCCGGCGGCAATGGTGTGCATCGGCGCACATGCAATGCGGCTCAAAGCCTGCTCCAGCGCCGCTTGCACGGTAGCCACGCCGCCGGCCTGCTTTTGCCAGCCGTAAAAGCGGCTGCCGTCATACGAGAGGGTCAACGCCCAACGTTGAACGGGCGGCAGTGTGTGTTCGAGCGGCATGGCAGCGCTTTTAAAGTAAAGCGGCCATTATATCGCGAATCATGCGCACCATCCTACCGCGGCAAGGAATATGGCCGGATGGCACAGCGGAAAACCTGTCCGCCGGCACCGCCGCTCGGCTGCATTTTGCTTCACGCCTTACGTCAAGCCAAATAAATAAGCCATGATAAATATTACATGCGAGGCCGTCTGAAAACCTTTCAGACGGCCTTTGCTTCAGATTTCAAGCACAACACTTGCAAGTCGGAAGATTGTCTGCGGCTCTGCCGTTTGGCTGTTTTATACCAATTCAAAAAAGGAAGTTAACAAGGCGGAAGCCTGCGACAGTACAGATAGTACGGCAAGGCGAGACAACGAAGTTAGGTTATTTTTTTGGATTGGTATTATTTTTTAGAGCGGGTGCAATTGAGTTTCCTCACCACACCAATCAAAAGGCCGTCTGAAACATAAAAAGCCCGAGTGTTCACCCGGGCTTTTTCAAACAATATCAGGAAGCATCCAGCTCATCCAACAGCGCTTGGGCTTTCGCCAAAATGCCGCCGTCTGATTCTTCCATCAACTCCAGCAAAGTATCGCGTGCGGCTTCGGGGTCGCCGATTTCGATATACATTTTCGCCAACTCGTATTTGGCTTCCAACGGTGCAGTCATGCCCACCGATTCGGTGATAAAGCCGGTTTCGGCGCGCTCGCCTGCCGCTTCGGCAGCAGATTCATCCCACTCGATGACAGCCGGTGCGCCCTCATCAAGCGTAATGCCGCCTGCATCGGCAGCCACATCATCGCCCTCTTGCATGGCAATGGCGCTTTCCGCTTCGGCATACCAGCTTTCGGTGGCCGGCTCATCGGCCACACCGGCCATTTGGTCGGTGCGTTTCGCCTCGTCGGCTTCAGTGTCGAACTCGAGCGGCGCGAAAGGATCTTCTTCGGCAGCACTTGCTTTTTCGTCAACTGCAAAATCAGCATCTGCAATGTCCGCAGTTTTTGCATCAACCTCTGCCCAAGCAGCAGGTTCAACGGCTTCAGGCTCAGCCTGCACCGCAATATCAGCCACTGAGGCAGCCGCGGCCACAGGCGTTTCAAGCTGCGGCTCATCCGGCTCATACACGCTCTCGGTGGATTCAAGCTGCTCCCAATCCACTTCTTTGCGCTGCTCGGTGGCTTCATCACGCGTGATTGCGCCCGACAAAATACCGTTTTGCTGGCTGTCGATGCTGCCTAAATCCAAGTTGATGCTGTCATCAGCTTCTTTAACAACGGCAACTTTTTCTACATCGGTGAAGAAAATATCATCGTCAAAATCATCTTCCACTTCCAAGCCGCTGCTCTCGCTTTTGCCTTTGCCCTCTGTGGCGACTTTGCCGGCGGCCAAGGTGGCTGCGGCTTCTGCACGGGTAAGCGGCGCATTGTTGCTCGGGCGCGCAACCGGCTGATGGGTGCGAATGCCTTCTTCAGAAGCAGAAGCCTTCTCAACCGGCGCATCTGCTGCCGCACCGGATTGGGCGTCAAACGGAGAAGTCTCGTCCTCTTCTTCCTTAAACACCACCGTTTTGTGTTTTTTGCCCAACATTTTGGACAACATCCACAATGCAATCAAACCCAAACCGCCCAGCAGCAACCAGCGCCACCAAGAGCCGCTTTCGCGCGGCTCGGGCTCAGGCTCGGTTTGCGGCGCAGGCACCACCACCGGCTCGGAAGCCGGCTGCGCCACGGCCTCAGAAGCGGTTACAACGGGTGCAGAAGCCTCCATCGGTGCCGCAACAGGCGCTGATGCGGGCTCGGCAACCGGCTCGGAAGCCGCAGGCGTGGGCACAGGCTCTGCCGGTGTAACCGGCACCGGTTCACCCGGTTTCGCCAGACGGTGCAATTCTTCGGCAGCCGGAATATTCAGCACATTGCCCGGCCAAATGCGGTCGGGGCTGCCTGATTCGAAAATTTCAGGGTTGGCCTGCACCAAGGCCAGCATGGTTTGGCGTGTGCTCAGCCCGGCCGGCCGCACGCGGCTGGCGATGCCCATCAGGGTTTCACCCGAGCGCACCGTGTATTCTCCGGCGGCAACGCGGGTGTTTTGGCGCTCCGGCGCTTTGGCGGGTGCCGGGCGGTTTTGCGCTGCGCGGGGTGCAGCGGCGGCACGGCTGCCGTGCTCGCTTGCGCGCGTAGCCGGCTCATCGGCCTGGCGCACCGGCGCACGATTGGCGGTGCTGCCCGATGCATAGCCCGGCGGGTCGATAATGGCGGTGTATTGGCGCGCCTGTGCGCCCACACCCATTTGGAAAACCAGCACCGGATCGCGCACGGCGCCGCTGGAGCGGATGCTCACAATAGCATTGTCGCCCGATTTGCGCACACTGGTGCTCAAACGGTTGTCGGAAATGCTGGCTTTGCCGCCGCTCAGCAATATTTTGGCCTCATCGCCGGTAACCGTTACCGTGCCGGAAAAAGGCTCGCCTAAATGAGATTGAACGTTCAAACCACCCAGCCCGGCCACGGCACTGAATGAGGCCATCAGCGCCACCGAAGCGGCGATCATTTTGATTCGACGATTATTTTTCAAAACTTATGTCCCCTGTTGGATTGCAGCGCAGCTGCCAGACTTTTGCGTACCCTGCATGATATATTCGAATCGCTTACTCTGCCAAGCCATCTTGCTAATTTATGTTAAAACAAATGCCGCAATGCGGCTTTATAGCCACGCCAAGCAGGCATTGCGGCCGGCATAAAATGAAAAATCGGGTTAAGCGGGTACAAAAGGCGGCGCACTTTGCCAAGATAAATGATGCAAAAGCGGCCGCGTGAATGTATGATTATCGTTTGCATGCATTTCAACAACCCTGTTTACATGAAAATATTAAGCGATTTGCTGGCGGTTATCCTTTTTTTCGCCACCTACACTCTCACCAAAAATATCGTATGGGCCACGGCCGTGGCGCTGGTTATCGGCGTGTTGCAGGCGGCCTTTACCTGGATTCGGCACAAAAAGCTCGACACCATGCAGTGGGTAAGCTTGGCCCTGATTGTGGTGTTTGGCGGGGCCACCATTTTGCTGCACGATGCCCGTTTTATTATGTG
The DNA here is from genome assembly GCF_004341385.1 of Uruburuella suis. Lineage (GTDB taxonomy): Bacteria > Pseudomonadota > Gammaproteobacteria > Burkholderiales > Neisseriaceae > Neisseria > Neisseria suis. The sequence goes on from NZ_SLXE01000012.1 coordinate 14,064, forward strand.
GAAGCCGACGCTTTTGTTTTGGGTGGGTGCGCTGGTGCTGCTGGCCAGCCATTTGATGGGCAAAAACGGACTCAAAGCGATGATGGGCAAAGAAATCACCCTGCCGGAGGGCGTGTGGCGCAAGCTCACTTTTGCCTGGCTGGCTTTTTTGGTGCTGATGGGCTTGGTTAACCTTTTTGTCGCTTATACCTTCACCGAAGCCCAATGGGTAAATTACAAACTTTTCGGCTCCACCGCCCTGATGATTGTGTTTTTTATCGCTCAAGGCATGTATTTGAGCCGTTTTCTTCCGCAGGAGAACAAATAATGGAATATTATATGTTGTTGGCCACAGATGCCGATGATGCGCATGAAGCGCGCATGAGCGCACGTGCCGGCCATTTGCAGCGCCTCGAAGCGCTCAAAGCGGAAGGCCGGCTGCTTATCGCCGGCCCCAACCCGTTGCCCGACAATCCCGAGCGTTTTTCCGGCAGCCTGATTGTTGCCCAATTCGCTTCACTCGACGATGCACAAAGCTGGGCCGAGCAAGACCCTTATGTGGATGCCGGCGTGTATGACGAAATTTTGATCAAACCTTTCAAAGCCGTGTTCAAATGAGCCCCATGCAACAGCAAATCGAGCAACGCCTGCAACATTTGGCCGTAGAAGTGTTCGAATTTCGCGACGACAGCCACTTGCACGCCGGCCATGCCGGCAATCAGGGCGGCGGCCATTACGCCTTACTCGTGGTGAGCGAAAAGTTTAAAGATGTTTCGCGCATCAACCGCCAGCGCATGGTAAAAGAAGCCTTGCACGATTTGTTTTCAGACGGCCTCATTCATGCATTAAGCATCAAAGCCGCCACACCCGATGAATATTTCAGCTAAGCCGTTTTCATTTAAATTTACCGAGAATACCGACATGAAAAAAACTTATCTTACCTCTGCCCTGATGTTGGCCGCTTTTTCCGGCAGCCTGATGGCACAAACCCTGGTTACCGTAAACGGCACCAAAATCGACAGCAAAGAAATCGATGCGCAGGTGAAAATGCTGCAAAGCCAAAGCAACGGCCAGCTGCAAGACAGCCCGGCTCTGCGCCAAAACCTCACCCAACGCCAAGTAACCCAAACGCTGGTTACGCAAGAAGCCCGCCGCCTGAAGCTGGAGCAAAGCAGCCAATACAAGCAAGCGCTGGAGCAGGCTCGCGCAGCAGCCAAGCAAGACGGCTCCGACAAACAGCCCAACTTCAAACAACAATGGGCGGTTTATGAAGGCGATTTGCTCGCCCAAGCCTATATGGCGCATGTGCTCACCAACAATCCGGTTACCGACAGCGACGTGCAGCGCGCCTACACCGATTTCAGCAATTTCTATAAAGGCAGCCAAGAAGTGCAGCTGGGTGAAATCCTCACCCGCAGCAGCGCCGATGCCCAAAAAGCCGAAGCCGATCTGAAAGCCAAAAAAAGCTTTCAAACCGTGGCCCGCCAATACACCATCGATCCGCAAGGCAAGCAAAACGGCGGCATCGCCCAAAACTATGTGCGCCTGAAAGATTTGGAGCAAGGTGCGCCGGTGGTTTACGGCGCGGTGAAAGATTTGCGCAAAGGCGCTTACACCGCACCCCTGCAAAGCAACGACGGCCTTTATGCCATTTTTTATGTGAATGACAAACGCGCCGTGAAGCTGCCCACTTTCGACGAAGCCAAACAAGGCTTGGCACAAGATCTGCAAACCGCCCGTATCGACCAAGCCGTGGCCGCCCTTTACCAAAAAGCCGACATCAAGTCCGCCAACTAAAGGGGAGCTGAGATGAACAAACACACCACTTTGGCCGGCGCATTAGCGCTGGCTTTGGCCGGCTTTGCGCTCGCCCAAGCGCCGCAAATCGACAAAGGCCGCATCGACAGCATGGTGGCGCAAGTGCTCAAACAAGCCGATGCCGACCCCAACACCAGCCATCAGCCCGACGGCGCGCAAATCCGCCGCGAAGTGACGCTGCAACTGCAAAGCCTGGAAGTGCTGAAAAACGAAGCCTTCAAAGCCGGCCTCGATAAAAAGCCCGAAGTGCAAAACCAGCTTAAAAACGTAGAAGCCCAATTTTACGCGGCTCAATACGTCAACCATCTGGAAAACAGCACCGAAGTAAACGAGGCCGAAGTGCGCGCCGCCTACGAGCAGCAAACCCGCATCATCAAATTGCAGCAAGTGCAGTTTGACAGCGCCCAAGCCGCCCGCGAGGCGCAGCAATTGCTGCTCAAAGGTATGAGCTTCGAAGCGCTGATGAAGCGCTACCCCAACCCCGAACAGCAATTTGACGACTTTATCTCACCGCAACAGCTGCCGCCCGACATGACCGCGCTTGCCCAAATGACCCGCGGCGAAGTCACCCGCGAGCCGGTGCTGCTCAACGGCAAATATTATCTTTTCAAGCTGGCCGCTGCCGAGCGCAACCCCGAAGCGCCGCCTTATGAAGTGATTAAATCCCAGCTCACACAGCAAGCCAAGCAGCAAAAAGTGCAGGCGCAAATCGAGCAGCTTTTGAAAAGCAACGGCATCGTGCCGCCCGAGAGCCGCTAAAGCTCGCAAGGCCGTCTGAAAGCTTTCAGACGGCCTTTTATATCAAACCTGAAACAACCTGACTGCATTATCTTGCCTTGCAGCATTAGCTGGAGCTTATACCAATCTAAAAAAATAACCTGACTGCGTTGTCTCGCCTTGCCGTACTATCTGTACTGTCGCAGGCTTCCGCCTTGTTAGTTTGCTTTTTTGAAGGGTATTATTGCCAATTCCGCATATTTAATTTATCCAAACCCATCTGCACGCTTGAGCCAAACTTTATCAAGCCCCTTTTTTCTAAGGAGATGTTATGAAAAAAAACCTCCGCGCTCGCCTTCTTCGCCGCCTTGCTGCTGCCCGCTGCCTTGCCGGCCGCACCTAAAGCCGCCACCCCGCCGGCATCGGCGCAAGCGGCCAAAGCCAAAGGCGTGTGGATAGATGTGCGCTCGCCCGAAGAATTCAGCCAAGGCCATTTGCAAGGCGCCATCAATATCCCTGCCGACCAAATCGGCGCCAAAATCAGCAGCATCAGCCCCGACAAACAAGCCCCCATCCATCTCTATTGCCGCAGCGGCCGCCGTGCCGAAGCCGCCCTGCAAACCCTCAAGCAGCTCGGCTACAACAATGTGACCAACCACGGCGGCTATGAAGATTTGCGCAAACAAGGCTTGCGCTAAGGCTTATTGATCCGGCAATTAAACTTTGAAATTTAATTGTCGTTTCCATAGGCCGTCTGAAACATTCAGACGGCCTCAAACACTTAAGCAACCCGGCCTACGGCACTCAGATTTCGTTTTGCCTGCATAACGTATCGTGCCAAATAATACCAATTCAAAAAAATAATATACAAACAGGCAGCCTGTAGGTCGGATTCTCGAATCCGACACTTGTTCGCAGAACAAGGCACGCACATTGCTTTGGCCGTTGGCCAAACGTCGGATTCAAGAATCCGACCTACGCGGATGATGCTGCCAAACTGTTTTTATTTTGTAAGGTTATTTTTTAAAATTGGTATAAACCATCGGCGCAATGCATTCAAACCATGGCACACAGCAGCTTGAATGCACCGCCGCCCAAGCGCAAACCCTGCCGCCGCGCTGCCCAAACCACCCGCTTATCCGCCTTTTCTCTATGCAACATCCACTCAGGAGCCGCCATGAAAACCTTGTTCCGCCCCAGCCTCGCCGCCCTCGCCGCTGCTTTCACCCTGAGCGCCTGCAGCCACACACCACACCAGCCACCCCAACCGAGAGCCTACGCCGCCATGCCCAGCACCCACACCGTAGTCAGCCGCTATTCTTTCAACGACACCGTATCCCGTCTGGAAAACGCCATCACCTCACGCGGCATGACCGTGTTTGCCGTAATCGACCACCAAGCCGCCGCCCGCCAAAGCGGCCTTAACATGCAGCCGGCCAAAGTGATTATCTTCGGCACACCCAAAGCCGGCACGCCGCTGATGGCAAAAGACCCGGCTTTTGCGCTGCAACTGCCGCTGCGCGTGTTGGTCACGGAAAACGGCGGCCAAGTGCAAGTGGTGTTTAACGACACCCGCGCACTAATCAGCGGCAGCAACATCGGCTATGCCGAAGTGGAAAATACCCTGGCCGGCGCCGAAAAACTGATTCGTCACACCGTGAGCGAATAAAGCGGCGCCAATATTAAAAAGGCCGTCTGAAACCATTTTCAGACGGCCTTTTTAATATTTGACATCAAACACTTACAGCAATATTTCGCGGCTCACCCCATCAACGGTTTCCACAATTGAAAAGGTTTTCGCTTGCGTGTCGGCCCGCATCACGGCAGAAGTGCGCTCGGCGGCATTGTGCCAAGTGATTTCCATCTCGTTGGCATCCAACGCTTTCACCGCAAATTCGCCGTCAAACGCGCGGCTTGTGTTGCGGAATTTCAAAAGATTGAACAGCTGCTGCACCACATCGCGCTGCACTTCGCGCTCGATTTCTGCCAAAGTGTAGTAATGGCGGTTGATGTTGCGGCCTTCTTTGGTGTGTTCCAGCAATTCGATGTCGTTTTCACCCGCGAGCAGGCCCACATAATAGATTTGCGGAATGCCGGGGGCGAAGCATTGCAGCACGCGCGCGAGCAGATAGGCTTGGTCGTTGTTGCCCAAGGCCGAATAATAGGTGCAATTGATTTGATAGATATCGAGGTTGTTATACTCGGCGCTGCTGTATTTTTTCTTCACATTCGCGCCTTGCGCATAGAGTGCTTCGCGGGCGGCTTCTATTTCTTCGTCGCTCATCAAATCTTTCACATCCACCACGCCGATGCCGTCGTGGGTGTCGAGCGTGGTAAATTGTTTGCGCGGGCAGATTTCCATCCAGTGCACCAATCGGTCGACGCGGCCGCTGAATAAGGTGTGCAACACCAACATCGGCAGCGCGAAATCATACACATAGTAATCGTGCTCGGCGATTTTGAGCTGAATGGTGTAATGCTCGTGGATTTCGGGCAACACGCTCACATTGTGCGCATCGAGCACATCGGTGCATTCTTTCAGGGTTTCCCAAATTTCCGGCTCCACAAAAAAGCAGTTGGTGCCGATTTTTTTGTTGGCATAGGCAAAGGCATCAAGGCGGATAATGGATGCGCCCTGCTCCGACAAAAAGGTGAGGTTGTTTTTGATGAATTTTCGGGTGGTGGGCGTGGTCACGTCTAAATCCACCTGCTGCTCATCAAATGTGCACCACACTTTTTCCGCGCTGCCATCGGCAAATTCGGCCATGCGGTAAGGTGCGCGCGGTTTGCGTTTGTAGATTAGGTCAACCTGCTCTTCGGTCGGCTCGCCGTTGGGCCAGAAATCTTTATAGCGGATAAACAGATCGGCATATTCCGAAGCGTCTTTTTTCGCGAGGAAATCTTGGAAATAAGGCGATTGGGCAGAAATATGGTTCACCATAAAATCAAACATCAAATAATAATCTTTTGCCAGCGCATTCACATCAGCCCAGCTGCCGAATGCGGGATCGACCTTGGTGTAATCCATCGGCGCAAAGCCGCGGTCGCCCGATGAGGGGAAAAACGGCAGAATATGCACACCGCCCACCACATCTTTAAGCGGCCCTTGCAACACTTTTTGCAGATCGTTCAAATTGCTGCCCAGGCTGTCGGCATAGGTAATCAGCATGGCTTGGTTTTTTAACGGCATGGTTTTTTCCTGTGGTCGGTTTTGGGTTTAAGTGCGGCAGCACGCGCGTTTGCGCACAGGCTGAGCTATTATCATCATGATGTTTTTAAACGGCATTACTTAAAAGACATCGGTGTCATTTGCATGCATCATAGCAGCCCTGTGCCATAAGTCAATCACTTGAAATGGCTGAAACACCCTGCCGTTGCGCTTGCTTGATGTAGCGCAAGGTTTGTTATGCATGTGTTAACAAAAGAAACCGTCTGAACATTTTCAGACGGCCTTTGTGCACACCTTATGATTTCATTGCTGATGCCCACCAAAAAACGAGCCGCGTTGGTTTGCTTGGTAAGCGTGCTTTTCGAATGAATGCAATTCACCCGAGCCCACATCATGTCGTCTGAAACATTCAAACCAGCTTGCCGCAGCGCACCGCTTTATGCTACCTTTTTCAGCCTACGCATCCACAAAGAAAACCCATGAACCCCACCGCAAACCTGTTGCAGCTGCTCGGCTGCCGCCTGCCCGTGATTCAAGCGCCGATGGCCGGCGTGCAAGGTAGCCGGCTCGCTCTTGCCGCCTGCCGCGCCGGCGCACTCGGCTCGTTGCCGGCCGCCATGCTCACACCCGAAAAACTCTGCGCCGAGCTCGATGCCCTTCAAGCCGGCACTGATCAGCCTTACAACGTCAACTTTTTTGCCCACCGCCAGCCCGCGCCCGATGCGGCGCAACAAGCGCGCTGGTTGCAGGCATTGATGCCGTTTTACCGCGAATTCGGCCTCAGCGAACACGATATCGCCACCGGCGGCGGCCGACAGCCATTTAGCCGCGAGCAGGCCGATATCGTGGCAGCCTACCGCATTCCCGTGGTGAGCTTTCATTTCGGCCTGCCCGAACCTCAGCTGCTCGAGCAGGTGAAAGCCGCCGGCAGCGTGGTGATGTCCAGCGCCACCACCGTGGCCGAAGCGCGCTGGCTCGAAGAGCATGGTGCCGACATCATCATCGCCCAAGGCCTCGAAGCCGGCGGCCACCGCGGCATGTTTCTCAACCGCGATTTAAACACCCAAGCGGGCACATTCAGCCTGCTGCCGCAAATTTGCGCCGCCGTGCGCGTGCCGGTGGTGGCCACCGGCGGCGTCAGCAACGCCGCCACCGCGCACGCCGCGCGCCAATTGGGCGCCGCCGGCATCCAAATCGGCACCGCGCTGATGCTCGCCGACGAAGCCGACACCTCCGCCCTGCACCGCGCCGCCCTGCAAAGCCCGCGCGCCGAACACACTGCGCTCACCAATCTTTTCAGCGGCGGCTATGCGCGCGGCATCGTCAACCGCTTTATGCGCGAAGCCGGCCCCATCAGCGCCGCCGCCCCGCCCTTTCCGCTGGCCCAAGCCGCTTCAGCGCCATTGAAAGCCGCCGCCGAAGCGCAAGGCTCGGATGAATTTTCATCGTTGTGGGCCGGCCAAAACGCCCCCTTGGCACAAAGCGGCAGCACAGCCAACATTATTGAGCAGCTCGCAGCAGGCTTTGCCGCGCCATAAACCAAACCGACTCAAACCGCACCGCACCCGACTATTGCCGCACTATTCCTCCCGCCGCCACATTGACAATAACAGGCGCTTTCGTTATAGTTCGCGATTCGGTTACGCGCCCATCGTCTAGAGGCCTAGGACACTGCCCTTTCACGGCGGCAACCGGGGTTCGAATCCCCGTGGGCGTGCCAACTTGCCAAACGCTTTTTACGCTGTGTAAAAAGCGTTTTTGCTTATGCAAGTTGCTGTTTCAAACGGCCATGTTCTTCACTTTGGCGCTATAATCCTACTGTTTTATCTTGAAAAGAGACGCATCATGCCGCATGTTTTGGTTTTGCAACACCCTGATATTGCTTCTTGCGATTTGTCTGATTTCCCCAAGCTTGTCCCTTATTCCGAGCGCGTGGTGCGCATTGATGTGCCGGCAGGATTTGTGCTACCCGAGGCAGCCAAGGCCATTTTGGCACGCCAGCAGATTGATTATGCGCTCTTGCCCGACCAATCGTTTGCCGATTTGGGGTTGATTGTGAGCGATATGGATTCCACGCTGATTACCATTGAATGTGTGGATGAAATTGCCGCCGGCGTGGGCTTGAAAGCGGAAGTGGCCGAGATTACCGAGCGTTCGATGCGCGGCGAATTGGATTTCGAACAGTCGCTGCGCCAGCGCGTGGCTTTGCTCAAAGGTTTGCCTGAAGAGGTGTTGCAGAATGTGTATGACAACGTGCTTTCACTCTCACCCGGCGCGGAATATCTGCTGGCCGAATGCAAGCGCCATGATGTGAAATTTATGTTGGTGTCGGGCGGTTTCACCTTTTTCACCGAACGTTTGCAGCAGCAATTGGGGCTGGATTATGCGTTTGCCAATGTGTTGGAAATCGAAGGCGGCGTGCTCACCGGCCGCTTGACAGGCCGCATTATCGATGCCCAAGCCAAGGCCGATTTATTGCTGCAACACCGCCACATGCTGGGCTTGCAGCCGCAGCAAGTGCTGGCCATGGGCGATGGTGCCAACGATATTCCGATGTTGCGCGCCGCCGGCATAGGCGTGGCTTATCGCGCCAAACCCAAGACGCAGGCTGCGGCCGATGTGTGCATTCAGTTTGGCGGGCTGGAAGCCGTGCGCGGCTGCTTTCGCTGAGCATCGGCGGATTAAATCAAACCTTATCAAACAGGCCGTCTGAAGCTTCAGACGGCCTGTTTTGGTGCATTCAAACCAATCACAGCAAACCTTGCTGCTTGAGCGCGGCCTGCACACCGGCATCGGCTTCTATGCGCTCGAAAAAGCCCGGCAATGCGCTCATGCCGCTCAAATCGAGCTTGAGCGCATATGCCCAGCGCAAAATCACATACAGATACACATCGGCAATGGTGCGTTCGCCGGTCAGATAATCTTGCGCGGCCAGCGCACGGTCGGTGCGCGCCAGCAGCGTGAGCGCTTGTGCGGTGGCAGCCTGGCGCACGGCGTTTTGCACGCTTTCATCTTCGGAAAAACGCGCCGCGCCGAAAATCAGGCTGAAGGCTTTGTGCAAATCGGCGTTTAAAAATGCCAGCCATTCGCGGGCGCGAGCCACGGCGCGGGCATCGCCGCTGCCGTAGAGCTTGGCCTGCGGATAAACATCGTTCAGGTAATCGAGAATCGCCACGTTTTGCGTGAGCGTCCAGCTGCCTTCTTGCAGCAGCGGCACTTGGCCGTTGGGGTTGAGGGCAAGATATTCGGGCGATTTGATGATGGTGTGGTCGACGGCTTGTGCGTCAAAATCCACACCGATCCATTCCAGCGCGGTGTGCGGCACCAACGAGCAGGCGCCGGGCAGGTAATAGAGTTTCAACATGGCGGTATCCTTTATTCAAGTATTCAAGCAGACAAACATGGTATCAGACGGCCTGCTTATCGTGTTATCAAGCAAGCCCCATTGAATGCTGTTCAGAAGCAAAACAGGCCGTCTGAATCGCTTTCAGACGGCCTCTGCTTTTTTCATAGCCCGAAATCGGGCTTATTCATCTTCATCTTCGCTGCGGATTACCAGCAGCGGCAGATGGCTTTGGCGCATCACGGTTTCGGCAAAGCTGCCCATCAGCAAATGCATCAGGCCGGTGCGGCCGTGGGTGCCGAGCACAAGCAGATTGGCGCCTTGCTCATCGGCATAATCCACCAGCTCTTGCGCCATTTCGCGTGCGCCTTTGTTGGCCACCAGCAAATGCTTCTGCACATCGGCCACGCCTAAGTCTTGCGCGGTTTTCACGGCAAAATCCAGCACTTCGTTGCCCTGCGCCACGGCGGCGGCTTCATAGCTTTCGTGTTGCAGAAATTCCGGCGCCAGCGCCATATATTCGGCGGGATTGGCCACGTTCACCAGCGTAAGCTTGGCGTTGATTGCGCTGGCCAGATCGGCGGCGTGTTTGAGGGCATTGAGCGCAGTGGCGCTGCCGTCTACCGCAACAACTAAATGTTTGTACATATTTTTCTCCTTATTGCTTGAATCAGAATGGGCGGCGGCTGCCGGCCTGTGTGGTGAAAGTGGGATTCGTTTCAGGCTTGCAGTATAATACGCGTTGGCCGATTTGCCACCCTTTTTTCATTTAATTTTGATTTATCACAAGGCTTGTTATGTCTGCACCTGTTTGCGCCCCCGGCCGCCGCTTCGGCGGCATCGCCCGTTTATATGGCAACGAAGCTTTGGCACGTTTTGCCGCGGCGCATGTGTGCGTGGTGGGCGTGGGCGGCGTGGGCTCGTGGGCTGTGGAAGCGCTGGCGCGCTCGGGCATCGGCCGTCTTACGCTGATTGATTTGGACAATATTGCCGAATCGAATGTCAACCGCCAGTTGCACGCGCTCACCGATGATTTCGGCAAGGCCAAAGTGGCGGCGCTGCACGAGCGCATTGTGCAGATCAACCCGGCTTGCGAAGTGGTGGAAATCGAAGATTTTGTGAGCGAAGAAAACCTGCCGGCGCTTTTCAGACGGCCTTTTGATTTTGTGATAGACGCCATCGACCAAGTGCGCGTGAAAGCGGCGATGGCCGATTATTTTGTGCGCCACAAGCAGCCTTTTGTGCTCAGCGGCGGCGCGGGCGGCCAGAAAAATCCGGCGCTGATTCAAAGCGCCGATTTGAGCCGCGTCACCCACGACCCTTTATTGGCCAACCTGCGCTACACCTTGCGCAAGCGCTATGGTTTCCCGCGCGACACCCAAGCGAAAATGCGCGTGCCCTGCGTGTATTCCACCGAAAACATCACCCCGCCGCAAGCCGGCGAGGCCTGCGAAACCGATGCCGCGCCGCAAGGTTTGTCGTGCGCAGGCTACGGCGCCAGCATGCTGGTAACGGCTTCATTCGGCCTGCATTGTGCGCAAGCGGCCATCGATCATATCGGCGGCCGGCCATGAGCACCGCTGTCGAGCGTGCCGAAATCAGGCCGTCTGAACACGCATTGGCGTGGGTGTTCGGCCAGCCCGTTACCGATATGCCGCAAGATTTGTTTATCCCGCCCGATGCCTTGAAAGTGGTGTTACACAGCTTTCAGGGGCCGCTGGATTTGCTTTTGTATCTCATCCGCAAGCAAAACATCGATGTGCTCGATATTCCGATGATGAAAATCACCGAGCAATATCTGCACTACATCGCACAGATGGACACGCACCAATTCGATCTTGCCGCCGAATATCTTTTGATGGCGGCGGTGCTCATCGAAATCAAATCGCGGCTGTTGCTGCCGCAGCCTGAAAATATCGAAGAAGACGAAGCCGCCGACCCGCGCGCCGAATTGGTGCGCCGCCTCTTGGCTTATGAGCAGATGAAGCGCGCCGCCGCCGGCCTCGATGCGCTGCCGCGCGCCGGCCGCGATTTCGCCTGGGCTTATCTGCCGCTGGAAATCGCCGTGGAAGCGCGCCTGCCCGATGTGCAGATTGCCGACCTCAGCCAAGCCTGGCTGGCGATTTTATCGCGCGCCAAACACACCCGCAGCCACGAAGTGGTGCGCGAAGCGCTATCGGTGCGCGCGCAGATGAGCGCCATTTTGCGCCGCCTGCGCGAGGGCGGCTGCCTGTTTCACCAATTATTCCGCCCCGAACAAGGCGTGGCTTTGGTGGTGGTGAACTTTATCGCGCTTTTGGAATTGGCCAAAGAAGGCTTGGTGCGCATCACCCAAGCCGAGGGCTTTGCCGAAATCGAAATCCACAGCCAAGACGGCGGCGCAGCGTGGCCGCTTTCAGACGGCACCGAAGCCGAAACCGAATCGCATCCAATCTGAAAATAAGGTAACGAAGCAACGCTTTCGCTTATTTTCGGTTGGCGATAAAAATAAGCCCGAGGCCGTCTGAAAGCTTTCAGACGGCCTCGGGCAACAACAAAACAACAATCTGCAAAGGAGCAGCCATGCCGCAAAATCCGGCCGTTTACCGGCATTTATCCGACCACTATCTGAGCCTGCCGCATTGCCGCGCCATCGATTTGCAGGCCGTGTGCACCGAACACGACCAACCCGTACTCAGCGTGGCCAACCGCGCCGACTTGGCCGGCCGAGGCTCTGAGGGCACCATACACGGCGGTGTAATCACCGCGCTGGTGGACGTGGCCTCTGCCAGCGCCGTGGCCGCGCACCTGCCCGATTACGAAGTGCTTGCCACACTCGATATGCGCATCGACTATATGCACCCCGCCCTCACCGACCGCGCCGTGCAGGCCAAATCCACCTGCTACCGCTTGGCCGGCCAAGTGGCGTTTGTGCGCACGCTGTGTTATCAGGAAGGCCAAAGCGATCCCGTGGCGCTGGGCACCGCCACCTTTATGCGCACGCCGCTGGAAAATGCTGAAAAGCAGCAGCTGGCCGCCTTTTTGGCGCAACAGCAAAACAGCCCCGCGCCGTTTCCCCCGCCATCTGCCACCGGTGCCCATTTTCATGCCGATGCCGAACTCATTGCAAAGAGCGCCACCCTGATGCCTTATGCCGCCTTTATCGGCCTGCAAACCGGCACCGACGCCGCCGGCCGCCTTTATGCCCTGCCTTACCGGCCCGATTTAATCGGCAATATATTCCTGCCCGCGCTGCACGGCGGCCTGATCGGCGGCTTTATGGAAAGCTGCGCCGCGCTTTATTTATACGAGCAAGCCGAGCTTAGCGAATTGCCGAAAATGATTGATTTCTCGCTCGACTATCTGCGCTCGGCCAAAGCCGACACCGCCTACGCCCGCTGCATTCTCACCCGCCAAGGCAGCCGCATCACCAACATCGCCGTCGAAGCTTGGCAGGCCGACGAAAGCAAACCTTTTGCCGTGGCACGCTGCCATTTCCAAATGCCGTAATCAAGTAAATCAAGAGGCCGTCTGAAACCTTTCAGACGGCCTCTTGATTAAACCTTGCCTTTTGGTCATATCGCATACCCAAACAAGCCGAAACATGGTTTAATAGCCCATCACCAACCGACAAGAATCATTCTCATCATGTCGCACACGCCCATTATCCATTCCCTGCTCGACACCGATTTATACAAATTCACCATGCTGCAAGTGGTGCTGCACCAATTTCCACAAGCGCACGGCGTGTATGAATTCCGCTGCCGCAACAACGATGAAACCGTTTACCCGCTGGCCGACATCAAAGAAGAGCTCGAACGCGAGCTGGATGCTTTGTGCGAATTGAAGTTGGCGCAGGATGAATTGGCCTATCTGCGCAAAATGCGCTTTATCAAAAGCGATTTTGTGGATTATTTGGAATTGTTCCAGCTCAAGCGCCGCTTTATCAAAGTGCACACCGATGAGCACGGCCGCCTCAATATCAAAGTAGAAGGCCCGATTATTCAGGCGATGTTTTTTGAGATTTTCACGCTGGCAATTGTAAACGAGCTTTATTTCCGCCGCCTCGAAACCCCCGAAGTGCTCAAAGAAGGCCGCCGCCGCCTTGAGGCCAAAGTGGCGCTGCTCGAAGCGCTCGACAGCCGCCAAGACCCGCGCGAGCCGCCTTTTCTGATTTCCGATTTCGGCACCCGCCGCCGCTACACGCTGGCCTGGCAGGAGCATGTGGTGAAAACCCTGCACGAAGCCGTGCCCGATATTTTCCGCGGCACCAGCAATGTTTATCTGGCCAAAAAGCTCGGCATCACCCCCATCGGCACCATGGCGCACGAATTTTTGCAGGCTTTTCAGGCGCTGGATGTGCGCTTGCGCGATTTCCAAAAAGCCGCGCTCGAAGCCTGGGTGCACGAATACCGCGGCGACTTGGGCATCGCGCTCACCGATGTGGTGGGCATGGATGCTTTCTTGCGCGATTTCGACCTTTATTTCGCCAAACTCTTCGACGGCTTGCGCCACGACAGCGGCGACCCTTATGCCTGGGGCGACAAAGCCTACCGCCACTACAAAAAGCTGAAAATCGACAGCCGCACCAAAATGCTCACTTTCAGCGACAGCCTCACCATCGAAAAATCATGGGGCTTGCACGAATATTTCAAAAGCCGCTTCAAAACCAGCTTCGGCATCGGCACCAACCTCACCAACGACATGGGCCACACCCCGCTCAACATCGTGTTGAAACTCGTGGAATGCAACGGCCAATCAGTGGCCAAGCTCTCCGACAGCCCCGGCAAAACCATGACCGACAACGACACCTTCTTGGCTTATCTGCGCCAAGTATTTGAAATCCCGGCGCCGAAAACCGAATAATATCTGCTTGTTATCCAAACTTTTTTATCCAAACCAAACAGGCCGTCTGAAACCTTTCAGACGGCCTGTTTTCAATCTGCCAATCCTTACCAACCCGACGGCAGCAAGCTCATTTTCGCCAACACGGCATACACCGCGCTCGAGCTGTAGAGCAGGAAAATGGTGAGATAAATCAGCGGGTGCGTCATCCAGGCCGGGCAATGCCATTCGGGCGTTTTATTGCCGGTGCGGCGTGCGCCGCGCACAATCAGATAAGGCACGATGCTCAGCACCACGCCGCTGAACACGCCCACGAAATAAAGCGCATCCACAAAGCCCACCAAGCCGCTGTAAGCCAAGATAAAGGGCGGTATCACCACCAACGCCACCACGCCTAAGCGCACGTTCATTTTGCTGTCGATGGGCAGGCTGAAGCGGTCGGCGATATTGCTCAAAAAGCTGCCGCCTATGCCCCAATAAGAAGTGAGCATCGCGCACAAGGCAAAGCTGTTGGCCATGAAAAACGCCCAGCTACCCAGCGCCGTGCCCCAGCTAATGGTGGCCACTTGGCTGATGTGGTCGAGGCCGTTGAGCGAAATCACCGACAAAGGCACCAACGCAATCAGCGCAAAAGTCACAAACATGCCGGTAATGATGGCACGCGGCAGCTTTTTGGGCGCATGCGACAAGCCGCGCGCCATTTCCGGCACGATATATTGGGCGCAATAAATAAACACCACCAAGTTAAACACCGGCACCATATAAAGCCAGTTGCCATCGAGCAAATGGCTGAAATCGGTGGTGGGAAACACCAAAGTTGCGCCAATCAGCACGGCGAGCATGGCAATCATCAGCGAGGTAATCACTTTTTCACTGCGCCCCAGCGCTTTCAGGCCCAGCACCAGAATCAGCGCGGCCGGAATAAAAAACAACACGCTGCCCAAACGCCGATCGATGCCGAAAAGCGCGTGCATCAAATCGCCGCTGCCGCTCATATAGGCAATCAGCGCGCCCAGCGCATTCACCGTCACCGATGCAAACATCAGCCACGAGCCGAAGCCGCCCACATAGCGGCGTGCCAGGCCGCTGAGCTGCTCGTGCTGGCGGGTGCGCAACGTGGCCTCGGCCACATAAAGCATGGTGATGGTGGTGATGATGCCCACCACCACCAGCCAAAACAGCAAAGGCAGATAGCCCGCTTTTCGCGCCGCATACGACACCGACAAAATGCCCGCGCCGATATTGGTGCCCACAATCATAAACACCCCTTCGGCAAAGGTGATTTTTTCTGCTTTTAATACGTCTGACATCTTATTGCTCCTTTATCTTGCTGATGATTTATCTTGCTGATGAAATCCCAACGTTTTCTTGTTATATCCGTTTGTTTTCAAGGCCGTCTGAAAATGCAGAATACAAACAGCCCCGCGTGTTGCATCAACAGCGCAACACACTGATTTATATTAAAAGTTAAAATTCCGGTAAATGCTGTCGCGCCAACATGCAGTCTTGTTCAGACGGCCTGTTTCAAATGAAAAGAATACCGGACTAAAGACAGGCGCTTATCACGCCCGATAGATTTTCAGACGGCCTCAAGCTTTTATTGCATAGCCATAAAGGCCGTCTGAACCAACATCAAATCAGCCCACATCCAAACACATATATTTCATCTCCAGATATTCTTCCACGCCGTATTTGCTGCCCTCGCGCCCCAAGCCGCTGAGCTTCACGCCGCCGAAAGGTGCTACTTCGTTGCTGATTAAGCCGGTGTTGATGCCCACCATGCCGTATTCCAGCGCTTCGGCCACGCGCCATTGGCGGGCGGCATCTTGGGTGTAGAAATAGCTGGCCAAGCCGAATTCGGTGTTGTTTGCCGCTGCCACCGCTTCTGCTTCGCTGTGAAACTTAAACACGGGGCACAAAGGGCCGAAGGTTTCATCGTGCGCCACCAGCATTTGGGCGGTGACATCACGCAGCACCGTGGGCTCGAAAAAAGTGCCGCCCAAGCTGCTTCGCTGTCCGCCGGCGATGCAGCTTGCGCCTTTGGCCAACGCATCGGCAATATGTGCTTCCACTTTTTGCACCGCTTTTTCTTCAATCAGCGGCCCTTGGTTCACACCTTCGTCCAGGCCGTTGCCCAGCTTGAACGCGGCCACTTTTTCGGCCAGGCGCGCGCAAAACGCTTCATACACGCCCGCCTGCACATACACGCGGTTGCTGCACACACAGGTTTGGCCGCTGTTGCGGAATTTGCTTGCCAGCGCGCCTTCCACCGCTTTATCCAAATCGGCATCGTCAAACACGATAAAGGGCGCGTTGCCCCCCAATTCGAGGCTGAGCTTTTTGATTTGGTCGGCACCGTTGCGGAAAATCTTGATGCCCACTTCGGTAGAACCGGTGAAGCTGATTTTGCGGATAATCGGGTTTTGCGCAAACACATCGCTGATTTCGGCGGCGCTGCCGTTGACAATCACAAACAAGTCTTCAGGAATGCCCGCTTCATAAGCCAGCACGGCTTGCGCATAAGCGCTCAGCGGCGTTTGGCTGGCCGGCTTCACCAACATGGCGCAGCCCACCGCCAGCGCCGGCGCGGCTTTGCGGGTGATCATGGCGGCGGGGAAATTCCACGGCGTGATGGCGGCGGTAACGCCCACCGGCTGCTTGATTACCAGCATTTTCTGCGAAGGTTTCACGCTGGTGAGGATATCGCCGTCGATGCGGCGCGCTTCTTCGGCAAACCAGCGGATAAAGCCTGCGGCATAATCGATTTCACCGCGCGATTCGGTGAGGCTTTTGCCCTGCTCCATGGTCATGATGCGGGCGAGGTTTTCTTTGTTTTCCTTCAGCAACC
Organism: Uruburuella suis; assembly: GCF_004341385.1. Taxonomy (GTDB): domain Bacteria; phylum Pseudomonadota; class Gammaproteobacteria; order Burkholderiales; family Neisseriaceae; genus Neisseria; species Neisseria suis. The sequence continues at coordinate 30,762 of NZ_SLXE01000012.1, forward strand.
GATACCAGTTCCACAAAATATCGGCCCGCTCCAGCGCGGTTTGCGCCGCCCACGCTTTTTGCGCGGCAGCGGCGCGGCCGATCAACTCGTTGAGCGCTGCGGCCGAGGTTTTGCGCACAAACGCCACCGTGCCGCCTGTGGCTGGGTTGGTTACTTCTATGCCGTCTGAAAGCGCTTCAAACGACACATCGGCATGATTCAATAATTGCTCTATGCTTTTCATGGCTTCTGCCTTTTTAAAATGAATTTGAGGCCGTCTGAATCAAACTTGGCGCGCTTGTTCGATGGCTTTTTCCAACACCGCCAAGCCTTGCTCGAACAGCTCATCTTCAATGGTGAGCGGGTATAAAAAGCGGATCACATTGCCGTGCGCGCCACAAGTGAGCAGCAGCAGGTTGTTTTGCATGGCGATCTTCTGCACCTTGGCGGCAAATTCACCGTTGGGCGCTTCATCATCGCCGAATTCCGCCGCCACCATCGAGCCCAGCCCGCGCACTTCGCTGATTTCGGGCGCATTCAGATTGCGCAGAAAATCGGTGAGCCGCGCGCCCAAAGCTTGCGAGCGCTCGAGCAGCTTTTCTTCTTCAATCACATCCAGCACCGCCATCGCCGCCGCCACGCCCAGCGGGTTGCCGGCATAAGTGCCGCCGAGGCCGCCTTTGCGCGGCGCATCCATGATTTCCGCCTTGCCGGCCACGCCGCTCAACACAAAGCCGCCGGCCATGCTTTTGGCCATGGTGATGATGTCGGGCTGCACATCATAGTGCTCCATCGCAAACAATTTGCCGGTGCGGCCGAAGCCGGCCTGCACTTCGTCGGCAATCATCACAATGCCGTGTTCATCGCAAATTTCGCGCACCGCACGCATAAATTCGGGCGGGCACACATTAAAGCCGCCCTCGCCCTGCACCGGCTCCAGAATAATCGCCGCAACATCGGTGGGCAGAATATCGCTTTTGAAAATGCGTTTGATGCTTTTCACCGCATCGGCCACGCTGATGTTTTGCGTGTCGGCCGGATAAAGCGCGTGAAACACACCGGCCGGCATGGCGCCGAAATCGGCTTGATAAGGCAGCACCTTGCCGGTAAGTGCCAGCGTCATCATGGTGCGGCCGTGAAAAGCACCGCCAAAGGCAATCACGCCGTTGCGGCGCGTGGCCGAGCGGGCGATTTTCACCGCGTTTTCCACCGCCTCTGCGCCGCTGGAGAAGAATTGGCTTTTCACTTTGCCGCCAATCGGCACCAGCTTATTGATGCGCTCGGCCAGCAACACATAGCTTTCATACGGCACCACCTGAAAAGCGGTGTGGGTGAATTTTTCCAATTGCGCCGCCACAGCAGCAGCCACTTTCGGGTGGCGGTGGCCGGTGTTCAACACACCGATGCCGCCGGCAAAATCAATGATCTTGCGGCCGTCGGCGGCGGTGATGGTGGCATTTTCGGCACTTTGGGCAAACCAGTCGCACATCACGCTGGCGCCGTTGGGCAGAGCCTCACGCATACGGGTAATCAAATCGCTCATGGCACTTCCTTTCAATCGGGTCAATCGGAATAAACGCAGCGCACAAGGTAAAGGTTTGTACACCGCATGAAATATTAACGCAGATTCAGTACAATATCTAAATCAGCTTATTGTTCGATATATTGAACAACAATTTCAAATACTGAACAAATGTAACCCCATCTTATAAAAATAGTCAATAAAAATGTCTGAAAAATCTGCCTCCACCGTGCCCGCCCTTGATAAAGCGGTGCGCATTCTCGATTTGCTTGCCCGTGAAGCCACACCTTTGAGCGGCGCGGAAATCGCCAAATTGCTTGATTTGCCGCGCAGCTCGGTGCACGGCCTCATCGGCAGCCTGCTGGCCGCCGGCCTGTTGCGCAAAGCCGACGAGCGCCATTTTGTGCTGGGTGCGCATGTGATGTATTGGGCCAACGGCTTTTTGGCACAGCAAGATATTGTGGCCGAATTTCACGAAGCCATCGCCCGCCTGCCCGAGCTTGATCCCTACACGCTCACGCTCTCCACCCTCAGCAACGACCAAGTGGTGTATTTGGCCTGCCGCAACAGCCAATCGCCGCTGGGCTTCACTTTCCGCATCGGCATGCAGCTGCCGGCGGTGTTTACCGCCACCGGCAAAATGATGCTGAGCGCCTTGAGCGCGGCCGAAGTGCAGGCGCTGCTGCCGCAATTTCCGCCGCCCTACACCGAGCGCAGCGTGCAAAGCCACACTGAGCTGGCCGACGAGCTGGCCGGCTGCCGCCGCCAAGGCTATGCACTCGACGATGGCCAGCTGCGCCGCGGCATGCACTGCTTCGGCACGGCGGTGTTTGACCACGCAGGGCAGGCGCGCTTCGGCGTGGCGGCCAGCCTGATTGAAGCGGAAGCCGATGAAAAAACCCGCCAACATTTGGTGGACGGGTTGAAAAAGCTGGCCGCGCAGCTCACACGCACCTTGGGCGGCCAGTTGCCGGCATAGCAATGCTTGGCTGCCGCACTACTTTCGGCTAAGTGCCACGGCAGCCCGATGCGCTTATAATCGCTCATCCGGCGCAAACCTTATGCCGCCCTTGCCATTTGACGCCGCCTCAATAAGGCTTTATAACCACACCTTCATTCAGGCCGTCTGAACTTTTGATTTGCACAATATGAAAAAACTCTTTTACTTTTTGGCCGCTTTTTTCGCGCTGGCCGGCAGCGCCCACGCCATTGACGCATCGAAGCTCTTGCCGGCCGAGCAGGCTTTTGTGCCGCAGGTTAACGCCACCGAGCAAGGCATCAACGTGCAGTTTGCCATTGCCGATGGTTATTATATGTATCAATCGAAAATGCTGGCCGACACCGCTCCTGCCGGGCTGCTTGCCGCGCCGCAATTCAGCCCCGGCGAAATGAAAGAAGACGAATTTTTCGGCAGACAAACGGTTTACCATCAAGCCGCGCAAATCAACTGGGCTTATCGGCAGCCTGCGCCGCCGCCCTACACGCTCACGCTGAGCTACCAAGGCTGCGCCGATGTGGGCGTGTGCTATCCGCCGGTGGAAACCACGTTTGATATCGACGGCAACGGCCTCTATCAAGCGCCGGATGCAGCACCCGCCAGCGCCAAAGAGCGTTTTTTGCAGCCTGCTCCGGCATCGCGCCCGACCGACGGCGCACCTGAGAGCAGCCGCTTCAAGCTTTCATGGGATACGCTCAACGCCAATTTATTGGCGTTTTTTCTCGCGGGCTTGGGGCTGAGCTTCACCGCCTGTATGTATCCGCTGATTCCGATTGTGTCGAGCATTGTGGTGGGCGACAAAGCCGCTTCCAAAGGGCGCGCATTTGCGCTCTCGATGGTGTATGTGCAGGGGCTGGCGCTCACTTACACTTTGGTCGGCGTGATAGCCGGCCTCACCGGCGCGCTGCTCACCGTGTGGCTGCAACAGCCGTGGGTGGTGCTGGCGGCCGCTGCGTTGATGGTCGTGCTTGCGCTCTCGATGTTCGGCCTCTTCAGCATCCAGCTGCCCGCCGCCGTGCAAAGCTATTTCCAAAACCAAAGCAATAAATTGAGCGGCGGCAAAATCGCCTCGGTGTTTGTGATGGGCATGCTCTCGGCGCTGATTATCGGCCCTTGCGTGGCGCCTCCTTTGGCTTTTGCATTGGGCTATATCGGCCAAACCGGCGATGCCGCGCTCGGCGGCTTGGCGCTTTATGCCTTGGCGCTCGGCACCGGCCTGCCGCTGATTATCATCGGCACCTTCGGCGGCCATATTCTGCCCAAAGCCGGTGTGTGGATGAACGGCATCAAATATGCTTTCGGCTTTGTGCTCTTGGCGGTGGCGGTGTATTTGGCCACGCCTTTTCTGCCCTATTTGCTGGTGGTGGCACTCTACACGCTGCTGATGCTGCTGCCCGCCGGCCTGTTGCTTGCTCAAGCGCCGAAAATGGCCGGCCGCTTGAAAAACGTGTGCCTCTTTTTGGGCACGGCGCTGCTGCTGGGCGGCGCATGGTTTGCCTGGCAGAGCAGCCAACAGCAAACCACCACGCTGCACCGCTTTCTCACCCTCACGCCGCCGGCCGCGATGGCCGAAGCCGACAGCCATGGCCATGTCTACACCGATGTGGGCGAATTGAAAGCCGCCATGCAGGCCGCTTTGGCGGCAGACCCAAGCCGGCCGGTGCTGCTCGATTTTTATGCCGACTGGTGCATTTCGTGCAAAGAAATGGCCGCCTACACGCTCAACCAGCCCGAAGTGCATGATGCGGTGGACATGAACCGCTTCTTCCAAATCGACGTCACCGCCAACACGCCCGAACAACAAGCCTTGCTAAAAGAATACGGCCTGTTCGGCCCGCCCGGCGTGTTTGTGCTGCATGCCGACGGCCGCCGCAGCGAAGCGCTGCTGGGCTTTGTGAAACCGGCCGCGTTTGTTGAATGGTATCGGCAAAACGCGCAATAAAAGCAGCAAACAATAAGGCCGTCTGAAAGCATTTTCAGACGGCCTTATCAACAAAAAATCAAACTAAAACTCAAACTCCATCTGCTCGGGCAATTCCACCCGCGCCTGCCCCCGCTCCCACGCCAGCCGCTGGATTTTCTGGCGGCGCAAGCCCACCAGTCGCAGCACTTGCTGCTTTTGCACATCGTTCATCTTCAGCCAATACAAGCGCTCTTCGCGGCTGCGCAGGCAGCCTTTGCAATAGCCCTTGCTGTTGGCTGCACACACGCCGATGCAGGGGCTGGGGATGCTGAAAAATTCCAGTTGCTCCATAAGCTTGGCAGTATCATTGAGTGAGGCGGCTATTGTGTGCCGCAAACCTTTTTTATTTCAAGCGGATATTGTTTGAGGCCGTCTGAAAGTGGTGCTCAACCCAACGACACCATTTCAATCTGTTCCATGCTGCGGCCGAGAAAGCGCTCGCCTATGGTGCGGAAACGCAGCGGAATATCGCTCACATAAAAGCGGTAATCCGCGCTGCCGTTGCCGCTGTTGAGCAAATCGGCCGCGGCCAAAGCCTGCGCCGCCGCCTCGGCGGTGGTGAGCGCCGAATCCACCAGCGTGATGCCGGGCGCTTCTGCTTTCAGCAAAGGCTTGAGCAGCGGATAATGCGTACAGCCGAGCACCAAGGTGTCGATATCGTCGGCCAACAAGGGCTTGAGGTATTCGCGCGCGGTGAGGCGGGTAACTTCGTGATCGAGCCAGCCCTCTTCCACCAGCGGCACCAGCAGCGGGCAGGCCTGCGATTGCACACGCACATCGGGGTTGCGGCTGTGGATGGCGCGGGCATAAGCATTGCTGTTTACCGTGGTGCTGGTGGCCATCACGCCGATATGGTTGGTGCGCGTGGTGGCAAGCGCCGCTTCGGCGCCGGCGGTGATCACGTCGAGCACCGGCATATTGCCCGCCATCGCGCGCACTTTCTGGCCGGCCACGGCGGCAATGGTGTTGCAGGCAATCACCAGCGCCTTCACATCGTTTTGCAGCAGAAATTCAACGATTTGGGCGGTAAAGGTTTCAATGGTGGCGCGCGATTTCACACCGTAAGGCACACGGGCGGTGTCGCCGAAATACACGATATTTTCCATCGGCAGCCGCTCCATCAGCGCGCGCACATTGGTGAGACCGCCCACCCCCGAATCGAACACGCCGATAGGGCGTTGTTTGTTGTTGCTCATATTGTTGACTTTATCCAAAACCATTAAAGGCCGTCTGAACTTTTTCAGACGGCATCGTTATTATTTCCATTCAAAAAAACAGGCCGCCTCAATAATGCCGTCTGAATGCTTTTAAACGAATATCCGGCGATTGTACACCGATTCCCGCCTTGCAAACGTTTCTACCGCCTGAAACTTTAATCAAATTTAGCAATCAATGAGGTTTGCAAAGCCTTTGAATTAAAGCATAATCGGCATTTATTGTTTTTTCAGGTGATGCATGAGCCCGAGCGCGCCTTTTTTCCGCTTTTTGCCCGATGAAGAAGCCACCCTGCAATGGGGCGGCAGCTGGGCGGCCACGCTCTCTGCGCCGCTGGTGGTTTATCTGCAAGGCGATTTGGGTGCCGGCAAAACCACCTTCACACGCGGCCTGTTGCGCGGCCTAGGCTACGACGGCGCGGTAAAAAGCCCCACTTATGCCATTGTGGAATCTTACCCGCTGCCCGCATTCACCCTGCACCATTTCGATCTTTACCGATTCACCGCCCCCGAAGAATGGGACGATGCCGGCTTAGACGATTTGGCCGACGGGCACAGCATCTGCCTGATTGAATGGCCGCAGCTGGGCGAGGGCTTTGCGCCGCTGCCCGATATCGACATCCACCTGGGCCACACCGAAACCGGCCGCCGCGCCACCTTGAATGCCCACACTGAAACCGGTCAGAAAAGTTTAGAAGCATGGTTCAAAAATTAACCCGCCGTCAAATTGTCCGCAGCGCCGCCACCGGCCTGCTTTTCACCGTCACCCCGCTGGCCGCGCTGGCCAAGGCCGCCGCCGCACCGCAATTCGTGGCCGTGCGCATCTGGCCTGCCAGCGCCTACACCCGCATCACCCTTGAAGCCTCGAGCGCGATGAAATACAAACATTTCACGCTCGACAACCCCGCCCGACTGGTGGTGGATATCGAGGGTGCCACGCTCAATAATGTGCTGCAAACCATCAGCAGCAAAGTGCAGCAAAACGATCCCTATATCGCCAACATCCGCGTGGGCCAAAATACCGCCACCACCGTGCGCGTGGTGATTGATCTGAAGCAGGCGGTGAATCCACAAGTGTTTACGCTCGCGCCGGTGGCCAATTTCCGCAACCGCCTGGTGGTGGATCTTTACCCCTCCAGCGCCACGGCCTTGGCGGCAGAAGCCAACGACCCGCTGATGGCGCTGCTCAACGATTATTCCCAAGGCCGCATCCGCAGCGACGGCACCGGCAGCGGCAGCGTGCCGCCGGTGAAAGAGCGCCAGCCCGCCATTATCGACACCCCGCCGCCCACCAGCCCGCGCGGCAGCAGCCGCAAGCCGATTATCGTGCTCGACCCCGGCCACGGCGGTGAAGACCCGGGCGCCATCGGCCCCAGCGGCCTGCGCGAAAAAGACGTGGTGCTCGCCATCGCCCGCGAAACCAAAAAACGCCTCGATGCCATGGGCTACCGCACATACATGACCCGCAACGAAGATGTGTTTATCCCCCTGGGCGTGCGCGTGGCCAAAGCCCGCAGCCTCAAAGCCGATTTATTTGTGTCGATACACGCCGATGCCTTCACCAGCCCAAGCGCGCGCGGCACCGGCGTGTATGCGCTCAGCACCAAAGGCGCCAGCAGCGCCGCCGCCCGCTTTTTGGCGCAAACGCAAAACAGCGCCGACTTAATCGGCGGCGTGCAAAAAGTGGGCAATAAAAATGTGGACAACGCCATTCTCGACATGACCCAAACCGCCACCATCAAAGACAGCCTCGTGCTCGGCCGCCGCGTGCTCGACGAATTGGGCAAGCTCAACAAGCTGCACAAAGGCCATGTGGATCAAGCCAACTTTGCCGTGTTGCGCGCGCCGGATATTCCGTCGATTTTGGTGGAAACCGCCTTTTTGTCCAACCCCACCGAAGAGAGGCTTTTGGCCAGTAGCTCATTCCGCCAACAAAGTGCGGCAGCCATTGCCCAAGGTGTGCGCAATTATCTCAACACCGCCGTGCTCGCGCGCCGCTGATGGATTTTGTATAGGTGCTTGGATAATGGGAAAGGCCGTCTGAAAGCGTTTTCAGACGGCCTTTCCCATATCATGCAATGATGGTCTTTGAATAGGCAATGGGTATATGAAATACAAGAAAAAGTGACACAAAACTACACTTTGCAACGGCGTAGGTTGGGTTGATAAACCCAACCTTTCAGACGGCTTGTGGATTTGTTGGGTTTGCAACCCAACCTACCCGCGTATCACTTTTTTATGCATTTCACTATAGAAGGCCGTCTGAACGCGTTTTCAGACGGCCATGTTGTTTCATGCAGCTGTTTTCTATCATGAGGCGGTTGCCGGTTGCAGCGCCATCCCGCCGCGAGCATCAGGCTTTGCCCTGCATATTGTGGTGCTCAATCTCAAAGCCTTGCTGTTTGTAAGCCTTGAAGCGCTCGCGTGCTTCGGCCAATTCTTCCAAGCTGCTGCCGACGATTTCCAGCACCCGCGCCGGCGGTCGGGCGGCATCGCACCAAAATTCGGGCGACACGTTGAGCACCACCCAATCGGTCGGCACGGCGGGCAAATCGGCGCCCGCACCCAAAAGCAGCGGCACATCTTGCGGCCACTCGCCACCCTGCCACATTTCATGCGCCAAAAAGCCGGCCGGCTCAAAGCGCCACAATTCGGCATCGAGCCGCTCGGCGGCAGCGGCGCCCTCTGCCCACACCAACACGCGGCCGCTTTGCACGGCGCGTTGCGCCAGGCGGCAGATAAAGGCTTCAGCGTGGCTGACATGGGTGTAAAACGTGGCTTTGGGCATGGTTTTTCTCAAAATAAGCAGCGGCAGGACTCAGCTGATTTGGCATTGCGGCGGCAGTTTTTCGTTCATCAGGGCGCGGTAGTCGAAGCGCTCGCCTTCGGTGAAAAAACGGCCGTCGCCCACCGAATGGATTTTCGACTTGCGGTTTTCGGCCTCATTCACACCGGCGGACACAGGGCGCAGAATCACGATGCCGTGCTGCTCGATATCGTCCACCACGCGGCATTCGATATAGGCGGCGCAGCCTTTGATGATGGCGCAATCCACTTGTTTGGCTTCTTCACGCGCCAGGCCGAAGCGGTCGAATTTATCCACTTGCGCGCCGCTCACGGTGCCGATGGCGATGGTGTCGGCCATGCGCTCGGCGGTGGGCACATGCAGCACGCATTGTTTGTTTTTCAGCATGGCGCGGGCGGAATGGTTCCAGCGGCCAGTCATGATGGCGATGTTGCAGCAGCCGCTGTCGTCGTCAAAGCCCAGCGGCATCAGCAATGAGAGGGTGAACACATTGTCTTTGCCTTGGTCGCGCGTGGTAATCAACACCACCGGCGAGGGCTCGACAAGGGTAAACGCCAAGTTGAGGTTAAGCGTTTGATACATAAATCATCCTTATGGTTTGTGAAAGCATGGCTCAGGATGTGTGAGGACTTGATATTTTGTTATAGGCAAAAGGCCGTCTGAAGCCGCTTTCAGACGGCCTTTCCTTCTTTTTATACGTTGCGCAGATAATTGAGCAACAAAGGCACGGGGCGGCCGGTGGCGCCTTTTTCTTTGCCCGATTTCCAGGCGGTGCCGGCGATATCGAGGTGCGCCCACGGGTAATCTTCGGTGAAGTTGGCTAAAAACATGGCCGCGGTGATGGTGCCTGCGCCGGGCGTGCCGATATTGGGCAGGTCGGCAAAGTTGGATTTGAGCTGCTCTTTATAAGTGTCAAACAGCGGCAGCTGCCAGGCTTTGTCGTTTACTTCCAGCGAAGCGGCGAGCAAATCGTCGACCAGCGCCTGATTGTTGCCCATCAGGCCGCTCACATCGTGGCCGAGCGCCACAATGCAGGCGCCGGTGAGCGTGGCCACATCAATCACGGCTTTGGGCTTGAATTGCTCGGCATAGGTGAGCGCGTCGCACAAAATCAGGCGGCCTTCGGCATCGGTGTTGAGCACTTCGATGGTGAGCCCTTTCATGCTGGTCACCACATCGCCGGGCTTGTTGGCCACGCCGCTGGGCATGTTTTCGCAAGTGGGCACAATGGCAATCAGATTAATCGGCAATTGCAGCTTCACGGCGGCGCAAAAAGTGCCGATTACGCTTGCCGCGCCGCACATGTCGAATTTCATTTCATCCATATTCAGGCCGGGCTTGAGCGAGATGCCGCCGCTGTCGAAGGTGATGCCTTTGCCCACCAGCACGGTGGGCGCTTCGTTTTTATCGGCCGCGCCGAAATAGCTCAATTCCACCAGATAAGGCTTTTGCCTGCTGCCTTTGGCCACCGACCAAAATGAGCCCATATTGGCTTTGATATAATCTTTGCCGCGGATTTTCACTTTGGCGCCGAGCTTTTTGGCTTCGGCCTTGGCGGTGTCGGCCAAAAATTCGGGTGTGCATTCGTTGGGCGCGGCGTTGCCCAAATCTTTGGCGATGTTCATGCCGTAGGTTTGCGCTTCGGCCACGGCCAGCGCGGCGGCCAAGTTGCTATCGGGGTGGTAAAACTCGGCTTGCTGCAATTTGGCCGGCTTGGCTTCTTTTTTATAGCGCTCGAAACGGTAAACCGCCTCGCCCAACGCCAACGCCAACACTTCGGCCACACGCGGCGCTTCCACCCCGTCAAACGCGCTCACGTCGATTTTTACATTTTCTTGCTTTTGCGCCCAGGCGGCGGCTTCTTTGGCGGCTTTTTCCAGCGTGGCGCGTTCTTCGTCTTTCACGCGCAGCACCGCTACCGCCTGCAAGCCGCCTTGGTGCGCGATTTGGGTGCAGGCAAAGCTTTGCCCCTCTTCCAGCGCTGCGCACAATAATTGGGCGGCCTCATGCGCACTGTGTTGTGCACACGGGCAGGCATCGCTGCACACATAAAGCAACGCGCCCGCGCTGCCCGGCTGCAATTTTTCGGCTTTTGTGCTAAATTCCACGTTCATTCTCCTGGCTCGATATCGGTTATATGTTTCAGACGGCCTGGTTATCCCGCACAGGCCGTCTGAAAACGGAATACCGGCTGATTGTACTCCAATACAGCGGCCGTCTGAAACCCTGCACCGCTACGGCAAACCCATTATTTATGATATATCAACGTAATTTCATTAAAGAGCTCTCGTTCACCGCGGTGGGCATCTTTGTCGTGCTGTTGGCGATTCTGGTTTCCACACAGGCCATCAACCTGCTCGGCCGCGCGGCCGACGGGCGCGTGGCGATTGATGCCGTGGTGGCGCTGGTGGGCTTCTGGATTATCGGCATGACACCGCTTTTGCTGGTGCTCACCGCCTATATCAGCACGCTCACCGTGCTCACGCGCTATTGGCGCGACAGCGAAATGTCGGTGTGGCTCTCATGCGGGCTGGCCTTGAAGCAATGGGTGCGCCCGGTGCTGCAATTTGCCGTGCCGTTTGCCATTTTGATTGCGCTGATGCAGCTTTGGGTGATGCCGTGGGCTGAATTGCGCAGCCGCGAATATGCGGAAATCCTCAAGCAAAAGCAGGAATTATCGATGGTGGAAGCCGGCGAATTCCGCGCCTTGGGCAAAAGCCGCGGCCGCGTGTATTTTGTGGAAACCTTCGACACCGACTCGGGCGTGATGAAAAACCTGTTTTTGCGCGAACGCGACGATAAAGGCAACGACAACATCGTGTTTGCCAAAGCCGGCGAATTTTCACTGAAAAACAACCAGCGCACACTCGAGCTCAAGCAAGGCTACCGCTACAGCGGCACGCCCGGGCAGGCCGACTACAATCAGGTGTCGTTTCAAAGCCTCAGCCTGGTGATCAGCGCCGCGCCCAAAATCATCGACCCGGTGTCGCACCGGCGCACCATCCCCACCGCGCAGCTTTTCGGCAGCAGCAACCCGCAATATCAGGCCGAATTGATGTGGCGCTTATCGCTGCCCATCAGCGTGTTGATTCTGAGTATTCTGGCCGTGCCGCTTTCCTATTTCAACCCGCGCACCGGCCACACTTATAATATATTGATTGCCATCGGCTTTTATCTGATTTATCAAAACGGCCTCACCTTTTTGCGCAACGCGGTTGAAGAGGGCAAGCTCAATTTCTGGCTGGGCATGCTGCCGCTGCATCTGCTTATTCTGGCAGCGGCCATTCTGTTGCTGCGTGTGCGCAGCCTGCCCGCGCAGCCGTTTTGGCAGGCCTTGAAAAACAGCCTGAAAGGGGGCGCTGAATGAAGCTGCTCACCCGCTATTTAATCCGCCAGCTGTGCAGCATGACGCTTTATGCCCTGCTCGCGCTGCTGGCGCTTTACAGCTTTTTCGACATCATCAGCGAAGTGGGCGACATCGGCCAGGGCAGCTACAACGGCGCCAAAATGATGCAATATGTGCTGATGCAAATGCCGGCGCATGCTTACGAGCTGCTGCCGCTGGCGGTGCTAATCGGCGGCCTGATTGCCTTGAGCCAGCTCGCTTCGGGCAGCGAGCTCACGGTGATGAAAGCCAGCGGCATGAGCACCAAAAAACTGATTGCCGTTTTGCTGCAATTCGGCCTGATATTCGCCGTGGCCACCGCCCTTTTGGGCGAATGGCTCGCGCCGGCGATGAGCCAGCGCGCCGAAAATCTCAAAGCCAGCGCCATCAGCGGCAAAATCAGCACCGGCAGCCAGGGCTTGTGGCTCAAAGAGGGTAACCACATCATCAATGTGCGCGAAATGCTGCCCGACCATACTTTGCTTGATGTGAAAGTGTGGCGCCACGATGCGCAATTCCGGCTGGCCGAGGCCACCGCCGCCGATTCGGCCACCGTTGGCAGCAATCACCATTGGTTGCTCAAAAACGTGCGCAGCAGCATTTTGGAAGACGATCAGGTGCGCACCGAGCATCAACCGGAAAAAGAGTGGGCCATCGGCCTGCAACGCAATCTTTTGGATGTGCTCTTGGTCGATCCCGAGCAAATGTCGGTGTCGGCGCTCACCACTTACATCACCCATTTGAAAGACAACCAGCAGCAAACCCGCACCTACGAAATCGCTTGGTGGCGCAAGCTGATGTATCCGGTAGCGGCCATGATTATGGCGCTGGTGGCGCTCTCGTTCACCCCGCAATCCACCCGCCACGGCAATATGGGCTTGAAGCTTTTCTTCGGCATTTGCCTGGGGCTGGCTTTTCACTTTGCCGGCCGCCTGTTTGGCTTTACCAGCCAGCTCTATAACGTGCCGCCGTTTATCGCCGCCGTGTTGCCCACTCTATTATTCGGCTTGCTGGGCGTGTATTTAATCCGTCGGCAAGAGCGGCGCTAAACATCTGCTCCGCTTGCCGCCAAGGCCGTCTGAAAGCGCTTTCAGACGGCCTTTCCTTATCGGCGCGGTGTGACAAGCCGAAAAATCTGTGTTAGGGTAAAAGAAAGTAATAAGCAGCAACTTCATTTATTTGCTGCCAATTTCATCAGAAAGCAAAAATTATGACCACACACACCGCCTACATCAACGGCCGCTACGCCGAGCCCAATCCCCAAGCCGACACCTTTGCCAGCATCAACCCAGCCAACGGCGAAACCCTTGCCACGCTCCAGCAAAGCACGCCCGCAGAAATCGATGCCGCCGTGGCCGCTGCGCGCGCCGGCCAAAAAGCGTGGGCGGCATACACCGCCGTCGAGCGCAGCCGTGTGTTGCTCAACGCCGTGGCGATTCTGCGCGCGCGCAACGATGAATTGGCGCAACTCGAAACGCTCGACACCGGCAAGCCGCTCTCAGAAACCTTATATGTGGATATCGTTACCGGTGCCGATGTGATTGAATATTATGCCGGCCTCGCCGCCGCCATCGAAGGCCGCCAGATTCCGCTGCGCGAGAGCAGCTTTGTTTACACCCGCCAAGAGCCTTTGGGCGTGGTGGGCGGCATCGGCGCATGGAATTATCCGATTCAGATTGCCATGTGGAAAGCCGCGCCGGCGCTGGCCGCCGGCAATGCGATGGTGTTCAAACCCAGCGAAATCACGCCCTTGGGCGCGCTCAAGCTGGCGGAAATCTTCACCGAAGCCGGCTTGCCGGATGGTGTGTTCAACGTGGTGCTGGGCGATTACCGTGTGGGTGCGGCGCTGAGCGAGCACCCCGATATTGCCAAAATCTCCTTCACCGGCGGCGTGGCCACCGGCAAAAAAGTGATGGCGCAAGCCGCCGCATCCAGCCTGAAAGATGTCACCATGGAATTGGGCGGCAAATCGCCGCTGATTATTTGCACCGATGCCGACATTAATTTGGCTGCCGACATCGCCATGATGGCCAATTTCTACAGCGCCGGCCAAGTGTGCACCAACGGCACGCGCGTGTTTGTGCCGGCCAAAATGAAAGAAGCTTTCGAGGCCGCGATTTTAGAGCGCGTGGCGCGCATCCGCATTGGCAACCCGCTTGATGCGCACACCAATTTCGGCCCCTTGGCGAGCTTTCCCCATATGGAAAAAGTGCTCGCCTATATCGAAAAAGGCCGCGCCGAAGGTGCGCGCCTGCTTGCGGGCGGGCAGCGCCTCGATGCACACCCGTTTGACGAAGGCGCTTACGTTGCCCCCACTGTGTTTACCGACTGCCTCGACGACATGACCATCGTGCGCGAAGAAATCTTCGGCCCGGTGATGAGCATTTTGAGCTACACCACCGAAGAAGAAGTGATTGTGCGCGCCAACGCCATCGCCTACGGCCTGGCTGCCGGCGTGGTAACGCCCGATTTGAAACGCGCCCACCGCATCATCGGCCAGATCGAAGCCGGCATCTGCTGGATCAACAGCTGGGGCGAATCGCCCGCACAAATGCCCGTGGGCGGCTACAAGCAAAGCGGCATCGGCCGCGAAAACGGCATCCAAACCCTGCTGCACTACACGCAAACCAAATCAGTGCAGGTGGAATTGGGCGATTTTCAATCTGTGTTTTGAGGCCGTCTGAATGAATCGCACATACTGGTATGCTGGTTTATTTCTCAGCTTGCTGCTGCCCGCCGCTCATGCCGACACACCGTTTATGCTGCTCAATGATGCCGACGGCTTTGTCAATCTGCGCGATGTGCACCGGCCGGATAAAATCATTGCCCGTTTGCACACGCCGCAAGTGGTGGCTTCTTACGGAGAAGATTATCCCGACCGCATGCAATACCACCAAATCAGCTACAGCGCCACAAAAGCACCAGCCCACTTTCGCCGCTACGCCCCGCTCAACCCGCCCGGCGGCCTGATACACGCCAGCCGTCTGAAAGCGCTGGACGAGTTGCCGCAATTTGAAACAGGCGCACAAAGCAGCAGACAGCAAATTTTCCGTCACGGCAGCCACCGTATCGAAATCGATTATGAGCCGTTGACACGCCACCGCTTCGACGGCCTGAAAAACGGCTTTTACCACACGCTTGAGGGGCGGCCGTTTTTCGGTTTCGACGGCGGCATCAGCGTGGCGCAGCTAAACAATTTATCAGTCAACCCGATTCGGCAGATTAAGGCCATCACCGTGCACCATCGCAGCCAAAGCCTGCCTTTCCCGCCTGCCGCCATCGGGCAGATGCTGAATTTCAACATTCAAGGCGCCGCCATCGGCGATGAAAACACCTGGTATCTCTACGGCCGCGGCGGCGATGGCGCCGGCGCCTATTACAGCGTGTGGACGCTGCAACAAGGCCGCCCGACCAGCCAATTTATCTGGCAATATTGACCCACCGCTTTTCAGACGGCCTTGCTGTGTGATACCAAGGCCGTCTGAAAGATGCTCAAAAGGATGGAAACATGACCTTCAAACCCACCTACGACTACATCATCATCGGTGCCGGCAGCGCCGGCAACGTGCTGGCTGCGCGCCTCACGGAAGACGCCAACGTTTCCGTGCTGCTGCTCGAAGCCGGCCTGCCCGACTACCGCTTCGATTTCCGCACCCAAATGCCCGCCGCGCTGGCCATGCCCTTGCAAGGCACCACCTATAATTGGGGCTACAAAACCGAGCCCGAGCCCTTTATGAACAACCGCGTGATGGATTGCGGGCGCGGCAAAGGTTTGGGCGGTTCATCCTTAATCAACGGCATGTGCTATATCCGCGGCAATGCGCTCGATTTCGACCATTGGGCGCAAAAGCCCGGGCTGGCCAACTGGACATATCTCGATTGCCTGCCCTATTTCAAAAAAGCCGAAAACCGCGATGCCGGTGCCAACACCTATCACGGCACAGGCGGCCCGATTGATGTGGCCACCGCCAAGCCCGGCACCAATCCGCTATTTGAAGCCATGATTCAGGCCGGCGTGGATGCCGGCTATCCGCGCACCGACGATCTCAACGGCTATCAGCAAGAAGGCTTCGGCCCGATGGACCGCTTCGTCACCCCCAAAGGCCGCCGCGCCTCCACCGCCCGCGGCTATCTTGATACCGCCAAAGCGCGTGAAGCGCTCACCATCGTCACCGGCGCGCTCACCGATGTGATTTTGTTTGACGGCAAACGCGCGCGCGGCGTGCGCTTTGCCCACCAAAAGCAAATGCACAGCATTGAAGCACGCCAAGAAGTGATTGTGTGCGCCGGCGCCATTGCTTCGCCGCAATTGCTGCAACGAAGCGGCATCGGTCCCGGCGCGTGGCTGGCCGAAGCCGGCGTGAGCGAGATTCTGGATTTGCCGGGCGTGGGCAACAATCTGCAGGATCACCTCGAGCTCTATATGCAATATGAATGCACACAACCCGTGTCTATCGCCCCCGCCACGCAATGGTGGAACAAGCCCGCTATCGGCGCAGAATGGCTCTTTCAAGGCACAGGCTTGGGCGCTACCAACCATTTCGAAGGCGGCGGCTTTATCCGCAGCGATGAAAAATTTGCCTGGCCCAATATCCAATATCACTTTTTGCCCATCGCCGTGCGCTACGACGGCCGCAACGCCAGCAAAGCGCACAGCTTTCAGGCGCACGTAGGCTCGATGCGCTCGAAAAGCCGCGGCCGCATCAAGCTCAAATCGAAAAACCCGGCCGAGCACCCGAGCATTTTGTTCAACTACATGAGCGATGCGCAAGATTGGGAAGAATTCCGCGCCGCCATCCGCATCACCCGCGACATCATGCGCCAACCCGCGCTCGACCCTTATCGCGGCAAAGTCATCACGCCGTCTGAAAGCCTGCAAAGCGATGCCGAGCTAGATGAATATGTACGCAATCACGCCGAAACCGCTTATCACCCTTCCTGCACCTGCGCCATGGGCGAAGGCAGCGATGCCGTGGTGGACGGCCAAGGCCGCGTGCACGGCATCACCGCCCTGCGCGTGGTGGATGCCTCGATTATGCCTGACATCATCACCGGCAACCTCAACGCCACCACCATTATGCTGGCCGAAAAAATCGCCGACCAAATCCGCGGCCGCACGCCCCTGCCCCGCGCCGATGCCGATTATTATGTGGCCGATGGCGCACCGGTACACGGCGAAGCCAAACGGGTTTAGGCATGGACAGACACTGCCAAATCAAGACGCAGCTTCGGTTTTCAGACGGCCTTTGGCTCTATCCGACAAATGTGTTGATATTGATTTGAAAGTTACCCAACCCGAAGTTTTCTAGGCGCCTGCCTGAATCGCCGGATTCAGCTTTCAGACGGCCTGCAAACAAACACAGGCCGTCTGAAAGCCGACACACACCACAACAAGCCACACCACAACAAGAAAGCGAGTATCCATGCACAGCCCGCCCAATCCTGCCGACGCAGCGCCTACGCTCTCGGTCAACAAAACCGTGTTTCTGGCTTCATCGCTGGTTTCCATCTTATTAATTGTGTTCACCATCCTCTTCCCGCAGGCGAGTGAAGCGGTGCTCGGCAATGCCTTGCGCTGGGTGTCAGACCATTTCGGCTGGTATTACATGCTGGTGGTGGCGGCCTACAGCCTGTTTGCGCTTTATGTGGGGCTGTCGCGCTATGGCGACATCAAGCTCGGGCAAGATCACGATAAGCCCGATTTTCCGTTTCTCACTTGGGCGGCGATGCTGTTTTCCGCCGGCATCGGCATTGATTTGCTGTTTTTCGGCGCATCCGAGCCGCTGGCGCATTACCTCACCCCGCCCGATGGCAGCGGCGGCACGCCCGAAGCGGCGCGTGCGGCCATTGCGCAGGCATTTTTGCATTGGGGTTTGCACGGCTGGGGCATTTATGCGCTGATTGGCATGGCGCTGGCTTATTTCGCCTACCGTCAAAACCTGCCGCTGGCTCTGCGATCGGCTTTGGTGCCGGTGTTCGGCAGGCGGCGCACCGATGGCTGGCTCGGCCACAGCGTGGATATTTTCGGCGTGGTGTGCACGCTTTTGGGCATTGCCACGAGCCTCGGCATCGGCGTATTGCAGGCCAATGCGGGCTTGAGCCATGTGTTCGGCATTGAAACCAGCAAGCTTGTGCAAACGGTGATTATCGTGGCGGTGGTGGCGGCAGCGGCTTTATCGGCCATGTCGGGCGTGGAACGCGGCGTGCGCCGTTTGTCGGAAATCAATATGCTGGGCGCCACTTTTTTGCTGATTGCGCTCTTGGTGATGGGGCCGACGGTGTTTTTGCTCAATGCGTTCACGCAAAATGTGGGCGATTATTTCCAAACCCTCATCGGCAAAACTTTTGACGTTTACGCCTATCAGGGCGCGGCCGGTGCCGAATGGAAAGCGGGCTGGACGATTTTCTTCTGGGCCTGGTGGGTGGCGTGGGCGCCGTTTGTGGGGCTTTTTATCGCCCGCATTTCGCGCGGGCGCACCTTGCGCGAATTTGTGCTGGGGGTGATGTTTATCCCGCTGGGCTTTATCTTTGCCTGGTTTTCGATTTTCGGCAACAGCGCCATCGAATTGGTGAGCCACGGCGCAACGGCTTTGGGTGAAACCGCGCTGGCCGACCCGGCGATGGGCATGTTTGCCTTGTTTGAACACTATCCTTTCGCCGCCACTTGGTCGCTGTTTGCCGTGTTGATCGGGTTGATTTTCTTTGTAACTTCGGCCGACTCGGGCGCTTTGGTGCTGGCCAATTTAAGCAGCAAAAACCTCGCCTCGGGTGCGGATGCGCCGATTTGGCTGCGCCTTTTCTGGGCTGCGGCCACGGGGCTGATTACGCTGGGGCTTTTGTTTGCCGGCGGCTTCTCTTCGCTGCAATCGGTGAGCGTGGTGGCTGGGCTGCCCTTTTCGCTGGTGTTGGTGGTGTATATGGTGTCGATGTGGAAAAGCCTGCGCCAAGAGGGCAACAAGCGCAAAGCCAATGCGGTGGATAAAGCGATGGTGTTGGACGACGGGCGCAATTGGCGCAACCGCCTCAACCGCTTGGTGAGCTTTCCCGGTGCCAAAACCGCGCTGCGCTTTATGGTAAAAACCCTGCCACCGGCCATGCTGGAGGTGGCGCACGAGCTGCAAGCCAAAGGCATCGACAGCACGCTCGCGCAAGACAAGCAAAACCACCGCCTGCGCCTGGAAATCCTACACGGCGAAGAAGTGGATTTTGTGTATGAAGTGCGCCTGATTGAAGGCATCAAGCCCGTGTTTGCGCTCGGCCAGGCCGGCAATCTGGCCTCTGCCGGCGAGCAGGAAAAATATTACCGCGCCGAAGTGTTTCTGCAAGACGGCAGCCAGGATTACGATATTGTCGGCTACACCAAAGAGCAGATTATTATCGATATTTTGAGCCAATATGAGCGGCATATGCAGTTTCTGCATTTGGAGCGCTGAGTGACATAACGAAGCCTATTTGTATGTCATCTCGCGGTAATGTAAACAGGCTTCGATATCAATATGCCAAAGGCCGTCTGAAAACTTTCAGACGGCCTTTGCATATTGCCGGCAAGCATCAAAACAAAGCTTCCAGCCGCAACAACACGCCCACATGATGGCTGCGGTTTTCGCGGCGGTCGTTATAATAATTCAGCTCGGTTTGCGCAAACAGCCAATCGCGCCAAAACGGCTGGCGGTAGCCCACAAACGGGCCGTAGCCGTTGATGTCGGCTTTTTTGTTTTCGATAAAGCCGCCGGCATACAGGCCGTAGTTCAACCATTTACCGGGCGCAAAATCGTGCTGGCGGTAGAGGCTGTTGCCCCATTCCCATTCTTCATCATTATCGTGCGTGTATTGCACATGCAGATGGTTGGCCACAAACGGCTCGCCCACCGGCGCGCGTTTCACCTCGAAATTAGTGCGCACATAATGCTTGCTGTCGATGCCGTAGCGGTAAATCTGCTCGAGCCGCGTGTTGTAATCGTTGTCCAGCTGCCAGTTTTTGCCGGCTTTGAAGCGCACATAAATATCATTGCCCGAGCGCACGCCCAAATCCACATCGGTGTCGAGCCCCGTGCGCCGGGTGATGTCGGACCAGCGCAGCGCCAGCGAGCTGTTTTCATCGCGGCTCTGGCGGCGGTCGAAACGTTTGTCTGAGCTGTCGTGCAGGCGGCCGTCGGCGCCCAGATGCGCTTCATCCTGCAATTCGTTGTCAAGCGAATCATCGCCAAACACCACGCTCAAGCGCTCTTCCAGCACCGGCAGCCGCAAGCGCCCGCGAATGCGCGGTTTGAAAGAAACATCATCGTATTTGTTCCAATTGGTGTCCAAAATAATACGCAGATTAGCCGAAGCCGGATCATCGGGATCGGGCTCGCCAAACCAATCGTCCAGCTGATGCGCCAGCCCTTTGATGCCGCGGCGCACGGAAGAATGCTGCTCATCCACCCAAGTGGCTTCTGCGGCCGTTTCGGTTGCGCTGGGTGCTTCGGCCGTTTCCGGCGCATCGGCAGCAAAAGCGGCAGCAGGCGCCAGGCAAAGCAGCAAAGACAAGGGCAGCTGCCGCGCCCTTAGATTTTGATAAGCCATTTGCTTCTCCTTTATATTTTATCTTTTCTATGATTCAGTATAGCCCGATTAACTTATACAAACAAACAAGCCGTCTGAAACTTTTCGTTTCAGACGGCTTGTTTATGCCCATATTTACAGGAAGAAAATAAAGGTGTGCAACACAAAAAGCGGTGCCAAAATGCCGAACGACCAAGCCATATAGCCGAAGAAGCTGGGCATTTTCACCTTGCGCTGCTCGGCAATGGCTTTCACCATAAAGTTGGGCGCGTTACCGATATAGCTGAGCGCACCCATAAACACCGAGCCCATCGAGATGGCCAGCAGCGTATGGAAAAGCGGGCCGGTCATCAAGGCCTGGGCATCGCCGCCGGCCATATTGAAAAACACCAAATAGGTGGGCGCATTATCCAAAAAGGCGGAAAGCAGGCCGGTCATCCAGAAATACATGCTGTTGATGGGCGCGCCGTCGGGCGTGTGCACCAGCGAAATCAGCTCGCGGAAATGGCCGGCCTCGCCCGCTTTCAAAATGGCAATCACCGGCGAAATGGTGATGAAAATGCCCAAAAAGAGCTTGCCCACTTCGAGAATCGGATCCCAGTTGAATTCATTACCCGCGCGCACCTGCGTGGGGGTGATTTTCAGCGAAATCAGCGCCAGCGCCAGCAAAATGCCGTCGCGCACCAAGTTTTGCAGCGCATAATGGCTGCCGAAAATTTCAAATGAAATGCCCGGCTTCCAAATGCCCGACATCAGCACCGCGCTCACCACGCCGCCCAAAAGCAGGAAATTCCATTTGCCGAAAATCTGCAATTTGCTGTCTGCCGTGGGGTCGACCGGCAAAATTTCATCTTCTTTAGAAAAGAAATAGCGGTCGAGAAAATAAAATGCAGTCAGCAAAATCACGCTGCTGATAAACACCGGCGGCAGCATATGCTGCACCGTCCACATAAAATCCACGCCTTTCAAGAAGCCCAGAAACAGCGGCGGATCGCCCAGCGGCGTGAGGCCGCCGCCGATATTGGCCACCAAAAAGATGAAAAACACCACCACGTGCACGCGGTGTTTGCGGTTATCGTTGGCTTTTAAAAGCGGGCGGATCAGCAGCATTGCCGCGCCGGTGGTGCCCATAAAAGAAGCAAGCACCGTGCCGATGGCCAAAATCGTGGTGTTGAGCCTGGGGCTGCCGTGCAGATTACCCCACACCAAAATGCCGCCCGAAATAGTGTAGAGTGCGAGAAGCAGCAAAATAAAAGGAATGTATTCTTCCACCAGCGCGTGGACAACGGTTTCCACACCGGCGCTAAAGCCGTATATCGCCACCAGCGGCACCAAAAAGAGCAGGGTCCAAAAAGCGGTGATGGTGCCGAAATAATGGTGCCACATACGCGGCATCAGCAAAGGGCCGATGGCAATCGACAGCAGCACCATAGCAAAAGGGATACCCCACAGCAAGCTCAGCTCGGCGCCGTCAAAAGCGGCGGCCAGCGCCGGCAGCGGCGCGAGGAGCAAGGGCAGAAGAGCGGATTGAACACGCATTGATTTTCCTTCACGATTGTTATTATAAACACGCTTATGCCGTCTGAAAAAAACCGCAACAGCATCAGCAGACAATGTGTCAAGATGGTGTGTTTGAATACAATTTGAATACAAATAGCACTCAAAAAACCATCTGATTGTAAAGGAAAAGCCACATTGATGCCAGTTTGGCCGGCTTTTTGTGAAACTTTTTTACATTCCCGAGCCGGCGCAATGCCCACAATGCACCCACAAGCAAGATTTTGAACGCAAAAGCGTGCCAATAAGGCACGAATTGCAGCAAGTTAAGCATTTTGCGCGCATTTCCAACGCAATAGACACGTTTTTGATTCACTATTGCCGCGCGATGAATGCAGGCTCAAGCATCGGGCAGCCGCCACATCCACACCGCCACGCTCAAACAAAAAGCCGCCGACACCGCCGCTATCCACCATTGCGCCGGAAAGCGCCACAGCAGCAACAGGCAGGAAAACGTCATCATCGAAAAAGCCAGATATTTGGCCTTCTTCGGCACCGCGCGGCGCGCTTCCCAATTTTGCACCATCGGCCCGAAATAATGATGCGCATGCAGCCAACGGTGAAAGCGCGGCGAGGCTTTGGCCCAGCAGGCCGCCGCCAGCAACACAAACGGCGTGGTGGGCAGCACCGGCAGAAAAATGCCGATCACGCCCAGCGCCAATGCCACAGCACCGGCCAGCCACAGCAGCGGCCGCATAATCATTGCGGCTTATCCGCTTCACCGCCCTGCCGCATCGGGCAGCGCGGAATCTCCAGTGCATCCCAGCCGGCCTGCCCCATTTTTTCCAAGCGCGCAATATTGCGCTCGAAAATCGCCGCCGCATCGGGAAACGCTTCACTCGCCCGCGCGATGCTCTCTTCCCGAATCAGATGCAGAGTGGGATAAGGCGAGCGGTTGGTGTAGTTGCCGATATCGTCGGCTTCGGTGCCTTCAAACTGAAAATCAGGGTGAAACGGCGCAATCTGCACCACGCCTTCCAAATCATTATCGGCTATCGCCGCATCAGCCACATCCAACACATCGTTAAACAGCAGAAAATCGCCAAACAAAGCCGGATGCACCAATAAAGTGGTTTCCAACTCATCGGCCGGCGTGCTGCCCAATAATTGCAGCTCGCGATCCAAATCTTCCAAAAAGCCGTCTAAATGGCGGGCATGGCTTACGCTGATGCGCACCAGCCCTTTGGTATACGGCGCTTTGGCAAACGGGCACAGATTCAGCCCAATCACGGCTTTTTCCAGCCAGCGGCGGGTGTGTTCGATAATGGTTTGGTCGTCGGGCGCGGTCATGATGTTTACTCAGTTAAAAATTGTTCTCAATTATAAGCGCACAGCGGCGCACTTGCCTATCTGCACGAGGCCGTCTGAAAAGAAATTCAAACGAACCATAATCAAGTAATACCAATTCGAAAAAATAATCTTACAAAATAAAAGCAATTCGGCAGCATCATCCGCGTAGGTCGGATTCTTGAATCCGACGTTTGGCCACCGGCCAAAGCAATGTGCGCGCCTTGTTCTGCAAACAAGTGTCGGATTCGAGAATCCGACCTACAGGCTACCTGTTTGTATATTATTTTTTTGAATGGGTATAACA
The DNA here is from genome assembly GCF_004341385.1 of Uruburuella suis. Classification (GTDB taxonomy): domain Bacteria; phylum Pseudomonadota; class Gammaproteobacteria; order Burkholderiales; family Neisseriaceae; genus Neisseria; species Neisseria suis. Next base: position 54,323 of record NZ_SLXE01000012.1, read on the forward strand.
AAAAAGCGCTCTTAAAAACTTTTCAGACGGCCTTGCGCTTCAAATTCAAAACCAGGCCGTCTGAAACAAAAAAGCAGGCCGTCGGCCTGCCTGCAAACATATTATGATGATGCCGCGCATCAATCAAAATGCTGCAAATGCCCCAGCGGCAAAGCCGTGGTGTTTTTAATTTCTTTGAGCACAAAGCTCGATTTGGCGTCTTGCACGCCCGGGTGCGAGAGCAAGGTATCGAGCACAAAATGCGAAAACGCATTCATATCGGTGAAAAATGTGTGCAGCAGATAATCGGTTTCGCCCGTGAGCGCAAAGCAGCTCAACACCTCGGGCCAGGTTTGCACCGCATCCGAGAAATGATCGCGCGCCTCGCTGGCCTTATTGATCGACACGCGGATAAAAGCCTGCAAGCCCAGCTGCACCGCCACCGGCGAGAGCAGCGCCGCATATTGGCGGATAATGCCCGCGTCTTCCAATTGCTTCAAACGGCGCAAACAGGGCGACGGCGATAAAGCCACGCGCTCCGACAGCTCCACATTGGTGAGGCGACCGTTTTCCTGCAACACCTGCAAAATTTTCAAATCGGTTTTATCGAGTGTGATTTGTGCCATGGCTATTTCCCTTTAGTTTTTCTCATCGTTCGTATTCAAAGAGGCTCTGAATAACTCATCATGACGGCTTTTACCGCCCTTTTATTCCGGCAAAATCCATACACCAGCGTTTTTCAGAGCCTCTTTAAGCTATCCAAAATGGAAGCTTAATATATTCTAATTCAAATTAACGCACAATAGTTTAAAAAAATTAATTTTTTAAAATAAAGTAGGGAAAATTATTTTATTAAAGGGCTGCATATTGTTGCAAATGCTCGAAAAGCCCCAATCGCTGCCACAAGCGCCGTTTTTTACGTTAAGGCCACGTAAAGAGGGGCTTGCCCGAAAGCCCGATTGCCGCCATAATCCGCCTGTGCAGGAGAGATTACAGCCAGTAACACCGAAGGCGCATACACCCTTAAATCGCTCAGGTAAACGGACTGCACACATCAACACAACATCTGGAGAGCGGCGCGGCTGCGCCCACCGAAGGGGAAAAGGCCGTCTGAAAAGGCAGCCGAAAATCTCAGGTCACAGGACAGATAGGGGCGCGTGCCAAGCACGCTGCCATGCCTATTCTGATTACCGCGGAGCGCCGAGAAATGAACAACCCCCAAACCACCCCTTTTTATCAAGCCCATCAAAATGCCGGCGGCAAGCTGGTGGATTTCGCCGGCTGGATGCTGCCGGTCAACTACGGCTCGCAAATCGCCGAACACGAAGCCGTGCGCACCGATGCCGGCATGTTTGACGTGTCCCATATGTTGGTTTCCGACATCACCGGCGCTCAGGCCAAAGCCTGGCTGCAAAAGCTGCTTGCCAACGATGTGGCCAAACTCTCTTTTGTCGGCAAAGCCCTCTATTCCGCCATGCTCAACGACAACGGCGGCGTGATGGACGACTTGATTGTGTATCGCGCCAACGAAGCCGAAACCGCCTACCGCATTGTGTCCAACGCCGCCACCCGCGCCAAAGATTTGGCGCAATTTGCCGAAGTGGGCAAAGCTTTCGGCATCGAAATCACCCCGCGCTACGATTTGGCCATGCTGGCCGTGCAAGGCCCCAAAGCCATTGAAAAACTGCTCAGCGTCAAACCCGAATGGGCCGACACCGTCAACAAGCTCAAACCCTTTCAGGGCGCCGATTTGGGCGACAACTGGTTTGTTGCCCGCACCGGCTACACCGGTGAAGACGGCGTGGAAGTGATTCTGCCTGCCACCGAAGCCTGTGCCTTTTTCCAAGCCCTGCAAGCGGCCGGCGTGCAGCCTTGCGGCTTGGGCGCGCGCGACACCTTGCGCATGGAAGCCGGCATGAACCTCTACGGCAACGATATGAATGATGAAACCAGCCCCTTGCAAGCCGGTATGGGCTGGACGGTAGACTTAAAAGACGAAGCCCGCGATTTCGTCGGCAAAGCCGCGCTGGTGGCGTTGAAAGAACAAGGCGTAGACGTAAAACAAGTCGGCCTGCTGCTGGAAAAAGGCGGTATCTTGCGCGACGGCATGGAAGTGATTACCGAAACGGGCAACGGCATCACCACCAGCGGCGTGTTTTCACCCAGCCTGAAACAATCCATCGCCATCGCCCGCGTGCCCAAAACCTTTGAAGGCGACGCGGCTAAAGTGTTGCTGCGCGGCAAAGAAGTGGACGTGCGCGTGTTGAAGCTGCCGTTTGTGCGCAATGGGCAGAAGCAGTTTGATTGAGGCCGTCTGAAAGTTGTGCGTAGGTCGGATACTCGTATCCGACATTTAGCCGAAGGCTGAAAATAAAACTGGTTCTGCGAACAAGCGTCGGATTCGAGAGCCCGACCTATGGCGGCTTTTGCACCATGTGTAGGGTGTGTGGCGCAAGCCACGCACGCGGTTGCAGAGAATCGAACAACGCGTGCGTGCCATAGGTGCACACCCTACTCACGCATGCTGCGCTTGCTACGGTGGTAACACAAGCCAATGTCTGTCTGAAAAGACACACCCTTTCAGACAGGCATCATTAACCGATAAAGCCGTTTTCATTCCTTTCAGACGGCCTTATCTTTAAAACCCCCTTTAAATCCAAACATGGAGAACACATCATGAGCAATATCCCTGCCGAACTGAAATACGTATCCAGCCACGAATGGTTGCGCGCCGAAGCCGACGGCACCATCACCGTGGGCATCACCGAGCACGCGCAAGAATTGTTGGGCGACATCGTGTTTGTCGAGCTGCCTGCCGTGGGCGCGGTGCTGGCTGCCGACGAGCAAGCGGGTGTGGTGGAATCGGTAAAAGCCGCATCCGATGTGTATGCGCCGATTGCCGGTGAAATTGTGGCCGTGAACCAAGATTTGGTGGATGCGCCGGAAACGGCCAACAGCGAGCCTTACGGCGCGGGCTGGTTTTTCCGCATCAAACCGGCCGATGCCGCTGCTTTAGACGGTTTGCTGACTGCCGAGCAATACGCTGCCGAAATCGGCTGATGATTGAGAAGGCCGTCTGAAAGCAGTTTTGCGTTCAGACGGCCTTTTTTATCATACAAAGGCGCGCCCAAAGGCCGTCTGAAAGCAGCGTATGCATTCAAACGGCCTTTTCACAACACCCAAAAAATCTATGAAAACCATCGGCATTATCGGCGGCATGAGCCCCGAAAGCACGGTTGTGTATTACCAAACCATCAACCGTGAAATCAACCGGCGCCTGGGCGGCAACCGCAGCGCCGATATTGTGTTGCACAGCGTGGATTTCGAGCAGATTGTGGCGCTGCAAAAAACCGGCGATTGGGCGGCAGCGGCCGCCTGCCTGAGCGAGAGCGCGCAAAAGCTCGAGCGCATCGGCGCCGATGTGTTGCTGCTGGCCACCAACACCATGCACAAAGTGGCCGATGAAATTCAGGCCGCCGTGCAAGTGCCGCTGCTGCATTTGGTTGATGCCACCGCCGAAGCCGTGAAAGCGCAAGGCTTGGCCACGGTGGGCTTGCTCGGCACGCAATTCACCATGAGCGACGGCTTCTACAGCCGCCGTATGCAGCGGCAAGGCGTGCGCACTTTGGTGCCGTCTGAAACACAGCGGGCGGAAATCCACCGCGTGATTTTTAATGAATTGTGCCTCGGCCGCTTTGAAACCGAGGCCAAGGCTTATTATTTGGATGTGATTGAAGATTTGCGCACGCAAGGTGCCGAGGGCGTGATTTTGGGCTGCACCGAAATCGGCCTGCTGCTCAAACCCGAAGACTGCGCCCTGCCCTTGTTTGACAGCGCTGAAATCCACGCACATTCGGCGGTGGATTTTGTTTTGCAATGCTGAACAAGGCCGTCTGAAAGAAAAACATGACTTATTGCGAATTTGCCAATCAGCTGCCGGACAACACCGACAACCCCAACAAGCATTACCACGATCACGCCTACGGCTTTCCGATTGAAGACGACAACGAATTATTCGAGCGGCTGGTGCTGGAAATCAACCAAGCGGGCTTGAGCTGGACTTTGATGCTGAAAAAGCAAAAAGCCTTTCAAGCAGCCTATTCGGGCTTCGATATCGCCAAAGTAGCGGCCTACACCGAAGCCGACCGCGAGCGCCTGCTGGCCGATGCCAGTATTGTGCGCAATAAATTAAAGGTCAACGCCGCCATTCACAACGCGCAGCAGATTTTGGCGCTGCAAGCCGAACACGGCTCGTTCAAGCAATGGCTCGATGGGCACCACCCGCGCAGCAAAGAAGAATGGGTGAAGCTCTTTAAAAAGCAGTTTAAATTTGTCGGCGGCGAGATTGTGAATGAATTTTTAATGAGCACAGGCTACCTGAGCGGCGCACACAGCGAAGATTGCCCGATATATGCCGAGGTGTTGAAGCGGCAGCCGCAATGGGCAAAAGATAGTGAAATCAAAGAAAAACGGATACAAAAATAAGAAATCTCAAAGCGTGTGTAGGGTGTGTGGCGCAGCCACGCACGCGGGTTAAACAGCTTCGGCGCAGGTGGCCGCCACATATTCTGCGCCGGTTTGCAAAAGCATTTCATTTATTTCATTATCGTGAAATATGGAAATGGCCGAAGTTGATGTCTATGCAAGCCGCAGGCAATGACAATAACACAACCAGGCAAAACAGCCTTTCAGGTTATTTTTTAAACAGGGATAACACAAGCCTTCAGGCCGTCTGAAAGCCGACTGCATAGAAAACACAATATGACCAAAGAATGGAATCCCGATCTTTACCGCCGCTTTGAAGCCGAGCGCACGCGCCCGGCGGCCGAATTATTGGCACGAATCCCGCCCAAAGCGTTTACCCGCGTGGTGGATTTAGGCTGCGGCCCGGGCAACAGCACCGCTCTTTTACGCCAAGCCTATCCCAACGCCGCGCTCACAGGTGTGGACACTTCCGCCGCCATGCTCGAGCAAGCCGCCGCGCGCGTGCCCTCTGCGCAATTTATTCAGGCCGATTTTACCGATTGGCAAAGCGATGCGCCGCCGGATTTGCTGTTTGCCAATGCCGCCTTGCAATGGGCGGGCAATCATGCCGATTTGCTGCCGCGCTTGGTGGAGCAGCTTGCCGAGGGCGGCGTGTTGGCGGTGCAGATGCCCGACAACCTCGAGCAGCTCTCGCATTTGCTGATGGCCGAAACCGCGCGCCTGCCGCAATGGCAGCCGCAAATGCAGGCCATGAAAAACCGCAGGCCGCTGGCCGAGGCGGAAGAATATTACGATATTCTAACCGCCGCTTCGTGCTCGGTGGATATTTGGCGCACCACTTATTACCACATCATGCCCGACGCCGAAGCGATAGTGCACTGGTTTCGCGCCACCGGTCTGCGCCCGTTTTTAAACCGGCTCACAGAAGCCGAACAAGCAGCTTTTTGCGCGGATTATCTGGAAAAGCTGCGCGCGGCCTATCCGCAGCAGGCTGATGGCAATGTGTTGCTGGCTTTTCCGCGGCTGTTTTTTGTGGCGGAAAAAAGTAAACAGCGGCATGTTTTGCTGAAAAACGCGTGATTTTTCATCAGCTGTTTCTGCCGGAATAAGCGCATACCCGCGTTTTTAAATGCAACAAACATGCACCCATACAATAAAGGCCGTCTGAAAGCCGACCGAAAACCATGATTAAGCTATGAACGCCGCCCACAACCCCGACCGCCCTCAACCGCTGCTGCTGCTCGCCATCGCGCTCATCGGCGTGTTTGCTTTTTTGCAGGTGTATTCCGTGCAGGCTGTTTTGCCGATTTTGATGCACGATTTACAGGCCAGCGAAGTGCAGGTGGGGCTGGCGGTGGGCGCCACGGTGATGGGCGTGGCGCTGATGTCGCCTTTTATGGGCATGCTCTCCGATGCGCTCGGGCGCAAGGTGTTTATTGTGGGCTCGCTGCTGTTTCTCGGCATACCCACCGCCCTGCTGGCCGGCGCGCAATCAATTGAAGCGATGATGTTTTACCGCTTTTTGCAGGGGCTGGCGGTGCCGGGGATTACGGTGGTGCTGATTGCCTATATCGGCGAAGAATTCAGTGGGCGCATGATGGCGCGGCTGATGTCGCTTTATGTGTCGGGCACGGTGCTGGGCGGCTTTTTGGGGCGCTTTTTGCTCGGCCATTTAAGCGAAATCATGGGCTGGCGCGGCGCGTTTTATGTGATGGCGGCCTTGAGCCTGGCCAGCGCGTTTTTCGTGTGGAAGCAGCTGCCCGCTTCGAGAAATTTTGTGGCCAAGCCCAAAATCCAAACTGCTTTGCAAACCTTGAGCGCGCATCTGCACAACCGCTATGTGCTCACCGCCGGCGCGCTGGGCGCTTGTGTGCTGTTTTCGCTGGTGGGCTGCTTTACCTATATCAACCTTTATTTGGCCGACGAGCCTTATGCCTTGAACAGCGCCCAGCTTGCCAACCTGTTTGCCGTGTATCTTATCGGCATGGTGATTACGCCTTTATCGGCCAGGCTCATCACCCGCTTCGGCGGCGCGCGCACGGTGATGATGGCATTGGCTTTATCGATGGCGGGCGTGTTGGCCACTTTATCGCCGCCCATGTGGGGCATTGTGGCCGCGCTCACACTGATGTCGTCGGGCGTGTTTATCACGCAGGCGGCCACCATCAGCTATATCGCCGTGAATGTGAAAGAAGGCCGCTCGCTCGCCTCGGGCCTCTATTACATGGCTTACTACACCGGCGGCACCATCGGCGCCTGGCTGTGCGGGCTGGCTTATAAAAGCGGCGGCTGGCACGGCGTGGTGGCCGCTTTGCTGGCGGTGCAGCTTTTGGCCTTGCTGATTGCCGCCAAAGGCATGGTGAAAACAAAAATAGCAAAGGCCGTCTGAAAAGCGGGAATCACAATCATCATGAACACACTTTCCATCACCCGCCGCCGCTTTGTGCAGATAAGCGCCCTTTTGGCCGCCGCTTTAACCGCTTGCGGCAAAACCGCGCCGCATGCCGCTCTGCCCACCGGCAGCACCATATTGGCGCTGGGCGATTCGCTCACCGCCGGCTACGGCGCCGATGCCGAAGCCGCCTACCCTGCCGTGCTCGCCGGCCTCACCGGTTGGCAAATTATCAACGGCGGCGTGTCGGGCAACACCAGCGCTCAGGCGCTGGCCAGATTGCCCGCGCTGATGCGCCGGCAGCCGCAATTGGTGCTGGTGAGCATAGGCGGCAACGATTTTCTGCGCAAAGTGCCCGAAGCCGACACCCGCAGCAACATCCGCCAAATCGTGCAGCAAATCAAAGCCGCAGGCATGCCGGCGGTGCTGGTGGCCGTGCCCTATTTCACCACCGGCGCCCTCTTCGGCCGCCTGAGCGAACACCCTATGTATGAGGAATTGGCCGCCGAATTAAACGTGCCGCTTCTCAAAGGCGCATGGGCGGAAGTGCTGGGCGACAAAAAATTGAAATCCGACCAGATTCACGCCAACGCGCAAGGCTACCGCGTGTTTGCCGAAAAAATGTGGGCTTTTTTAAAGCAGCAGGGTTTTGCGCGATAACGCACACATGCCGTCTGAAACCTTTCAGACGGCCTCAACAACAGCTATATCGCGCGCACCACAACAAAGGAATACAAAGGAATATCCATGCAACGCATATTATGCTTTCTGGCCGCAGCACTTGCCGCCGGCACTTTGCAGGCCGCACCACTGAACGAAGCAACCCGCGCCCATTATGCCGATATAAGCGAGCAGATGCAGGCGTATCTGCCTTTGCCGGTTAACGGTTTTATCACCGTAACCAAAGCGGCGCTTGAAAAAGATCAATGGCATGTAGATTACCGTCTGCCGCAAGCAGAAGCACTGATGCAAACCTTAACACCGGGAAAGCCCAGTAGCCGCGTGCAAGCCGAGCAGATGATGAGCGGCATTCTCCAAAGCATGAAGGCCGGCACGCTTCAGGAATATTATTTGGAAACCTGCCAATCGCCGCCGCCTTTGCAGCCGATTGCCATAAATTACCGCGTGCTCGACAGCAAGAGCAAGCTGTTGGCAAAATGGCAGGTCCACCCGCGCGAATGCCGAAGCGAAGCAGCCAAAAAAGCGCAGGCACGCGGCACGATGGCGTTTGAAAGCAGCATGATTGCGGATAATGTGCGCTTAGACGAGGGCGGCGTGAAAAACGGCCATATGTTTGCACGCTATACCCTTACCGATCAGGATTTCAGCCAAATCCACCCGGATGCACTGCTCTATCTGCACAGCCAAATGAAGCAGCTTTTGCTGCCGATGGCTTGCAGCCCGCAAGGCGGCCTGATGCCGGGCATACTATCGGCTCAGTTTGCCATGCAGGACAAACACGGCAGAGCATTGCCGCCGGTGGACATATCGGCGGTGGATTGCGCCCCGACAATGGCAACACAGAAATAAACGCCGTCTGAAACCTTTCAGACGGCCTCAACCACCCAATCAAGCAACAACGCAACATTTAACAAAACCAGAGGAAAAACCATGAACTTCAACGATTTATTCAACCCCGCCGAATTTAGCGCACGCCACATCAGCTTTGCCGACCAGCCTGCTTTGCTGGCCGCTTTGGGCGAGCAGGATATGCCGGCTTTTATTGATGGCACGGTGCCGCAGAGCATCCGTATGCCGTCTGAACTCGATTTGCCCGATGCGCTTTCCGAAGCCGATGCGCTGGCGAAATTAAAAGGCATGGCGGCGAAAAACCGAATCAACAAAAGCTATATCGGCCTGGGCTATTACCCCACGCGCCTGCCTTATGTGATTCAGCGCAATGTGTTGGAAAACCCGGGCTGGTACACGGCCTACACGCCTTATCAAGCCGAAATCGCGCAAGGGCGGCTGGAAGCGCTGCTGAATTTCCAGCAAATGTGCATTGATTTGAGCGGCCACGAAATGGCGGGCGCTTCGTTGCTGGATGAAGCCACCGCCGCCGCCGAAGCCATGGCCATGGCTCGGCGCGTGAGCAAATCGAAATCAAACCAATATTTTGTGGATGAGCGCGTGTATCCGCAAACGCTGGATGTGATGCGCACCCGTGCCGAATATTTCGGTTTTGAACTGGTGGTGGGCGATTTTCAAGCAGCCGCTGAGGGCGATTATTTCGGCGCCTTGTTCCAATATGTGGGCAAAAACGGCGATGTGGCCGATTTGAGCGAAGTGATTGCCGCCGTGAAAGCCAAAGGCGCGCAAGTGGCGGTGGCGGCCGATGTGATGAGCCTGGTGTTGCTGAAATCACCCGCCGAAATGGGCGCAGATGTGGCCTTGGGCAACACTCAGCGCTTCGGCGTGCCGATGGGCTTCGGCGGCCCGCACGCGGCTTATTTCACCTTTAAAGATGCCGACAAACGCTCTGCGCCCGGCCGCATTATCGGTGTGTCAATTGATGCTTCGGGCAAACCGGCGCTGCGTATGGCGCTGCAAACGCGCGAGCAGCATATCCGCCGCGAAAAAGCCAATTCCAATATCTGCACCTCGCAAGTGCTGCTGGCCAATTTGGCGGGCATGTATGCGGTGTATCACGGCCCCGAAGGTGTGAAACGCATTGCCACGCGCATTCACGCGCTGGCGAGCGCTTTTGCCGCTGCGGTTTCGGTTTCAGACGGCCTCGAAGTGGTGCACCCGGCCTTTTTCGACACCGTGCTGGTGGAATGCGGCAATAAGGCCGGCGACATTTACCAACGCGCGCTCGATGCCGGCTTCAACCTGCGCCGCGTGGGGGAAACTCAGTTGGCCATCGCTTTCCACGAAGAATCGAGCGCCGAAGATTCTGCCGCACTCACCGCTGTGTTCACCGGCAAAGCTGCTGCATTGCCGCAGGAAATCTCGTTTGCCTTGCCACAAAATCTGCTGCGCCAAGACAAAATCCTGCAACACCCTGTGTTTAACCGCTACCACACCGAGCACGAAATGCTGCGCTACCTGAAAAAGCTGGAAGAGCGCGATTTGGCGATGAACCGCAGCATGATTTCGCTCGGCTCGTGCACCATGAAGCTCAACGCCACCGCCGAAATGCTGCCGATTACCTGGCCCGAATTCAGCCAAATCCACCCCTTTGCCCCGCGCAATCAGGCGGCGGGCTATCTGGAAATGCTGGAAAGCCTGCAAAACCAGCTCAAAGCCATCACCGGCTTTGATGCGATTGCCATCCAGCCCAACTCCGGCGCACAAGGCGAATACACGGGCTTGCTGGCCATCCGCCGCTTTCACGCCGCCAACGGCCAAAGCAGCCGCAACGTGTGCCTGATTCCGCGCTCGGCGCACGGCACCAACCCCGCCACCGCGCAAATGCTGGGCATGAAAGTGGTGGCGGTGGCCACCGATGAAGCCGGCAATGTGGATATTGCCGATTTAGAAGCCAAAGCTGCTGAATTTAAAGACACTTTGGGCGCACTGATGATTACCTATCCTTCCACGCACGGCGTGTATGAAGAAGGCATACGCGACATCTGCCGCATCATTCATGAAAACGGCGGCCAAGTGTATATGGACGGTGCCAATATGAATGCACAAGTGGGCATTATGCAGCCAGCCGAAGTGGGCGCAGACGTGTTGCACATGAATCTGCACAAAACCTTCTGCATTCCGCACGGCGGCGGCGGCCCCGGCATGGGCCCGATTGGTTTGAAAGCGCACCTCGCCCCGTTTGCCCCCAGCCATGCCGTGGCACCGGTGGAAGGCGCAGTAGCGGGCATGGGCGCCGTGTCTGCCGCGCCTTACGGCAGCGCCGGCATTTTGCCGATTACCTGGATGTACATCACCATGATGGGCAAACAAGGCATGCGAGAGGCCACCGAAGCCGCGCTTTTGAACGCCAACTATGTCGCCCAAGCGCTGAGCGAAGATTATCCCGTACTCTACACCGGCAAAAACGGCCGCGTGGCGCACGAGTGCATCATCGACTTGCGACCCTTAAAAGCCGAGAGCGGCATCACCGAAGTGGACATCGCCAAACGCTTGATGGACTACGGCTTCCACGCGCCCACCATGAGCTTCCCCGTGGCAGGCACCTTGATGATCGAGCCCACCGAGAGCGAAAGCCGCGCCGAGCTCGACCGCTTTATCGCCGCCATGAAGCAAATCAAACAAGAAGCGCTGAAAGTGCAGCGCGGCGAATGGCCGGCAGACAACAACCCGCTGGTCAACGCCCCGCACGCCGCGTTTAACGTGGCCGGCGAATGGGCACACCCCTACAGCCGCGAAGAAGCCGTGTTCCCGCTGCCCTATGTGCGCGACAACAAATTCTGGCCGAGCGTAAACCGCGTGGACGATGTGTATGGCGACCGCAACTTAGTGTGTTCCTGCCCGAGCATTGATCATTACGAAAATTGATTGAATATCGGTGATGCATTATCAAGGCCGTCTGAAAAAGCTTTCAGACGGCCTTTTGCATGCAATATTTATAATAGAAAATGGGGCAAACGCGCCGCTCAAGCATTGCTTTCATAAGCCAGCAAGAGTTTTTTTAACAGCATAGAAAGCTGCGTTTGCTCTGCTTGGCTTAAAGGTGAAGCCAAAGATTTTTCCACATTCAGATGGGTGGGTGCTGCTGATTCAATCAGCTTTTTTCCCTCACCCGTTAATTGCACAATCACACCGCGCCGGTCGTTTTTATCCGGCAAGCGTACGATTAATCCGCGCGCCTCAAGGCGGTTGATGCGGTTGGTCAGGCCGCCGGATGAAATCATCACCAAGCCTTGCAGCTGGCCTGCGGTTAGCTGGTGGGGGACGGTTTTTCGGCGCAATGCCGCCAACACATTGAATTCCCCGATATTGAGTTGGTAGTGCGATAGGTTGGCCTCCAATTCGCGTGAAATGAAGTAATTGAGCCGGACGATGCGGCCGATGGTTTCCGTGCCGCCGGTGTCTAAATCGGGCAATACGGTGTGCCAGTGCATAATCAATTCATCTATCAGGTCTTTTTCTTTTCTTTCTTGCTGCGCCATACATATTCCTTGCTTGGTTGCGTGTTGTTTATCTGTGTGTGCCATTTATCGTGAAATAAAGAAGTGCTGCGGCTTGCTGCCTTGCACTTCTTTATTTATTCCGATGTATTGTAATTCAGTTTATTTTGATATGGAACTATTTTTACCAAAAAATCTTTATATTAAATATCTTTACATCAAACATCTTTGCATTAAGATAAATTTTTGAGTAGAATCGTTTGTGTAGGTTATTAATGTTTTGATTCTTTAGGAGTGATGAGTATGAAAACGGCTATTCGCGGTGCGATGTTAACTTTTAAAGCAGACCCTTTTTTCCAAGATTTGAAGGACTGCATGGTTTATGAATCGGATGCGGTGATTGTGATGGAGGCAGGGAAGATCACCGCTGTGGGCAAGGCTGATGAGGTGTTGACCACTTTGCCGGCCGATGTGGAAGTCACCCGCCATACCGACAGCATCATCATGCCCGGCTTTATCGACAGCCATGTGCATTATCCCCAAACAGAAATGATTGCCGCCTACGGCGAACAGCTGATCGACTGGCTCAATAACTATACCTTTATCGTTGAGCAAGGCTTTGCGCAAAAAGCGCATGCGGCAGAAGTGGCCAAGGTGTTTTTGAATGAACAGTTTAAAAACGGCGTGACCTCGTCAACCGTTTATTGCACCGTGTTCCCGCAATCGGTGGATGCGATTTTTGAAGAAGCCGAAAAATACGATATGCGTATTATGGCCGGCAAAGTATGCATGGACCGCAACGCGCCGGTAGCGCTGCTGGATACCCCGCAGCGCTCATATGACGAATCCCGCGCTTTGATTGAAAAATGGCACAAAAAAGGGCGTGCGGAATATGTGATCACCCCGCGCTTTGCGCCCACTTCTTCTGTGGCGCAATTGGAAATGGTCGGCGCGCTGGCGCAAGAATTTCCAGACACGCTGATTCAATCCCACGTTTCGGAAAATGTTAACGAAGTGGCTTGGGTGAAAGATTTATTCCCCGATGCGCGCGACTACACTGATGTGTATATGAAATACAACTTGCTGCGCGAGCGGGCGATTTATGGCCATGGCATTCACTTGACCGAAGATGAATTGTCGATATTCAGTGAAACCGGCTCGGCCATTGCGCATTGCCCCACTTCAAATTTCTTCTTGGGCTCGGGCTATTTCAACGTGAAAAAAGCCAAAGACCCGCGCCGCCCCGTGCGCGTCGGCCTGGCAACCGATTTGGGCGCGGGCACCAGCTTCTCTATTTTGCAAACCATGAATGAAGCTTATAAATCGGCGCAATTGAATGGCTATGCCTTGTCGGCTGGGCACGCTTTTTATCTGGCCACCCGCGGCACTGCCGAAGCGCTGCGTCTGGAAGACAAAATCGGCTCAATCGAAGTTGGCATGGAGGCCGATTTGGCCGTGATCAACCTGAAATCCACCCCCATCATTGAATACCGCATGCGCTATGCCAAAAATTTGGAAGAAACGCTTTTTATTCAGATGACATTGGGTGACGACCGTGCAATCGCGGCAACTTATGTTGCCGGCAAGCCGGTATATACGGCACCTGCGAATTAATCTTTTCTTCACCATAACGTTTCCTCCGGCGAACGATAAAAACCGGGGGAAACAGGAGTAAAAAATGAGTAATGCTCAAGTAAATTCACCCAAATTGGGTGGTGGCCGCGCATGGCTGGTATGGACGATTGCGGTGGCGTTTGTGGTTTGGCTCTTTAATGTGCAAACCGGCTACGCCATTTTGAATAACAGCGTGGCGCAGTCTTTGAATCTGCGTATTGATCAAATCGGTTTGATTGCTGCGGTTTACACCTGGGTGTTTGCCATCTCCCAGCTGTTTGCCGGTGCGTTGCTGGATAAATTGGGCAGCCGAAAAGTGTTGCTGCCGGCCATTGCGCTAGTGGCTATCGGGGTATTTTTATTTGCCTTTGCGCAAAGTTTTGAAATGCTGTTGTTGTCGCAAGTGATTTTGGCATTGGGCTCTTGCGCGGGCTTTGTGGGTGCGGGCTATGTGGGTGGCACTTGGTTTGGCATGGCCAAATTCGGCATTATGTTTGGCTTGGTGCAATTGGTGGCGGCCTTATCTTCCGCCTTTGGTCAAGCGGCTTTTGACGTTGCTTTGAGCACTTGGGATTGGCGCACGCTGATTACAGCATTCGGCATTTTCGGTGTGGCTTTGCTGCTCTGCGCCGTATTGTTTGTGCGTGACCCCGTGCCGGTTAGCAGCCAAAATCTTTCACCGGTTAAATTTGTCGGCTCCGTATTTGCCGCCATTACCGAAGTATTGAAAAAAGTGCAAATCTGGGTGATTGGTTTTCAGGGCGCCATCACCTTTGGGATGATGTTGGCCTTAGGTGTGGTGTGGGGGCCGAAATTGATGATGGCGCACGGTTTAACGGAAAGCGCCGCCAATCATGCAACGGCTTGTTTGTGGCTCGGCCTTGCCGTGGGCAGCCCGCTTATCAATAAAATTTCCGATATGCTTAAATCGCGAAAATGGCCTATTGTGATTTCCACCTTGATTCAATTGCTTGTTTTAGGCTTGGCGATTTATATGCCTATGTCGCCCACCCTCGCTATGGTGCTGTATTTCATCTTTGGTTTTGCCAATGCCGGCCACATGCTCAACTTTACCGCTGCCGGTGATAATGTGCCGCCCCGTTTGATCGGCACTTCCGCATCCATTGTGAATGGTTTGATGTTTGTGCTGGGCGGCTTATTAATGGGTTTGCCGGGTAATTTATTGAGCGGCACCGAAGGGCTGCTTGCCGATTATCAAAATGCCATGCTGGTTTGCATAGGGGCTTTGGCGGTTGCGCTGGTAATCTCGCTCTTTATTAAAGAGTGTTACCCCAAAAACCAATAAGTTGAAACGGGGCGGAATGCCCGCCCTGCTTCAACCTTTTTATCAAACCCTTAAAAATTGATTCACATTAACTTCAAAGCATCTTAAATTTAATAAAATTAATTACTTAATTTTATTATTCATCGTAAACAGACCCCAGCATTTGCAGGAGCAGCAGTATGCAAACCGCAACTTATCCGCCATCCCGCCCGCTTGCATGGCTTAATTGGTCAATCGCAGTCAGCTTTGTGATATTGGTATTCGGCTTCCAAACAGGCTATGCCATCACCAATGCCAAAATGGCGCAAAGCCTGCTTTTAACGGCTTCCGATATCGGTTTGATCGGCTCGATGTATACGGTGTGTTTTGCCGTTAGCCAGCTCGCTTCGGGCTCATTGTTGGATCGTTTGGGCGCGCAGCGGGTGTTGCCGGTGGCCTGCACCCTGCTTACCGTGGGTGTGTTTTGTTTTGCCTATTCCACAACCTTAACAGGGCTGCTGCTGGCGCAGGTTTTAATCGCCATGGGCGCATCTTTCGGCTTTATCGGCGCCGGCTTTGTGGGCGGCATGTGGTTTGCACCTGAGCGTTATGGCTTTATGTTTGCCTGTGTTCAGTTTGTTGCCTCGCTTTCGGCTTTTTTCTCACAACAAGTATTAAACCATGTTTTGGTAAAACTGCCTTGGGATTGGGTGATTAACGGCATCGGCATGCTGGGCTTGTGTGTGCTGTTGCTGATGTTTTTATGGCTGCGTGATCCGCCTCATTATCAAAGCCATAAAGAAGGCATTCAAAGCATCCCCTTATTCGCAAAAAGCATCCTACATGATGTGGCAACCGTAATCCGCGTGCCGCAAATGTGGCGCATCATGCTGATTGGTGCCTGCTCTTTCGGCGTGATGCTGTGCGTAGGCGTGGTGTGGGGTCCTATGCTTTTGCTCAATCACGGCTTGCTGGAAAGCGAGGCCAACACCGCCGTTTCGCTAAGCTGGCTGGGGCTTGCCTTTGGTGCGCCGGCATTTGTTTGGTGGGGGCAGAAAGCAGGTCAAGCCAAAAATGCCCTGATGGCAGGATTGATTATCCAGCTGGTGTGCATCGCCTTTTTAATCTTTGCCAAAGTACCCGGCGCTTGGGGCTGCTACAGCTTGATGTGGCTTTGGGGCTTTGCCGCCGGTGCATCCATGCTGCCATTTGCGCTGGCAGCCAAACAGGCCGGCTCCGCTTATGCAGGCACTTCTGCCGCCTTGGTGAACGGCAGCCAATTCTTAACGGCGGGGATATTGATGTCTGTCCCCGGCGAATTGCTCACCCGAGGCATTAGCGCCGACATTCAGACGGCCTTAACCATATTGCCCATTCTCTTAATCATCGCCATCTTGCTGGTGCTCGGGCTGAAATATCCGGCTGTTATGGAAAAGGAATCGGCCAGTTGAGATGATGCCGCTTGAAATAAATCACGCTGCCGCAATACAAAAAGCGGGCATCTGAACATCTTACGATGGGAAAATTTTTTGAATAAACCGAGGCCGTCTGAAAACATATGTTTCAGACGGCCTTTGTTAATTTCCAAGCAAGGTGTGTGATGCCAGCCACGCACGCGGTTGCAACGTTTCCAAAAACGCGTGCGTGCCTAGGGGCACACACCCTACGCACGCTATAAGCATCATCGGCGCAAATTGGTTAATATAGCTCGTACCTCATCGGAAAACACCGCCAAATCTTCATCAGTCAAGTAACCGTAATTGTGATGCCGCATCAGTTTGAGACCCATATCGCTAAACCTGTCGGTATACCAAAAATCAAAATCTTTGCAGACTTCTTTGGCCGCTTTGCTGAGCGCCCACACATCATCGGTATTCTCCAAACACGCCACCTGCTCGGCCAACCTTGCCTTTGCCGCGGCAAATTCCCGATCGCCCGCCTTATTTAAAGCCGCATGAGCAGCAGCGCGGTCGGATTTTTTATTCCAAACAGTCATGTAGGTTTCCTTTTTTAAAACAGGTTGTGTTCGGATATTTATTTTATCAAGGCCGTCTGAAAAAATATGGCTTTGGCAAAAACTTTATTTTAATGGCTCAGGCAGTTGCTTCAAACCCGTAAATGGTAGCGTGGGCTATACCCGCGAATAGCCATGCAAAGCAACAAGGTTAGCTGAAAGTAAATATTTTATTTTTTTTCGTGGGCATAGCTCACGCCACTACGCTTGCTTTTCAGACGGCCTAAACTTCCGCAAACCGTTCACGCAGCAAACACATTTTGTAGGATCGGGTTTGATACCCACCCGTTGTCGGTATTGCGTATCTCGTGGGACGGGCGGATATGAAATCCGCCCCTACGGGTTTTTCTGGTAATCCAGCAGTGCCGTAGGTCGGATTCTCGAATCCGACATTTTCCTGTTTCAGCAATCGTTTTCAGACGGCATCCATTTTGTCGGATACAAGTATCCGACCTACGCTTGCTTAACTCGCGCATACCCCGCCCGCTGCCGCCGAATCCGCCAACCATTATTTGCTGCCGGCTTTTACCTTTTTCAAAATATGCGCATAGCCTTGGTGCCTGATTTTGGCGTTTTTGGAAACATATTCCGCCCTATTATCCCTAGCCCGATGCGCCTCACATCTTCTTTCGTTTTTGGTCAGCACTTCAAACGTATCCACATCCGCCACATCCGCCAACCGCCCGTTAAACCAAATGCCGTGGCCGTCTTTGGCAAACAGCCGGTCTATCACGGCAAACGTAGCCGCATCGGCTGCGATTTTTCTGGCATAGAAATAAACGCTGTTTTTATCTTTGGCATAAATCTCATTCAACACTTGAAACGTAGCCACATCGACATCTCTGAGCGCAATAAAGCAGCCGTCATGGTCAAAATTAAAGCCGGACACCTTGGTATTGTAAACAGGGTAGTCATACAAATCTTTATCATCTTTAAAATAATAAAAAATCCGGTTTTCGCTTTGATAATGATGAGCCGAGAGCGGTTGCAGCCGCCGGTAAAAACCTTCAGCGCAATTCCACCAAGCCGCCTTATCACCATGATTTTGCGCAAGATAGCGCTTGATTGGCTCGGTTTCCTGCGTCATGTCGATAACGTTGCAATATTCAATAAAATGCCCGTTGTAGTGATACAGATTTTGCAGGTCGGCAAAATAATCACCGCTGATGGTGGCCGGCAGAAAAAACAGATTATCCATATCGGCCGCTGCAAAAATCTGCAAGCCCTCCCCGCTGCCGCTCAGCGCATAAACAGCATGTGCATCTTTGGCCAAGCAGTGGGACACCACTTCAAAAGAAGCATAATCCGCACCGGGCACCTTGGCCGGCTTGTTGCTTTTGTTCAGATAATAGATATGGGTTTGGTCTTTGAGAAAGTAACGGTTTTGATTCGATAGCATTTGCAAGGAGTCGGGCATGATTATTCACCTTTTCGGCACAGCAAGCTGATAGCCGTATCCGCTGTTTTCAAATTGGAAACAATATAGCTTTTCAGGCAGCCTTGGTTTATGGCCAGCAACCACCATAAAATAGCAGGGTGCGCCATGCGCACCGGATTTGGGTGAAATGCTGCATGGAACGCACCCTACGCTTGTTATTGTTAACAGTTTAAATCACGTATTTTTATCATAAATTCATATAAATTGGATGCGATAAGCAATTTGCTATCATGGCCAATCGCCCAAATATGAAGTTCTGGAGATTTAGTTGTGTCCATAAAATAATTCATATCCATGTCATCGCTTGAAATGGGAATAAATTTTTTATTTTCAGCGCCAATTTGATTATAAGATTGAAGCTGTTGGGTAACAGTAACCACATTTTGCCAAAATGGAGGATTTGCTTCATCTTGAGCAGGCAATCCATAAATTTCTATTCCATTGCCCATGAGAGCGCCAAACTCGTATAAAAATTGTTTATATTCCTCCGGAAAAGACACTTGCAGTTCATTTTCAGCCGCTGCAACAATCTTTTTAGAAACTGGCCCCAATACCGTGCACTGTGAAATCAATAATTTAAATGATTCCTTATTATTCATGAGGATACCTATAGTTTAATAAGATTTCTCTTTTCCAGAATTAATGTTTTCTCAGGCAGCCTTCACTCCCCCACCGCCCCAAACAACAACCCTTCCTTAATCCCCCGAATCTGATCACGAATCACCGCCGCTTCTTCAAACTGCAAATCCCGTGCGGCGGCTTGCATGGCTTTTTCGAGTTTGGCGATTTCTTTGAGTGCGTCGTCTTCGTTGCGGATTTCGCCCACTTTCACCTTGTTTTTGCCTTTGCCGCGCCCTTTGCCGCCGCTCTCTTCGTGATACACACCATCGATGATGTCTTTCACTTTTTTGACGATTTGCTGCGGCACGATGCCGTGTTCTTCGTTGAACTTGGTTTGTTTTTCGCGGCGGCGTTCGGTTTCGCCGATGGCGGCTTTCATGGAATCGGTGATTTTGTCGGCGTATAAAATCGCCAAGCCATTCACATTACGGGCGGCGCGGCCGATGGTTTGGATGAGGCTGCGGTGGCTGCGCAAAAAACCTTCTTTGTCGGCATCGAGAATCGCCACCAATGATACTTCGGGGATGTCCAAGCCTTCGCGCAGCAAGTTGATGCCCACCAATACGTCAAACAGCCCTAAGCGCAAGTCGCGGATGATTTCCACGCGCTCTACGGTGTCGATGTCGCTGTGCAGATAGCGCACTTTCACGCCCAATTCGCTGTAATAATCGGTAAGCTGCTCGGCCATGCGCTTGGTGAGCGTGGTGACGAGCACGCGCTCGCCTTTTTCTTTGCGGATGTTGATTTCGCTGAGCAAGTCGTCTACTTGGGTGCCCACGGGGCGGATTTCGATAAGCGGGTCGACCAGGCCGGTGGGGCGCACCACTTGCTCGACCACTTGGCCGGCGTGCTCTTCTTCATATTTGGCGGGGGTGGCGGACACGAACACCGTTTGCGGCATGATGCGTTCGAATTCGGGGAATTTGAGCGGGCGGTTGTCGCGGGCGCTGGGCAGGCGGAAGCCGTAGTCGACCAGGTTTTGCTTGCGGCTGGCATCGCCTTTATACATGCCGCCGATTTGGGTAACGGTAACGTGGCTCTCGTCGATAAACATAATCGCATTTTTGGGCAGATAGTCCATCAGCGTGGGTGGCGGCTCGCCTTCTTTTTTGCCGGAAAAGTGGCGGCTGTAGTTTTCAATGCCTTTGCAAAAGCCCATTTCATAGAGCATTTCCAAATCGAAACGGGTGCGCTGCTCGATGCGCTGGGTTTCGACGGGGCGGTTTTCCTGGGTGTAGAAGGCCACGCGTTCGCGCAATTCTTCTTTGATGCTCTCACAAGCGCGCAGCACGGTGTCGCGCGGGGTGACATAATGGCTGGAGGGGAACACGGTGTAGCGCCCTACTCTTTGCAGGCTGCCGCCGGTGAGCGGATCAAACAGCTCGAGGCGGTCGATTTCGTCGTCAAACAGGCTGATGCGCAGCGCCACATCGGCGCTCTCGGCGGGATAAACATCAATCACATCGCCGCGCACGCGGAACGAGCCGCGTTTGAAATCCATGTCGCCCCTGTCGTATTGCATCGAAACCAAAATGGAAATCACGTCGCGCTGGCTGATTGAGTCGCCTTCTTTAACAGAAAGCACCATTTGCTGGTATTCAGTGGGGTCGCCGATACCGTAAATGGCCGACACGGTGGCCACGATAATCACATCGTCGCGCGTCATCAGGTTTTTGGTGGCGGAAAGCCGCATTTGCTCGATGTGCTCATTAATCGCCGAATCTTTTTCGATAAACAGATCGCGGCTCGGCACATAGGCTTCAGGCTGATAGTAATCATAGTAAGACACGAAATATTCCACTGAATTTTCGGGGAAAAATTCGCGCATTTCGGCATAAAGCTGCGCCGCCAGCGTTTTGTTGTGCGCCATGATGATGGCCGGGCGGCCGCTTTGCGCAATCACATTGGCCATGGTGTAGGTTTTGCCGGAGCCGGTTACGCCCAAAAGCGTTTGATACGCGAGGCCGTCTGAAAGCCCTTCGAGCAGGCCGGCGATGGCGGTGGGCTGGTCGCCGGCGGGGGCAAAAGGCCGGTGCAGTTTGAAAGGGCTGTCGGGATATTGGATGATGTCCATAATGCGGCTCGGTGGCGGTGGCGGAAACCGTGATTATAGCAAACCCCGGCCTGCCTTTTCAGACGGCCTTGCAGAATTGCCTCGCTGCAAACGGAACATCTTTTCTTCCATGGCGTGTGGAGAAAAATACCTATTTGATGTTTTGTTGAGTGAAAAGTGGCAAAGAAAAGTTAACCGCAGCATGAACTTTCACGGCGTTTCCTTATCCTATCGCCGTAACAACTTTTCCGGGCGCTTATTTTTCATATATTGATTCGGCAATTAAATATTGAAATGTTTATGCAGCATACTTCACCTTCGGATCTCTAAAATACGCAGCCACCCGTTGAGGATGGTTCTCCA